>NZ_MUZA01000011.1 GCF_021442385.1 Micromonospora sp. MH99
CAACGCGGCCAGCCGGTCGTCGAGGCGGCCGGACCGCTCGCCGAGCCGGTCGGCGGCGCGCGGCGACGCGGGGCACACCACCAGCAGCAGCGGGGCGTCGGTCCGCCGCCGGTACGCGGCCACCGCCGCGTCGAGGTCGTCCATCGCCGCGTCGAGGGCCGCCTCGGCGGCGGTGTGGTCCTGCCGGCGCAGCCAGTCCTCCCAGCGCAGCAGGCAGACCGTGGCGTCGGCCGTCGGCCCGGCCAGCAGGTGGGCCACCAACTGGCCGTACCCGGCCAGCTCCACCGACGCGGGTACGCGCAGGAAGCGCAGCCAGAACTCCACCGGATCGCGCAGCGGGTCCACGGTGAAGGTGGCCGCCAGGGCGATGCGGTGCCGGCGCAGCCCGGTCACCTCCGACAGCGGCTCATCCGGCGCGTCCGCCATGGCGCGCAGCAGCTCCGGCAGCCGACCCACGGTCGCGGCGATCGTCTCGTCGAGGTACAGGTCGGCGTTGAAGTCGACAGCGCCGTCGATCCGGTCTGCGTGCGCGGTCAGGCTGACGAACAGGTCGAAGTCGGTGAGGCCGCTCTCGGCGGGCACCGGCCGGAAGGTGACCCCGCCGGCCTGCCGCTGCGGCACACCGCCGTCGGTCATGGTCGCCAGCACCTGGAACAGCGGGTTCACGCTCGGATCGCGGACCGGCCGGACCTCCTCCACCACCCGCGCGTACGGGGCCTCCTGATGGGCGTACGCCTCGCTGACCGTGCGGTGCACCCGGCGGACGAGGTCGCGCACGCTCGGGTCGCCACCGGCGTCCACCCGCAGCACCAGCATCGTGGCGAAGCAGCCGATCAGCGGCTCCAGGTCGGTGCTCGCCCGGCCGGCGGAGGGCATCCCGAGCAGCAGGTCGTCCTGGCCGGTCGCCTGTCGCAGCAGGGCGGTCAGCCCGGCGAGGACCACTGCGTTGACTGTCGCGCCGGCGCTGCGGGCCAGCCCCGCGAGGGCTGCCGTCACCTCGGCGTCGACGGTGAACGGCAGGCTCCGGCCACGGTGGGTCTGCACCGGCGGCCGGGGGCGGTCCGGTGGCAGCGTCGAGCGGGCCGGCGCCGAGGCGAGCCGTTCCCGCCAGTGCGCCAGGTGACCGGCCAGTTCCCGCTCCGCCTCCGGCCGGCGGCGGGCGGCGACGTGCGCGACGAACCGGGTGGGCAGCGCGGGCAGCCCGGCCGGCACGTCGGCCGCGAACTCGCCGTACCAGCGCACCAGCTCCTCGACGAACACGCCTGCCGACCAGGCGTCGAAGACGATGTGGTGCGCGGTCACCAGCAGCAGGTGTTCGTCGGCGGCGAGGGCGAGCAGCCGGACGGCGAGCAGCGGCCCGCTGGTGAGGTCGAAGGTGACCGCCGCGTGCGCGGCGACCTCCCGGACGATCGCCGCCTGCCGCTCGGCCTCCGGCAGCGCCGTCAGGTCGACTACCGCAAGCGGCACCTCCAGGGCGTCCGACACCCGCTGGGTGACGACGCCGTCGACGGACGCGAACACGATCCGCAGCGCGTCGTGCCGGGCCACGACCGCGTCGATCGCCCGGTGCAGCGCCGCGACGTCCAGGGGGCCGGTGATCCGCTCGGCGAAGGGCACGTTGTAGACCGGCGTGCCCGGCTCCAGCCGGTCCAGGAACCAGAGCTGCTCCTGGGTGAAGGAGAGCGGGTAGCTGGCCGGTCCGCCGCCCGATCGGGGCGACGGCACGGCGGTGTCGGGGCGGCTGGCGGGGGCCTTGCCGGCACGGCTCTGGCGCAGCCGCAGGGCCAGCAGCTCCCGCTGCTCGGGGGTGAGGTCGGCGAGGTCCGGGTGCAGGTCCTGGGTCATCGGGTGGCCCCTTCGACGTACGCGCGGTCGGCGGCCGGCCCGCCGCCGAGCAGGCGGGACAGCGGGGGAGGGGTGTCGTGCAGGTAGAGGTGGCCCCCGGGCACGACGGTCAGCGAGAAACCGGAATCGGTGCAGGCCGCCCAGCCGGCCACCTCGTCCGGGTCGACCAGGGGATCGTCGGCCGCCGCCACCGCGTCCACGGGCAGCGGCAGCGGCGGCACGGTCGCCGGCCGGTACGACGCGACGACGGTCAGGTCGGCCCGCACGGTGGGCAGGATCAGCTCCAGCAGGCCCGGGTCGGTGAGCACCTCGTCGGGGATCCCGCCCAGGTCGCGCAGCCACCGGGTCAGCGCCGCGTCGTCGAGGCGGTGCGCCGCGCCCAGCGGTGCCGCGGTGCGCGGCGGACGCGCCGCCGAGACCACCAGACGCTGGGGTACGTGGTCTCCCCGCGCGACCAGGCGGGCGGTCACCTCGTACCCGATCAGGCCGCCCATGCTGTGACCGAAGATCGCGAACGGCACCGGCACCCGCTCGACGATCGCCGCGACCAGCGGGGTCGCCAGCTCGTCCATGGTGCTCAGTGGCGGGTCGGCCAGCCGGCGCTCACGGCCGGGCAGCTGCGCGGCCCACACCTCCACGTCATCGCCGAGCACTGTGGCCCACGGCCGGTACGCGGCAGCGCCGGCACCGGCGTACGGCAGGCACACCAGCCGCAGTCGGGCGGCCGGGCGCGGCGCGACGCAGCTCAACCAGGCTGCGGCGTCGGCCGTTCGGGCGGCGGTCGCCGGCAGGGATACGGGTGGTGTCGCCATGCCCGCACACGCTAGGAACGGGCCGTGACAGCGGTCTTAGCGTCGGCTGAGGGTTCGTCGCGGTGTCCGCTGGGCGCCACCGATGCCGGGCGGCACCTCGGCGACCCGCTGGTGGCCGTGAAAGCCCGTGTGACGACGGTTTCGCCTGCCCCGTAACGGCTTCGTCGTCACTGCCGTCGAGCCGGGCCAGCGCCCATGGTTGTGCACGTCGTGGGTCAGCGGGTCAGGTCGGCGTAGACGACGATCTGCCAGGCGAGCACGGCCGTGGCGGCGACCTCGATGCCGGACACGGCGACGAAGGCGAAGCTCAAGGGCCCATTCGCCCAGAAGACGATCAGGGCGGCAACTGGCGGAGCGACGAAGGTACCCAGGTCGACGGCGAGTTGTAGGTACTTCCGGGAGATGCGGCGGGCGTCGGAGCGGTGTGCCGTCTCCCAGCCGAATACGGGCTGACTGTCCGACGTCAGCGCCATCAGGCGGGGACCAAGGTCCGTGCGGACGTAGCGACCAATGGCCGAGATCTTCTCATCGTTGATCAGGTAGGTCCATCCGAGGACGGCGCTGGCCACGGGCAGCAGGAGCAACAGATTGGCGTGGTCCTTGACGGAGAGAACGGCCGCGACCACCGCCGCCATCGATCCGAGAGTGGCATAGATCAGGTTGTCGCGGAATCCGATTCGCGTGCGTTGCTCGTGCTTCAGCTGCTCGTACTCGGTGAGCAGTAGCCCGCCGGTGGTGATTTCGCCGCCCATGCACGTCCTTCCCGCGCGACCGATGATGCGTCCCATGATGCCCGAAGCAGCCAAACGAACGGTCAGCACGTGCATAGACGATCTTGGACATGGACCTCGGCCGACCGGAGATCGCCGGCAGAATCCGACAGTCGCCCCCCAGTCACTACCTGGCGTCATGGTTGCCTTCTTGGTCTGCTTCGTGGCCCGAGTGTCGGTCCCCGCATCGGTCGTCCGTCCATTGTCGGGTTTCGACACCGCGGTCACGTACTGTCGCACCTTCACAGGCCGTGTTCGCGCTGCTAGGTTTCTGCTCGGGATTCACCCGCTGGTCATGTTGACGCATGGGTGTGTCGCCCAATCGGACAAGGACGGGCTCAGGATCACTCCGTCCGCGACTTGACTTGGGGTATCGATGACGGGGCGGCAGGCGTCGATATCGGCAACGGTGTACCAGCCGACGAAGGGCGATCAGCTGGCGCTGCACGTCGCCAAGTTGTTCGTGGGCCTGGCGACCAGTTCGCTGAGCCGCAGTTTGCAGGACGCCCTGGACCGCCGGTCGGCGGCGAAGAGGTTGGCCGCCGAAGACGGCTATCTGGTCCCCATCCCAGGCGACGGCGCAATTGAGCCGCTGCGGCGTTCGTGGGCCAAGGCAGCCGAATACTGGCGAAGCGAGCCGAGGGCGTTGCTGGACCTGACGGAATGCTCTTTCTCCGATGTTGCCGGGCCGGTCTACCTCATCTCGAAAATCGTCGAACGGCACCGTCTCGGGCTGGTTACCAGAGTTCGACTCCCCGAGCAGCCAGAGATGATCGATTTTCTCCGGGAAATCAACTTCCTGGATGCCGTGACGGTCGCTTCCGAGACGTCGCTGTCCCAATTGCTGACCACCGAGAGCCTGTACCGACTGACCCGCGTCGACTCCTACCTCAAGCGCGCGCCGGGGAACAGCAGGCGCCCGACTCTCCCCTTCAACATCTTTCCGCTCAAGGTCCTCCAACTGGGGTCGAACACCCGGCACGCGCCGGCGGTACGGTACGCGGCGGATTGGCTGTCCAAGCACGTGGTGGCCGCGCTCGACCGGGATCTGGCCGGCCCTGGCGCCCAGGTGGCCCGGTTGGTGATCCTGGAAACCCTCATCCGCGCGTCGATCGGTCACGACAAGCAGACCGCGGTTGTCGCCGCGCATTATGGACTGCATCGAGGCGATCGTGCCTACCTCCAGATCGCCTTCTGGTGGGACGGGGCTGGTGAGCGATCCACCAGGGTGGCGACGACTGACTTGCTTGAACTGGTGTTCGACGAGCCGGAGAACGTGCTGGCAGCCTTGCCGCACACGCCCATGGCTGTTCGGGATGCCTGGCAACTGCCGAGCAGCCCCACCGTCCTCGCCAGCGCGGTGGTCGACATCTTCGGCGGCCAACTCGACACCTACGGCGCCGATGCGCATCTCGCCCTGGCCCGCGACCAGCGCGATGGCACCGATGTCCCAGCCCCGACTCCGACGCTCACCTACGATCGGTCGAACGGCGGGGCAGTGCTCGGTGATCTCGTTGTCGTGACCCTCCCGCTCAACGACTAGTCCGGCGCCTGTCCGATGCTGGAACAGTCCCCACAGATGTCACAGACCACGTTCGATCTCGTTCGCTTCGGGTTGGGGCCGGGCGAGGAACCGGACGACCGGCAGCGCGCCTTCTACGCGGACGTTGCCCGGATCGTGGCCGGCCGCACGCTGCGCTACGCGGAATCGGCGGCTGCCTTCCACACCGTCGCCACGGACAAGGCGCTCGTCGAAACCGGTTCGGTCTACCAGCCGCTCTTTCAGGCGTTGATGGAGCTTCCTGACCGGGCCGACCTCGGAATCCTCGATCTGTCGGTGAGCACCCAGACAGTCAACAGCGAGCTGTTTCTCCGTCCTGAGGCGTTGCTGCATCTCGCCTCGGCGGTAAGCGCCGCATGCGACACCGAGCAGTGGGCCGATCGAACCCTGGTTATCCTGCTGCCCACCGAACAGGCGGAAGACATCAAACTTCGTGAACGCTTGCAGATGCGGTTGACCTCCGGTCAGATCCATCTCCTCTCCGACGGCGGCACCTCGTCCTGGTCGGACGACGATGTCGACGACTATCGGAGCGCGTTGAATCGTCTGCGGACCGCGCCGATCGATCTGTTGGAACGAAAGCTGATCACTCGGCTCGGCTGGTTCAGCCCGCATGGCCGTCAGGGTGAGCGGAAGGTGTTGCGCCATTACTTCGACGCCAGCCGGGCACAGGACGAACTCGGCCATCTGCTGGACGACGCGCTCGGCTCTGACTCCGCCGAGCGGCCTGACCTGGTCGTCTATCACGAGTCCGTGTCCAACTGGCTTGCCAATCCACTGAAGGGATCCTGCATATCCGCCGGCTCACTGCCGGTCCGGTCCTTCTCCGAGGCGATCGTCAAGGCGCCAGAGGATCCCCACCCTCGATCGGTGCTGCTCGTCGTCGCCGTCGTCAACACAGGGGTGTCGCTCGCGGAACGGGTCGCCACCATTACCGCTGCGCTGCGTCCCACCCGGTTGCGGATCCTGGCCGTCCTCTGTGTCGGTGGAGCGCAGCCACGGTTCGGACGCCGTCGGATCGAGGGCGACGACGGCACGGAGTACGACGTCGAATACTTCTTGTCGGTCGAACAGCGCACCGAGTTGGAGGCCGAGTGCCGCCTGGCAGTGGTGGGAGAGACCAGGCGGTACGAGGAGCGGACCAACGCGCTGACCACCGCGGAGTTCTGGGACCTCGTACGACTGTGCGGCGTGAAGCCCGAGGATGACGTGCCGACTCCCCGCCGGGGCGCCTACCCCGTGGTCCCTGACGTCCCTCGGATCCTTGAAAAGTATGGGAATTGGCTGGCCGACAAGCTATGGATGTTTGTGCGTCGGTCGACGAGCACGGTGGGGCAGGACATCCTGTTGGTCTGCCCCGAACGCGAACAGGGGTCCCGCAAGCTGTCCAACAGCTTGTCGCTGCGGTCGGGCGCCCAAGTGGTGAGGATCCCCCGCGAGGCGATCGAGAAGGTGGTTGACGGCACCGCCCCGGAGCGGGTCTTCGATGACGCCGCCCCCTGGTGCCAGGAGCTGGACTCCGTCGCCACCAAGGAGGTGGTCCTCATCGACGAGTTCGTCGGTGCCGGCGACACGATCGACGCCATGGAGCGCATCGCCCTCGCGAAGGGCCTGAACGTGAAGGCCGTCTGCACACTGCTCGACTTTGCGCCCGAGGCCGCAGGACAGCGACACTCGCTCTACGGCTGGCGGCCGCCAGCTCCCCGGAAGGACGTGCCCACGCAGCGCGCGGACTCCGATGCGGAAGCGGTGCGCAGGCCGTGACCCGACAGCCGACGGAGAACGACGTTCTGACGTTGCTCGCTCTGCTGCGGTCAGAGGCGTCTGATGACGTGGCGTCGATCATGTTCGATGATCTTGTTTGGTCCGTCAGCCGCCTCGACGAGAGATTTCGCTCCAAGGTCCTTGTCCATGCTGCGGCGATCATGGGCTCGCGGTGGCTCGATGCCGAGCGCGCCAAGGACATCTTCGATCAGCTCGACAGATGGCAGGTGTCGCGTAGCGTCGACTTTGCGCTCGTTACGGTGAAGGAGCGGGAGTTCGACGCAGCGAAGGTGGCGCTGGGCGTCGACCTCCGACGCGAACCTGACTATTCAGCGCGAGGTGCGTACTTCTTCGACGTCGAAGTGGCGCGTGAGGGTCAGCCACCGCTGAAGGGGATCATCACCAAGTGCGGGACGGCCGGTAACAGTCGGATGGCCGCCTTCCTGCACACCGTGTTCTCCACGTACGAGGTCAGGCTGTGCTGCCTCGTCGGCATGGCAGCCGGTCACAGTGGGCAGGTCAGACTGGGCGACGTCGTGTTCGGCGACAAGATCATCGACACCGGGCGCGGAATATCGACGACCCGCGGTTACGAGCCCGACCCGGCGTCGCTGGACCCGGACCTCAGGATCGCCCGCGAGATGACGTCGTTCCGGCCGGAGCGGCTCGGCTGGCACGACCTGATCGCCAAGGAGGTCGCGGCGGCAACCGCCGACCTGGACGATCTGCAGGTCCCTGAGCTCTTCGACCCGGCGACCTACCGTCCAAGGCTCATACTGAAGACGATCCAGGCCAAGGACGAGTTGGTGGAGGACGGCAGAGTCGGACGGCGGGCGCGGTGGTTCGGCCCGGAGCGCCGCACCGGCGCATTGGAGATGGAGGGCGCCGGGTTTGCGGTCACCTGCGATGAGCAGGCCGTTCCCTGGATGGTCATGCGGGGGATCGCCGACTTCGGTGAGCCCGACCGGGTGAAGGATTGGCAGTTCGTCAGCACGGTGGCGGCGACTACCGCGGTGAAGCTCTGGTTGAAATCCTGCCGGTTCATGCAGGATCGGCGGAACTAGCGTCGGCTGAGTTCCGTGCGGTGTCCGCCGCGCGACCGCGCCGGCTCATTCCTCGGTGACGACCGCCGCGATGGCGAAATGCGGCCGATGGATGCCACCATCCCGGCGCTCCAGGCGTTCGACCTCGGTGAAGCCGGCGCGCGCCAGCCGCTCGGAGATCTCGTCGACGGGCCACCGGTAGGCGGTCAGGACCTTGTGGTCGAAGGCGTCCACCTCGTCGCCGGCGAAGAGGCCCAGGACCAACCTCCCGGACGGGGCCAGGGCGCGACGGAACGTGGCGAGCACGCCGTCGAGGCGCTCCGGCGGCAGGTGGATCAGCGAGTACCAGGCCAGGATGCCGGCGACTGAGTGGTCGGCGACGTCGAGGTCGTCCAGCGACCCGAGGCGGTAGCTGCCGCCGGGATGGGTCGCCCGCGCGTGGGCGATGAACTCGGGGACCACGTCGACGCCCGTGGCGTCGACGCCCAGCGAGCGTAGGTGGTCGGTGAGGTGACCCGGGCCGCAGCCCAGGTCGAGCACCGGACCGGGTCGGCCCCCCAGGTGCCGGCCGATGAGGGCGAGGTCGTCGGGGTCCACCTTCTCACGCGTGCCGAACAGTTCGATGTAGAGATCCGCGACCGCGGCGTACGCCTGCCGTACCTGTTCCGTGCCCACCGCCCGACTATAGGAGCTCCGCCCTCCGGGCGACCGACCGCACGCAACCCCCCGTCCCAGAGATCGTTGATGCCCAGGGGTGTATGCGGGATGTCGCACGCGTGGACGGGACGGCTGCTGCGCGATCCGGTGGCCTCGCCCCGGGCGGCGTTTCTCGAGCTCTTCTACGACCTGGTCTTCGTCTTCGCCCTCACCCGGGTCGCGCAACGGCTCATCACCGAGCTGAACGCCAGCGAGCCCGAGCGCGACGTGCGGGCGGGGGCCGCCGAGGCGCTGTTCTTCTTCCTGCTGCTCTGGTTGATCTGGATGTTGGCGGCCTGGGTCACCAGCCTCTACGATCCGGCGCTGACGTTCGTTCAGGCGCTGGTCATCGTGGTCATGTTCGGCGCGCTGGTGCTGGCCATCGGGATGCCGTACGCGTTCGGCGGCCGAGCCGTGGTGTTCGCGGTCACCTACGTCACCATCCAGCTCGGCCGGCCGCTCGCGCTCACTCTGGCGTTGCGCCACCATCCACGACGGTTGGTGACCACCCGCATCACGATCTGGACGGCAGTCGCCGCGGTGCCCTGGCTCATCGGCGCCGCCGTGAGCGAGCACTCCCGTCCCGCCGTCTGGGCCGGTGCCCTGGCCATCGAGTACGTGGGGTTCGCCACCGGCTGGCCGATACCCCGGCTCGGCGCCTCCCGGGTGAACCAGTGGGTGATCAACGGGGTCCACCTGGTGGAGCGCTACCAGCAGGTGTTCCTGATCGCACTCGGCGAGGCGATCCTGGTGATCGGCCTGGCCTCCAGCGCGGACCGGTTGACCCCCGCGAAGGTCGCCGCGTTCGTCATCGCGTTCGTCGTCACGGTGCTGTTCTGGCGGATCTACTTCCACCGCGCCGGACACCTGCTCCCCACCGCGATCCGCGACTCGACGTCCCCGGCGCGACTCGGTGAGCGGGCGACCTACATCCACCTGGCGACGGTGGCCAGTGTGCTGGTCACCGCCGTCGGATTCGAGCTGGTCATCGCCCACCCCACCGACGAGGGCGGGTTGCCGCCGGCGGTCATCATGCTCGGCGGTCCGGCGTTGTTCCTCCTCGCGCAGGGCTGGGCGGAGTACGAGGTCCGCGGGCAGCGCTCCGTCCACCGGCTGGGCGGGGCGCTGGTGCTGATGGCGGCTGTCCCGGTCGGCGCCCGGTTGCCGGGCCTGGCGGTCCTGGTCCTGGCCGCCGTGGTGCTCGGCCTCGTCGGCGGGGCCGACATGGGCCGTCCCGGTCGAGGTGGCTGATCCGCAGGTCGCCCGCCGGCTGGTACGCCTCGGCGTCGGCACCCTGTGTGCCCCGCAGCAGCGATCCCGCCGCCACCGGCTTTCGCCGGTCCCGGGCGGGTTGCTGGTGCCTGAAACTTTCGGCGCGGTGAGGTCGGGACGCTCCCCGGCCGGCGGGCGGTCCTGCTGGCAGCGAGGTTGTTGACGGATGACGTGGCAGTTAGTAGCCTCAGCGCACGAAATAGTGGCATGCAAATGTCTCGATAGATTTCGGAGACGGGAACCGACGATCTCGCCTACGACGCGGCCAGAGTTGACCCCGTCGGTGCGGCCGCCCGTCAGCCGCTGCCTCCCGTTCCCGCAGCCGGCACGCCCGTCGCTCCGATCCACCGCGGTCACCCGACCACCGCCCCGCACGATCACCGTATGGAGGGCCGTTGAAACGCGTCCGGACCACCGCCGCAGCCATCGTCGCCACAGCCGCCCTCCTCCTGGCCGGCTGTCAGGGATCGGATGGCACATCCAGCTCGGCCGACACGAAGACGTTCGACTTCTGGTCGTTCGCCAACATCAACCAGAAGGCCGACGTCGACGTCTACACCAAGGCGCACCCGGATGTGCGCGTCAAGCTCACCGAGGTGGGCACCACCACCGAGACCGCCCAGGCGCTCACCGCCGCGCTGGCCGGCGGCAAGGTGCCCGACCTGGTGCTGATCCAGGCCGACGACCTGCCGAAGTTCATGCAGTCGCCGGACAACTTCGTCGACCTCACCACGCTGGGCGCGGGCGACATCAAAGGCAACTACCTCGACTGGGTGATGGCGCAGTCGACCACCAAGGACAACAAGATTGTCGGTGTGCCGACCGACGTCGGCGGCCTCGCGGTCGCCTATCGCACCGACCTGTTCAAGGCGGCCGGGCTGCCCACCGACCGGGAGGCGGTCGCCAAGCTCTGGCCGACGTGGGACGACTTCATCAACGTCGGCAAGACCTACGTCCAGAAGACCGGCAAGCCGTTCGTGGACAACACGCCGACGAGCGTCTTCTTCCAGGCGGTCAACCAGGGCAGCCAGCGCTACTACAGCGCCGATCGCAAGCTGGACTACGACAACGACCAGGTCAAGGCGGCGTTCGACGTGACGCTGAAGGCATTCACCGCGGGCATCTCCGCCAAGCAGGAATCGTTCTCGTCCGGCTGGACCGCCGCCATGAAGAAGGGCGACTACGCGGTGGTGTGCTCGCCGTCCTGGATGCTCAGCCAGATGAAGACGAACGCCCCGGAGACCAACGGCAAGTGGGACATCGCCACCATCCCCGGCGGCTCGGGCAACTGGGGTGGCAGCTTCCTCGCCATCCCCAAGCGCGCCAAGAACGCGAAGGCGGCGTGGAACTACATCTCTGAGATGCAGTCACCCAAGGGCCAGCTGGCGCACTTCGTGTCGCAGGGATCGCTGCCCACCACGCCGTCGGTCTACACGGACCCGCAGCTGGTCGGCAAGACCGACCCGTTCTTCAACAACGCGCCGATCGGCAAGATCTACACCCAGTCGGTGGTCGGGATCAAGCCCTTCTACTTCGGCCCGAAGGACGGCCCCATCGGCACCGAACTGCTCAACACCCTCACCAGCGTCGAGCAGGGCAAGGTGGACCCGGCCAATGCCTGGAACACCGCCCTGACCAATGTCAAGAACGCCGTGCGCGAATGACGGACGGTTGATGTGCGGCAGCCGGGTCCGGCCCGGCTGCCGCGCGTCGGGAAGGTGACCCCCTTGACCACCATGCTCAGCCCGGCCGCCGCCGCACCGGACCTCCCACGGCCCAGCCGCAACCGCCAGATCCGGCAGAGCGTACGGGAGCGGCTGGCTCCGTACGCGTACATCTCGCCCTTCTTCGTCCTGTTCCTGATCTTCGGGCTCTTCCCGTTGCTGTTCACCTTCTACATCTCCCTGTTCGACTGGGATCCGATCGGTGAACACCGCTTCGTGGGGCTGGACAACTTTTCCGACCTCGTGCACGACCCGCGCTTCTGGGGCGCGCTGCGCAACACGTTCAGCATCTGGGTGCTGTCGACGGTGCCGCAGTTGCTCCTGGCCCTGGGTCTGGCGCACATGTTGAACCACGCGCGGCTGCGGCTGGCCACGGTGTTCCGGATGTCGGTGCTCGTTCCCTACGTCACCTCGGTGGCGGCCACCACTATCGTGTTCGCCCAGATGTTCGACCGGGACTACGGCATGATCAACTGGATCCTCGGCCTGCTGGGCTTCGAGCACATCGATTTCACCGCCTCGCTGTGGGGCAGCCACGTCATGATCGCCACGATGATCGCCTGGCGCTGGACCGGCTACAACACGCTGCTGTACCTCGCCTCGTTGCAGGCGGTCCCCCGAGAACTGTTCGAGGCCGCCGCGGCGGACGGTGCGAACGGCTGGAAGCAGTTCCTGCACATCACCATCCCGTCGCTGCGGCCGATCATCGCCTTCACCGTCGTCACGTCGACCATCGGCGGCCTGCAGGTCTTCACCGAGCCTCTGCTGGCCAACCCGGTCGGTGGGCTCACCTGCGGCGCGGCGCGGCAGTGCCAGACCGTCACCCTCTACCTCTACGAACAGTCGTTCGGGCAGTTCCACTTCGGCTACGGCGCGGCCGTCGGTGTCGCGCTCTTCCTCATCGTGGTGGCCTTCGCCGGCCTCAACTACCTGCTGGCCACCCGCATCCGCTCGGAGCGTCCATGAAGCCCGGAACCTCGACCGCCGCACCCAAGCGGGCCCGGCGGCGTCACGCCAACCGCGTCCCGACGACGGTCTACCTCCTGCTCACCCTCACGAGCCTGGTCAGCGTCTTCCCGCTCTACTGGATGTTCGTGGTGGCCACGACGGACTCCGCCACCGCCACGACCCTCCCGCCGCACCTCACGCCCGGCGGCAACTTCCTGCACCTGGCGAAGCTGGTCTTCACCATCGTGCCGTTCGTGCAGTCCCTGCTCAACAGCCTCATCGTGGCCAGCACCATCGCCGTGGGGCAGGCGGTGCTCTGCGCGCTGGCCGGCTTCGCCTTCGCCAAGCTGTCCTTCCCCGGCCGCAACACGCTGTTCCTCATCGTCGTGCTGACCATGACGGTGCCGGCTCAACTGGCCGTGGTGCCGCAATACCTGATCATCTCCCGCCTCAACTGGGTGGACAGCCTCCAGGCGGTGATCGTCCCCGGGCTGGTCAGCGCGTTCGGCATCTTCTGGATGCGCCAGCACATCGGCAACACCATCGACGACGAGTTGATGAACGCCGCTCGGGTGGACGGGGCGACCACCTGGCAGATCTTCTGGCGGGTGGCGTTCCCGCTGGTGCGCCCGGCGGCGTTCGTGCTGGGGCTGTTCACGTTCGTCTACGCCTGGAACGACTTCCTCTGGCCGTTCATCGTGCTGAAGTCGCCGGAGAACTACACCGCCCAGATCGCCATCAAGGCACTGCAGCAGAACCGGGACATCGATCTGGGCCTGGCCATGTCCGGCTCGTTCCTGGCCACCATTCCGCTGCTGGTGCTCTTCGTCTTCGTCGGGCGCAAGCTGGTGCAGGGGATCATGGAAGGCGCGTTCAAGGGCTGAGGTGCCCGGCCCACCACCTCCTGACCACAGCGACCGAGGTCGAACAGGGACGGACGATGACAGGTGTCCGCCGCCGGCTGGCCGGCCTGCTCCGACGTGCCCGCCGCCGGACCCCGGGGCCGCCCTACCCGTTCACCGTGCGGCGCAGGCTGCGCGTGCCGATGAACGACGGCGTCGAACTGGTCGCCGACCTGTACCAACCGGTCGGCGCCGGGGAACCGCCGCTGCCCACGATCGTGGTCCGCTCGCCGTACGGCCGGCACGGCTCGCTCACCCACGCGCCCGCGCTGGCCGGGGCCGGGTTCACCGTGCTGGTGCAGAGCTGCCGGGGCACGGGCGGCTCCGGAGGCACCTTCCGGCCCCAGCTCGACGAGGAGTGCGACGGCATGGCCACCCACCGGTGGGTACGCCGCCAGCCGTGGTTCACCGGCGCCGTCGCGACGTACGGGGAGAGTTACCTCGGCTACACCCAGTGGGCGGTGGCCGGACGGATGTGCCGCGACGACCCCGGGAACGCCCCGGACGCCCTGTGCCTGAACGTCACCATGGCCGACTTCGGTGCGGTCACCTGGACCAACGGCGCCTTCTGGCTGGGCGGCTCGCTCGGCTGGTCGCGCCGGATGGTCCTGCGGGGCCTGCGCGGCGCCCTGATCCGGGCGCGGCTCGCCCGGCGCCCGGATCGGAAGCTGGCCGAGGCCCTCGACGTCCTGCCCCTGGCCCGCGGCGATGCCGCCGTGGCCGGCCACCCGATCGGCTGGTACCAGGACTGGCTGGCGCACGAGAAGCTCACCGACGACTACTGGACCCGGCAGTCGCACACCGCATCGGTGCCCGACGTGACCGCACCCGTCTACCTGGCCACCGGCTGGTACGACATCTTCCTGCCTTGGCAGCTGCGCAACTACGCCCAACTGGTCGCGGCCGGCCGCCCGCCCCGGCTGACCATCGGCCCGTGGGGCCACGGCGGTGAGCGGAGCCCGTTTCTCGCCGAGTCGATCGCGTTCCTCAAGGAACACTTCGTCGGCGCTCCCGCGACCCGGCCGGCGGCCGTGCGCGCCTTTCTCACGGGTGCGGACCAGTGGCACGACCTACCTGTGTGGCCGCCGCCGGGCACCGCGACGCGGCGCTGGTACCTGCACCCGTCCGGGCTGCTCGACCCGGCGATCCCCGACGGGGGCACCACCCGCTACAGCTACGACCCCGACCGGCCCACACCGGCGCTCGGTGGCCCCGACATGGGCCCGAGCTGCGGACCGGTCGACACCAGCGCCCACGAACGCCGCCCGGACGTGGTCGTCTTCCGCAGCCCACCGCTGGCACACCCGGTCGTCCTCGCCGGGGAGCCGGTCGCCCGGGTCCGGTTCCGCTCGACGGCCGCCAGCGCCGACGTGTTCGTGCGGATCTGCGACGTGCACCCCGACGGCCGCTCGATGAGCGTGTGCGACGGCATCCGCCGCATCGGCAGCGTCGGCACGGCGGCCACCGACCCGCCGCCCGACGGGGACGGTTTCGTGACCCTGGACGTGCCGCTGTGGCCGGCCTTCCACCGCTTCGCCCCCGGCCACCGGATCGCCGTGCAGGTCAGCTCGGGGGCGCATCCGCGCTACGCCCGCAATCCGGGCACCGGCGAACCGGCCGCCACCGCGGCCACCACCGTCCGGGCGGAGCAGGAGATCTCCCACGACCCCGCCCACCCGTCCCGGATCGACCTGCCGGTTTGGGACGGGTGGGCACCGGCCACCGGCGGCGGGCGTGGCTGACGCGGCGTCGAGGCCGTCAGGCGGCGCCCGCGCGGAGATCCCCGGTGGTGTGGGCGCGGATGCCCGGGTCGGGGGAGTCGGCGAACCGGGCGACGACCGCACGCACGTGTTCCTCGGCGGGCGCGGCGAGGCCGTCGTAGACCGAGACGAACAGCTCCCGGGCACGACCCCGGGGCCAGTCGGCGGGCATCAGCGCGATCGGCAGCTGCGGGTCGAGGACGGGGAAACGCCGGTAGGTGTCCATGACCTCGGTGCGGGTGGCGACCGCGCGGGCGCCGGTGATCCGCCCGGTCCGGATCTGCGGGAGCAGCGGCCGCCAGCGCTCGAGGAACGTCTCGTACTGGTGGGCGATGGCGGCCACGTCCCACGCCTCGATCGGTGACCTGTCGCTCGTACTCGCCAGGTCCAGGTGCCGGGCCCGGAAGATGCTCATGGCACCGACGCCGAAGGCCCGGAGGCGGTTCTCGACGGTCGGGTTCGGCGCGTCGGGAGAGATCCACAGCCCGTCGAACAGCGACGCGAACCCCAGCCAGCGCAGCTGGTCGCGCAGCGCGCGCCGGTGACCGTTGGCCTCCTGGGGTAGGGAGAAGGCGACAAGCGTCCAGGACCCGTCCCACGAGTCGCCCCCGGCGGCGAATCCGGCTATCCAGGCCCCGCCGCCCAGCAGTTCGTCGGCGGCGGTCCGGGTCAGCCGGTACGAGCTGCGCCGCCCGTCCCGGTGGTTCTCGAGGACTCCCCGGCGGGCCAGCCGGCTGATGGCGGTGCGGCCGCCGGTGGGGCTGACCCCGGTCTCCGCGAGCAGCGCGACGATCGACGCCGAGGGCAGCCAGGCCCGCGTACGCGCGGTGTAGTCAGCGATCAACGTCGTCGCCAGGCCCTGCGGCGAGCTGCCCGCCTGGCGACGGGGCAACCGCACGGAGCCGGCGACGTCGGGGACGATGTCCGCCATCTCGTACGGGATCACCACTGATGCGCTCCGGTGTTCAGAATCGGGCCAGGGTCGGCGACGTCGCCAGGTCAATGATCACGTGCGGCGCACCCGCTGCGAGGCTCGTCCGGACGGGCGAACGCCGTTGCCCGGGGTGTCCTCAATGTCCGTCGGTCCGATCGCGGGCCTGTGGTCCGGGCCGAACCGGACGGGCGTCTACTGACGAGGGGACCGGCCCGCGCTTGGCCCGCTGGATCTGCTCGTAGACGCGGGTCCGCAGCTCGGTGAAGCGGGGCAGGGCCCGGGTGGTGAGCTGGTCGCGCTCGGGCGGGAGGTCGATCGCGAGGTCCTCCTGCACCCGGGTGGGGGAGTTGGACAGGACGAGCACGCGTTGGCCCAGATACACCGACTCGTCGATGTCGTGCGTCACGAAGACGGTGGAGATCCCACGGGTCAGGTGCAGTTCGCGGACGAGGTCCTCCAGGTCGGCGCGGGTCTGCGCGTCCACCGCGGCGAACGGTTCGTCCATGATCAGCACGTCCGGCTGGTACGCGACGGCGCGCGCGATCGCCACCCGCTGCTGCATCCCGCCGGACAACTGCCACGGATGGCTGCGCGCCGACTGCAGCAGCCCGACCGCGTCGAGGGCGTCGTCGACCAGCCGGCCGCGTTCGGCGCGGGAGAGCTTCTTGTGGCGAAGCGGAAGCTCCACGTTGCCTCGGACGGTCAGCCACGGGTAGAGGCTGCGGCCGTACTCCTGGAAGACCACAGCCATCGCCGGGCTCGGGCCGGTCACCGGCGACCCCTCCATCTCGACGAGGCCGCTGGTCGGCCGGAGCAGCCCGGCGAGGCATTTCAGGAGGGTTGTCTTCCCGCAGCCCGAGGGACCGACGACGCACAGCAGCTCGCCGGGATCCATGGTGAAGCTGATGTCCCCGATCGCCTCGACCTCGCCCCGGCCGGACGCGTAGACCTTCCGCAGGTGCTCGACCCTCAGCAGGGGACGCCCGTCAGGCACGGGTGACCTCCTTCATTCCGTGGTACCAGCGCAGGACGCGGCGTTCGACGACACCGAAGACCACGGCGAGGACGACGCCGATGAGGCCGAGCAGGAGGATGCCGCTCCACATCTCGGCGATGAGGTAGTTCCGCTGGAAGTAGGCGATCCGGTAGCCGAGGCCGGCCGACGACGCGAACATCTCCGAGATCACCATGAGGATCAGGGCCACCGACAGCGCCTGCCGTACGCCGGTCATGATGCGCGGACTCGCCGCCGGGAGGATCAGCCGCCACAGCCGGTCCCACCGGGAGATCCGGAACGAGTACGCGGTCTCCAGCATCACGCTGTCGGTCGCCCGGACGCCCTCGATCGTGTTCAGCAGGATCGGCCAGATCGCGCCGGACACGATGACGACGACCTTCATGGTGTCGGTGATGCCGAGCAGGAGCATCGCGACCGGGATCAGGACGGGTGGTGGAATCGCGCGGAAGAACTCCAGCAGCGGTTCGAGGATCTCGCGGAGCGGGCGGAAGCGGCCGATGACGACGCCGGCGGCGACGCCGAGCAGGATCGACGTGAACAGTCCGATCAGGAGCCGGTACACGCTCGGCAGCACGTCGTCGGCGAACGCCGGGCCGATCCAGGTCTGCCGGAACGCGTCGAGGAGCGTACGGGGGCCGACGAGGAACCGGTTCGTCGAGCGGGTGGACCAGACGGCCCAGAGCCCGACGGCCAGAACGGGGAGCCCGACCGCGAACAGGACGTTCTCGGCGACCTGGACGCCCAGGTCGCGAGGGCGGGCCCGGCCCGTGCCGACGGCGGTCACCGGGTCGCCTCGTCCGCGAGCACCGACTGGTGCCAGGCCAGCGAGCGCCGTTCGACGAAGCGGAACACGACGTTCACCAGCAGCCCGAGCATCCCGGTGACCACGACGAGCCCGTAGAGGCCGACCGCGTCTCCGGCGGAGCGGGACAGCTCGATCATGCGCCCGAGGCCGGGGTTGCCGATCACCATCTCCGCGGTCACGGCCAGGATGAGGGCGACCGCCGCGCCGAGACGCAGGCCGGTCATCAGGTACGGCAGCGCGGTCGGCAGGACGAGATACCGAAGCCGCTCGGCACGGGTGAGGCCGAAGCTCCGCGCGGTGTCCCGGGCGACCGTGTCGACGTCGGCGACCCCGTAGATCACCTGCACGAACACCTGCCAGAACGCCGCGTAGACGATGATGACGAGCGCGGCGCGCATCTGCAGGCCGAACATCAGCACGGCGAGGGGGATCAGCGCGACCGACGGCACCGGCCGCAGGAACTCGACAGTCGTGTGCGTCGCGCGACGCAGGAACGGCACCATCCCGATCACGGTCCCCAGCGCGACCGCGGCGAGCGTCGCCACCGTCAGGCCGATCGCCCACGACGTCATGGTGAGCCGGACCCGCCGCCAGAACGCCAGGTCGCGGACCTCCTCGGCCAACCGTCCGAACACGTCGGTGGCGTACGGCAGGTAGTGCGGGTCGACCAGTCCCAGGGTCGGGATCAGTTGCCAGACGACGAGGAACCCCAGCAGACCGGCGGCGCCCAGCAGGATCTTGCGCATCGGCCGGCTACTGCTGCTGGATGAGGCGGTCGAAGTCGGGTCGCCGGTCGAGGACGCGGTACTTCTGGGCGAGCGTCGCCAGTTGCTCCAGGCCGGCCCGGTCGAGCTCCCATCCGAACGCCGGGAGCCGCACGGAGTCCGCCACCGCCTCCGGCAGTGTGAGGTTGTCCTTGATGGCCTGACGCAGGTCCTTCTCGTTCGCCGGATCCTTGGCCCAGGTGAGCGTCTTCTTCATCGCCGCCGAGAAGTCCGCGACCAGGGAGGCGTTGGAGTCCTTCAGCTTGCTCGACGTGATCGTCGTCAGGGTGGTGAGTCCGGGAACGGTGGCCTGATAGGGGGCGACCACGAGGACGTCACCGCGTTTGCGCAGCTGGGTGATGAACGGCTCGGTCACCCAGGCGGCGTCGATGTTGCCGGCGGCGAGCTGGGCCGGCGCGTCCGGGAAGGCCACCTCGACGAACTTGACCTTCGCCGGATCGCCGCCGTCCTTCTCGACCGCTGCCATGATCGTGACGTCGCCGGCGGCGCCCAGGCTGTTCACCGACACCTTGCGCCCGGCGAGCTGGGCGGGCCGGGTGATGCCCGACTTCGCCGACGTCACCACGGCGTTGATGTCGTCACCGTCGGCGTAGGACGACGCGTAGTTCCCGATGATCACCACACCGAGGTTCTGCAGGTCGGCGCGGAACGGGCCGAACGGCTGACCGATGGCGAAGTCGATGTCGCCGTTGAGCAGCGCCGGGATGGCCTGCGCGCCGCCCTGCGCGGGCACGACCTCCACGTCGAGCCCCTGCTCCCGGAAGATGCCCGCCTTGATGCCGCCCCACAGCGCGGCGGTCTCGCTGATCGGCAGCGCGGCCACGCGGACCTTGCGCAGGTCGCCGCTCGTCCCGGGGGACGGATCGGTGGCGTCGGAGTCCGTACAGCCGGTCAGGGCGATCGCGACGGCGGTGAGAACAGCGAGGGCGGTGGCCTTCTTCATGGACGAGCCCTTCCGTGCGAAGCGCTGGTGCATCCGGAGGAGTGAGGGCCGGCGAGGAGAGGTGAACCATCCGACCGCGTCGATCAGCGTCATGCAGAGATGATTGATTGTCAAGAATTCCGATAAGGCGAATCGCAATGCGAGACGAGTGGTCGGATCTCGATGGGAATACGTCTTGACGCGTGACGATTTTGTGACCAAACTATGCGATTGGTGGTCCGGTGGCGGAGGGAGCGACGACTTGGCGATCGTGATCGTGGGCGCGGGGATCGGTGGCCTCACCACCGCTCTCAGCCTGCACCGGGCCGGCTTCCGTGAGATCACCATCTACGAGCGGGCCGACGTGCTGCGCCCACTCGGCGTCGGGATCAATCTGCTCCCGCACGCCGTCCGGGAGCTGACCGAATTGGGCCTCGGCGACCGCGTGGAAAGGCTGGGCGCCGCCCCCGGCACGCTCGCCTACTACAACCGGCACGGTCAGCAGATCTGGAGCGAACCGCGCGGACGGGACGCCGGATATCGCTGGCCGCAGCTTTCCGTGCACCGCGGCCGGTTCCAGATGGAACTGCTCACCGTGGTGCGCGAACGGCTGGGGCCCGACGTGGTGCGCACCGGGCACCGGCTCGTCGGCGTCCGCGACGGCGTCGCGTACTTCGCGACGGCGGCGGGGGAGGTGAGCGTCGCGGGCGACCTGATCGTCGGAGCGGACGGCATCCACTCCGCGCTGCGCGGGCAACACCATCCCGGCGAGGGACCGCCGCTCTGGAACGGGCTGACGCTGTGGCGGGGCACGGCACGGGCGTCCGGCTTCCTGGACGGGCGAACCATGATCATGGCGGGGGACGCGGAACAGAAGTTCGTCGCGTACCCGATCGGTGCCGGCCTGATCAACGTCGTCGCGGAGCGGCGCGGGCCCGGGTTCGCCGGGCCCAACGCGGACTGGAACCGGACGGTCGACCCCGCGCCGGTCGTCTCCCTCTTCGCAGACTGGCGTTTCCCGTGGCTCGACGTCCCGGCACTGCTCGCCGCCGCCGACGAGATCCTCGAATACCCCATGGTGGACCGCGACCCGATCGACACCTGGACCCACGGGGACACGACGCTGCTCGGGGACGCGGCGCACCCGATGTATCCGAACGGTTCCAACGGGGCGTCGCAGGCGATCCTCGACGCGCGTACCCTCGCCTTCCACCTCGCCACCGCGTCGACGGTGCGGCAGGCGCTCGACGCCTACGAGGCGGACCGGCGGCCGGCGACCACCGCGCTCGTGCTGAGCAACCGGCGGCAGGGTCCGGAACAGGTGATGGTGCTCGCCCACGAACGCGCACCGGACGGGTTCGACCACGTCCACGACGTCATCCCGTCGGAGGAGTTGACCGAGATCGCCACCGGCTACAAGAAGGCGGCCGGCTTCCTGCCCGCCGACCTCAACGAACGGGCCTCCCTGACGCCGACTGTCTTCTCCGGTGTCCTGCCGTGACCGGCCCGGAGCCGCCCGGGCTGGACGCGGCGCGACTGGCGTCGGTGATCTCGCCGCTGCGCCGCACGCTGCTCGCCGCCGCCCGCGCCGCCGAGCACCTGCCGGAGATCCCGGACGCGCAGATCGAGATTGTGCGGGCCCTGCCCCGGGGCACCGTGTCCGGTCCCGGCGAGCTGGCCGAACGACTCCGCCTGAGCCGCTCGACGGTCAGCAACCTGCTGACCACCATGGAGGGCAACGGTCTCGTCGAGCGCCGCCCCCGTCCCGGCAACCACCGCCACGTCGACGTCCTCGCCACCCCGAAGGCCCTCGACCTGTTCGACCGCTTCGACCTCGCGAGCGGAGACCTGGTCGCCCGCGCCGCGGCGACCCTGCCGGCAGCGGACCGCGCGGCCCTCGCCGCCGCGGTGCCCGCGCTGGAACGCCTCCGCGACGCCCTCGCGAACACCAAGGACACCCCATGAGTAAGCGTCGAGCTGCCGGTCGGGGCCCGGTGAGCGCCCCGCCGATCCCCGGCCTGGAGGCCGCGTTCGAGGTGGAGGTCCAGCTCGGCGCGTTGGAGGACCACGGGGTGACCCGCGCGGGCCACCGCCGCGTCGTGCCCATCGTCGGCGGCCGGATCACCGGCCTGTTCGAGGCGGAGATCCTTCCGGGCGGCGCCGACTGGCAAGTGGTCCGCCCCGACGGCGCCATCGAGATCGACACACGCTACTCGGCGCGCACCGCCGACGGCGGCCACGTCTACCTCCGTACGTTCGGGGTCCGCAGCGGACTCCCGGAGATCCTCGAAGCGTTGCTCCGCGGCGAGCCGGTCGACCCCGCCGAGTACTACTTCCGCCTGGGCGTACGGCTGGAGACCTCGGTGCCCGCGCTGGCGGTCCTGGAGCAGAGCGTTTTCGTGGCGTCCGCGATCCGCGAGGCGGACCGGGTGCGCTACACCGCCTACCGCGTCACGTAGCCGGCCCCTGGACCCGCGACCAGCCGTGCGGCAGCCAGGGAAGCCCTCGGCTGCCGCACCGCCCCGGGGTCGCCGTCCGGCGACGCGGGTGGCCGGCATGTCCACCGCTTACTACTGTGGCGGGAGTCCCCGGCGGAACCGGCAGGGGTGCCCTGCGGTGCGGACCGACCGGCACCGGATCCCGGACCGCCCTGGATCGGCTCACCGGCCGCACCGCAGATGAGGGGTGAACGATGGACCGTGACCGCGATCCGCGCGATGTGCACGTGGTCGTGGTCGGTATCGACAGGTACGCGGCGGGCCCCGAGTGGAGCCTGGCCGGACCGGTCGACGACGCCGTCCGGTTCGCTCGCTGGTTCGTGGCCCAGGGCGTGCCGCCCGGGCAGGTGACAGTGCTGTCCTCGCCCGATCCCGGCCCGGACGCCCTCGCGCCGGGAGTCGTGCGGCGTCCGGCCGACCGGGCGACCGTACGCGAGGTGCTGTTGCGCGACCTGCCGGCGCGGCGGGCGCCGATCCTCTATGTGATCTGGGGCGGGCACGGCCAGGTCGACACCGGCCGGCACCGGCAGCTCTACTACGCCGATGCCACGCTCACCGATGCCGGCTCCCTCGACCTCGACGCCATGCTCGCCTCGTACGCCTCGGACCTCGTACCGGCATGCGACCGGCAGGTGTGGATCATCGACGCGTGCCAGTTGCACGGTCGACCGGACGGTGCTCACGTGCCCGGCAGCGAGACCTTTCCCGTTGGTGCGCCGGTTGTCGGCCGCCAGCAGGACGTCCTGTTCGCCGCCGGTCTCGGCCAGGTCGCGGCCAACCTGAGTGTGCGGCGTACCGGGCTGTTCAGCCGGGAGGTCCTGCGGCTGCTCGACGGCAGGGAGGCCTCCGGCCTCGCGCAGCCGGAGCGGCTCATGGCCCTGCTGCGGGAACGGTTCGTCGCGCTGCGGGCGAACGGGCTCACCGCGCAGACGCCGACCTACCTCTGGCACCGCAACGCCCTCGGCGACGAGGGCCTGGTCCTGCACGGGCCCGCGGCCGGGAGCGCACCGCCACCGGCTCCGGCGCCGCCGTCCCCGGCCCTGCTGGGTCCGTTCGTGGAGGCCCTGCTCGAGGTACCGGAGTTCCTGCGGCCGAACGACCGTGAGGAGATCCTGAGCCTGCTGCGTGGCCAGGTGTACGCGGCCATCCGGCGCAGCAGCGCGGCGCGGCTCGACGCGATCAGTGTCGTGCGGACCTGCCTGCGGTATCCGGGCGCCCTGTCCGAACTCGTCGAGGCGGTCCGCTTCTTCGCCACCGACGAGGCCGCGATGACCCGGGTCGAGAACGCCGCCGCGCGTCTGGTACCGAATCCCTGACCGTCCGGTGTGCGTTTCGCCGGACGTCCACATCGGATGCCGGGAACCGTTTCCACCCTGGTGCCCGTCACTCGCCGCTTTCGCCGCATGCAGCGGTACGTAATAATGTCGCTATCGACTGTCATCACTTGGGGGTTGCCGTACATGGAGGAACGCCTCGCCGGTATCGAGTCTGAGCTGCCTGACTTGTCGGCGGTGACCGTGGCGACGCTGCGATCCCTTGACCCCACCGGCATGACTGCGGCGATCTCGCGGGTAGCAGAAAGAGTCGCTGACTCGGGGGGCAGCATCAGTGGCTACAGCGGCTCCTTCCCGAGCCGGATACGGTCCGCCGGGCCGGATTCGGAGGAGCATGTCGTCTGATCCCCTTCCGTTAGGTCCGACCCGCCTCCCACACGCACACTTCCACGCCCTGGCCACCGGGGCCGGCGACGACCAGAGCATCGCGGCGCTCTGGCGCTCCGAGCGCAGCTGGCGGCTGATCGTGCTGCGGGCCCTGTTGGACATCTGCGCCGACCGGGCCGACGCCTGCGGTCCGCTCGCCCCCGCCAGCGACGCCTGGGACCTGCTGGTCCGGGCGTACGACGCCGCACCAGAGATCACCGAGGACATTCTGGCCCGGCCGCAGGTCGGCAGCTGGGCCGCACACACCCTGCGCCGGCTGCGTACCAGCCGCGACCCGGCACCGTCCTGGCCCGACGTCGGCTACCTGCACGCACTCGCGGCGGCGAGTGCCGTCCGGGCCGGCCTCTCGTTCGAACTGGACATCCCGGCGCGGCACGGGACGGCGGTCCTGCCCACCGTGGGCGCCGCGTCGGTACCGCCGGAGGCCGACGTCGTCCGGGTCCGGGCCAACGGTGGGGGAGAGGTCGACCTGGAGACCGGCGCCCGCACCGTACGGTGCCGAGCCGGCGACCCGGACTGGCACGAACCCGTTGTCATCGAGGTCCGCGCGGGCGGCGCCGGGCTCCGGGTCGAACTGCTCGACCGCGACCTGTACCGCGACCTGCGCGGCCCCACGCCGCCGGACCAGCTGTCGCAGTCCGAGATCGCCGGCTGGCGCGCGGACCTCGCCCGCGCCTGGGCGTTGCTGGTCGACGAGCAACCCGGCCCCGCCGAGGCGATCGGCGGCATCGTGCGCACCTTCACGCCGGTGCCGTCCCGCGAGCGGTTCCGCCCGCTGTCGGCCTCCGGCACCGAGGCGTTCGGCGGCATCCTGCTCTCCCGACCCGACGACCCGCTGCAACTGGCGGTGACCCTGGTGCACGAGTCCCAGCATCAGAAGCTCGGTGCCCTGACCCACCTGCTCACCCTCTGCGAGGCCGACGGCCGCCTCCGCTACTACGCCCCCTGGCGGGACGATCCCAGGCCGCTTCCCGGCCTGCTCCAGGGTGCGTACGCGTTCGCCGGCATCACCCAGTTCTGGCGGGTCCACCGACAGCGGGCCGCGCCGGGGCAGCGGGCAGCCGCCGACTTCGAGTTCGCGCTGTGGCGGCGACAGACCCTGAGCATCCTGCGGGCGCTCGCGGGGTCCGGTCGGCTGACCGGGCATGGTCAGCGGTTCGTCGACACCCTGTCCGCGGAGCTGACGGCATGCCAGGACGAGCCCGTGTCGGTCGCCGCCGGCGATGTGGCGCACGCCGCCGCCGTGGACCACCACGCGTTGTGGCGGGGTCACAACATCGTCCTCGACCCCGCCGACCACGACGCGCTCGCGGCAGCCTGGCGGCGGGGTACCCCGGCAGCGGACGCGGTACACGCCGTCGGCACCGCGAAGGTGCGGGCCGAACCGCCGGTGGGACTGCTCGACGCGCGGGCCGTGTTGAGCCGGTACCTGCTGTTCGACCCGGACGCCTTCAACCGGCTGGCCGCTCAGCCCGACGATGTTGGTGCGACGGTGGCCGGCGCCACAGCGGCCGACCTGGCCCTCGTCGCCGGCGACGTCGAACGGGCGCGTGCCGACTACCTCGGCGAACTGCGGCGGGACCCATTCAGCGTGCACGGCTGGGTGGGTCTCGGCCTCGCCCACGTCGACCAGCCCGGCGATCCGGTGACGCGGGCACTCCTGGGCCGGCCGGAACTCGTCCTGGCCGTGCTCCACGGGCTGCGGTCACGCGGACCGGCCGCGGTCATCCCGGATCCGCTGGAGCTGGCCGGCTGGATCGGTGCCGGGCTGGGGGACCGGCAGCCCGACAGCGCAGATCCGGCGGGCTGGCCTACAGCCTGACCCGCCGGACCGCACGCCGGCCGTTACAGCGGCAGCGGGTCGATGTCGCAGTTTGCCCGTACGCCGGCGCCGACCGCCGCGACCGCCGGGTGCCGGGCGCCGAGGGTGTGCCGGAGTTGCTCAAGGCTCGTGTCGAACAGCGCGCCGGCCTCCGCGTCGCGTCCGAGATCGCGTAGGTCCATGGCGAGGTTCAGCGCGCACACGAGACTGGTGGGATGCGTGGTGCCCAGCACCCGACGGCACTGTTCGAGGGTGTCCGCGTCGAGGGCCCGCGCCGCGGCGGCGTCGCCGAGGTCGTAGTGGTCGCTTGCCAGGTTGATCCGGGCGACCAGCACCAGGGCGTGCGCATCGCCGAGCCGCCTGGTCAGCCGGTCCAGCGCCGCCTCGTCGAGCTCGCGGGCCTGTTCGCTCTCGCCCAGCAGGCGCACCGTCACGGCCAGGTCGACCTGCGCGCCCGCCGCGTGCGGGTGGTGCTCGCCGTACAGCCGGCGCAGCCCGTCCACCGCCACCTCCGCCGCTTCCCGGGCGGCCCGCAGGTCACCGGTCAGCCGCTGGTCGATGGAGAAGGTCAACGTCGCGAGCACGGTGTCCGGATGGTCGTCGCCGTAGCGGGTACGGAACCGGCGGAGCACGTCGCTGGACAGGTCGAGGGCGTCGTGGTGGTGGCCGGCCTTGCGCCTGAAGCTCGCCAGCATGTGGCTCTGCCGCAGGACCTCCGGGTGGTCGTCGTACCTCAGCATCCGGCGGGCCGTGGCCACCACCGTCTCCTGGTTGGCGTGCGCCGCGACGTAGTCACCCAACTCCCGGCGGTCGAGGTTGATGCCGCCGAAGGTGCTCAGGCTGTCCAGGTGGTCGGTGCCGTAGATCTGCACCCGGCGCTGGTAGGACTGCTCGTCGAGCTGGAGTGCCCGGCCGAACAGGCCGGACAACCGCATGCTGACGGCGAGGTTGTGCGCGGCGCGCAGCGTGAACGGCTCCTCCTCACCGAAATTCCGCTTCGCCTGCTCGTACACGGCCAGTGAGCGGTCCAGCGCACCGGCGAAGTCGCCGGCGACGCGGTGGTCGGCGGCCACCGCGCCGAGCGCGTCCAACGTCTCCTCCTGGTCCTCGCCGAGGGTCTGCCGGTAGAGCTTGAGGGTCTCGGCGTTCAGGCTGGCCGCGGCGGCGTAATCGCCCACCACGAAGTGCATGAAGCCGAGCCAGCTCGCCATCCGGAGGCTGTCCGGGTCGGCCACGTTGCCGTCGGCCCGCCAGGCCGACCACGCACGCTGGGCCAGGTCCCGGGCGCCGAGATGGTCGCCCCACCGCCAGAGGTACCGGGCCTCGTTGCGCACCATGTCCCGGACGAGTTCGTTCCCGCACCGCTCCGCCCCGGAGGCGACGATGTGCGGGTAGAGCTGCGCGTACCGCGGCCAGTGGTCGGCGTCGTCGGGCTGGTCGGGGTCGTTGCCGGCCAGCAGCATGTGGGCGCCGTGCCGCAGGGCGTCCCGGTCCTGCGGGTCCATCTGGTTGATCAGCACCCGTTGGACGAGGCGGTGCATCTGGAAGGAGTTCGTCCGGTGGTCGATGCGCGCCAGCGAGAGCCGGCCGATCGTGCGGATCGCCCGGTTGAGGCGGACCGGGTTGCGGACGAGGAGATCGAGATCGGGATGGATGCGCAGCGCGCGCGGCTTCGACAGGAGCACCTTGCCGATCGGCTCGGGCGCGAAGAACGCGCACATCTGCAGCAGCCGCAGCGCCGGCAGGTCCTGGCCGCGCAGCCAGTTGAGTGACACGTTCCACGCCGCGGCGACGAGCTCCGGATAGTCCTGCTGGGTGCTTTCGTCGTCAAGCAGCGGCCGGTTGGCGTCGAGGAGTTCCAGGTATTCGTCGGCCGGCATCCGCGTCTCCGCGCGCCAGGCCGCCGCCTGCTCGATGGCCAGCGGTAGGTCACCCAGTGCCGCGGCGAGCCGGTCGGCGTCGTTGACAGCCAGGTCGGGCCCGCGACGGCGGAGCAGGTCGATGCTCTCCTGCCGTTCGAACACGTCGACCGGGAGGCTGTTGGCCACCTCCCGCCACGCGCCGTTGCGGGAGGTGACGACGATGCTGCCGGGACCGCCCTTGGGGAAGAACTGTTCGACGCTCTCCGGGTCCTCGGCGTTATCGAACACGAGCAACCAGTTGGAGTACGGGCGCCCGATGCGCAGTGCCTCCAGGGCCGCAGGTACCGCCGTGTTGGCGGTGGACGGGACCGGCAGCTCCAGGCGTGCCGCCAGCTCGACCAGCGCGGACTGGATCTGGGCCGGTCGTTCGGCCGGGATCCACCAGATCAGGTCGAAGTCCTGCTGATGGAGGTAGACGTACTCGATGGCGAGCTGGGACTTGCCCACCCCGCCGGCGCCGTGCAGCGCCTCCGGCAACACGGCGGTGGTGCCGGCGCGCAGCCGCTGGTGCAGGCCGTCGAGCAGCTCCCGCCGCCCGGTGAAGTTGGTGTTTCGCAGCGGCAGGTTGCCGACAATGGCCGGCAGTTGCCCGTCGAGCCATTGCGCGGGTTGCAGGTCGTTGCTCGGCCGGCTGCTCGGGATGATGCCCCGCGCGGCGTCCAGCGTGAGGTGGGGCGCGCTGCCGAACGAGCCCCCCTGGTCCGGCGAGTTCACTCTGTCAGACATTCCGGACTCCATGGTCCTGTGGGCGATAACGGAAGGCGGCTGCAGTACTCGACGTACCTGCCGTGGGATGGGAGAGCCGAGCGACTCACCCAGCCGTGCGGCTGCGACGAGGTTCGGCCCACCCAGCGAGAGGTGAACAGCCAGTTCGACCCGCAGGTAGGGCTCGGCGACCGGAGTGACGCGCTCGTACGACGCGTTCCGCGGGTCCTTCACGCGGAGGGCGAGGTTGCGCACCGCCTCCACGTCGTGTGCGAGTTCGTACTCGACGAGGTGCTGGACCTCGATCGTGCGGTCGCGGTATCCGAGCGTGAGGAGCCGCTCGCGTGCACCGTGCACGAACTCGTACCTGATGCTGGTGTCGCCGCTGGCCGCTGCCGTGCGCGGAACCGGGCGTACCAGGTCGCTCGTCAGCACCTCGGTCACCTGCTCCGGCCCGGAGCGGACCGTGGTGCGCGCCACGGCGCGGATCATCCGGACATTGAGCGGTGCGGCCGCCAGCCGTGTCGCCAGCGTGAACGCGGCGGGCGACACGGTGGCCCGGAACCGGGCGACGAGATCGTGAGCGGTCAGTGACCGGCCCGGTCGGCGGGCTGTCGGCTCGTCGGACGGCAGGAGCAGCGCGGGTGTCCGCAGCTCGCCCGCCGACGGTTCGGCCAGTAGTCGGCTCCACCGCTGCAACCAGTCCATGCCACGTTCGATGACCGGCACGGCCGTCGGCTGGGCGTCGTCCCGATCGTCGGGGGCGCGCAGATCCGGGCCGGTGAGCCGCCAGGGTGACCGGGCGGTCGCCGCTCCCGCGCCGTCGAGGCGCCACGCCACCTCGGTCGTTTCCATGCCCCGCTCGCGCCAGCGCTGCTGCGGCAGCAGATTGACCACGGCGACGGGCACGCTGCCGGCCCACGCGGCCAGCACAGGATGGACCAGTCCGGTTCGCCAGGCGTCCGACCCGCCGTGCGTCACCAGGAAGATGACCCGCTCGCCGGCGGGGTCGACCAGGCTGGCGGGCGGGGCCTTGCCCGCCCCTGACTCGCCGGCCACCCACACCGCGCCGTCGTCGACCGTCAGGCGCATCACCTCGACCGAGGCGAAGGCGCGCTGGGCCCGCAGCACCGCCACGAACGTCGAGACCTCGTCGGCCCAGAACTCCATCACCGGGTCGTGGTCGACGACCACGACGAGCTCGCGCCCGCCGCGTGCCGGAACGAGCCCGAGGGCCTCGGCCTGCCGACTCCCCGCGGTGGCGGTCGCCGAGGCCGGCCGGCTCATCGCGTACCCGCCGAGGTGGAGGTGAGCCGCGCCGATCGTTGGCGGCGGGCCCCGTCGGCGGCACACCACGTCCGGTGGTCGGTGCCGCTCATGCCAAAACCTTTCGCCTGCCGTCGTCGGTGGCGGCCGTGCCCCCTGGCTGCCGGTCCGGGTCGTCGAACAAAATCACCAAGCCGTGTCCCATGTGCGGGCCGAGCACGTCGGGGTCCTCACTCCACGCGAGCTGCCGCAGGCGCGCGGCATGACGCGGAAGCTCGACCACCCCTCGGCCGGACACGTGATCGCCGATCATCGACGCGACAGTCTCGCACAGGTCCTTTGTGGATGGTGCGTTCCGGTGCCAGACGATTGCCGGAACTCCGGACCGCAACCCGACGAGCAGTTGCCGCTCACCGTCGCTGTTCGCGGTCGGGGTTTCGCTGAGCACCAGCACCGCGACGCTGCTCTTGCTGTTGAGGGCCGCCTGGAGCTGGACGTCGACCTGGTGCCGCGACGCGCAGTGGATCAGCTGCCGGTCGCCGTCACTTCCGGATAGGCCCTGCCAACGGTTGCGCCAGACCCGGTGCCAGTGGCCCGCGCGGATGCGGTCCAGGCTCCTGATCACCAGCGGATATTCCGTCGTCAGCGGGCTGGGCAGCGGCGACTGGAGTTCCTTGCGCCAGGTGTCGACCGGCTCGTTGATCAGCTGCCAGGGCAGCACGAACTCGATGGTCACCGCACCGCTCTGATCCGCCCACCGGCGTTCGGTCTCGTTGATGACCTGGTCGACGGCCGCCTCGAGCTCCCCGTACCAGACGCGCCGGTCCTCGCCGCGAATCGGCTGCCACACCGGAGACGACCACTGATACCAGTGCGACATGATGTAGCTGTCGTCGTCGCCGCCGTACTTCTCGAACTGGATGACCAGATAGGCGGTGCCGACGGGCGCGGGAAGCTCCGGCTGGGACGCCTCGATCTGTTCGGTGGCTCCCCAGTCCCGGGCCAATTGCGCGACCAGGTCGCGCATCCGCTCCTGAACCGCCTCCGGTACGGCAGGTGTCACCCTGTCCAGCAGCGCCAGCCACGGCGGCACCGAGGCGTGCGAGTTCGCCGACGCGAGGTGGGTGAGGAGGTCCCAGGCCGTCCGGCACCAGGGCGGGGGAGGGGTCGCGCGGGTCTCGGCGACGAACCGCCGCAGCTCCCCGGTCACCTGGACGGCCGACAGCGCGTCGCGCAGCCAGGGGACGTCGTGGTCGATGAACAGCTCGACCGTGTGCCACTCGTCGGCCAGGCGCAGCAGCGTGATGGTGTGCTCGCTGCCTGGTTCGAGTAGCTCCATGCAGTCGACGAGGCGGCGCAGCCAGCCCGGGCGATCCACGCACACCGTCACGAGCTCGACGATCTGGGGTCGCAGCAGGCTCAGCTCCCGGTAGCCCAGCGCGCCGGCCAACGCGTGGTTCAGCTCCTGGAGCAGCAACTGCCGGCTGCCCGGGTCACGGATGATCGAGGACGCCTCCATGACTGTCGCGATCTGCCCGACGAGCCGGCGGCGTTCGTCCACGACGGCCGGTGAGTAGCGCCGCGAGGCCTCCCGGGCGGGCCTCATGTCACCGCTCACTGGCGGGGACTCGGCGGGCCGTCCCGGCCAGCGCCATCAGGAGGGCTCCGACCGGAACGGGTCGAGCATCCCCAGCGCCTCGACGACGTCGGCGGCCTCGCCGGTCACCTCCACGCGCCGCCGCTGGACGCCGTCGTCCACGACGGCGCGAACGGTGACCTGCCCGGTGCGCCGGCGCAGCAGCGACAGCAGGGCATACCACCCCGCGGACGAGCCGATCCCGGCGACGATCTGGAGCAGAGTGTCGGTTACCGGGCCACGCGACGCGACGAACTCGCATTCCGCGGCGGGATGCCAGGTCTCGGCCACCAGACCCGCGGCCGCCAGCTCCCGCATCAGCGTCGGGGTCGAGTTGGGGTAGACCGGGACGCCGTCGTCCTCGCCGAGCGGCAGAAAGGTCACGTCGGCACCGGCTCTCGGGCCCAGATCACGGTGGCGGTCCGTGACGACAATCGAGACCTTTGGTGACATGGGCCTATGGTATTAGTCGAGGCCGGAACCGTGTGATCGACAAAGTGTCGCCAACTTGACAGATCTCGATGCTTCCCGGCCTTGACCTGCGGCGTCGTCCGCTCTGCGGCCTCCGGTCGGGCCGGCCTCCACAGGCGCTCGGGCGGTCCCGGTCGGAGCGCGGCGGGCACGGAAGCGGGCGCGGTACGCCTGGGGCGATACCCCCAGCTCGCGCCGGAAGGCGTGCCGAAGGTTGGCGGTCGAGCCGATCCCGGTCCGCGTGGCGACTCGACCGTCCGCCCTCGCTCCCGGCGGCGCCGTGGCGGGCCGCTGGGCCGGGGTCAACGCAGGTCGTGCCGGGCGGCCTCACCAACGGGCTCGGACGGGCTGGCCACCCCGGCCACCGCGGCGAGGCGCATGCTGGCCTCGTCCCTGGTGCCGGGCGCCGCGGTGAGGATCACGATCTTCAGCTCGGCGTCGCCGTCGGCCAGAACGTCGCAGTCGACAGTGACCGCACCGACCGACGGGTGCTTGACGATCTTGCGGTCCTCGCGGTGTGCGGCGACCGTCCCGGCGGCCCACAACTCGGCGAACCGATCGTTGCCCTCGGTGAGTTCGCGGATGAGCTTCGCCAGACGTCTGTCGTGTGGAAACCGGCCGGTGGCACGCCGGAGGTCGGAGACGACTGCGGCGCTCGTGGCGTCGGCGTCCAGTGAGATCACCGGCCAACGTGACATGGCCGGCCCGTCGGAGGTCACCGGGAAGGTGTCGCGGGCGAAATTGCGCAGGCCCGGCGGGGACGCCGACGGATCCCCCAGCAGCGCGGCCCAGCTCCGGTTCCACCAGATCACCTGCCAGTCGGCGGCGAAGACGGCGACGGCGGCGTCACCGAGGCGACCGACCACCCGCTGCACACCCGGCGGGATGTGGTCGGAGATCTGGTCCGCCGCCGGGGGAGCGAGGTGAGCCAGCCGGAACAGGTGGTCGCGCTCGGCGGTGGTCAGCTGGAGGGCGCGGGCGAGCGCGGCGGTGACCTGCGCCGAGGGTGTGGTCGCCCGGCCCTGCTCCAGTCGCACGATGTAGTCGACCGACACGCCGGCCAGCTCGGCCAGTTCCTCCCGTCGCAGTCCGGCGGCCCGGCGCCCACGGCCAGCGGGCAGACCCGTGGTGGCCGGCGACAGGCGGTCACGCCACGCGCGGATCGTCGCCCCCAGCCCCGCGGCCTGCGTCATCACGCCTCGATTGTCACGCACACCCTGGCCATGAGGGTGGTATCGCTCGTCCTACCGTTGTGACGTCTCTGGCACGCCGATGCGCCACGGCAAACGATGGACCGCATGACGATCACCTTCATCACCGGAGCCAACAAGGGCCTCGGCCGCGAGACAGCCCGCCGCCTCATCGGCCTGGGTCACACCGTTCTCGTCGGGGCACGTGACCCCGAGGCCGGCGCCGCGACGGCCGACACCCTCGGCGCGCGGTTCGTGCAGATCGACGTCACCGACGACGAATCCGTCGCCGCTGCCGCCGCCGACGTCGAGAGGCACGAGGGCCACATCGACGTACTGGTCAACAACGCCGGCGTCCACGGGCCGTTCGGCGACCCGAGCCACCTGACCGGCGACGTCCTGCTCGACGTCCTCAACGTCAACCTCGTCGGCGTGGTGCGGACGACCACCGCCTTCCTGCCGCTGCTGCGCCGCTCGACCGACCCCGTGATCATCAACGTGAGCAGCGCGATGGGCTCCCTGTCGGCCACGCACGACCCGTCGCGGGCCGAGTCGGGCGTCATCGCCCCGGTCTACACCTCGTCGAAGGCGGCGCTGACCATGCTGACCAGCCAGTACGCCAAGGCGCTGACAGACGTCCGCATCAACGCCGCCGACCCCGGTTACACCGCCACGGACCTCAACGGCCACAGCGGGCCACAGGCCGTCACCGAGGGCACGGACGCCATCGTCACCCTCGCCACGGAGGGGCCCGGCCATCGCTCGGGCCGCTTCGTCGACCGTCACGGTGAGATCGCATGGTCCTGATGACGAACGGTTAGCCTGCCTGCCGTGGCCCGCCTGCCCGGCCTGTCGGTGCTGGTCCTGGCCGCCGTGGTGCTCGGTCTCGTCGGCGGGGCCGACATGCTGGTCAGCCACCTGCGCGATGTCGATGATCCGCCCTCACCGGCGTGCCGGGGATCAGGGTTGCTCGGTGGAAGACCTGAGGTGGAAACCGGGGCCGCACCGGGGCTGCGCCCGGAGGCCAGCCGTGTGCCGTCCACCTGACGATGGCTGCCATGAGACGCGCCGCATTCTTCGTCATCGCCGGGCCGGCCTGCATCGTGGGTTACGGGCTCGTACGCCTGTGGGGAAAGTCCGACGGGACGTACGGCCCGGGGTTCGACTGGCAGGCAGCGCACCTGGTCGGCCTTGCGGGCATGGTGTGCTTCGTGCCGGTGGTCCTGGCCCTGGCCGGCCTGCTGCGCCGCAGCCCGTGGCGCACGGCGGTGGTGGCTGTCACGCTGGTCGGGCTCGCCGCCACGATGGTGCAGTTCGGGGCGGACATCGTCGAAGGGCTGCTGGCTGCCGACCGGGCGGAGATGTCGGCGCTCGGCGCGGACTTCAAGGACGTTCCCGGTGTCCAGGTGGCCTTCTACGACGTCGTACCGCAGCTGTTCTTCCTCGGTCTGGTCGTCCTGGCGGGCCTGCTCGCCGCCCGCCGGCGGCTGCCGTGGTGGAGCGTCGCCGTGCTGCTCGTCGGCATCATCCTGCCGGCCGTCACGCTCGACCTGCTGCCCCTGGGCGGGCTGTGCATGCTGGTGGCGCTCGCGCCGGCGCTACCGGCGCTGCAAGGGCCGCGAGCCCGCGTGGAAACCGTAATCTGATCTTGCCCCTGAGAGTCGCTGTGAGCTGCGGAGATAACGCTCTCACGGATGGTGCGAGAACCCTTGACGCGCCGGGTATCGAGCCGCAACGATGCATGGACACCACCACCCGGCGTGATCGGCGCACGTCGTCCCGCATCCGCGAAAGGACCTACCCGTGCGCAGATCCCTCAGAGCGTGGTTCGGCGCTGCGCTGAGCGCGATCCTCGTGGTGGGCGGCGTCGTCGCCACCCCACCCGCGGCCAGCGCCGCGCCGTTCATCGTGCTGGTCTTCAGCAAGACCGCCGGATTCCGACACGGATCCATCACCCCCGGCATCACCGCGATCCAGCAGCTCGGCGCCGCCAACGGGTTCACCGTCGAGGCCACCGAGGACGCCGCCCAGTTCACCGACGCCAACCTGGACCGGTTCGCGGCGGTGATCTGGCTGTCCACCACCGGCGACGTGCTCAACGCCGCACAGCAGGCGGCGTTCGAGCGCTACATCACCGGCGGCGGCGGGTACGTGGGCGTGCACTCCGCCTCCGACACCGAATACGACTGGCCCTGGTACGGCGGGCTCGTCGGCGCGTACTTCGCCTCGCACCCGGCCGAGCAGACCGCCACCGTCACGGTCGCCGACCAGGCGCACCCGTCCACCCGGGCGCTGCCGCAGCGGTGGAGCCGGTTCGACGAGTTGTACAACTACCGCGCCAACCCCCGGGGCAACGTGCACGTGCTGGCCACCCTGGACGAGAGCACCTACACCGGCGGCAGCATGGGGTACGACCACCCGATCTCCTGGTGCCAGAACTACTCCGGCGGGCGGGCCTGGTACACCGGCCTCGGCCACACCGACGCCTCGTACACCGACACGGCCTTCCGTCAGCACCTGCTCGGCGGCATCCAGACCGCGGCCGGGGCGGTCGACGCCGACTGCGGCCCCACCGTCACCACCAACTTCCAGCAGGTGGAGCTGGCCAAGGGGGCTGCCGAGACCGGCGAGCCGATGAGCCTCACCGTCCTGCCCGACCGGGGTGTGCTGCACACCTCGCGCGACGGCGTGATCCGGCACACCGACGCGGCCGGCAACACCAAGATCGCTGCCACGCTGGCCGTCTACACCGGCGACGAGGAGGGCCTGCAGGGCATCAAGGCCGACCCGAACTTCGCCACCAACCGCTGGGTGTACGCCTACTACGCGCCCCCGTTGAGCACACCGGGAGGTGGCGCCCCGGCCACCGGCACGCCTGCCGACTTCGCCGTCTGGGACGGCGTCAACCGGTTGTCCCGCTTCACCGTGAACGCGGACAACACCATCAACCTGGCCAGCGAGACGCTGATCCTCAACGTGCCCACCAGCCGGGGCATGTGCTGCCACGTCGGCGGCGACATGGATTTCGACGCGGCCGGCAACCTGTACCTGTCCACCGGCGACGACACCAACCCGTTCGACTCGGCCGGGTTCACCCCGATCGACGAGCGGGCCGGTCGTAACCCGGCCTTCGACGCCCAGCGCACGGCGGCGAACAGCAACGACCTGCGCGGCAAGGTGCTGCGCATCAAGCCCGGCGCGGCGGGCGGCTACACCGTCCCGGCCGGCAACATGTTCGCGCCCGGCACCGCGCGGACCCGCCCGGAGATCTACGCGATGGGGTTCCGCAACCCGTTCCGGATGAGCGTGGACAAGGCCACCGGCGTCGTCTACCTCGGTGACTACGGCCCGGACGCGGGCACCGCCGACCCGAACCGGGGGCCGGCGGGCAACGTGGAGTTCGCCCGGATCGACAGGCCCGGTTTCTACGGCTGGCCGTACTGCACCGCCCGCAACGACGCCTACAACGACTACACGTTCCCGTCCGGGCCGTCCGGGCCGAAGTTCGACTGCGCGGGTGGGCCGGTCAACAACTCGCCCAACAACACGGGCATCAACCAGCTGCCGCCGGCCGTCCCGGCCTGGCTGCCGTACGGCGGTTCAGGCTCCCCGCCGGAGTTCACCGGCGGCGGGCTGTCGCCGATGGCCGGGCCGGTCTACCGGTACGACCCGAACAACACCTCGCCCGTGGCGTTCCCGCAGTACTACGACGGCACCTTCTTCGCCGGTGAGTTCGGCCGCCGCTGGATCAAGAACGTCAAGCTCGACGCGACCGGCCAACCCCTGAAGATCAACCCGTTCCCGTGGACCGGCACGCAGGTCATGGACATGGAATTCGGCCCGGACGGCGCGCTCTACGTGCTCGACTACGGCACCGGCTGGTTCAACGGCGACGCCAACTCGGCGCTCTACCGCATCGAGTACGCCCGCGAGGGCAGGGCGCCCGTCGCGAAGGTCACCGCCACCCCGACCAGCGGCACCGCGCCGCTGACCGTCGCCTTCTCCTCGGCCGGCACCCTCGACCCGGACGGCGACCCGTTCACCTACGCCTGGGACTTCGACAACAACGGCACCACCGACTCGACCGCGCCGAACCCGAGCTTCACGTACACCACCAACGGGACCCGCAGCCCGACCCTGACGGTCCGGGACACCACCGGCAAGACCGCCACCGCGAGCGTGGTCGTCACGGTCGGCAACAGCGCCCCGGTGGTCACCGTGAACACCCCGTTGAACGGGCAGACCTTCGCCTTCGGCGACGCGGTGCCGTTCAGCGTCACCGTCACCGACGCCCAGGACGGTGCGATCAACTGCGCCCGGGTCAAGGTGAACTACGTCCTCGGTCACGACTCGCACGGCCACCAGCTCGGCAGCGTGCAGGGCTGCACCGGGGTCATCCAGACCTCGGCCGACGGCGAGCACGACACGGCGGCGAACATCTTCGGCATCATCGACGCCGAGTACACGGATCTGGGCGGGGGCGGCCAACCGGCGCTGACCACGCACACCCAGGCCGTGCTGCAACCGCGGGTGCGCCAGGCCGAGCACTTCGGCGACTCCTCGGGTGTCCAGATCGTCGCCGGGGCGGCCGGGCACGGCGGCGCGGCGGTCGGCTACGTCGACAACAACGACTGGATCTCGTTCCGCCCCTACAACCTGACCGGCATCCAGTCGTTCAGCGCACGGGTCGGCGCCCCGGCCGGCGGCGGCGGGACGCTGGAACTGCGCGTCGACTCGCCCACCGGGCCGCTGGTGGGCTCGGCGACTGTCACACCCACCGGCGGGTACGCCAACTTCGCCACGGTCACCGGCGGGGTCACCGCGCCGACCGGCACCCGCACCCTGTACCTGGTCTTCAAGGGCGCCGGGCCGTGGTTCGACATCGACGAGTTCACCCTCTCCACCAGCCCCGGCGGTCCCGGGCCGGACCCGGACCCCGACCCGGACCCCGGCATCAACCTGGCCAAGGGAAAGCCGGCGCGGGCATCCAGCTTCGAGGGCGCCTTCGTCGCGGCGAACGCGTTCGACGGCGTGGCCGGCACCCGCTGGGGCAGCGCCTTCGGTGATCCACAGTGGATCGACGTGGACCTGGGTGCCACGTACGCCCTCAACCGGGTCAAGCTGACCTGGGAGGCGGCGTACGGCAGCGGGTATCAGATCCAGACCTCGACGGACGGGGTCACCTTCACCACGGTCCGGACGGTGACCGGCGGCGACGGCGGGGTGGACGACCTGACCGGGCTCACCGGCTCCGGCAGGTACGTCCGGCTCCTCGGCACCACCCGCGGCACCGCGTGGGGCTACTCGCTCTACGAGTTCGAGGTGTACGGGAGCGCCGGCGGCCCGACCGGCGGCAACCTGCTGCTGAACAAGCCGACGACGACGTCCAGCACCGAGGGGGCCGACGTGACCGGCGCGCAGGCGGTCGACGGCAGTCTCACCACCCGTTGGTCGAGCACGTTCTCCGACCCGCAGTGGATCCGCGTCGACCTCGGCAGCCCGACCGCCATCGGTCGGGTCAAGCTGAGCTGGGAGGCGGCGTACAGCAGCGCGTACCAGATCCAGACCTCGAACGACGGCACCACCTGGACCACAGTGAAGACGGTTACCGGCGCCGACGGTGGCGTGGACGAGCACAGCGGCCTCGGCGCCAACGGCCGCTACCTGCGCATCTACGGCACGGCCCGGGGCACCGGCTACGGCCACTCGCTCTGGGAGGTGGAGGCCTACAGCAGCTGAACCACCGCGACGACGTGGCCGGCACGGCATCCAATGCCGGCCACGCCCGTCGCTCAGCTGCTGGACTTCGGGTCGGGCTGCCTGTCGAACGCCCACGGGGGGTTCGCCGAAGACCCTGGTGCACGGCGCGGGGCCCGCTAGTCGTCGGCGACGGCCACCGGCTCGGCACCGATGCACCGGACCTTCAACTCGTGCCTGCCGGCCGCACCCTCGAACGTGACCTCGACGTCGTCGTCCGGGCCCCGGTCCACCTCGTGCACCCGGTAGCCCTGCGCGGGCGCCCAGGAGACGAGGCGTACGCCGGCGGGGCCGCACTCGGCCACGGCCGTGCCGCCGCCGGTGGCGAAACTGCGGCGGACCCCGGGGTTCGGTGACGCGGCGCTCGCGGTGCCAGGGCCGGGTGACGCGGTGCCGGGCGCGGCCGAGCCGGTGCCCGTGCTGCCGGTGGGCACCGGCTCCGGCGAGGCGAGCGCCCGTTCGATCTCCGCCTCGCTGCGTATCCCGCCCGGGGTGCCGGTGATGCTCTCGCCGACCAGCCGGATCGCGCCCAGCCCGATCACTGTCGCCACGGCGACCGTGGCCACCCAACCGGCGGCGACGAGGACAGAACGACGGCTCATGCCACCGACTATCCCCGATCGGTGGTTGTCGGCAGCACATCCGGAGGCTAAGGCACGGTTAACGCGCGTCCCGCCGGCACCGGTAGCGGCTAGCCTGCCTGCTGTGGCCCGCCTGCTGCTCATCGAGGACGACCTGACGATCCGTACGCCGCTGATCCGGGCACTGCGGGAACGCGGCCATGCGGTGGCCGCGGCCTCCACCGCGATGGCCGGGCTGCGCGACGCGCTGGAGGACCGACCCGACCTGGTCGTGCTCGACCTGGGCCTGCCCGACCTGGACGGACGCGAGCTGTTGCGGATGCTGCGCGCGGTCAGCTCGGTGCCGGTCATCGTCGCCACCGCCCGCGACGACGAGACCGAGATCGTCCGGGTCCTCGACGCGGGCGCCGACGACTACGTGGTCAAGCCGTTCACCGCCGCGCAGCTCGACGCCCGCGCCCGAGCGGTGCTGCGACGAGGCCCCGCCAGCGCCGACGCGCAGGACCCGTCCCTCGTCGTGGGCGGGCTGCGTATCGACCCCCGGTCCCGGCAGGTCACCCTGGACGGCACGCCGGTGGAGCTGACGCCGCGCGAGTTCGACCTGCTGCACCACCTGGCCGGCCGGCCCGGCCAGGTGGTCACCAAACGCGAGCTGCTCACCCAGGTCTGGCAGATCCCGTACGGCGGCGCCGACAAGACTGTCGACGTGCACCTGTCCTGGCTGCGCCGCAAGCTGGGGGAGAGCGCCCAGCAGCCCCGCTACCTGCACACCGTGCGCGGCGTCGGAGTGCGACTGGAGGCGCCGTGAGGGCACGGCTCGCGCTGCTGGTCGCGGCGGTCAGCGTGCTCACGCTCGTCGCCTTCCTGGTGCCGCTGGCGCTGCTGGTCCGCACCGTCGCCCAGGACCGGGCCACCGTGCGGGCCACCGCCGACGCGCAGAGCCTCGTGCCGGTCGTCGGCACCGCCGACGCGTCGACCATCCGGCTCACCGTCGAGCAACTCGCCGCGGAGTCCGGTCGACAGGTGAGCGTGTTCCTGCCCGACGGCACGGTGCTCGGCGCCCAGGCACCCCGTACGCCCGCGGTGGCCCTGGCGGCGCGCGGCCAGAGCCTCACCGGGGAGTCGGCGGCCGGCCGGGAGGTGGTCATCGCCGTGCAGGGCCGGGCGGACGGCACCGGCGTGATCCGCATCGTGGTGCCGCGGCAGGAGCTGACCGCCGGGGTGACCCGGGCCTGGCTGGTGCTGGCGCTGCTGGGTGTGGTGCTGGTGCTGATCGGGTTGGCGGTCGCCGACCGGCTGGCGCGCAGGCTGGTGCGGCCGATCAGCGACCTCTCCGCCGTGTCGCACCGGCTGGCGAACGCCGAACTGGACGCCCGGGTCACGCCCGCCGGCCCGGCGGAGCTGCGTGAGGTGGCCGGTGCTCTCAACCATCTGGCGGCCCGAATCCAGGTTCTCCTGGTGCAGGAGCGCGAGCAGGTCGCCGACCTGTCGCACCGACTGCGCACGCCGCTGACGGCGCTGCGGCTGGAGGCGGAGTCGCTGCGTGACCCGGACGACGCGGCCCGGATCGCCGCCGCCGCCGACGGGCTCGAACGGGCGGTCACCGGTCTGATCCAGCAGGCCCGCTGGCGTCGCGCGCCGACGACGGGGACGGCCGCGTCGGATGCCGCGGCGATCGTCGCGGACCGGGTGGCGTTCTGGTCGGTGCTGGCCGAGGACACCGGTCGGGCCGTGCACCTCGACCTGGCTCCCGGCCCCCTCCCCGTCGGGGTGCCCGCCGACGATCTGACGGCCGCCGTGGACGCCCTGCTCGGCAACGTCTTCGCGCACACCCCCGACGGCACACCCTTCACCGTCCGGCTCGCGCGCGACGACGGCGAGGTGCTGCTCACCGTCGCCGACGAGGGACCGGGCATGCCGTCGGGCGCGGTCCGGCGGGGTGCCAGCGCGGCCGGGTCGACCGGGCTCGGCCTGGACATCGCCCGCCGCGCCGCGCAGGCCGGCGGCGGTCGGCTGGAGCTGCGGTCCGGTCCGCAGGGCGGGGCGCAGGTGCTGCTCCGGCTCGGCCCGCCGACGTCGCGTCGAGAGGCATAGCCGCTGCGGTGCCGGGTAGCTGCCACCCATGGCGCGGTATACGAAACCCGAGCTCAGAGAGCAGATCAAGGAAGAGATCAAGGCGTCCGACAAGGGCGGCCGGCCGGGACAGTGGTCGGCGCGCAAGTCACAGCTGGTCACCCAGGAGTACAAGAAGCGCGGCGGCGGTTTCCTGGGCGAAAAGGACGAGCGGCAGAAAGCGCTCCAGCGCTGGGGCAACGAGAAGTGGCAGACCAAAGAGGGCGACACCCGTGCGCGCAAGGACGGCACGACGAGCCGCTACCTGCCCAAGAAGGCCTGGGACGAGATGTCGGAGAGCCAGAAGCGCGCGACCGACACCAAGAAGCGGGAGGCCTCGCGCACCGGCAGGCAGTACGTCGCCAACACCGGGCCGGCGAAGAAGGCACGTCGGGACGCCACCACCGCCGGCCGGATGTCGGAGATGTCGGTCGCCGAGGCCAGCAAGCTGGTCCGTGGCCTCGACACGCGGCAGCTCCGAACGGCCCTGCGCAACGAGCACGCCGGCAAGGACCGCAAGACGCTCGTCCAGCGGCTCGAAGCGGAACTCCACCGGCGCGGCTGAGGGACTTAACCCGGCCTTAGGGTCCGGACAGCGCGGTGCTATCGCGATCCGACCGATCCTCGGAGTCGACAACCGAGGAGAGGTGGACACCACGATGAAGCGCACCAATCTGCTTCTGGCGACGGTCGGTGGTTCGGCGGTGCTGGCCGTGGCCGGGGTCGCCCTGGGCGTCGCCGCCGCGAACGACACGCGGGGCGGCGACACGGCGCTCGCCGCGGCGACCGTCGCGCCGACGGGAACGGACGCGCCGGACGACAGCGCCACCGCTGTCGCGCCGGGAGCCAGCGGCACGCCGTCGGCCGCAACCCCGTCGGGTACGCCGTCGAGCGGCACGCCGTCCGCCGGCACCCCGCCGACGGGCAGCGCGGTCGACGCGCACCGCGCCGGTGAGATCGCGCTCGCCAGGGCCGGTGGCGGCCAGATCGTCGAGGTCGAGGCCGAGCAGGAGAACGGCCGTCCGGTGTGGAGCGTCGAGATCGTCGCCGGCGACACCGAGCACGAGGTGGACGTCGACCGGGACAACGGCTCGGTGGTCAAGGCCGAGCAGGAGCCGGTCGACGACGACGACAAGGGCGACCGGTCGGACGACAAGGGCGACCAGTCCGACGACGATGACGACGACTCCGGCGACGACGACTGACCAGGACTGGCGACGCCCCGACCGCATCAGTCACAGCGGTCGGGGCGTCGCCGCGTACCGGGCCGGTGCCACCACTGACGCGGATCATCCGATCGGACGAGATCGCTCACCACGGGCCACCCACTGTGCTCCGGTACCGTTGGCAGACCGTGTGCGAGCCGGGTCGGGCGCCTGGTCGAGTGGTGGAGTGGGTGGTGGCGGTGGGTGCGGTAGGTAAGGTCATCCGGTTCGACGACGCCCGTGGTTACGGGTTCATCGCGCCGTCGAAGGGCGGAGAGGACATCTTCGTCCACGCGAACGACTTCGGCGAGCAGCGGCATCTCGTGCATCCCGGCATGCGCGTCGAGTACGAGGTGGAGGCCGGTGAGCGCGGTCTGAAGGTGGCGTCCCTGCGGATCATCGAGCCGGTCGGGGTCTCCCGGCCGGAACGGGCGCCGACCGTCACACCGAGCCGGACCGGGCTGGCCGGCGAGGACGACGGGATGTGCGACGTCCTGTCGCCGCGCGAGTTCACGTACGAGGTGACGGAGTTGCTGATCGAGCGGGTGCCGACGCTGACCGGGGCCCAGCTCTCCGCGATCCGACAGTCGCTTGTCGACCACGCCAGATCGCACGGCTGGGTCGAGAGCTGAGCCGGTGATCCGGCACGGCGGTCAGAGGCCGGCGTGCAGGGTGAGGCTCTGCCGCAGGTGGAGCTTCGGCCGGGAGCCGACGACCGAGCCGACGACCTCGCCCCGACGGAACACCAACAGCGTCGGCAGCGACATGACCGCGTAGCGGCGCGTGGTCTGCGGGTTGTCGTCGGAGTTGAGCTTGGCGATGGTCATGCGGTCGCCGAACTCCTGCGCCAGCTCGACGAGGCTCTTCTCGATCATCTTGCAGGGCGGGCACCACTCGGCCCAGAAGTCGACCACGACGGGCCGGTCACTGGCCAGCACCAGCTCGGCGAACGTGGCGTCGGTGACGGTGGTCAGGGGGCGGACTGTCGTTTCCTGGGGCATGTCTTCTCCCGGTGCGCGATGGCGTGGGTGAGCTGGGTGCGTAACTGCTGACGGACCGCGGTGAGCCGATCGAGGTAGTCGTCGACCTCGGCGAGCTTGCGCCGCAGCACCAGCACGGAGTCCGGGCAGACATCGCCGGACGCGTTGCCGGCGCGCAGGCAGGCGACGAACGGTCGGACGTCGTCGAGGCCGAAGCCGACGTCGAGCAGCGCCCGGATCTCCCGGACGACCCGCAGCTCCGCCTCGTCGTAGACGCGGTAGCCGTTGGCCGAGCGCTGCGGGCGTACCAACCCGTGCGCCTCGTAGTAGCGCAGCGTCCGGGTGCTCGTGCCGGCCCGTTCAGCCAGCTCGCCGATCAGCATCGAACCTCCTCGCCCAGCCCGTCGTGACCAGGCTAAACCTTGTCGTCAGCGTCAAGGCAAGGGTCGTGCCCAGGCGCGGCTCAGGGCACCGCGGTGCGGCGCCCTGAGCGGCGGTGCGTGTGCCGTGGGGGTACTAGCCGATGCGGAACTGCTCGCCGTAGACGGCGAACGTCAGCGGCGTGTTCAGGTTGAAGTTGCCGTTGTTGAGGAACACCCGCTGGGCCGTGTCGACGCGGGACGTGTCCGAGTGCGCCTCCTCCTTGCGCATCTCGATGACCCGCTCGTCGAGGAACGCGTTGAGCCAGGTCCGCTCGTCGCCACCCTGGGCCGGCGGCTTCGCGCGGGCGAGGGCACGACTGCGGATCTGGCGCATCCCCTCGTACCCGTGCATGACCGCCGCGTCGTAGTAGGCGAACTGGCCGAGCGCCCGCACCCCGTCGTTCTTGCCGTCGCGGACCGACGGGTTGAAGTAGACCCGGTCCCGCTCGGCCTCCTGCGCGGCCCGGAACACCGAGTCGTTGGCGGCGGTGCGCCAGTCGCGGGGGAAGTTGGGGTCGAGGCCGGCGTGCGACGCGGTGCCGTTGACGGCGCGCAGCGCCGGCAGGTAGCCGGCCAGCACGTTGCCCGGCTTGGTGTTCGTGTACGCCTGGACCAGTTCGAGCATGTCGCCCGTGCCGGAGCAGAAGCCGATGATGCCTGCGGTGTAGCCGCGACCGTCGCCGATGTCCTCGATGTAGGAGAACTGCGCGCGCCAGTCGAGCGAGGAGTTCTCCGCCGCCGAGACGAGCTGCATGGCGACGTCCTTCTTCGCCGGGTCGTCCAGGTTGGTGCCGGCCGGGACGGTGGCGGTCGGCGTGGGGGTGGGGGTGCCGCCGCCGGGAAGGGTCCACTGCTGGTTGGTGGTGCCGCCGCAGGTCCAGATCTGCAGTCGGGCGCCGTTGGCGGTGCTCCGGTCGGTCACGTCGAGGCACTTGCCCGAAGCGGTGTTGATCAGGGCGCCACCGCTGGCCGCGCTCCACTTCTGGGCGCCGGTGCCGTTGCAGTCGTACAGCTGGATCTTGGCGCCGTTGGCGGTCGACGCGGCGGTGACGTCGAGGCACTTGCCGAGCGCGCGGATCGAGCTGTCGCTGTTGCCGACCGTCCACGTCTGGGCCGCGCTGCCGTTGCAGTCGTAGAGCTGCACCGGCGTGCCGTTGGCCGGGTTGGCGCCGGCGACGTCGACGCACTTGCCACCGAGGCCGGTGATCGGGCCGGCGGTCGCGGCGCTGGCCGACGGCAGGCCGTAGCCGATCGCCGCGACGCCGGTCAGCAGGGTGCCCACGACGTAGGCGGCTGTTCTCTTGCGCACCATTGGTGTTCCTCGGGGAAGGGGCGGCGTGCCGCCGGCCGGTCGGTGCCCGGCGCGGCGATCGGCCCCGGCGGGCACCGCGAGCTTCAGGAAACAGTATTAACAGATAGCGGTACGTCGATCAACCGTCCGATGGTGACAATCGGGACCAATCGCGGAAGGCGGTGGTGGCGCCCTGCAGCGCGGAGACGCACGCGAGGACCGCGGGGTGGCCGCCCGCGCCCCTGCGGTAGGCGACGCGCGTGCGACGGCGCATCGCCAGCGGCAGCAGCCGGACCTGCGGGGAGGGCTGCGCGATGGCGAGCTGCGGGATGAGGGCGACACCCTGACCGGCGGCCACGAGAGCGAGCATGGCGGTGAAATCGTCGGCGTGATGCCGCACCGCCGGAGTGAAGCCGGCCAGCTGGCAGGCGTGCAGGGCTACCGAGTGGCAGAGCGTGCCGGGACTGCCGAGGATCCACTGCGCGTCGCGTGCCGCGCTGATCGGTTCGGCGGCGGCGGCGGTGTCGTCGGCGGTGGTGCGGGGCACGGCGAGAAAGACCGTCTCCTGCAGCAGCGCGATCGAGTCCACCGTCGGATCGGGCGGGGTCGGCGCGATGTCGTAGTCGTGCAGCAGCGCGACGTCGAGCCGTCGGCTCCGCAGGGCGGCCGGCATGTCGACCGGGTCCAGCTCACTGATCATGAGGTCGAGCGCGGGATGCTCACGGGCCAGCGTGGCCAGGGCTGCCGGCAGCAGGGTGCGTACGGCGCTGGGGAAGGCCCCGATGCGTACGCTCGCGCGCAGACCGGTTCGGGCGGCCGCCACTGTCGCGTCGGCAGCTTCCAGCGCGGCGAGGATGACCTCAGTGTGCTGCACGAGCGCGGCGGCGGTCGACGTGAGGCTGACCCGGCGTCCGGTGCGCTCCAGCAACCGGGTGCCCGCCTCCCGTTGCAGGGCGGCCAGCTGCTGCGAGACGGCCGACGGCGTGTAGGCGTGCGCCTGGGCGACCGCGGCGATGGTGCCGAGGCGGCCCAGGTCCCGCAGCAGGACCAGGCGGCGGACATCAAGCATCAGCTCAGCTTACGGATAGGTGGAGCAATCGGAACTGGACCTTCCTGGTCGGTCGACCGAGAGTGGAGGCATGACCCTGACCGGCCTGTACGTTCCGCTGATCACCCCGTTCGACCTCGCCGGAGGCGTCGCCATCGACGCCCTGGCGGCCCTCGCGAATGACGCCCTGGACGCCGGCGCGGCCGGCGTGGTCGCTCTCGGCACGACGGGAGAGCCGGCCGCCCTCGACGACGACGAGCGCGGCTCTGTGCTCGACGTCCTGTCCGCGGTCTGCCGTGCCCGCCGCGCGCACCTGCTCGTCGGCGCCAACACCGTCGAGGCGGTGCGCGCCCTGTCCGACCGGCCCGAGGTGACAGCGGCGCTCAGCCTGGTGCCCCCGTTCCTGCGGCCGGGCGGCGCGGGAGTGCTCGCCCACTTCGCCCACCTCGCCCAGGCCAGCCCGGTGCCGCTGGTCGTCTACCACGTCCCGTACCGCACGGGGCAGCAGCTCAGCCCGGACGACCTTCGACAGCTCGCCGGCCTGCCCGGCGTCATCGGCATCAAGTACGCCACCGGAGGGATCGACGGGGACACCGTCGACTTCCTCGCCGACATCCGGCCCGGTTTCGCCGTGCTCGGTGGCGAGGACCCGCTCATCTCGCCGCTGCTCGCCCTCGGCGCGCACGGCGCCATCGTGGCCTCGGCCCAGGTCGCCCCCGCGGACTTCGTCCAACTGGTCGCGCACTGGCAGGCCGGGGACCTCGTGCGGGGGCGGGCGCTCGGCCATCGGCTCGCCGGCCTGTCCGCGGCGCTGTTCGCCGAACCCAACCCGACAGTGATCAAGTCGGTGCTCCACGCGCAGGGTCGCATCCCGACGGCCGGCGTACGGCTGCCGCTGGTTCCCGCCGGTCCGGACGCCGCCCGGCGGGCGCTCCGGCACCTGGACGAGCTGACGAGCGCGTCGAGGTGACCGGACGGCGCCCGCCGGGCCGCGTCCGCGCGGTCAGTGCTCCCGGTAGGTGGCCCGGTCGAAGTCGGCGTACACCCCGTCGCCGCCCAGATCCTGCACCCACAGGCCGACGAACGCCCCGGTGAAGCCCCACGCCGCCGGCTCCCCGTCGATGATCAGGGCGGCGTGCTCGTCGGACAGGATCGTCGCGTCCAGATCGACCGGCAGCCGCTGCCAGCCCGCGCCGAGGTCGTAGTCGAAGCGCACCACGGGCCCGTCGAACACCGCCCGCAGACCGACCCGGTCGACGCCGCTGGCATCGACGGTCAGCTCGGGGTACGGGGTGCGCCGCCCGTTGTCGGAGCTGAGCAGCTCCAGCACCGTACGGCCGTCGTCGGCGCGGGTCAGGTAGAGGTGATGCCAGTTGAGGGTGTTGTAGTAGGCGGTGATCCCGGCGAGCTGACGGTGGTCGACCGGGTCGAACTCGACAACGGTCTCCAACGAGCAGTGCGTCGCCCCGACGCGTCGCGCGACCAGGCTCGGCGCCTGCCGACCCACCGGCGACTGTCCACCGTGCACCCGCAAGTGCGAGGGGCGCGACGTCAGGTCGATCCAGTCCGCGCTGGCCGGCCGGCGCAGCGTCGACCAGCAGGAACCCAGCTCGGCGGCCTCGAAGTCGTCGGTGGCCGGCTCCGTGGGCCACGGGTGCGGGGACAGGTCGGGCCCGGCGACCTCCTCGGCGGGCACCCCGCCGGGAATCCGGGGCCAACCGCCCGAGGGCCACTCGACCCGCTGGATCGCCGTCTCCCGGCCGAGCACACAGTTGCCCAGCGGTGAGTAGGGGCGGCCGACCAGGTGGGCCAGGTACCACCCGCCGTCCGGAGTCTGGACCAGGCTGCCGTGACCGGCCTTCTGCAACGGCAGGTCCGGCCGACCGACGGAGGTGAGCAACGGACCGTCCGGGTCCACCTCGTACGGACCGAACAACTCCCGCGAGCGCGCCACGGTGACCTGGTGCTCCCAGCTCGTGCCGCCCTCGGCGGTGATCAGCCAGTACCAGCCGTCGTGGCGGTACAGGTGCGGGCCCTCAGTGACCCCGACCGGCGTGCCGGTGAACAGGATGCGGGGCCGGCCGACGAGACGACGCGCCGCCCGGTCGTACTGCTGGATCTCGATGCCGCCGAAGCGGTCGCGGCCGGGTCGCCAGTCGGCGCTCATGCTCAGCAGCCAGCTGGTGCCGTCGTCGTCGTGGAACAGGGCGGCGTCGAAGCCGCGCCCGTGCAGTTTCACCGGATCCGACCAGGGGCCGGCGATGTCGGGTGCGGTGATCAGGAAGTTCTGCGGATCCCAGTAACCGCTGGCGAAGCTGGCCACGTCGCTGTAGACGAGGTGGAACTCCCCATCGTGGTACGTCAGGTCGGGCGCCCACACACCGTTGGAGTCGCCGCAGCCCCGAAGGTCGAGCAGGCGGCGGTCGGTGATGATCCCGCCCAACGGGCGCCAGTTCACGAGGTCGCGCGAGTGGTGCACGCGGACCCCCGGATACCACTCGAACGTCGAGGTGGCCAGGTAGAAGTCGTCGCCGACGCGCAGGATCGACGGATCCGGGTGGAACCCGGCGAGGACGGGGTTGCGGATCGACCAGGCAGCGGTCGCCACGTCAGCGGTGTCGGTCGACACGGGGGCTCCTCTGTGCGGCTATGAAACTTCCGGAAACTTGCGGGGACCAGATCACTGGAAGCCCCTCGTACGGTAGCCGGTCTTATCGCGATAGGACAGGGGTCTTGACCGCTGGGGGAACTGCTCGTAGCGTCCCGGCCATCGATCGGTAATACCGACGAAGCAATGAAAGTTCCGGAGATCCAGGTTCGAACCCTTGCCGGCTCGGCCGGCGTCCGAGCACCCCGTGAGTCCCCGAAGGGATGGATCATGACAGCGCACCTTTCCCGCCGATCGCTGCTCGGCCTCGCCGGCGCCGGCGCCGGCGCCTACCTGCTGAGCGCCTGCAGTGGCGACGAGAAGTCCAGCGACCCGAACGCCCCGCAGACCATCAACTGGTGGCACATCCAGAACACCGAGCCGATGCTGCCGGTGTGGGCCGCGATGGCCAACGAGTACAAGACCGCGCACAGCAACGTCACGTTCACCATCCAGCCGCTGGAGAACGAGGCGTTCAAGGCCAAGCTGACCACCGCCACCCAGGCCGGCGACCCGCCGGACCTCTTCCAGTCCTGGGGCGGCGGCGTGCTCAAGCAGCAGGTCGACGCGGGCCTGGTCAAGGACCTCACCGACGACGTGAAGGACCTGGTCGGCGGCATCCTGCCCGCCGCCATGCAGCCGTACACGATCGACGGCAAGATCTACGGCATTCCGTTCGACATCGGCATGGTCGGGTTCTGGTACAACAAGGACCACTTCGCCCGCGCCGGCATCACCGAGCCGCCCGCCACCTGGGCCGCCCTGCTCGACGCGGTACGCAAGCTCAAGGCCGCCGGCATCACCCCGGTCGCCCTGGCCGGCAAGGACAAGTGGCCGGCCCACTTCTACTGGTCCTACCTCGCCATGCGCATCGGTGGCGTCGGCGCGCTGCAGAAGGCCGTCGACGACAAGAACTTCGACACCCCCGAACTCGCCGCCGCGGGTGAGCGGCTCAAGGAACTCGTCGACCTGCAGCCGTTCCAGAAGGGCTTCCTCGGCGCGGAGTTCGGCTCGCCCGACGGCCAGGCCGCCACCATGGGTAACGGCAAGGCCGGCATGGAGCTGATGGGGCAGTGGGCGCCGGCGGTCGAGGCGTCCAGCTCCACCAGCAAGAAGGGCCTCGGCGACAAGCTGGGCTTCTTCCCGTTCCCCGCCGTCGACGGCGGCAAGGGTACCGCCACCGAGGTCTTCGGCGGTGGCAACGGCTTCGCCGTCGGCAAGGACGCGCCGGCCGCCACCATCGATTTTTTGAAGTTCCTGCTGAGCGCCGACAACCAGCGTCGTTCCGCGAAGACCGGCGCGGTGCTGCCCACGGTGAAGGAAGCGACCGACGCCATCACCGACCCCAACAACAAGGTCGTCGCGGAGACCCTGGCCAAGAACACCGGCTTCCAGCTCTACCTCGACCAGGCGTACGCGCCCGCGCTCGGGCAGCAGATCAACGACAGCGTCGCTGAGATCATCGCCGGCAAGAAGGCGCCCGCGGCGATCCTCAAGGACATCACGCAGGTGGCCAAGACCGTCTGACCGTGACCCCGTATCCATCCCTAGCCGGCGATAGAACCCGAGTGGAGTAGGCATGACCAGGCCATCGACCGTGTCGGACACGAGGCGCGGCGACACGGCGACCGATCCGCCGGCACCGGGGCCGGGCACCACGCGTCAGCGTGGCCGCCAGCCCCGGCCGGGGCGGGGTGGCGTCCTCGCCGTCTTCCTGGCGCCCGCCCTGGCGCTGTTCCTGCTGCTGGTGATCGCGCCCATCCTGGTGGCCGGCTACGCAAGCCTCTACAAGTGGAACGGCTTCGGGCTGCCGGAGAACTTCGTCGGGCTGGACAACTACACCCGCGCCTTCGGCGATCCGACCTTCCGGGGCGACCTGTGGCGTGGCTTCGTGCTCGTGCTGCTGTCCCTCGCCGTGCAGCTGCCCGCGGCGCTGGCCCTGGCCATGCTCCTCAACCAGCCGCTACGCGGCCGGGCCGCGTACCGGCTGATCTTCTTCGCACCGTACGTGCTCTCCGAGGTCACCACGGCCGTCCTGTTCACCCTGGTGTTCTCGCCGAACCGGGGCCTGGGCGAGTCGGTCTCCAGCTGGTTGGGCGCCGACGCGGGCGCCATCTTCGCCGACCCGGACACGGTGCTGTTCGCCGTCTTCCTGGTGGTGTCCTGGAAGTACTTCGGCCTCTACATGATGCTCTTCCTGGCCGCCCGTCAGGGCATCCCGAAGGAGCTGTCCGAGGCCGCGGTCACCGACGGCGCCACCGCGTGGCAGGCGTTCCGGCACGTCACCCTACCCCTGCTCGGCCCGACGATCCGCATCAGCATCTTCCTGTCGGTCATCGGCACCATCCAACTGTTCGACATGGTGTGGGTGCTGACCGGCGGTGGCCCGATCCACACCTCGGAGACCATGGCCGTCACGATGTACCAGTACGGCTTCCGCCGCTTCGAGGTCGGCTACGCCAGCGCGATCAGCATCGTCATGTTCCTGCTGAGCCTCGTCTTCGCCCTGTTCTACCAGCGCATCGTCCTGCGTCGGGACACCGCGGGCGCGATCACCAACCAGGGAGGCCAGCGATGACCGCCAGGACCAGTGGCGCCCAGCGGACCCGCAGCATCGTCCTGCACCTCATCTGCATCGGCGTCGGCGCGCTCATCGTCGTGCCGGTCTGGTTCGGTGTGATCGGCGGCTTCAAGGACAACGGCCAGTTGTCGACGAACCCGCTCGGCCTACCCGACCCGTGGGTGCCGGAGAACTACACCGACCTCTTCGCCTCCGGGGTGTTCTGGCGACAGCTCGGCAACAGCCTGCTCATCGCCGTCAGCAGCACTGTCATCGTGGTCGGCGCGGCGGCGATGGCGGCGTTCGTCTTCGCCCGCTACGCCTTCCGGGGCCGCGAGTTTCTGGTCACCCTGTTCGCGATCGGCCTGATGTTCCCGTTCGCGGTGGCGATCCTGCCGCTCTTCGTCCTGCTCCGCAGCATGGGCCTGCTGGACAACCCACTCGGTGTCATCCTGCCCCAGGCCGCGTTCGGGCTGCCGATCACCATCATCATCCTGCGCCAGTTCTTCCGGACCATCCCCGCCGAGGTGGAGGAGGCCGCGGTCCTCGACGGCTGCAGCTCCTTCGGGTTCTTCTGGCGGGTGCTGCTGCCGATGGCCCGTCCCGCCCTGGCCACCGTCTCGGTGCTGGCCGTCGTGACGAGCTGGAACAACTTCATGCTCCCGCTTGTCGTCTTCAGCGACCAGAGTTGGTGGACGCTCCCCGTCGGGGTCCAGGCGTTCCAGGGCCAGTACGCCGACGACACCGCCCGGGTGCTCGCCTACGTCGTGCTGTCCATGATTCCCGCCCTGGGCTTCTACGCCGTGGCCGAACGCCAACTCGTCGGCGGCCTGACCGGCAGCGTCAAGGGGTGACGGCACCGGATCGTCAACCCACCTGAAGCGTCCCGCCACACAAAGGAGCGGACCGTGGGCTCCGACAACGGCCGAAACGTCACCATCGCGATGATCGCGCGACTGGCCGGTGTGTCAGTGCCCACGGTCTCCCGGGTCATCAACGGTCGCTCCGACGTCGCTCCCGAGACCCGGGAGCGCGTCGAGCGACTGCTCAACCACCACGGTTACCGCCGCCGCACCCAGGCCCGGCGGACCGAGGCCGCGCTGATCGACCTGGTCTTCAACGACCTGGACAGTCCGTGGGCCGTGGAGATCATCCGCGGGGTGGAGGACGTCGCCCGCGCGAGTGGCGTCGGCACCGTCGTCTCGGCCATCCACTGGCGCATCTCCTCGGCCAAACAGTGGCTGGACAACATGCGGACCCGATCCACCGAGGGCGTCATCTTCGTGACCTCGATGGTGAACCCGCCTTTGCAGGCGGAGCTGCGCCGGCTGCACCTGCCGGTGGTCATCATCGACCCCGCCGGTGTCGACCCGCAGGAGTCGCCCACCATCGGCGCCACCAACTGGGCGGGCAGCCTGAGCGCCAACCAGTACCTGCTCGGCCTCGGGCACCGCCGCATCGGCTTCATCGCCGGACCACCACACCTGATGTGCAGCCGGGCCCGGATGGACGGGTACCGCGCGGCGCTCGGCGCCGCCGGCGTCGCCGTCGACGACGCCCTGATCAGGCCCGGCAACTTCTACCACGAGGCCGGCTTCACCTCGGGTACGCAACTACTCGCCCTGCCCGACCCACCGACCGCCATCTTCGCCTCCAGCGACCAGATGGCGCTCGGCGTCTACGAGGCCGTCCGCAAACGCGGCCTGCGGGTGCCCGACGACGTCAGCGTGGTCGGTTTCGACGACCTGCCGGAGGTCCGCTGGTGCTCCCCGCCGCTGACCACGGTCCGCCAGCCCCTGGCCGAGATGGGCATGCTGGCCGCCCGGACCCTGCTGCGCCTCGCCGGGGGCGAGAAGACCGAGAGCCCGCGCATCGAACTCGCCACCGAACTCGTCGTGCGCGACAGCGCCGGCCCGCCCCGCTGACCGCACGATCGTCGCGGCACGCCGCCTGCTGCGCTCAGGCGTCGCGCAGGGCGTCGTCGACACCCGTCTCGCGGCGACCGAGGTGAGCGGGCTCCCGGCCCGACAACACGTCCACCGCGGCCTTCAGGCAGGCGCCGGTCTCGCGCAGCGAACCGAACCGCCACGTCGTCGCGTACCGCTTCGCGCTGTCGTCGCCCACCCCCTGGGCGTCGATGCCGAGCCGCCGACACAACGCCACGGCCCGGGGCAGATGGAACGACTGCGTCACGACCGTCGCCCGTTGCACGCCGAAGATCTGCCGGGCCCGTGCGCAGGAGTCGTACGTGTCGAAGCCGGCGTAGTCGAGGACCACCTTGCGCGCCGGCACCCCCCGGTCGACCAGCCAGCGCAGCATCGCCTCCGGCTCGTTGTAGTCGGCGTTCATGTTGTCGCCGGACACCAGGATCGCGCCCACCCGGCCGGAGCCGAACAACCGCCGGGCGATCTCCAACCGGGCGGCGAGGACCGGCGAGGGCGTACCGTCGGCGTCCACCTTGGTGCCGAGCACCAGGGCGACCGGCGCCGCCGGCACGTCGGCTTCGCTGAAGAGGTGGCCGTCCGACTCGTCGCGGACCCACGACACGCTGGCCACGGTGCCGCCGGCCAGGACCACCGCACCCACCACCAGAACCAAGAGGGTACGACGGACGAGCCGCCGGTGCTCCCCGTACCACCGCGCCACACCGAAACGTCCCCGCATTCGGGCGAGACTAGTCCGGCCCGCTCAGAGCCAGCCGTTGGCCCGTGCGGTGCGGGCGGCCTCGATGCGGTTGCGGGTGCCGGTCTTTCCGATCGCGGCGGAGAGGTAGTTGCGCACGGTGCTCTCCGACAGGTGCAGCCCGGCGGCCATGTCCGCGACGGTTGCCCCGTCGACGGCGGCGGCGAGCACGTCGCGTTCCCGGTCGGTGAGCGGGTTCGGGCCGGCCGCGAGGGCCGCGGCGGCCAGTGCCGGGTCGATCACCCGCTCGCCGGCCAGGACCCGTCGGACGGCCACCGCCAGCTCCTGCACCGGCCCGTCCTTGACGAGGAAGCCGTGGGCGCCGGCCTCCATCGCCCGGCGCAGGTAGCCGGGCCGCCCGAAGGTGGTGAGGATCAGCACCCGGCAGGAGGGCAGCTGGTCGCGCAGCGCGGCGGCGGTGTCGAGGCCGCTGCCGTCGGGCATCTCGATGTCCAGGAGCGCCACGTCGGGACGTACCCGCAGAGCCACCTCCGTTGCCTGCGCCCCGGTCGCGGCCTCGGCGACCACCTCGATGTCGGGTTCGAGGTTCAACAGCAGGGCCAACGCCCCGCGCATCATGCCCTGATCCTCGGCGAGCAGCAGTCGGATCACCGCGTCCACCGTCCCGTGGGGGAGTGGGGGATCCGGGCGGTGAGCAGCAGGCCCCCACCGCGCGCCGGGCCGACGTGCAGCGTCCCACCGGCCTGCGCCAACCGCTCGGCGAGGCCACGCAGACCGTTGCCGAACTGCGGACGACCGCCCACCCCGTCGTCGCGGATGGTCAGCACTGCCTCGTCGGCGTCGGAGGTGACGTCGACATCGCACCGCGACGCCCGGCTGTGCCGCACCACGTTCGTCACCCCTTCCCGCAGCACCCAGCCGAACGCGTCGTCCGCCTCCACGCTGAGCGGGCGGCCGACGTCGGACACGCTGACGGTGATCCCGACGTCGGCCAGGGCCGTCCGGACGCCGTCGAGTTCCCGCGCGAAGCTGCGCTCCCGATAGCCGGTGACCGCCTCGCGGACCTCGGTGAGTGCCGTCCGTCCGATCCGCTCGATGTCCGCCGCCTCCGCCGCGGCCCGCTGTAGGTCCGTCGGCGCGAGCCGGCGTACGACCTCCGCCTTCACGACCACCAGGGACAGCGTGTGGCCCAGCAGGTCGTGCAGGTCCCGGGCGAAGCGCAGCCGTTCCTGCTCCACCGCCGTGCGGGCCAGCTCCCGTTGGGTGCGGCGCAGCTCCTCGACCAGTCGGGCCGTCCGGGCGAACGCCAACGTCAGGGCGCCCGCGAGCACCGTGATCAGCGCCATCTGGGCGGTGTCGGTGGCCGACGCCCGGTCCACCACACCGATGATCACGACGGCGGCGGCAGATCCGCCCACCCAGGCGAACCCCCAGGCCACCCGCACGAAACCGACCGCGCCGGCCGTGGCGACGTACAGGAGCAGGACCAGCCACCCCTCCGGGCCGCCGGCGTACGCGAGGGCGACCCCGACCCCGAGCAGCGCGAAGGCGACCAGCCCGGCGTGGTGCACCGCCGGTCGGACGACCAGGTCGGCCACGGGCACGGCCACCAGCGCGAGATAGAGCAGCGCGAAGGCGGCCAGCCCCACCGTCGCCGGAGTCGCGGGGTGCACCTGCCCGCGCACGATCGCGGCGGCCGGCGTCAGCAGCAGCCACAGCCAGAGGGTGTGGGCCGCGACGAGCACGAACCCACGAGGGTTCCGGCTGAGCGCGGCGGCCCCGGACGACATGCTGGACACCGTATCGAGGGTCACCGGCGGGCGGTGGACCGCCGGTACGCCCAGGCCGAGAGGCCCAGGAACGCCACGGTCCACCCCGCGAGCACGGCGAGCCCGGACGGGGTGGGTGCCAGACCGGCGGCCGAGCGCCATCCGAGTTCCGCGAACCGGTACGTCGGCAGGGCGTGTGCCAGGTGACGCAGCACGGCGGGAAAATACGCCACGGGCACGAGCAGGCCGCCGAGCACCGACAGGCCGAGAAAGACGAGGAAGTTGACCGACTGGGCGAACTGCGGGGTGAGGCCGTACCCGATGGCGAGCCCGAGCAGCGCGAACGGCACCGTGCCCACCCACATCAGCAGCAGCAGCGCCGCCCACCGGCCGGCGCCCAGCTCGACGTGGTGCTGGATCCGTCCGGCGCAGCCGACCGCCAGCACCGACGGCACGCCGCTGAGCGTGCAGACCAGGGCCTTCGCGCTCACCGCCTGCCAGGCGGGCAGCGGAGTGACACGCAGCTGGCGCAGCCAACCCGACGCGCGCTCGTGGGCGACCGACGCGCCCACCGAGAGCACACCCGCCACCGCGCCGTAGCCGGCCAGGCCGACCATGAGGGCGGCGGCGGCGTCGACGCCCTCCAGCCGGTCGTCGCCGGGGCCCACCGACGAGAAGATGACGTACGTGACCACCGGTGAGAGGACGGTGAACAGCAGCAGCCGTGGGTCGCGGGCCAGCCGGCGCAGTTCGAATCGCAGGTACGCGCGCATGTCAGTGCTCCGTCGAGGTGGTGGTGAGGGTGAGGAAGGCGGCTTCCAGGGCGGCGGCGGTGACCTCCAGGCCCCGGAAGCCGCGCGTGCCGGCCAGCGCGAGCACCGTGGCGTCGGCGTCGTCGGTGGTGAGCACGACCCGCTCGCCCCGGAGCTGCACCGACCGGACTCCGGGGAGCGCGTCGAGGCCGTCGACCGGCCCGCCGGCGAGGTCGAAGGAGACGGTACGGCCGCCGGCAAGCGCCCGGATCTGCGCCGGCGGTCCGTCGGCCACCACCCGCCCCGCGGCGAGCACCACGACGCGGTCGGCGAACTCGTCCGCCTCGTGCAGGTGGTGGGTGCTGAACAGAACCGTGTGCCCCTCGGCGGTGTACCTGTGGATGGCCGCCCAGAACGCCTGCCGGGCGGCGACGTCCAGCGCGGCTGTGGGTTCGTCGAGGACCAGCAGGTCCGGGTCGCCGGCCAGCGCGAAGGCGAACCGCGCCCGTTGCGCCTCACCGCCGGAGAGCTTGTCGAGGCGGCGGTCGGCGCGTTCGGTCAACCCGGCCAGGGCCAGTACGCGGTCGGTGGCCACCGCTCGGGGGTAGAGCGCCCGGGCGAGGTCGACGACCTCCCGGATCGTCGCGCTCGGCACCCAGCCGGCGTCCTGGAGCATCGCGCCGACCTGTCCCGCCCGGACCGCCTCGGCGGGGGGCCGACCGAACAGGGTCACGGTGCCGCTGTCGGGCCGGTCCAGACCCAGCAGGAGCGAGAGGGCGGTGGTCTTGCCGGCGCCGTTGGGGCCGAGCAGGGCCACAGTGCTGCCCCGCGCGATGCTCAGGTCGAGCCCGTCGACGGCCCGGACGGGACCGAACCGTCGGGTGAGGCCGCTGAGGCGTACGGCTGTGTCATCCATGCCCGTCACGCTATGCAGGCTCCGGCGGCGCGGGCAGAGCCACCGGTACGCGGTCGGCCAGGACATTTGTCCCGCGGATGGCCGTCCGTCCACTGTGCGGCCGGGTCGGGTCGCCGATCCCCGGGGGACCGCGGGCCCGACCCCGGACGGATCTCGGGGCCGGGCCGCACGGTCGGGCTACCGCGTCAGCTTCTGGTCCACCGCTGGCTGGTCCCGCCGTTGCAGGTGGAGAGGACCACCGGGCTGCCGTTGGCGGTGCCGGCGGAGTTCGGGGTGAGGCACAGACCCGACTGGACCCCGGTGACCGTGCCGTCGGATCCGAGGTTCCACTGCTGGTTGGCGCCACCGTTGCAGTCCCAGATGATCACCCGGGTGCCCGAGGTCGTCCCGGCGCCCTCGGCGTCCAGGCACTTGGTGCCGTACACCTGGAGTTGCCGGCCGGCCGTCGACGTCCACTGCTGGTTGGTACCGCCGTTGCAGTCCCACAACGCCACCTGGGTGCCGTTCGTCTGCGAGCGGGACGGGACGTCCAGACACCGGCCGGCGTTGACGTTGCGCAGCGGCGCGGCCGTGCCGCCCGGCGGCGGGGTGGTGGGGGTGGTGGTGTCGAAGCCGAGGAAGCGGATGGCCTGGGCGGCGTCGAACGGGATCGAGTGGCCGTAGCCCTGGAAGCTGATCGCCTCGACCGGGGCGGTCGGGCCGGTGCCTCCGTAGCGGGTGCGGGTGGCGCTGGTCTGCGGGTAGTCGGTGTAGCTGGGGGTCTGCGAGACGCCCAGCACGTTGGTCCACTGTTTGATCTGTTCGCCGAAGTTGACGTAGCTCAGCGTGGTGTCCGTGGTGCCGTGCCAGATCTGGACGCGGGGGCGGGCGCCGGTGTAGCCGGGGTAGGCGTTGCGGACCAGGTCACCCCACTGCTGGGGGGTGCGGGTGATCCGTCCGCCGGAGCATTCGCTGTTCCATTCCGCGCCGTTGGTGGTGGCGAAGCAGCCGAACGGGACTCCCGAGGAGCTGAAGCCGGCGCTGAACAGGTCCGGATAGAGGCCGAGCATGACGTTGGTCATCATGGCGCCGGAGGAGAAGCCGCCCACGGCGATCCGGGTCGGGTCGACCGGGTAGCGGGCGCGGACGTAGTCGAGCATGGACTTGAGGCCGACGGGGTCGCTGCCGCCGTCGCGGCGCAGGGCCTGCGGGGAGGAGACGTCCCAGCACTTGCTGCTGCGGGTCACCGACGGGTAGATCACGATGAAGCCGTAGCGGTCGGCCAGGGCGCTGAGGCCGAAGCCGGTGTGCACGGCCGGGCCGCTGCCCGTGCAGTAGTGCAGGGCGAGCAGCAGCGCCGGGCGGGCCGCGACCCGGTCCGGCACGTACAGGTGCATCTGCAGGTTCGTCGGGTTGGTGCCGAAGTTGCTCACCTGGGTGAGCGTCGCGGCCGACGCCGGCGTGGCGAGCGTGACCACTGCCGTCATCGTCGCCAGGGCCGTCGCCAACCCGGCGGCCAGCAGCGCGAGCCTTGTTCTCATCGGCGGTTCCTTCACAGTGTGCGTGCGGCGGTGGCGGTGGGGCGTGCGGGAAGAAGGCCCGGACGCATCGACTGTGAGCGATAACATTCGGTTCGTCAAGGCGTGACGTATGACGTCAATTCACCCGTGCGAGCGGGTCCACTTGAGATCCCCGATTCGACCATGACATTCTTGGCCGTCGATAACTCGCTGCGCGCGGGGCTGACGCCCGTCCACTGGGCAGCCGGGACCGGACCACGGATCCCGGGGGACGGAGCACGAGCGATGGGGCGCCGGGGCCTGTCCGTCCACGAGTCCGCCCGCCGCCGCGCCGCTGCATGCCGGCCGGGTGACCCACTGTCGTTCACGCAAAGGAACCCGACCATGCGCAAACCGATCCGCCGTGCGGCGCTCCTGGCGGGCGTGCTGCTCGCCGCGACCGCACTCCCCGGCATCGACCCACCCAACGCCAGCGCGGCAGCCGATCCCGACACCGTCGCCGTGACCGTGAACGCCCGCGCCGGGCTGGCGCGGGTGTCCGACACCGCGTTGGGCGTCAACCACGCCATCTGGGACCAGAACCTGGGCACCGCCGAGACGTCCGACCTGCTGCGCGACGCCGGTGTGCAGATGATGCGCTATCCCGGCGGCTCGTACGCCGACATCTACCACTGGAAGGACCACACCGCGCCCGGTGGGTACGTCGCCCCGGACACCGACTTCGACACGTTCATGGCGGCGGTCAGGCGGGTCGGCGCCCAACCGATGATCATCGCGAACTACGGCACCGGTACGCCGGCCGAGGCCGCCGACTGGGTGCGCTACGCCAACGTGACCAAGGGCTACGGCGCGAAGTACTGGACGGTCGGCAACGAGAACTACGGCAACGGCCATTACGGGTCGGCGTGGGAGGCGGACGACCACCCGGACAAGAGCGCCAGCCAGTACGCGCGGCTGGTCGTCGAGTACGCCGACGCGATGAAGGCGGTCGACCCGAGCATCAGGGTGGGCGCGGTGCTCACGATGCCGGGGAACTGGCCGGACGGGATCACCGCCGGCAGCGACCCCGGCTCCTGGAACCAGACGGTGCTCTCAATCGCCGGCCCGAAGATCGACTTCGTGGACGTGCACTGGTACCCGGGTGGCACCGCCGCCGAGTCGCTGACCCGCACCAACCAGCTCCCGGACGCGACGTACCTGCTCCGGCAGCAGCTCAGCAGGTACGCGGGCCCGAACGCCGATCGGATCGGCATCAGCTTCACCGAGCTGAACGTCGGCGCCGGCCAGAACACCCAGCCCGGGGCGCTGTTCCTGGCCGACGCGTACAGCGGGCTGCTGGAGAACGGCGTCTTCACCGCCCAGTGGTGGAACGTGCACAACGGCATCGGCACCGTGAGCGAGGTGGCGGGCCAGACCGACTACGGCGACTTCGGCATGCTGTCCAGCGGCGGCTGCACGGCGGACGGTTCGGTGTGCGAGCCGCCGTTGAACACGCCGTTCGCGCCGTACCACGCTCTGACGATGATGAAGCTCTTCGCGAAGACCGGCGACCAGTTCGTGCGCGCCGGCACCGACGAGCCACTGGTCAGCGCGCACGCCGCCCGGCGGGGCAACGGCGACCTGGCCGTGCTGCTGATCAACAAGGACCCGGAGGCGGCCCACGACGTCGCCATCGACTACGCCGGGTTCACGCCGTCGACGGCCGCGCCGACGGTGTCCACCCTCACCAACGGCGCGACGGGCATCGCCACCGACCAGTCCGGCTCGGCGACCAGCCGGACGCTGCCGCCGTACTCGCTGACGACGCTCGTGCTGCGCCCGGCCGGCACGACCGCCGGGCGGCCGTCGGCCCCGGGCCAGCCCACCGCCAGCGGGGTCACCGACCGGGGCGCGACGATCACCTGGCCGGCGGCCACCGCCGGCAGCAGCCCGATCGCCAAGTACGAGGTGTACCGGCAGAACGGTGCGGTCAGCGAGCAGCTCGGCGAGACGGCGACGACGTCGTTCACGGTCGGCAACCTGGTGCCGGGCAGCAGGTACACCGTCAACGTGCTGGCCCGTGACACGGCCGGCCGGGTGTCCTGGGCCTCACCGCCGTTGACGTTCGCCACCGGCAGCCCGGCGACCAGCGCGTGCACGGTCCGCTTCACCGCCGCCAACGACTGGGGCAACGGCTACATCGGGGGCGTCGAGATCACCAACAACGGGACGAAGCCGATCACCGGTTGGACGCTCACCTGGACCTGGCCGACCGGCTGGCAGCAGGTGAGCAGCGGCTGGAGCGCCGGCTGGGAGCAGGTCGGCACGGCAGTGCGCGTCACGCCGACCGACGACAACCGGCAGATCGCTCCGGGCGCGAGCGTGAGCGCCGGCTTCGTCGGCGCCTACAGCGGGCCGAACGTGCTGCCCACGGCGTTCACCCTCAACGGCACCGTCTGCACGAGCGGCTGACACCGCCGCGATGAGCGTGATGCCTGTGCGTCATCTAGATGACGCACAGGCATCACGCTCATCAGGACAGGAACTGCCCGCCATGGTCAGCCCGCCTGTCGTACGGTCACCGTGGCCGACCCGGTGTCGTCCGCCCACGGGTCGAGAACCAGGGTGTACGTGCCCTTCTTCGGCAGCGGGCCCGCCTCGAACCTGCCGCTGCCGCCGATCACACAACCGGTGGCCAACGTCGCACCGTCCGGACCGTTCAGCAGCAGGATTCCGCACCTGTCGGACAGGCTGGCGCCGGTCACCTCGACGGTGACGCGGCGACCGGCGTCGGCGGGGAACCGCAGCCGGCTCACCGCGCCCGGCCGGCCGACGGTCAGCGTGACGGCCCGCCCGTCCGCGACGGTGTCGGCCTGCTCGTCGTGCGCGTCGCGCAGCCGCACGTCCGCCCAGCCGGTGTCGGTGGAGGTCCCGTCGACCTCCAGGACGTAGCGGCCCGTCGCCGGTAGGACGAACCCGTCCACGTAGCCCTGGCCGCCGATCACGCAGCCGGTGGCCACCTCCACTCCCGCCGGGTCGCGCAGGCCCAGCACGCCGCACCGGTCCGGCAGGGTGGCGGCGGTGACCTGGAGGAAGACCTTCTGGCCGGCACGCCCGTCGAACGCCAGGCGGCTCACCGCCCCCGGTTGGGCGAGCGTCGCCCGCACCGCCGGCCCGTCCAGCGTGAGTGTCTTCTCCTCGTCGGTGACGGTGACGACCCGTACCGTCGCGCGGCCCAGGTCGGCGTCGGCCGGGTCGAGCACCACCTGGTGGTCGCCGGTCTCGGTGAGCGTGGTGGTGTCGATGAAGCCGACACCGGAGATGACGCAGCCGGTCGCCAGTTGACGCCCCTGCGGGTCGAGCAGCAGCAGGATGCCGCACCGGTCCGGCGTGGTGGCGGCCGGCACCTCGACGAAGATCTTCTGACCGGCGCGGCCGGGCACCTTCAGGGCGGCGGTGGCACCGGGTCGGGTGACCTCCAGGGTGACGTCACCGACGCCGGGGACGTCCCGCTGGGCCCGCGCGGCGTCGGTGGCGAACGCGACCTGTCCGGTGAGGGCGACGTCGAGCGTGCAGTCGGCGAGGGTCCGCGGGTCGGTGACGCCGGCCCGCCGGCAGACGAGTTCGGCGGTGGCCCGGTTGGGCAGGTCGCCGACGGTGAGCAACCGGTCGGGGAAGCGCCGGTCGGTGAACGTGCCGGTGTCCTGACCCGGTTCGTAGTCGAACAGCGACCGGGGGGCCGCGACGCGCCAACTGTCGGCGAAGCCGGGGTAGAGCGCCTCGAACGTGGGCGGCTGGGCCACCCGCTTACCGTCGCGGACGGTCAGATCGTCGCCCGGGTCACCGTCGTGGTCACCGAGCAGACCCTCCAACGTCCCGGCCCGGGCGTCCGGAGCGCTGACGCTCACGCTCAGCCCCCACACGCCGAGGGGGTGCGCGGTGAGCCGGGTGCCGTCCGGCCAGTCCGCCGTCACCGTGCCGTCCCACCAGGTGGTGACCGTGCCGCCGTGCGGGAGCTTCGTCCCGGTCGGCGCGACGATCGCCGGTGCGCCGTTCACCCGGACGACCGGGCCGCCGGGCGTCGCGTACACGGTGACCCGGTCGCCGCGCACCCGTGCCGCGACCGCGGAGTTGACGGCCACCGTCGAGCTGGCCGGGAACATCGTCTGTCGGGTCTGGACCTCGAAGTCGTCGGTCGTCGAGCGGCTGAGCACGAACTCCCCGGCGGCCTGGAAGTCGTACCGGAGGCCGTCGTAGGTCAGCAGGTGCGGGTCACCGTTGCTGTTCGCGCAGCGGTAGCCCTTGCCGATCACGGAGATCGAACAACCCCCGCCCGAGGGCGGTCGCGGCGCAGGCGGGTCGCAGTCCTTGCCATTCGACGGCAGCTTCATGCCGCTGTACGTCGTGCGCAGCGGCAACCCGGCGCCTGCGCGGTACGCGTTCTCCGCCAGGACCGCGTGCACCTCGCCGGGATCCACGCCGCTGGCGAACTGGCCGCCCTGGGTGCAGAACTGACCCCGATCGGTGTCGTTGGCCAGGTCGAGAGCGTGGTTCATCTCGTGGATGAGGGTGGCGCACTGGTCCTCGGTGAAGTCCTTCCCCTCGCCCGGCAACGCGCGCCCGTCGTTCTCCGGCACCCAGTTGATCTGCACGTCGCTGCCCGGGACGTACGTCGTCGTGTCGCTCTCGTTGCCGACGATGGGCCGGCGCACCTTGATCGTCTTCTTGTGGGCCTGCAACGCGTCGAGCACCGCGCCGTTGCCCGAGCCGCGGATCTGCCCGACGCAGCCCGCGTACTCCGTCTGCACGTCGGAGTTGACGCTGATCACGGCGGACGCCGACTGGGGGGCCAGCAGCACCAGCACCCCGGCCAGGACCACGCCCAGACGGATCGCGCGCACGCCGGTCACCCGCCCCTCACCTCGAAGTCGACAGTGCCCTGCTCGGCCGTCGCGGCGCAGGCGTCCGCCGGCACGTCCGGCAGGGGTGCCCGCAGGTAGCCCACCACCAGCCGGTACGCCCCCGGCTGGTCCACCGGCCACCACGTCACCGTGGCGCCGCCGCGCCCGTCGGAGGCGGAGGTGGTCAGCGCCGCCCCGACGGGGCTCTGCGGGTCACTGCCGAGGGTCAGCTCCACCGAACCGCGCGGTGACACCGGGACCAGGTTCTCGATGAGGTACGCCGTGAAGTCCCGGTAGTAGGCGGCAGCACCGATGGCGGGGGCGACCGGCGCTCCGTCGCGCGTGAGCGACAGCACCGTCACCGCCCCGTCCGGCACCCGGCTCAGTCGGCACTCGGCGTCCCGGTTGTTGACCAGCTTGAGCCGCAGGTTGACCTGTTCACCCACCCGGTACGCGGGCTGCGAGGCCGTGACGGTGAGGCCGACAGTCGCCGTACCGCCGGAGGGGGCCGGCGCGGGACGCGACCGGCGGCATCCGACAGTCGTGGCCAGTAGCAGCACGGCGAGGCAGCCGGCGAGCGCCACCCGCCCTGCCGACCCTGCCCGGGGTACGCCCATGGGCCGCGCGCCTCCTCGGACCGACGTCCGTCGTCGGCGATCCCGGCCAGCCTGCGCCGCAGGTGCGGGTGAGCGCTGTCGTCATCCGGCCCGGCTGATGTCCAGTAGCCGACGCGCCCGACGGCCGGGCGCGGCCGTCAGAGGCGCCAGATCGTGGCCGCGCCGGCCAGGGCGGCTTCGTGGTATGGCGTCCGCGTTGAGCCGCCGGCGATGACCTCGACCGGCCACTTCTGCCGCAGTGTCGTCCACAACTGCGCCATCACTCCCGAGTACGTCGCGAGCTCGTCGGCGCCCTCGGCCACCTGCAACACGTACAGCCAGGCTGCGTTGTCCGGTGCGCCGTCGAGCGGCGCCCGCCAGACGCGGTGCAGGCTGCGGCCACCCCGACGCGGGGCATCGGTGGACAGGAGGTCGTCGGCAGGTGTCGGGTCGGGGGCGTCCGCCGGGCCGGTGGGGCTGAACCGGTACGGCGGGGCCGGCACCTCGGCGATGATCGGCACGTCGGCCAGGTCGCTGCCGTCCGGGTCACCGAGGAAGGAGCGCATCAGGGCCTTTTCCTCGGCGGTGATGCCGACCCCGTGGTACGCGAGGTTCAGCAGCAGCGTGTCGTCGGCCAGGTCCAGTTCACCTGCGGAGTAGTGCTCCCGCACGGTGCCGAGGGTGTCGTCGGCCAGCCGCCCCGCGAGGCGGCGGCACACCTCGGCGACCGCCGCGTACGACTTCACATCCATGGTGTTCATCTCTTGTTGTAGGGGCCGAGATCGGTCGTCGTGACGTTCCCCTGGGCGTCCTGGACAACCCTGACGATCCTTCTGCCCTTCGGGCCTTCCCAGGTCCAACTGCCGTCGCCGCCGACAGCGGGATTACTGTAACGAGGCGCGACGCTGCCCGGGACTCCCCGGGGAGCGGGGGTCGGCGCATTCGGGTTCTTGATGACGCCCGGGTCGCTCGGGTCCACCGGGTAGGACGTGCGTATCTCGCCGTCGGCGAGCACCGTCGTCTTGACCTTGACGCCGTCTACAACGCCTTCGTAGTCGTACGCCCACCGCTGATTGCCGTTCGCGTCCTTGGTCAGGTACGGCCCTTTCACCGGCGGGCCCTGCTGCGTCACCTGAATCGCGGCGTCGCGAATCTTCGACTCGTCCCAGGTCTTCGGGAACTCCGTCTTGTCGCGCAAGCCGGTGCCCGCGAGGTGGCCGCCCTGCCGGCCGCCATCACCCTCGATGATGTGCTTCTTCGACACATCGGTGTACCGAATGTCGCCCGGGTCCGGCGGCCGCGTCGGCTTGGGTGGCCGGATGGGCTGCGTCGACGCGGGCGGCGTGGGCGGTGCGCTTCGCTGCGTCGGCGCGGAGTTGGTGGCGCCCGAGCCGCTCGACCCGGCCCGGGGCCGCTGCTGCGACACCCGCACCGTCGTCGGGGAGCCACTGGAGATCGGCGGCCCTCCGGGCTGCGGACGGCCGAGGGGCGCCAGCGCCGCGCGGATCGCGGTGGCGCAGCGAGCCGCCGCGGCCTGATAGAGGCTCTTCGCCGCAAGCGCGGAAGCCCGAGCCTGCTCGCGTTCCGCCTCGCACAACCGCGCGGCCTGACCGATGCGGACGGCCATCGTGAAGACCGGCTCTCGTTGCCCCGCCGCGTACGACTCGTTGAGCCCGCGCCAGACACCCGGCCCGTAGGTGCGCCGACCGGTCAGGCCGCAGAACTGACCGAGCAGGTTCCGGTACTGACTGTCCGCAGCCATCGCGAGGCGTAGCGCGGCCCGGGACTGTGCCTGGGCACGCGCCAGCTCGTTCGCGAAGGCGGACAGGGCCTGTGCGCCGGCGAGGTAGGCGTCGGCCAGGGCCTTCGCCTGGTCGGGCAGTTGCGCGAGTTCGCGGTCCACGGTCGCGGCGAAGTCGCCCCGCAGGGCCAGCGCGCCGCTGCTCGCCGCGATGGACCGCAGTCGGACGTGGTGCCCGTTGGCCGCCGCGGCCCGGCGCTGGAAATCGGCCGCCATGGCCTGGATCGAGGCTGGTTCGCCGGGGGTCGGATCACCGTCGTAGAGGTCGAGGACCTGCCAGTCGTCCATGTCGGCAGGTACTCAGCCGTTGATGCCCCCGGCCAGCCGGGCGTCCAGCTCCTGGTGCTCGCGGACGACCCCCACCAGGAACGACGACATGCCCTCCAGCCCACCGATCATGTTCTGGGCGCCGGTGGTCCACTGCTGGTAGGAGTCCTGGAAACGGCCCGACGCCAGCTGGGTGCGGAACTCGCTGTTGACCAGTTGGTCGATCATCGCCTTCAGGGCGTTCAGCTTCTGGGTCATCTCCTCCTGCCCGCTGGTCAGGCTCCGGGCCGCCGACTGGAGACCCTCGTAGCCGACGCTGACGTCACTCATGAGTCTTCCCCTTCGAAGGTTGGTTGGTCGGCAACTGACTGCCGAGTGCGCTGTCGAGCTGGGCGTGGCCCGCGACCACACCGTCGAGCCGGGCCGCGGCCGCCGCCACGGCAGCCAGCAGGCCGGCCCGGTGCCGCGTCGCCGCCGTCGTGAAGTCCGTGAGGGCGACGTCGACGTCTCGCGAACCGGTCGCCGCGAGGCGCGGGGTCTGCTGCCCGGTCGACTCCAGATCCGAGCGTACGTGCGTCAACTGTCGGGCGGCGTCGACGACCGCGTCCCGATCAAAACCGAACCCGGTTGCCATCGCCCCGTGACCCTTTCGGGAAGCCGTGTCTCCGGCGATCGGAGTCGGCCTCGCGGACCACTGGCGACGGACCCACCGGGCGGGTCGGTCTGTTGTGGACGGACACCGGCCCGTGACCGGGCGGAGTATCGTACGCGCCGACTGTAGTGCTCGACGGCAAGGAGCGCGAGGGTGTCAGATCCCCAGCCGGCGCAGCGGCTCGTCGCGGGTCGCTACCGGTTGGAGAGCGTGCTCGGCCGGGGTGGCATGGGGGTCGTGTGGCGCGCGACCGACGAGCTGATCGGGCGCGTCGTCGCGGTCAAGGAGGTCCGCGCACCGGCCGGTCTGACCGGCGAGGAACGCCTGCTGTTCGGCGAGCGGGCGCTGCGGGAGGCGCGGACCGCCGGGCAGATCAACCATCCGGCGGTCGTGGCGATCCACGACCTGGTGCCGGCCGGCGGTGACGACGAGGCCGTCTACATCGTGACCGAGCTGGTGGACGCCCCCACGCTGGCCGACCTCCTCGAACGGGAGGGGGCGTTGCCGCCGGCCCGGGTGACGGCGATCGCCGTACGCATGCTGGACGCGCTGGACGCCGCGCACTCGGTAGGTGTCGTGCACCGTGACGTCAAGCCCGGCAACATCATGGTGCTCCCCGGCGACGCGGTGAAGTTGCTCGACTTCGGCATCGCGCAGGCGGTGGGGGACGCACGCCTGACCCGGCACGGCATGATGGGCTCGACCGGGTACCTCGCACCGGAGCTGTTCCACGGCAGCGAACCCACGCCGGCGGCCGATCTCTGGTCGGCGGGCGTGACGCTCGCCCAGGCCGTCACCGGTGAGCTGCCGTTCGAGCGGGCGTCCACCGCGGCCACCCTGCACGCCGTCCTGTACGACGACATCCCGGCCATGACGTGTGGGGAGCCGTTGGCCACGGTGATCAGTGGCCTGCTCACGCGGGATGTGGCGCACCGGCTCACCGTCCAGCGGGCCCGCGATCTGCTCGCCGTTCCGGTCGACGCCGGGGCGACCGGCCGCCGGGACACCGCCGCCTCCGACCCACTCGCCTCGGACGGCGTCGAGGCCGACGCCGACGGCGACGCCGACGGTGAGCCGGTGGGCGAGTCCTGGGAGCGGCAGGCCACGACCGTGCACCCGGACCGGTCCACGCCACCTCGCCAGCGGCAGAGCGCGGCGTCATCACCACCGTCGACCGGGGCGGTGGCGACCACGTTCCCGGTCGAGGTGCCGGAGAAGACCCGGGGCGCCCTCGTCCTGGCTCAGCTGGCCCTGATCGTCCTCACGATCTGGGCGGTTGTCCTGTTCGTCGAGGTGGTGACGGCAAGCGTCCTCCCCGAGTGGATGCCGATCCCCGCCGCCCTCACCATCGGGGTGCTGGCGTTTTGGACGGCGGCGGATGCGATCGTCGACCCGTGGCACGGCACGCTGCGGTTCGGCCCGGATTCCCTCCGCTTCCAGGGCGCGCGCGGATCACCGCCCGACCTGCCTTTCAAGCATGTCGCCAGCATCGCGGTGTGGCCCGGCGCCGGGTCGTCGACCGGCACCTCGCGGCTGGGGATCGAGCTGTCGGCGCGTACGCCCGCGCCGGCGCACGGGAGGGTGTTCCAGGGGCCCCCGCAGCGGGACGGCCGGGGGCCGATGTGGATCGTCGGTGACATCGGCATGGGCCCGAAAACGATGGCAGCCAGACTGGGCACCCTCGTCCCTGAGCACGTCCGGATCGATCAGTCCCCGGAGGTGCCGGTCTGGGCGGCTCGGGCGTTCCAACCGCTCGGCCCCCGGCGGCCGGGGCTGCTGCTGCGGTTCGTGTTGGTCGCCAGCCTCATCCTGGGCGGTCATCTCCTCGTGCACCAGCGGAATTCCACGATGGTGACGCTGGACGACGCCGAGGTCAGCGCGGTGGCGTTCAGCCCGGACGGCGTGACGCTCGCCAGCGCGGACGCCGGGACCTTCGCGATCACATTCTGGGATGTGGCGACGCGCAAGACGGCAGCCGTCGCCGCGGGGCACCGCGAGGAGATCAAGGTGCTCGTCTTCAGCCCCGACGGCAAGACCCTCGCCAGTGGTGGGCGGGACGGTGTCGTCAAGCTCTGGGATGTCGCCAGCCGGCAGGTCCGGGCGACACTCGTCTTCGGCGAGTACGACACGGTGACCCGGCTGCTGTTCTCTCCCGGTGGGGACAGCATCGCGGCCGTCGGTTCCGGCGACGTCAAGGTGTGGCCGATGGCGTCGTTGGGCAAGCCGGTCGACCTGTCGGCGGGGGACATGGGGGTCCAGACGATTCGCTTCACTCCGGACGGACGTGTTCTCGTGGGCATCGACGGGCAGGGCGGGGTTCGTGCCTGGGAGGCGACCAGTGGCCGCAGCGCCGCCCGGATCACCGGGCCCATCGCGCCGTGGGCGGAATTCAGGTCCGACGGTGACACGGTGATCCGTGCCTCCGGCACCGGCGCCGTCGTGGCGACCCTGGACGGCGGGACGACGCCCCCCGACGCGGCCGCGTTCGGGCCAGGCGACCTCTTCGTCACGGCCGAGCGGGGCGAGGTGCGGATCTGGCACACCACCACCGCCCGGACAGTCCACAGGTACAAGGAGGGCTTCCTGGACTCCGACGTCCTGCCGTCCGAGGCGGTGGTGATGGCGCCGCGCGGCGAGGTCGTCGCCCTCGGCGGCGACGAGGGGCTGCGGCTGTGGACGTACGGCCCGTCCCGGTGAGGACTCGGCGATGATCCTGCGAATGACCGTGCGGGACGCCGACACGGGGGCGACGCACGACATCGAGGTGAGCGCCGCACCGGCCACCAGCGTGCGATCCCTGCTGGCCGCGCTGCCCATCCCGGCCACGGGCCGGCGCTGCTTCGCCGGGGCCGTCGCGCTGGATCCGGCCGCGCGTCTGGCGGACACCCCGCTGCTGGCCGGCTCGGTGCTCAGCGTGGGTGGCCCCGGACCGGCCGGTCGTCTCGTCACCGACGGCGCGGTGGGCGTACTCGAGGTGGTTGCCGGCCCGGACGCGGGCCTGGCTGTCGCGTTGCGACCCGGAACCCACCCGATTGCTCGCACGTCCTCGGCGGCGCTGCCGCTGCGCGACGCGGACGTCTCCCGCCGCACGCACGCCCTGCTGGAGGTGTCGGCGGACGGCACGGCCACCCTCACCGATGGCGGATCGAGCAACGGCACGTTCGTCGACGGTGCCCGGATCACGCACCCGACCGCCGTGGCGTCGGCCAGCGCACTCCAGATCGGCGGGAACGAGGTGCGGTGGACACCCCTGCCCGCCGAGGCGCGGCGGACGGTCCGGGCCGCGGATGGTCGGGTCGACTTCGACCGCGCCTTCGCCCGCGCACCGGTGATCGGAGTCGTCGAGGTGTCCATGCCGGTGCGACCCATCGTCGCCCGGGGGCCGGTGGCCGCCGGGATCCTGCTGGGCGGCGCGGGGTCAGTGGCGACCGCCCTGTTCACCCACACGCCGATCCTGCTGCTCGGCGCGGCGATCTCCGTCGGCGCTCTCCTGCTCAACCAGTCGGCGCAGGAGAAGCAGGACGCCGAACGCCAGGCCGAGTTCACCAAGGCGAAGAAGGCAGTCGAATCGGCTGTCGCCGCCCAGGTCGAGGCCGAGCAGCGGGTACGCCGGACGCTCGCACCGAGCCCCGCCGAGATCGTCGAGATCGCCGGCGGTGTGCGGTCCGGCCTGTGGACCCGCCGCGCCGGGGCACCGCACGCGCTGGCGCTGCGGGTTGGCGTCGCCGACGAGCCGGCGTCGGTGACGGTCCGCGGCGAGCCCTGGCCGGAGTTCCGCACCCCGAAACTGTCGGCGGTCCCGATCACCGTGGACCTGGGCGTCGTCGGTGTGCTCGGCGTGACCGGCGCGGACGAGGCGGTCCACGACGTCCTGCGCTGGCTGCTGCTGCAACTCGCCACCCTGCGCGCCCCCGACGATCTGCGGATGGTGCTGCTCAGCGCCGCGGAGGTCGGCGGCCTGACCTGGGCGCGCTGGCTGCCGCACATCGACGCGGGTGACGCGGCGGCGTACTCGTGCCGGATCGGCAACACCGCCGGCACCCGCACCGAGCGGGTACGGGAGCTGCGTACTCTCGTCGCGTCCCGGCGTGCCGAACGCGACCCGCAGCGGTTCGTGGACGTGGTCGTCGTCCTCGACGGCGCGCTGGCGCTGCGCGACCTGCCCGGGATGGACGAGGTCCTGCGGGACGGGCCGGCGGTCGGGGTGTACCTGATCTGCGCCGACCGGCACAGCATGAACGAATGCCGGGGGCTGATCGAGACGTCGGGCGACTCGACGCGCCTCACCGCCAGCCCGGACGGCCAGGCGGTGACTGTCGACGCCGACGGGGTCGACGCGACGACCGCCGAGCGGCTGGCGCGGGCGTTGGCGCCGATGCGGGACCGGGCGACCCGCGGGGCGGCCCAGAACGCCATCCCACGGTCGGTACGCCTGCTGGATCTCCTCGACCTCGGCACGCCCACCGCCGCCGACGTGCTGGCGCTGTGGGAGCGGGGTCGGGGTCCGCGGACCCGTGTGCTGCTCGGCGCGGACGCGACCGGGCCGGTGGCCGTCGACCTCGCCGGCCAGGGCCCACACACCATGCTGGGCGGCGCGACGGGCGCCGGAAAGAGCATCCTGCTGCAAACCCTGGTCACGTCGTTGCTGCTGGCCAACCGGCCGGACGAGCTCAACCTGGTGCTCGTCGACTTCAAGGGTGGCAGCGCCTTCCTGCCGTTCGAACACTGCCCGCACGTCGTCGCCCTCATCCGGTCCACCGGTGAGACCCCCGCCGACGTGTTCGACGACGCGGCGGCGGCCCGGGTCCTCGCCTCGCTCCGGGCGGAGGTGAGCCGGCGCGAGTCCCTGCTGGCCCGCCACGACGGCGAGATCGACAGGTACTGGCAGAAGCGCCTGGGCGGGACGGCCCTGCCGCCGCTGCCCCGACTGGTGCTGATCTTCGACGAGTTTGGCCGGGTGCTGGACGCCTCTCCCGACTTCGTCAGGGAACTGGTGAACGTCGCCGCGAAGGGCCGCTCGCTCGGCATGCACCTCGTCCTGGCCACGCAGTCGTTGCAGGGCAAGCTGTCGCCGGAATTGAAGAACAACGTGTCCCTGCGGATCAGCCTGCGGCAGAACGAACCTGCCGACAGCACCGAGGTGCTCGGCGTGCCGGACGCCGCCAGCATCCCGGGCGTGCTGCGCGGACGCGGCATGATCCTGTGCACCACCGCCGAAAGCCGCGTCCCACAACCGTTCCAGTCCGGCTATCTCGGCGACCCGCCGCCGGCGGGCGGTGCCACCCCGGCTCTGGTCCGGGTCCTGAGCGCGACGGACCTCGGCGCCGCGCGACCCACCGCCGCGCCGAGAGCCGGCAGCGGGCCCACCGACCAGGAACTCGCCATCGCGGCGATCGAGGAGGCCGCACAGCGGTCCGGGCTACCGGCCCCCTTCCGACCGGTGCTGCCCCCGCTGCCGGCCACGCTGACGGTGGACGAGCTTCCGGCACAGTGGACCGCCGCCGCGCCGAGGACTGCCGTACCATTCGGCCTCGCCGATGACCCGGCACGCCAGGCGCAGCCGGCCGACTTCCTCGACCTCGCCGGGGCCGACCGGCTCCTCGTCGCCGGTGGCCCGCAGTCCGGCCGGACGACCTTCGCCCGGACCCTGATCACCGGCCTGGTCGGTCGCTTCCGGCCCGACCAGGCCCACCTGTACGTCGTGGAACGGCACCCGGCGGGCCTGGCCGAGTACGCGGGTTTGCCGCACTGCGGCGGGGTCTTCTCGCCCGCCGAGCCCGACCGGATCCGTCGCCTGGTCACCTGGCTCGACGAGGAGATCCAGCGCCGCGCCGGCAGCGCGTCTCCGCCGGACACAGCCCGCCCGTACATCGTGGTCGTCATCGACGGCTGGGAGCACTTCGAGGACCACGGCGACCCGACCTTCGTCGAGACGTCCCTGGTCGCCACCCTGCGCGGCGTCATCAGCGCGGGTACGCCGCTCGGAGTGCACGTGGTTCCGATCGGCGGCCAGGACATGCTGACCCACCGGTTGCCGACCCTCTACAACCGTCGGCTGCTCCTGCCGTTTCCCAAGGAGGAGACCCGGCGGATGCAGCTGCTGACCAGCATGACCAGTCCGCCCGTCCTCCCCGGGCGGGCCATCGACGCCGGCAGCGGACGGCACGTGCAGATGTGCCTACCGACCCGGTCGGTAGCGGACCTCGCCGCCGAGCCGCACGACACGCCCGCGCACCGGCGGCCCCGGCGGTTCCCCGCCCTGCCGTCCCGCGTCGATCTCGCCGCGCTCGACACCACCGCGGCCGGCCAGGGCCGGTCGACGTGGATACCGCTGGGTGTCGGTGGGCCCGACACGACCACCATCGGCGTCGACCTGTTCGAGGCCGGGCCGCACCTGATGCTGATCTCCGGGACCGGCGGGACCGGCCGTACGACGGCCGCCGCCGCTGTGGTCCACGCGCTTCGCCGACGCGGCATCGGCGTACTCGCCGTCGCGCCGCCGCAGTCTCCGCTGCCGGGGCTGCTCTCCGACGACCCCGGGCTCCGGGTGGTCACCGGCGTCGCGATCAGGGACACCGACCTCCGCGAGGCCGTCGCGGCCTTCGGCGACATGCCGTACGCAGTGGTCGTCGACGACGTCGACCGGATCACCGTGCTGCCCACCGAACAGGGCTTCGCGAGCAGCCCCACGCTCCTCGACGACATCGTCCAACCGGCGGCTCGCGGCCGGCGGGCCCTGATCGTCAGCGCCGACGCCGCGCCCCTGTTGACTGGTTTCCCCAGCCCGCTCACCCGCCTGGTCAACGCTGTCATGCTGGCCGGGACACGCCTCGTGCTGGCCCCGAGCAACCGGACGACGGCAGTGGCCCACAACATCACCCTGGAGCCCGACCAGTACCTCACCGGCCCTCCCGGGCGCGGCTACCTCTCCACCGGTCGTACCCCGGTGTTGGTGCAGGTGGCAGCACCCTGAGCCGCGCCGGACCGCGCCGGCCGTACCTCGGAGTGCGTTGAGGTTGGGTCCAGCCGCCCGCGACGAGAGCCCGGCGGACGGCTTCGGCGACCTCCTCGGGGCGGGCGCGGACCAGCCAGGCCGGGAAGCGCAGGATCCGGTCGCCGCTGGTCCAGACGTCGTTCTGCCGCCGCATGTCGGCCGCCCACTGCCGGGCGTCCATGTGGTGCGCGTCGTCGATCTCCACCTGCACCCGCCATTTTTTCCAGTACGCGTCCAGCCAGCGGTTGCGGCCCGCCGCGTCGACCCGGTGTTGTTGCAGGTCCGGTGCGGGCAGCCGATGCTGTCGGCACAGCCGCACAAAGTTGATCTCGGACAGCGCCTGCGCGCCGCCGCTGATGTCGCCGACGGTCTGCCGGATCAGTCGTCGGCGGGGTGCCCGGGGCAGGACGTCGAGCACGGCATCCAGCTCCGCGGGCAGCACGCGGCGCTGTTGGCAACCGGCGGCCAGCACCCCCTGCGCCTCGTCCACACCGGCCGCCCATCCGGCGGCGTCCACGAGGGCGCGTGCGGTCGTCGTGCGCGGCGGGCGGGCGAGCTGGAGATGAGCGTCGGGGAGGACCGTGGTGCGATGGACCAGCACGGCGGGCATGTCGATCGGAAGCCGCCGCAGGCTGGTCCGCGCGGCGCGACGGTCGGCGGGCACCAGCAGGTGCAGGGGTTCACGCCGCAGTCCCCGTACCCCGGCCTCGGCGGCGGCGGTCGCCCCAGCCAGGACTGCTCCCGCGCCCGCCGCCAGCACGGCCACCCACAGTTGCTGGTCGCGGGTCAGCCGGCCGTTGCCGGTCAACAGGACCCCTCGGCACATCGACCGCCAGCGGCCGGTGCGGATCCGGCTCCGCACCAACCCCTCGCCGAGCAGTCGCGCGGCTTGCGCGGTCGTCAGCACGCCCGCCTGCTCGAAGGCGAGCCATTCGAGAGCGTCAGCGTCATCGGCGGGCAGCATGTCGTCGAGCGTTGCGGTTGGTTGGTCCCCGCGCCACCAAATCTTGGACAGTTACCGTCCGCGGAGGACGGTAACTGTCCAAGATCTGCGCAGACGCTGTTCCCGGTCGACGTCCCGCCTGATTCGTCGACGATGTCAGCTCCACAGCCTCCGAACTCCACTACCGCCCCGCGAGGCGACGTGGTCGGCATCCTCGGTGCTGGCGAGCGTTTTCGGTCAGCCGTCGATGCTTTGGAAGGTGGTGTAGTTGCAGGAGTAGCCCAAGTAGTCCGTAGGACCGTTCGCCCCGCAGATCTCCATCCGGACCACGTCGTTCGCGTAGACCTGAGCCGGGTCCCAGATGACCGAACTCCCGGATCCGCCGCCGTTGTACTTGGTGTCCCGCAGGACGCCGTTGACGTAGACCCGGCCCAGGACCCCGTCGCCGTTGGCGCAGGTGTCCTTCACGACGAAGTAGTCGTCGTTCATGCCGCCGCCGGGTGCACCCTCGCCGTAGTCGACGAAGTCGAGGCGACCGGCCTGGCACATCGTGTAGTCGTCCCAGTAGGTCACGTAATGGTCGTCGTTGCCGGCTGCGGAGGCCGGGGAAGCGCCGACGACCAGGGCGCCGGCGACCGCCGTGACCGCCATCGACATGGTGAGCGCGAGACGCTGGACCTGCATGTGCGACCTCCACGAGTGGTGCTGTCGGGCCGACGGATCCGTCGGCCGGCACCAGCGTATGGACGCGATTTGACAGGTTTCCAGCATCGACGTCTGTTCCGCACAGGCGGCGTCCCGCCCGGCCCGGTCAAGGGCGAGTTCGGTCTTGTCCCGAACGATGTGTTCGGGACAAGACCTGGCCACTCACTCGGGCATCTCGCTCTGCGGGGTCGGTCAGGCGACCACCGACCGCAGTGGCACTCCGGCGGTGCGCAGCGCGCGTACCAGATCGTTCGTGAAGGGGTGTTCGTCGGCCTGGAGGCCCTGCGGGTTGGGGATCACGACGTACGCCGAGGTGCCCTTCGCGGACGTCCGGGCGTCGGTGGTGAAGCGTTCGACGATGGCCCGCGTGCGGGCCAGGTCCGTCGCCGCGACCTCGATGGTGGTCGGTCGCCAGCCGCCGCCCAGGTCCGCCGCGACCGGCGCGGCGGCGGCGCTGGCGCGCGCCGCGTCGGTGCCGGGCGTGCGTCGGGCGTCGGGTGCGCCCGGCGGGTAGAGCAGCGCGTTGGCCACCAGGTGCAGACCATTCTCGTTGTACGCGCGAAAGAGCGGGTTGAACGCGAACAGCACCGACCTGCCGGCGCCGGTCGGCTCGTCGACGACGGCCGCCGTGCCCTTGAGGATGTCCGCGCCGACGGTGTAGCCGTTGGCCCAGAACGTGTCGCCGGCCGGGTAGGTGAGCACGTTCGTCCCGGTGGTGCTGGGGTTGAGGATCGGGTCGCTGTTGTTGAACTCGAAGTCCTCGGCGGGGCGGCCGAGGGCGACCGGGTTGTCGGTGTCGACGTCGACCCGCAGGTGCGAGCCGATCACCAGGTAGTCGGCCGGTTTGGTCTTCTCCGTGGTGGAGGTGAGCCCGGCGGCGCGGGCCAGCCGGGTGCCCTCGTTGCGCAGCCCGACGTAGGTGTGGCCCTGGGCGATCCAGTCGCGCAGGTTGGCCTGCCCGGCGGCGGTCAGACCGCCGGTGGCGTTGCTGCCGTCGGGGACCAGCAGCACCGTACGCCCGGTGAACGCCGCGGTGTTGTCGTTGATGTCGGCAGTGGTGACCGGCGTGAGGTCGAGGCCCCACCGCTTGCCGAGCACGTACCGGGCCTCGCCGTGCGAGCCGGACGTGGTGGAGATGCCGGTGCCCTGGAACAGCCCGACGTCGGGCAGGTCGAGGCGGGTCCCGGTGGGGCGCCCACCGGGGGTGAGGGTGACCCCGGCGGCCTCGGCCAGGTCGTCGACCGTACGGCTCAGCCGGCTCGCCGGGATCGCGACGCGGCTGGTGGTCAGGTCCCGCACGAGCGGCACGCCGCGGCCGAGCAGGGTGAAGGTGAACTCCGCGGCGGCTGCCGAGTCCAGCGGGTACGTGTAGGAGCCCCACGGCCACGCCAGGCCGCTCCGGCCGCCGGTGATCTCCCGGACGAGCTGGGCGTTCGGCCGGACGTTGTCGCCCGTGTAGATCGTGGACACGCCCATCAGCAGCGGGTTGCTCCAGGAGGACACGTCGTAGAAGTACGGGAACGGCACGTACGGGTCCTCGCCCATGATCGCCTGGATCCAGTGTTTCTGCGGCTGGTCCATCGGGATCCAGTACGCCCCCTTGGGCACCGTCACGTTTGTGGCGCTGCGACCGCCGAAGACCCGGGCGGTGGGCACGCGGGTGGGCTTGCGCACCTCGTACACCTCGACGTCCATGCGGCGTAGCCGCTCGACGAGCCGGCGGACATCGGCGAGCTGCCGGTCCGGCAGCAGGAAGTACGAGCGGATCGTGATGTCGGGCACCGGGAACTGGACCTCGTTGGTGGGCTGCACCACCTCGTTCGGCTCCAGGGCGCCCGCCCGGCCCTCGGCGAGCGCGTCGGTCCAGATGTCGAAGTAGCCGTCCAGCACCTCCCGCTTGTTGGCGGCGGCCCAGCCGAGCGTCGACCACTGGGTGTGGAACTGCTGCTGCACCCGGTCGGCGACGGCCGAGGCGCTGCCCTTCTCGTACGTCATGCCGGCCGCGCCGAATCCGGTGGTCGGCACGGTGTCGCCGTACCCCATGAAGAACATGTCGTACGTGTCGTAGTTGAAGTAGCACTCGGTCGTGACGGTGTCGTCGCAGGCGCCGTTGTAGCCGAAGCCGGCCTTGTTGGCCTCGCCGATCCGGTTGATCCAGTCCACCGCCTCGCCGGCGATCTCGTGGTGGATCGGGTCGGCGTTGGGCGGGAAGAAGTACTGCCGGCCGCCCATCTCGTGCGCGTCGATGAAGACCTGCGGCGGGTAGCGGCGCAGCAGTTCGAGTTTGCCGTCCGTCTCCTGCTGGGTGCGGGCGAACCAGTCCCGGTTCAGGTCGAAGCCGAACTCGTTCTGCCGCCGGGTCGCGTCGCGGCCGTCCGGGTTCTGGGTCGGAACGATGATGGTGACCAGGTTGTCGTTGCGGCGCGCGATCTCGCAGGACAGGCCGGCGGCCAACTCGTACAGCGTCTTGAGGGCAGCGTCGGTGCCGCTCTTCTCACCGCCGTGCACGTTCGCGGTGACCCAGACGATGGCGGGGCTGTCCTTCGCCGTCCGCGCGGCGGTCCGTGCGCTGGTCCGGCGGGGGTCACGCAGGTCGCGTACGTCGTCGGCGATCTTTCGCAGCTCGGACGGCCGCACGTGGCGCTCGTTGGACACCACCGCGTACGGCAGGGGCTGGCCGAGCACGCTGGTGGCCGTCACGCCCGTGACGACGCGGTCGGAGGCCCGGTCCACGGCCCCGAGGTAGGTGCGGACCTCGTCGTTGGTGACGACCCGCTCCTGTCCCGTTCCGAGGGGGAAGCCGAGCACGGCCTCCGGGGTGGGTACGCCGCCCAGCCGTGCGCCCGGGTCGGTGCTGCATCGCGACGGTGGGGCGGCGCTCGCGGATGGTGTGCCGCCGAGCAGGGGAGTCGTGCCGAGAAGGAGCGCGATCGCGGCGACGCCTGCCAGCCGCCTGGGAGGGACCGTCCAGAACGGACGCGATGATGGGGCCATGTCTCGGGTTCCCTTCTTGGGGGAAAGCCTCGCAGTGGCCGGAGCCTATGAATGGGCCGACGCGGCGGTCAAGGTCTGATCGACACCGATGACTGCATGGGATGCCGGCTCCGGGAGCGACTGGCAGGATGGTGGTGTGACTCAGCGTCGTCCTGGAGGGAGCAGAACGTGCCGGAGGCGATCACGATCGCGGTTCGTCCGGATCTTCCGTCCGCCGATGTCCAGCGCTCGCTTGCGTCCTGGCTGCGCGCCGACGACCGCCTCCGCGACGGGGTCGCCCTGACGCCACCGGAGGGGGCATCCGAGGGCGGCGCGGACGTGCTGCGGGTGGCGGCCGAGGACGCCGGCACCGCCATGGTGCTCGTGCAGGCGGTCGCCGGGTGGCTCACCCACCGCCGCGACGACGTGTCGGTGGAGTTCAGCCGGCGGGACGGCTGGTCGGCCGACCTGGACGTGCCCCGCGCGCGGGACATGACCCAGGTGACCGCGCTCATCGAGGCCACCGTGCGCGCGGTGACGCCGGAGGCACGACGCCCGTGACCCCGTGCGGCGCGCGCCGCACGTGATCACGGGCGTCGGGTGCGCCTACCGGGTCGTCAGGCCGAGGTCGATCGTCCTGGTCAGGGTGGCGTTGTCGTCGTCGCCGTCGAGTGACCAGACCATCGCGCCGGCCAGGCCGGCCCGCCGGATGTAGAGCGTCTTCTGCAACACGACCGCCGGGTCGTCGTACGTCCAGAAGGTCGTACCGTCGAAGAGCCAGGCGTGCCCGGCCCGCAGGTCGCGGTGTACGGTGTAGCCGTTGCCGGCCAGGGTCTTGAGGTTCTTGTAGTCCTCGTAGCCGGCCTCGAAGGTCGCCGGCGCGGGCCCCGTGGCCGGCTGGAACAGGCCGGTGCCGCCGCCGGTGACGCCGGTCCAGCCGCGACCGTAGTAGGGGATGCCCAGGACCAGCTTGCCGCGCGGCGCTCCACGGTCGATCCAGCCGTCGATGGCCACCTCGACGGAGAAGTCCGGGTTGTCCGGCGAGCCCGCCGGCACGCGCAGCGCGGACTGCTGGTTGGCCACGGCCTCCCAGCCGCCGTGGAAGTCGTACCCCTGCACGGTGGCGAAGTCGAGGTACTTGAAGATCTTGCGGCCCTCGTAGCCGGCGTCCATCGTGGCCGGGTTGGCCGGCAGGAAGGCCGTCAGCGGGTGGTGCGCGCGGGTCGTGCGCCCGTACGCGTCGAGCTGCCGGCGGAACTCGGCCAGCAGCTTGGTGAAGTTCTCCCGGTCCTGCGGGCGGATGACGTTGCCGGGCTCGCCGTCCCAGTTCGGCCACTCCCAGTCGAGGTCGACGCCGTCGAAGACGCCCGCTGCCGCGCCGGGTGCGCCCGGCAGGTTGCCCTTGAGGTAAAGGTCGATGCAGGACGCGACGAACGCCTTGCGGGAGGCGTCGGTGCGGGCGGCGTTGGAGAAGTACGTCGACCAGCTCCACCCGCCCAGCGAGATCAGCACCTTCAGGCCGGGGTGCTTGGCCTTGAGCTTGGCGAGCTGGCCGAAGTTGCCGTTGAGCGCCTGACCGGGGGCGTCGGCGACGCCGTCGACGCTCTCGTCGGCGGAAACCGGCCGTTGGTAGTCGGCCCAGGCGTCGCCCTCGCCCGGCCCGCCGTCCACATAGCAGCGGCCGTCCTCGCTGACGTTGCCGAAGGCGTAGTTGAGGTGGGTGAGGCGGCTCGCGGCCCCGGAGGCGTCGAGCTTCTTGATCGTGAAGGCCCGGCCGTAGATGCCCCACTGGGTGAAGTAGCCGACCCGGTGGTAGCCGGGCTGGCGGTCGGGCCGGGCGGCGGCGCTCGCCGCGGTGGACGGGGCGGCGGTGAGCAGCAGGGTCGCCACGGCGAGGACGGCGGTGAGGCGGCGGTGACGCAATTGTCGCATCGGCACTCCCACGAGGGATCAAGCAGAATTAGTAAAGACACTTATCTGATTGATGAAGTTAAGCCGATCACGCTCTGCGGTCAAGAGCCGCCGCTGTGCCGCCGTCCCCGCGTCGGACGGTCAGCCGACCTGGCTGTTGTCCTTGAGCGAGCCCCAGCCGTGCCAGCGGTCGATCTCGATGAGGGCGCTGACCCGACCCCGCTCCCGCCGCGGGTAGGCATTGCCCGTGTAGTGCCGGGACAGCCTGTCGATGTCGGCGAGATCCTCGTCGGCGCGCAGCTCGGCGACGTGCCCGATGATGCTGACGTGGGTGTACCAGCCGGCCTCGTCCAGCACCGTGAGCGAGACCCGAGGATCGTTGCGGACGTGCTCCAACCGGCGGCGGCTCTCGTCCATGTTGACCAGGATCCGGCCGTCTTCCCACAGGTACCAGGTCGCGGCGGACACCGGCTGACCACCGTTGCGGAGCGTGGTCATGACGGCCGGGTTCGGCTTGCGCAGCATCTCGACCGCGGCCTCGGGAAGCGGTGGCTTGGACATGAAGGCTCCTCCTCGCATGAGCGTTTACCCCTGCACGGTACGCACCCGCCCGACCCGCGTACGGCAGGACGCGGATCGCGGCGGGCGGGAGGCCGAAGGGCTCAGTCGAGCCAACTGCCGTCGCGCATGAGGACGCGTCCCCGCAGCTCGTTGGCCTCCCGCCAGGCCAGGATGCGCCGCGGCCGGATCACGAAGTACTGGTAGGGCTCGGCGATTCCGCTCGGGTCGAAACCGGTCCTGGTGGCGAACGCCGCACGCCTCTCGTCGCCGAGTTCGGCGGTGTCCACCGGCTCGGCGGCACCGTCGACGATGACGACGTCGCGCGTCGTCCCCAGGCTGAGCCGCACCCGACCGTCCCCGAGCAGGTTGCGGCCGGTGACCGAGGCGCGCGGCGTCGAGATGAGAAACACGCTCCCGTCCCAGAGGTAGGAGAGCGGGACGAGGTGCACGCCGTCCTGGGAGCCCGACGTGGCGACCCAGAGGTCGACGTCGGTCTCCAGTCTCCTGCGCGTGTCCCTCAGCCGCTCCTCACGCCCCCGCGGTGGCGCGCTCGCCACACCTGCCCCCATCGACCTCGTGCTCCCCGATCGGTTCGGTCGCCCCCGCCGCGACCAACGGCACGTCCGGCACGTTGCGCAGCCGTGCGAGGTCGTTCAGGCGCTGCTCCTCGGCGCGTGCGCGCCCCCAGGCGGTGAGACACATGGCTCAGCCCAGTTCCTGGATGCGGACCATGTTGCCGGCGGGATCGCGAAAGGCGCAGTCGCGGATGCCGTACGGCTGCTCGGTCGGCTCCTGGACGACCTCGGCGTCGCCGGACTGGATCTTCTCGAAGGTGCCGTCCAGGTCCCGGGTCGCCAGCAGGATCCACCCGTAGGTGCCCTTGGCCATCATCTCGGCGATGGTGCGCCGCTCGTCCTCGGTGATGCCAGGGTCGGCGGCCGGTGGGGCCAGCAGGATGGACGTTCCGGGCTGGTCGACGGGGCCGACGGTGATCCACCGCATCGTGCCCTTGCCGACGTCGCTGCGGACCTCGAAGCCGAGGACGTCGCGGTAGAAGGCCACCGAGGCCTCCGGGTCGACGTGCGGAAGAACTGTCGTGTGAATGGTGATGTCCATGCTGGCCATGCTAGGTAGGGCCGTCGGCGCGTACTTCTCGATTCCTGATCGATGCGGCGGTGCCGGGCGCGGCCGCACCCGCGTGCGGCGTGCCCGGGCCGGCCGGAGAGGATGGGACCATGACCGATCCTGTACTGCCCGGACGCGTCGTCGTCACCGGCGCCACCGGCAAGCTCGGCCGGGCCGTGGTCGCCCACCTGCGCGGCCTGGGCGTGGACGTGCTGGCGATGGACCGCGTCGGCGGGCGCGACCCCCGCGACGTCGACGGCGAGTTCCTCCTGTCCGACCTGACCGACTACGGGCAGGTGGTCGAGGCGTTCACCGGCGGCACCGACGAGCACGCCGGTGGTGTCGAGGCGGTCGTGCACCTGGCCGCGGTCCCGGCGCCCGGGCTGCTGTCCAACGCGGCCACGTTCGCGAACAACTCCGCCGCGACGTACAACGTCTTCGCCGCCGCCCGCGCGGCCGGCATCAAGCGGGTGGTGTGGGCGTCCAGCGAGACGGTGCTCGGGCTGCCGTTCGACACCCCGCCGCCGTACGCGCCTGTCGACGAGGAGTACGCGCCCCGGCCGGAGTCGACGTACTCGCTGAACAAGGCCCTCGAGGAGGAGATGGCGCGGCACTTCTGCAGGTGGGACCCGGAGCTGGTCATGGTGGGCCTGCGGTTCTCCAACGTGATGGACGTCGAGGACTACCTGCAGTTCCCCTCCTTCGACGCCGATCCGCGCTCGCGGCGGTGGAACCTGTGGGGCTACATCGACGCCCGCGACGGCGCCCAGGCGGTCGAGCGGGCGCTCGCGTACGACCAGCCCGGCGCGGAGGTGTTCATCATCGCCAACGCCGACACCGTCATGACCTCATCGAGCGCCAGCCTGATGGCCGAGGTGTACCCGGGTGTCGAGATCCGCAAGGAGCTGGGCGAGCACGAGACCCTGCTCAGCATCGACAAGGCGCGACGGATGCTGGGCTACGAGCCCCGGCACTCGTGGCGCGACCACGTCGACCAGTTGTAGGCCCGCTCGGCGCGTAACCGGGTTGTGCCGCACGGTCAGAATGTATGCGTGACCCTCGATATCGATCACGTGTACGTGCCGGTCAAGTTCGACCTCGGCGGCACGGTGCAGGACGTGGAACCAGCGCTCCCGCTGCTGGCCAGACTGGGTGCCACCTCGGTCGATGTCGTTCAGCACGAGGAGACCCGGGCCTACAACATCTCCTACCTGGCCACCCATCCGCCGGTGCTGCAGATCTCCCTCGGCACGTCGGCGGTCCGCATCGGCCGTACGACGTGGGCGACCAGCACCCAGATCGTCATCTACCCGGCGCTCGGTGTGATCTCGGTGGACCTGCGGTTCGCCGCGCCGGGGCCCGCCGTCAGCACCGAGGACATCTGCCGGTTCTACGACGATCTCGTCCGCGAGAACACCCTCGACTACTTCCGGCACCTGCGCGACCTGGACACCTTCCCGCCGAACCTGGCCGGGCACCTGAGCATGATCGAGGCCGAGCCCCGGGAGCACGGCGGGCTGACGGTGTCCGCCCACGTCCAGGCGGTCCGCGCCATCCTGCGCGAGTCGGCCGGCTTCGAGCCCCGCGAGCGCCGCTACCCGTTCCAGAACATGCGCCAGTTCTTCGTCCTGCGCGGTCCCGAACGGTCCGAGAACGACCCACTCGTGGAGTCGCTGCTGCGGCTCTCCGCCCTGCCGGTGACCGCGGGCGCGGCGGCCGACGACGGGCCGCTGCGCCTGCCCGGCCTGCTGGTCCGCACCACCGGCTGGTCCACCGTGGCGGTCCTGCACGACGGGGTACGGGGAGCGTCGGCGGCGGCCCGCATGGTCCAGGACATGTACGGCCAGATCCACGCCCAGTGGTTCTTCTGCCAACTGTGGGTGGGTGTGGACCCGAACGACCGCGACGAACTCGTCGGGCCGGGGCACTCGCTCGGCGCACGCATCACCCAACTGGCCCGGGTGCAGTTGCAACTGAGTCGAGGGCTGGCCGAGGTCGGCAACGTGGACCTCATGTACCGCGACCCCATGCGCATCGCGGTGGCCACGTTCCTCATCGACGGGCTGCGGGTTCCCCGGCACCTGCAGGCCGCCCGGCAGCGCCTCGAACTGCTGCGCAGCAATCTGAGCCAGCTCTTCGGGTTGCAGACGGCGCTGTTCCAGCAGCGCCTCCAGTGGCTGTTCTCGGTCACCGCGGTCGCCGGCGTCGCGGCGCTGCTGCCCGAGATGCTCCAGGTCAACAGCATGCGCTGGCGGATCGTGACCATCGCCCTGTTCGGCACGCTGGCGCTGTTCTGCTGGCTGCTGATCCGGCTGCTCGGCCGCGCCGGCCTGCGCGCGGACCGGCGGGCCCGGACGAGGCGGCGGACCGCCCGAACGAGGCGCTGGGGGCGCGGCGCCGACAGTCCTCCAGTCGATCCGGCATAACCACCGGGCGTACCGACAGACCGGGATAAAGTCCCCTCAACGGGTACGAGGCGGGACCGGTCGGCGAGGGGGTGCGGCCATGCTGACGCGCACCTGGATGCGCGGGCTGGCCGACAGCAGGAGCCCACGCTCGGCGACCGTCCTGGAACTGCTCTTCGACATCGTGTACGTCTTCGCGCTCGCCCGCCTCGCCGGGCGGGTCGCGGACGACCTGACCATCGTCCGGCACACGCTGCTGTCCGAGGCGGGCCAGACGCTGCTGTTCTTCACGGCGATGTGGATGATCTGGTCGCTCAACGCGTTGCTGGCCAGCACCTACGACCCGCGCCGGGTCGAGATCCAGGTCGTTCTTCTCGCCACGATGTTCGGCACCCTGGTGCTGGCGGTCTCGCTGCCGCAGGCGTTCGGTCAGCGCGGCATGATCTTCGCCTGCACGTACGTCGTCATCCAGCTCGGCAGACCGCTCTACCTGGCGCTCGCCCTGCGGGGCCACCCGGCCCAGATGTTCTCGTTCCGGGTGTTGGCCTGGCACTCGGTCTCCGGCGTCTTCTGGATCAGTGGCGGCATCGACGGCGGCCTCGGCCGTGGTGTTCTCTGGACGCTCGCGCTCGCCGTCGAGCTCGTCGGCGCGGCCTCCGACTGGCCGGTGCCGCGTATCGGCCGGGTGCCGCTGGGCAACCTGATCACGGTCTCCGAGGTGCACCTCGCCGAGCGGTACAACCAGTTCTTCATGATCGCGCTGGCCGAGGTGGTGCTCGAAACCGGCGCCGCCGTCAGCTTTCCCGGCTTCTCGACCGAGCGGACCCTCACCCTCGTGGCCGCCTTCGTGGCCACGGTCTCGTTCTGGCGGATCTACTTCTACCACGTGGGGCCGGGCCGCCGGGCCACCGCCAGCGCCAGCGGTGAGGGCCTGCAACTGTCCCGGTGGGCGAGCTACAGCCTCCTGCTCATCGTCGGCGGCATCATCTGCACCGCAGTCGGCTTCGGGCAGGTCATCGAGGATCCACACCCGCCCATCGACTGGGCCCTGGTGGCCATCATCTTCGGTGGCCCGGTGGTGTTCCTGATCGGGCGGAGCTACCTGGAGCGGACGCACAAGTCCGCGCCGCGCTGTTGGATGCTGTTCGTCGGCGCGCTGGTGCTGGTCGTGGCGGCGCTGCCCAGCGTCCTTCTCCCGCCGGTCGCCGTGACCGCCGTGGCGGCGCTGATCCTGGCCGGGATCGCCGTCGCCGACGGGCGGCTCCACCAACGCGGCGCGGAGACCAACCCGACGTTGTGAGCCGGGCCAGAAAGACATTGTGGGCTGCTGGCGGTTGGCGTAGGTTGGCGGGCACGCCGTCGAGCCGAGAGGAGGTCAGAACAATGTCCGATGTTCTGCGCCCCCTCCGCGCACCGGCGTCCACGCGGATCTGACCCGGGGCGCTCGCTGTCCGGAGGTCCGCCATGACCAGTCTCGTCATCCGCCCGCTCGTCGCGGGCGAGGAAAACCTGTTCGACTCCATGACCGACCCGCTGCCCCAACTGCGGCAGATCGCGTATGCCGACGGCATCGCCGGCGGCGGCTACCGACCCGAGAACACCTGGATCGCCCTGCGCGACGGCCGGGTGGTCGGGCGGGCGGCCTGGCTCCTCCCGCCCGGAGCGGTGGGCGCTCCCTGGCTGGAGCGGTTCGACCTGGCCGCCGAGCCGCAGGTCGGGGCCGCGCTGCTGCACGCCGCCCACGAGGCGCTGGGAGGTCCCGGTCGGTACTACGCGGCCCTGCCCGCGCACTGGCGGCGTCGACCCGAGGTGCTGGCCGTGGTCACCGCGCCGATGGAGGCGGCCCGACTCGCCGGCCTGGTCGAGGTGGGTGAGCGGCTGCGGTGCTCGTGGACGGGCACGCCGCTGCCGACGACCTCCGGCCGGTACACGTTCCGACCGCCCGTCGACGTGGCGGAGATCAACGCCCTGGTCGCCCGGGTCGCCCAACCGGACGCGCTGACCGGCGCGGAGATCGCGCGCGCCGTCAGCGGCGTCGACCTGGCCACCGATCCGTTGGCCTGGCTGGGGGAGTCGACCGACCAGTGGCGCGTCGGCGTGGCGGGCGGGCAGCCGGTCGGCCTGGTCGGCACGGCCGGCGACGCCTGCTACCCCCTGCTGGCGTACCTCGGTCTGCTCGACGAGGCGGCGCGCGGTGAGCTGCTGGCCGAGGCGGTCCGGGTGCTCGCCGCCGGAGGCGCCCGGGAGGTGATCGCCGACGTGGACGCCCACCGCGTCGCGGTGCTCGCCGAGTTGGAGCGGACCGGGTTCCGGCAGCTCCGCTCGCGCGTGCTGTTCGCGCCGCCGGCCGACAAGGCGTAGCCCGTCGGGGGTGCGCCCCGCGTCACCCGGGGCGCACCCCGCACCGGCGGCACCGCCGGCCCCTGCCAGGATCTGTGCCCATGCCGGAGATCATCGCCCTCATCGTCGGCGGATCGGCGCTGGTCGTGGCGGCGGTCGCCGGGCTCTACCTCTGGCCGCTGCGCCGCCGCGAGCTGCGGCTCGCACCGGGCGATCCGCTGGACTTCGCCGCCGCCACCCGCGTCGCCGAGACCATCAGGGCGGCGGAGACCGCCGATCCGGAGATCCGGCCGGAGTCGCGCAGCCGCCTGCTGAGCCACGGCTCCCGTACCGGCAGGGCCGTGCTGCTGCTGCACGGATACACCCTCGCGCCGGAGCAGTACGACGCGTTGGCCGAGGTGTTCTTCGCCCGGGGCTACAACGTGTGGATTCCGCGGGCCCCGCACCACGGCACCGTCGACCGGCGGGCCCACCACCGGGTCGAGGCCGCCGAGCTGACGACGTACGCCGCCCAGGCCGTGACCGTCGCGGCGGGCCTGGGGGACGAGGTGGGTGTCGTGGGCATCTCCGGCGGCGCGGTGCTGGCCGCGTGGCTGGCCCAGGTCCGTGGTGACGTCGTCCGGCGGCTGTTGCTGCTGTCGCCGTTCTTCGGCCCTGATCCCCGCCAGGCGCCGGCCTTCGCGGTCCGACCACTCATCACGCTGTACGGGCGTCGCCTCCTGCGCGACCGCGTCAACTCGCGGGGATACTCGTTCTCCGCCGTCACGCAGTACCTGACGATCGCACGGACGCTGCCGCGTCCGCCACGGCGCACCGGCCTGCTGAGCGCGGCCGTGGCGATCAGCCCGCTCGACGCGGTGGTGGACCCCGCCGCGGCGGTGCGGGTGCCGCGCCGCATCGCGCGGGCGAACGGCGTCGCGCTGCGGGTCTGCGCGCTGCCGCAGGCGTGGGGTGTCCGCCACAACACCCTCGACCTCACCGCGCTCGGCACCGACGCCGACGAGCTGCTCCGCCTGTACGTCGACCTCTACGAGGGTGGTCCGGCGTCGACGTCCGGGCTCGTCGGGACCGTCAGCGTCGGCGGCTGAGCGCGATCGCTCACCCGGCGGCGCACCGCGGAGTCGTCCACCTGCCTCCGCGGCGCACCGCCGTCCGCGGCGACTACCGCGCCGCCGCCTGTCCCGCTTCCCGGGCACCGTTGAACACCGGCGGGGCGTAACCGGCGGGCTTGTCGCCGATGCCGAGGCCGGGGCTCACCACCCAGGACTGGTACTGCGGGGTGAACATGCCATAGGGCGGCCCGAGGGTCGGGGCACTGGCCTCGTCGAGCCGGCGGCGGGCGTCGGCCGGGATCTCGAAGTCGAGCGCGCCGAAGTTGCCGCCGACCTGCTCCGGGCTGCTCGCCCCGATGATCACCGAGCCGACGGCGGGCTGGGTGACCACCCAGTTGATCGCGACCTGCGCCATGCTGCGACCCAGATCGGCGGCCACGCTCTCCAACGCGTCGATGACCTTCCAGTCGTTGGGGCTGATCTCCCGACCCGCGGCGTTGGGGGTGGTCAACCGTCCGGTACCGCTCAGGCCCTCGCTGGTGCGCCGGTACTTGCCGCTGAGCAGGCCGCCGCCGATCGGGCTGAACGCGGTGATCCCCATCCCCAGGGTCTGGGCCATCGAGACGAACTCCGCCTCGATGTCCCGCATGACCAGGGAGTACGGCAGCTGCAGGTTGATCATCGGGGCGAGCCCGTGCGCCTCGGCGTAGCTCTGCGCGCGGGCCGCGTACCAGGCCGGAACGTCGGAGAGGCCGGCGTACCGGATCTTGCCGGAGCGCACCAGGTCGTCGAGGGTGTGCACGACCTCCTCGACCGGGGTGATCCGGTCCCAGGTGTGCAGCAGGTACAGGTCGATGTAGTCGGTGCCGAGCCGGCGCAGCGACGCCTCCACGGCCCGCATGACGTGTTTGCGGCCGTTGCCGCTGGCGTTCGGGTCGGTCGGGTCGACGGTGTTGGTGGCCTTGCTGGTGAGCACGAGTCGTTCGCGGACGCCGGCCTTGTCGATGAGGCGGCCGAGGATCTTCTCGCTCTCCCCGGCGGTGTAGAAGTCCGCCGTGTCGATGAGGTTCCCGCCCGCCTCCAGGTACCGCCGGAAGATCGGCTCGGCCTCCTCCTCGGTCTTGCCGTACGCGGCGTGGAACCCGTCGACGCCGAAGTTCATGGTGCCCAGCGCCAGTCGGCTCACCCGCAGGCCCGACCGTCCGAGCAGGTAGTAGTGGTTCATCGTGGTGCCCTCTCGATCGTGATGGGGGCGCGGAGCGGACCGCGCGGACCCGACCTTTGCTCGCCAAAAATGGACCTGCAAGTCCAAAACCTGCGCTACGGTGGGGCCATGACACGCGCGTTGACCCGCAAGGGTGCGGCGACCCGGGCGCGGATCGTCGCCGGCGCCGCAGCCGAGATCCGCGAGCGCGGCGTCGACGAGGTACGTCTTGAGGACGTGATGGCCCACACCGGCACCAGCAAGGGCCAGCTCTTTCACTACTTCCCGGACGGCAAGGAGGAATTGCTGCTCGCGGTGGCCCAGCACGAGGCCGACCAGGTGCTCACCGACCAGGAGCCGATGCTCAGCAACCTGACGTCCTGGCCGGCCTGGCAGGCGTGGCGCGACCGGCTCATCGAGCGCTACCTCGCGCAGGGCGTGAAGTGCCCGCTCAACGGCCTGCTCGGCCAGACCGGCCGGCGGGCGCCCGGCGCGCAGGCCATCGTGACCGGGCTCATGTGGCGGTGGCAGGAGGCGATCGCCGTGGGTATCCGGCACATGCAGTCGGCAGGTGACATCGCCCCGGACGTGGACGCCGACCGCGCCTCGGCGGCGTTGCTGGCCGGCATCCAGGGCGGCGTCCTGCTGCTGCTCTCCACCGGCAGGATCGACCACCTGGAGGCCGCCCTCGACCTCACCATCGACTCCCTGCGGGCCGGCGGCGACAGCCCTTCCCGCGCCTGACGGGAGGGTGGGACGATCGCCCGTCTGCCGGTCTGCTGAGTGTGGAGGTCGAGGATGTCGATGGGAACGATGGTGGCGCTGCTGGGCGGCGGAATCGTGCTCGGTGCGGCGCTCCTGCTGACGATCATCGGGATGCTGGGCCGTCGCGCACGCGCGGGACGACTCGCGGGTCGCTACACCTCACGCCGGGGCAACTCGTCGGACAACAGTTCGTCGAGCATGGGCGGAAGTTGAGCCGCGGCCGGCAAGTTATTCTTTCGCCCGAGCAATCGGAGATCGGAGCAGGCATGGCAGGTGACGACGACATCTCCGGGTGAGATCCCGGACCGGCCGCCGACCGGCGCGTGATCGCGCCCCCGTCGCCGCGGCCCCTGTCGTCATGCCCTGCTCCCGGGCCACCCGTGTGCCCCCGGATCGTCCTTCTCCGAGGTCACCATGTCTGTTCAACCCCCGCTCATCGCCCATGACCTGGTGCGCGTCCGAGGTGAGCGCCGCGTGCTCGACGGCGTCTCCCTGACCGCCGCCCCCGGCCAACGGATCGGCCTGATAGGTGAGAACGGCACCGGCAAGACGACCCTGCTGCGGGTCCTCGCCGGTGTCGACGAACCCGACTCCGGCACCGCCGCGCGTCCGCCACGCCTCGGCTTTCTGCACCAGGAACTGCCCCACACCCCGTCCGCGACCGTCGCCGCCGTCCTCGACGACGCGCTGCGCGAGGCCCACGAGGACCTTGCCGAGCTGGATCGACTGGGTGCCGCCCTGGCCGACACGCCGGAGGGTTCCGACCGGCACGGCGGGCTGCTGACCGCGTACGGCGAGGTTCTGGAACGTGCACAGGACCGCGACGCCTGGGATGCCGACCGGCGCGCGTTGGCGGTGCTCGACGGCCTCGGCCTCGGCGGGATCGGTCCCGACCGGAGACTCGGCGCGCTGTCCGGCGGGCAGCGTGGCCGCCTGGCCCTCGCCGCCCTGCTGATCCGCCGGCCGGACGCGCTGCTGCTCGACGAGCCCACCAACCACCTGGACGACGCTGCGGCGGTGTTCTGTGAGGATCAGCTGCGCGCCATGCCGGGCGTGGTCGTGGTGTCGAGTCACGACCGGGCGTTCCTCGACGCGGTGTGCACCGACCTCGTCGATCTGGACCCGGCGGTCGAGGGCCCGGTCCGCTACGGCGGCGGCTACTCCGCGTACCTGACGGCGAAGCGCGCCGAAGCGCGGCGGTGGCGCCGCCGCCACGAGGAGGAGCAGGCGCAGCTCGCGGACCTGCGGGAGGCCGCCGCCGTGACGGGCCACCGGGTCGCGCACGGCCGTGGGCCCCGCGACAGCGAGAAGATGGGGTACGGCCACACCGCCGGCCGGGTGCAGAACCAGATCTCTCGTCGGGTCCGCGACGCCGCCCGGCGGCTGGAGCAGCTAGAACGGGACCAGGTCGCCGCACCGCCGGAGCCGTTGCGTTTCCACCCGCCCGCGCTCGCTGCCGACGGTGGCGACGAACCCGTTGTCACGATGTGCCAGGTGGAGGTCCCCGGTCGGCTGCGGGTGGAGCGGCTCGTCCTGACCGCCACCGACCGGCTGCTGGTGAGCGGCCCCAACGGCGCGGGCAAGTCGACGCTGCTCGCCCTCCTCGCCGGCCGACCATTAGGCACGGGAACGGTGTGGCGACGGCCGGGTCTGCGCGTGGGTCTGCTCGCCCAGGACACCGTCTTCGACTCTCCACAGCGGACGGCTCGGGAGATCTACACGGGTACCGTCGGCGCGGAGCGGGCCGAGACTGTGCCGCTGTCGTCGCTCGGCCTGCTCGCGCCGAGGGATCTGGACCGGCCGGTCAACGCCCTGTCGGTCGGTCAGCGCCGTCGGCTCGGACTCGCGGTGCTGGTCGCCGATCCGCCGGAGCTGCTCCTGCTGGACGAGCCGACCAACCATCTCTCCCCACGGCTCTGCGACGAGCTGGAGGAGGCGCTGGGAACGGGACCGGGCGCGATAGTCGTGGCCAGCCACGACCGCCGACTCCGCTCCCGCTGGCCGGGCCGACAGCTCACCCTCACCGCCCGCCCACCGATCCGCCGGTGATCAAGAGGTTCGCGTCACGACACGCCGCTGGGATGACGCGAACCTCTTGATCACCGGGGCGGGGTGGGGGAGGTGGGGGTGGGGGACAGGTTGTTCAGGTTTTGCTGGTGGGTGGTGTTGGATCGGATCACCGTGGTGGCCAGTGTGGTGGTGGCGGGGTGGACGCCGTTTTTCTGCTCGGCGGTGGCGACTCGGACGGTCTGCGTGAGGTACGCGCGCAGGTGCGCGGCGAGCAGGCGGTGGAACGTCGTCCCGGTGGCCGACCGCAGCGCGGTCAACTCGTCCGTGGTGATCATGCCCGGCATGTCGTGGCCCTCGTGCGGGTTGGTCGTCGGCGCTCCCGCCTCGCGCAGCAGTTGGCAGGACCGGGTCAGGTCGGATCGGTTGCTGGCTCGCACGTCGGCGGCCAGCCGTCGCCAGGCGGGGTCGGTGGTCCGGGTCGGCACGAGGTCCAGCACCGGTAGCAGCCGGTCCGTCATTGCGGCGGTCAGTTGCAGCCAGGCGATGTCGGTGGGGCTGAAGGAGCCCGCCGATCCGACGCTCGATGGTGTGGACGCGGCCGGCGCGACAGTGGGTGGCCCGGCGCTGTCCGCGGGTGTCCCGCCGGCGCAGCCGGCGAGGAGCACTGCCGTCGTGAGCAGCGCGGCGCGGGCGCGCATACGGCCTCCTTCCGCCCGCGGCGGGCGGGCCCGGCGTGACCGGACCCGCCCCCTTCGGGTGCGACGGTGTCGGCTCAGATCGGTCGGCCGTCGTGCCCGCACTTGATGACCGGCCGGATGCAGTCCTGGACCCGGCGGGCCATCTCCGCTGTGGGCCAGGCGTTGAAGAAGTCGCCGTGCATGGTGTAGCCGGGCCCGGAGGCGAGCCGGAAGTGCGACGGGTCGCCGTTGACCGGGTACCGCAGCACCTGCCGCAACTTCGGCACGTGCACCGGGTGGGTGCTCGGGCAGGCCTGGTTCACCGGGTACGCCAGGTGGCTCTTGTGGTCCGGCGAGTCCAGGTCCCGACCGTTCCAGCACTGCGGGAAGTCCAGGTACGACTCCAGCATCGTGCCGGCGGGGCAGGTGACGAAGTCCTTCGACGGGGGCACCTGCCCGGCGTGCAGGCAGGACCAGCGGGCGATGCTGTCGTTCGGCCCGGTGGCCTTCGCATTGCCGGCGACGAGTCGCAGGCCCTGCGGGATCGGTTGGGTGTTGGCGACGACGTCGGCGCGGACACCTTCCCCGAGGTAGTAGAAGGTGGCGATGGCCGGTTCCACCGCGACGTTGTCGCGGTAGAGGGTCGGCACCCAGTACGACGAGACGTCCACCGCCGGGTTGCAGGTGCTGGTGGATTTCACCAGGTCGGGGAGCGTGGTGTTGCCGTTCGTTACCGTGCTGCCGAAGAAGCTGTGCATGTGTGAGGCCCCGGGCAGCCCGGGAAAGACGATCGGATCGTCGGGCAGCCGGTGGCTGTACGTGCAGTCGGCAGGGAATTCGGCGACCCGGATGACGTTGGCGACCGGGGCGGCGTCGGCCCGGTCGGTGGTGGAGACCAGGTACGTGCCGAGGAGCGTCAGCAGGGCGCCGATCGCCGTGGCGAGGCGTAGCCGGCGGGGGACGTGGGAGAGGGGTGCGGCCCTGTCCATCTCGTGACTCCTGTCGGGGACGGGTCAGGGACAGCTCCGACGCCGCCGCCGAAAGACGTCGGAGGGTGTCCCCGGCCAGACGGGTTGGTGGCCCGTGAACCGGTGCGAGAGAGCGCTCTCACCGCTTCAGCCTGTGCCCGATGTCGAAACTTGTCAATACGTCCCGCACTTGGTGGGAAGCCGGGCCGGCCTCCCGTCACGAGAGGCCGGCCCGCACCGTGCTCGCCCACCCCGGCACGGTGAGCGAGAAGGCCGTCGATCGGTCAGGAGTGTCAGCCCTCGCGGCCGGGGAGCATGGCCAGGGCCTTCGAGCGCTGCGCGACGAGGTCGCCGTAGGTGCCGTCGCGCTCGGCCCAACGGTGCATCAGGACGCCCTTGACCAGGACCTCGTGCGGGGTGGGGTTCGCGGAGAGCAGGTGCATGACCTCGGTGGCGAAGTCGTCGAGCGGCAGCGCGTGCGGGTTTACCTTCTCCTGGCCCGCGGTGGCGACGGCCGGGGGGACGAGCTCGACGACGCCGACACCGGTGCCGTCGAGCTGCGCGCGCAGCGCCTCGGAGTAGGCGTGCACCGCGGCCTTGGAGGCGGCGTAGCTGGGCATGGGCGGGAACGGCAGGAAGGCGATGCCGGAGGTGACGGTGATGAAGGTGCCGGCACCCCGACGGACCAGGTGCGGGGTGAAGGCGTCGATGACCCGGATGGTGCCGACCAGGTTGGTGTCGATCGTCGCCTGCGCCACCCCGAAGTGCGCGGGGTCGCGCAGGTCCTCCAGGAGCATGACACCCGACATCGTCACCACCGTGTCCAGCTCGGGGTAACGGGCGAGCACGGCGTCCCGGGCAGAGGCGACAGAGGCGCCGTCCGTGACGTCGATGCTGAACGTGCCGAAACCCTCCCCGGCGAGCTCCGACAGCGCTTCGGGGCTGCGGCCGCCGACGGCCACGGTGCTGCCCGCGGCGGCGAACCGCCGGGCCAGCTCCCGCCCGATACCCGAGGTTCCGCCGACGATGAGAACGGTGCGGTTGGAGAGATCCACGAGATCTTCCCTTCGATGCAGACGGCGCCGACGCGTTTTACTCGCGGCGAAAACAGTGATGCTCGCTGTCCTTGAACAGGGCAACCGCAAGTCTTGACGCAATTCGTTGGAGGTGGCAGGCCCCCGTTTTCCCAGGTCCTACCAGGGCCCCTCTGCGCCACTCGCGCCGCATTACGGTGTCACCATGGGGGATGGGGAATCGGACGACGGCCACCGGCTCGGCAACTACCTTCGTGCCCGGCGCGAGCTGGTCTCACCGGCTCAGGTAGGACTTCCGACCGGCGGCCGGCGCCGGGTGCCGGGCCTCCGACGTGAGGAGGTCGCCCTGCTCGCCGGAATCAGCCCCGACTACTACCTGCGCCTGGAACGGGGCCGCGACAAGAACCCCTCACCGCAGGTCCTCGAATCACTCGCGCGCGTCCTGCAGCTCGACGACATCGAGCGGGCGTATCTGCTCGACCTCGCGGCAGCGCGCCCCAGGGCACCGCGCCGAAAGCGGTCCGAGCACGTACCGGCGCGGGTGTACGAGCTGCTCGCCCACCTTCAGATCCCCGCGTTCGTCGAAGGACGCGCGTTCGATGTGCTGGCCTCCAACCCCATGGCGCTGGCGCTCTCCCCGCGCCTGCGGCCCGGCCAGAACCGGCTCCGTTCGCTCCTTCTGGACCCCGAGGAACAAGCCTTCCACCAGGACTGGACGAAGGCCACCGCCGACTTCATCGCCACCCTTCGCACCACCATCGGCGACGACATCGACAACCCCCGGTTCGTCGAGCTGGTCGGCGAACTCGCACTGTCCAGCCAGCGGTTCCGTACCCTGTGGGCCCGGCACGACGTCCGCAGTCTCGACGGAGGTACGACAACCGTCCACCACCCCGTCGTCGGCGACCTACGCCTGCACCGGGACAAACTCCCCATCGGTGACGTCATCCTCGTCGTCTACTACCCCGACAAGGACAGCGACAGCGACGAGAAACTGCGGCTCCTTGCCGCCCTCGCGCACACCGGGAGCACAGCAGATCAGACACCGGCGGGGCGGCCCGACGCGTCGTCGGACCGCCCCACCCGTTCTTAGAGCTGATCAGAAACCGAGTACGCCCCGCCCGCCGACGACGGGCAGCCGCACCTCGCTGTCGTTCGGAGCGACCCGCAGCTCGGTGCCACCCAACGGCAGCAGCGTGTACTCCTGGTCGCTGGAGAAGACGACCACGCCGATCCGGTGCCCCGCCGGGAAGATGTAGTCCTTCGGCTCCATCGTCCACCGGTAGTCGTACAGCTTGCCCTGCTTGACCGGCTCGGTGCGCGCGGCGCTCTTGCGGTTCTGCGGGTCCATCCAACCCCGGGTCACCACTGTCGGCGCGGCGCTCGACCCGGCCGGGCCGTAGTCCACCAGGTACGCGGTGAGGTTCGCGTCGGGCTTGTTGTCGATGGCCATCCGCAGCCGCATCTCCGGTCGGCCCGAGATGCGCACGCTCTGGGTCAGCTCGGGGGAGCGGTACGCGAGCCGGTTGGGGCTGGCCGTGTCCGGATCGGCCACCAGGGTGTCCGGGTGGATGGTCCGGCCCTCGTCGACGAAGCTCTGCTCGATCTTGGCCTTCGGCGGCTTGCCAGTGGTCAGAGCGCCCGGCGCGGTGGCGTCGGTCGCCGCGAACCGCAACCCGACCGCACGCGCGGCGGGGTCGGGCCAGTTGGCGTACGTGGTGTAGGCCCGGTCCTCGCGCTGGAGCACCGCGGTCGGCTCGTCCATGATGCCGTTGCGCACGTTCCACAGCCAGAAGTCGAACCAGCGGTTCTCGGTCTGCTTGTAGGTCCAGGTGTGGCCGTCCGGCAGGGTCACCGAGGCGTTGCTGCCCGGACCGCCGTGCCCACCCTGGTGCAGCCAGATCTTGCGCGGCACGTCGCGCTTCGCGAGCTCGTCCCACCAGCCGGCGAAGTGCTCGGTCTTGACGTTCCAGTCGTTGAGGCCGTGCACGACGAAGACGCTGGCCTTGACGTCGCGCGCGTCCAGGTAGTCGCGGTCCTTCCAGAACGTCGAGTAGTCACCGGTGACCCGGTCCTGCTCCTTCGTGATCGTCGCGAGTTCGTCGGCGCACTGCCCCTCGGCGCGCGCCTGCCCGGCCGTGTACTGGGCCAGGATGTCCAGGTCCTCGCCCTGGAACGTCCCGGGCGCGACCACCAGGCCGTTGGCCCGGTAGTAGTCGTACCAGCTGCTGATCGCGGAGACCGGCACGATCGTCTTGAGGCCCTTGACCCCGGTGGTGGCCACCTGGTTGGGCAGCGTCCCGTTGTAGGAGACGCCGGTCATGCCGACCGCGCCGGTGGTCCAGCCGGCGGTGACCGGGGCGCCGTTCACGTCGTACGCCGTGGCCCGCCCGTTGAGCCAGTCGATGACCGCCTTGGTGCCGAGCGTCTCGGCCTGGTCGCCACTGGTCGGGCAGCCGTCCGAGTCGCCGGTGCCGACACTCTGGCCGAGCACCACCGCGTACCCGCGGGGCACGTAGTAGTCGTCCAGTGAGCCGGGCAGGTTGGCCTTCGCCTCGGCCCGCTGGATGCCCATGTCGAGCGCCCGCCGCCCGGAGCGGTCGGTCTGGCCGTTCTGCGGCAGGTCGTCGACCAGCACGCTCGGGTACGGCACGTCACCCCAGGTGCCCTTGCGGTACGGGCTGTGCTCGAAGATGACCGGCACCTTGAAGCCCTGGGTGGCGGTCTCCCGGGGCCGGGAGATGTCGATCGCCACCCGGTCGGGACGGCCGTCGTGGTCGGTGTCCACCGGGGTCTGGACGTACACCCGCTCCTCGATGGCGTCCGCGAGCGAGAACACCGGCTGGGTCATGCCGTCGGCCACCACGATGCCGGTGGGCGCCGAGGGCGCGGGCGGCGCGGCCGTCGCGGTGGGGGCTGCGCTCAGCACCAGGGCGCCGGACACGCCGACGCTGAGAAGTGCGAGATGGCGGGGTCGACGCATGCGCGTCTCCCTTCGGTCGGGCTGGCTGCCGGGTCTCGGCACGGACCAATCGCGAAGATCCATTCGTCGCCATGCTAGGTGCGGGTGGGCGTCGCGTCGATCCCCTCGGGTGGTCACCGCCGGCCGTTTTCCGGGCCGGGGAGGCGGCCGCAATCGAACCGACATCGAACCGGGCACGGTGCCGACACACGGCGGAAACCCTTGCCCGGTGGGAAGAAAAAGTGCTCGTCGCAGGCTGCCGAAGATCGCGTACCGAGACATATGATCTTGCAAAAGTCGCCCAAGAGGCGCATTTGTCCACATGAGACAGGGAGCGAAATGCTCAGAAGAACACGCTGGCTGCTGGCCGTCGCCGTCACGGCCACGGCGCTGACCGCCGTGCCCGGCGGCACCGCCACAGCCGGTCCCGGCGCAGGAGTCCTGCCGGGCACACCCGGCGCCTCCGCCGACTTGAAGACCCACACCGTCACCCTGCTCACCGGGGACGTGGTGACCGTCCGAAGCACCGGCTCGGGATGCCCGCAGGCCACGGTACGGCCCGTCGACGCGAACACCGTGCTCCGCCAGACCTGCGGCCCGGACGGCCACCTGCACGTCCTGCCCGCCCGCGTCGAGTCCCAGATCGGCTCGACCCTGGACCCCGACCTCTTCGACGTCACCGCGCTGATCGCCGACGGGTACGACGACGAGAGCACCTCCACGCTGCCCGTCATCGTGCAGCCCGCCACCGCCTCGGCGCGGGTGGCCGCGCTCGGCGACGTGCGCTCCCTGCCCAGCATCGGCGCGGTGGCCGGCCACGTACCCAAGAAGAGCCCGGCCTCCGCGAAGCTCGCGACCGACTCGCTGCTCGCCGGCGCGAAGAAGGTCTGGCTCGACCGCAAGGTCCGCGCCACCGTGCTGACCGGCGGCGCGAAGCCCGCCGGTCTGGACCGCAACCTCGACCAGATCGACGCGCCGCAGGCGTGGAAGGCCGGCTACACCGGCAAGGGCGTGCGGGTCGCGGTCCTCGACACCGGCGCCGACTTCACCCACCCCGACCTCGCCGGCCGGGTCGTCGAACGGGCCGACTTCACCGCCGAGGGCGGTGACGCCGTCGACCACAACGGCCACGGTACGCACGTCGCGTCGACAATCGCCGGCACCGGCGCGGCCGCCCACGGTCAGCGTCGCGGTGTGGCGCCGGACGCCGGGCTGGTGATCGGCAAGGTCCTCGACGACCACGGCTCCGGCGCCGACTCCGGCATCATCGCCGCCATGGAGTGGGCCTCCACCCGGGCCGACGTCATCAACATGAGCCTCGGCGGCAGCGAGGCGGACGACGGCAGCGACCCGCTCTCGCTGGCCGTGGACCGGCTCAGCACGTCCACCGGCGTCCTCTTCGTCATCGCGGCGGGCAACAGCGGCGCGCAGATCTCCTCGCCCGGGTCCGCCACCAGCGCGCTCACCGTCGGCGCCGTCGACCGCGACGACAAGCTCGCCGACTTCTCCAGCCGCGGACCGCTGGTGAACAGCCACGCGGCCAAGCCGGAGCTGGTCGCGCCCGGCGTCGACATCGTCGCCGCCCGAGCCGCCGGCACCAACCTCCAGGACCCGATCGACAGGTACTACGAGGGCCTCAGCGGCACCTCGATGGCCACGCCGCACGTCGCCGGTGCCGCCGCGCTGCTCGCCCAGCGTCACCCCGACTGGACCGGCGCGAAGCTCAAGGCGGCGCTCGTCGGTGCCGCCGACCCGCTCAGCGGCGTCGACGCGTACGCCGTGGGAGCCGGCCGGCTCAACGCGGCCCGGGCCCTCGGCGGCCCGACCAGCGACCAGCCGGTGGTCAACCTCGGCACCTTCGCGTACCCGCAGTCCGGCAGCAGCACCACGACGTTGAGCTGGACCGGCGGCGCCACCCCGGCCACGACGGTCCTCGACCTCGACGTGTCGGTCGTCAACCACGACGGCCAGCCGGTGCCGCGCGGCGCGGCGTCGCTGTCGACGAGTCGGGTGATGCCCAGGCACGGCGCGACGGCGGAAGCGACGCTGCGGATCAACCGCGCGGCGTTGGCCAGCCGGCCGGGCTTCTACCTGGCCACCGTCACCGCCCGCACCGGACGCACTGTCGTCGCGGTCACCCCGGTGAGTTTCTACGTCGAGCCTGCCAGCTACGACCTGACGATCAACACGAAGCCGCTGCCGGGTCTGCGGGACGGCGCGGAGACCTGGATCAACCTCATGGTCGCCAACCTCACCGACCCCCAGATCTACTACGGCGGCGGGTCCGGCACTCCCGGGGAGACCTTCACCCTGCGGGTTCCGGCCGGCCGGTACTCGGTGCTCGGTGCCTCCGTCGCCTACTACGTCGACAGTGACGTGCTGGAGACGACCCTCACCGCCGACGCCGACCTGGACGTACGGACCGCCCGCACCGTCACCCTCGACCCGGCGAAGGCCAAACCGGTGACGGCCACCGTCGACGGGGTTCCCACCACGCCCACCCGGGTCGACTTCACGAATTTCCAGACCGCGGCGAACGGCCTGTCCTGGTGGCACCAGATCAGCGGCTTCGGCAAGCTGACGACGGTCCGCAGCACCGCGCTGCCGCAGCCCTCGATCGGGTCGCGGCGGACCTGGGCGGCAGTCAACCTGGACTCGCCCGCCGGCGCGGCCGAGCCGTACCGCTACAACCTCGTGCACGAGTACGCGGGCGGCGTGCCGGCCGACCCGGCGTACCGGGTGACCAGGGCGGAGCAGGCCAGGCTGGCCCGCATCGACGAGCGGTTCCACCAGACCGACTCACCGGAGATGTTCACCCAGCTGGTGCGACTCGGGTCCACGGTCGACGGTGTACCGGTGACCCAGACCTACGAGGGGCCGCTGCCGCCGACGCGCACCGACTACCTGTCACCCGAGATCGTCTGGGCCGACGAGGGTGTCTACGGCGGGTTGGCGGCCCAGGAGGCGCCCCGCAGCTACCAGCCGGGCAGTCGACAGAGCAAGGTCTGGGCGCGGCAGCCGCTGCACTCCGACTGGTACGACGACCCGGCGGGCGCCGACTCCAGCTGCGCCACCGCACCGGCCCGGACGCGGGGCAACCTGCACCTCGACCTCGTGTCGTTGACCGACCAGCACCAGCGGGCCGACTGCCTGCGGGGCGAGGCGATCGGTGTGAAGCGCACGCTGTCGCTGTACCGCGACGGCAAGCTGGTCGAGCAGCGGCAGGGCCCGTTCGGCGACTTCACGGTGCCGCAGGCGATGGCCGACTACCGGGTGACTCTCGACGTCGACACGAGCCTCATCCTGCCGATCTCGACCAGGGCCACCACCTCGTGGACGTTCCGGTCCGCCGGGCCGGACGGGACTCAGAGCGTGCCGCTGCCGCTGCTCGCTGTCGACTACGCCCTACCCATGGACCACGACAACCACCCGGTCGGCGGAACTGCCGAGCTGACCGTCCGCCAGGCGCACGGCGTGCGGGCGCAGAAGGTCACGTCGATGCAGGTCTGGACGTCGACCGACGACGGCGCCACCTGGAAGACCGCCCGGGTCACCGGCAGCGGCGACACCTACCGCGTCGACCTGCCGAAGGTCGCCTCCGGGCAGGCCGTCTCGCTGCGGGTCAAGGCCGCCGCCAACGGCGGTAGTGGCATCGACCAGACCATCATCCGGGCGTACCACGCCGGCTGACGGTCACCGCGCGGGTGCGGTCCGGCTCCGGCCGGGCCGCGCCCGCGCTCGTCACTGGCCCTCCCAGACCGCCTTCGCGCCCGAGTCGCCGGTACGGACCACGTAGTACACGGCGATGCCGGCGGCCACCACCGACAGCACCTGCAACACCAGCGTCAGCGCCCGACCGCCGCGCGCGACCTGCGCGCCGCGCGGCGCGACGAACCAGACCAGCGCCAGTGCCACGACCCCCAGCCCGATCGCGGCGTAGAGGGTGAGGTCGCCGAAATCCTGGTGCGCCTCCAACTTCGGCACGAACTCGGGCGTGACGCGGTTGGCGGAGCGCATACGCGCGAAGAACGCGTCGCCGGTGAGCTTCGCCAGCAGGGCGGCGACCGGTGCGCCCACGGCGAGCAGGCCCAGCACCCAGCGCGTGTGCGGCCGGATCGGCGCGACCAGCGCGTACGCGACTGTCAGGAGGGCCAGCAGCGGCACGAACACGACAGCGGCGTGCAGCACGAGAGGGTGAGCGGGGATGCCCAGGAACTCTTCGAACATTCGGCGACTCCTCCGGCCATGGCGGATCTCGATGATCCAGGCTTGGAGGCTATCGGTACCGACTGGGCGTGCCCAGAGCCGACGATCAGCTGCGCGAGCGGGGCAGACAGTCCTTCTTGTACTTCAGGCCCGAGCCGCACCAGCACGGGTCGTTGCGCTCCGGTGGCCAGGGCACCCGCGAGCTGGGTCGCGCCGACACCTCGGCCGCGTAACCGGCGCGGATCGCCGCGTCGGTCGCGTCGCCGTCGCGTCGACCGGCGAACGCGTGCAGGCCCGCCACCGTCGCCCTGAACACGCCCAGCCCGGTCCGGCCGGCAGCCGTCAGCCGTACCAGCTCCTTCTCCAGCCGGGCCCGGTGCGCGTCCCAGTCCGGCCCGTACACGTCGGTCAGCTCGGGGTGCGCGGCGAGCAGACTGTCGAACTCCTCCCGGGGCCAGAGGAGCAGATCGGTATCACCGCCCTGACGCTCCGCCGCGCGGCGGACGAGCTGGTTCTCCAGGCGGTCGGCCAGATCGTCCTGCCGGTCGTGCGTCAGGTTGAGGTTCCGGCGTACCCGGTGGCGCTGTTGCAGCAGGGAAAAGAGCACACCCGGCGCGTCCGGCGGACCGACCTCCGGGTCGGCCGTCACTCCGGTCCGCTCACCCAGCAGACTGTCGACCGCCTCGCTCAGCCATGTCTCGGCGATCGCCGAACGGCCGGCCGCGTCCAGCGCCGCACTCACGTAGGCGGGCGCGTCGGGCTGCGTGAGCAGCAGCGGCCGCAGCGCCGTCAGCTCCGCCATCGCCTCGTCGTCGCGGTCGCCGGCCTGGAACATCACCCGGGCCCGCAGCGCGCGGACAACTCCGGCCCGGGGATCGTCGGCGGACGGGTACGCCGCCAGCGCCTCGTCCGCGTACCGCATCGCGGCATCGGGCCGGGCCCGGATCTGGGCGATCTCGGCGGCCAGGGTCAGCGCGTCCCCGGCGTCGTCCGGATCCTGGAGCCGGCCCTGCCGGGCCGCCTCGGCCACGTCGGCGGCGACACCGAGCGGGTCGGCCGTCCCGAGCACCGAACGGCGGAGTTCGGCGAGGTCAGCCTTGGTGAGTACGTCTCTCGTCGGCACGACCTCACGGTACGTCGGCGTGCTTCCGCCCGGCCGAATTATGGCCATCTGCCGTCAACCAGACCTCGATAGCGTCCGGTCGCCAGTTTCTCGACCAGATCGCACAAAGGCGGAGTTATGGGCACGGTGGATCGCCGTACGTTCCTCAAGGCAATGGGTGTTCCCGCGATCGGTGCGGCGCTCCCGCTGGACCTCAGCAAGGCGCTCGCCATCCCGGCGAACAACCGGACCGGCTCGATCAACGACGTCGAGCACGTGATCATCCTGATGCAGGAGAACCGGTCCTTCGACCACTACTTCGGCACCATGCGCGGCGTACGCGGCTTCGGCGACCCGCATCCGGCGACACTGCCGTCCGGCAAGGACGTGTGGCACCAGCCCAACGGCGTCGACGAGCTGCTGCCCTTCCGCCCCGAGGTGAAGGACCTCGGCCAGACCTTCCTGCCGGACCCGCCGCACGGCTGGAACGACGGGCACGCCGCCTGGAACGACGGTCGGTTCGACGGGTGGGTGCCCAACAAGGGCGTCACGGCGATGACGTACCACACCCGCCAGGACCTGCCCTACCACTACGCGCTCGCCGACGCCTTCACCGTCTGCGACAGCTACCACTGCTCCCTGATCGGCCCGACCGACCCGAACCGCTACCACATGTGGAGCGGCTGGGTCGGCAACGACGGCAAGGGCGGCGGTCCGGTCATCACCAACGCGGAGGCCGGCTACGACTGGTCGACGTACCCGGAGCGGCTGGAGCGCAACGGCATCTCCTGGAAGATCTACCAGGACGTCGGCACCGGCCTCAACGCCGCCGGCTCCTGGGGTTGGACGAACGACCCGTACATCGGCAACTACGGCGACAACTCGCTGCTCTACTTCCACCAGTACCAGAACGCGCAGCCCGGAACGCCGCTGGCCGACAGGGCCAAGACCGGCACCGAGATCCGCACCCAGGGCCGCGACCCGGAGGCGCTGCTCGCCGACTTCCGGGCCGACGTGGAGGCGGGACGCCTGCCGCAGGTCTCCTGGATCACCGCGCCCGAGGCGTACACCGAGCACCCGAACTGGGAGCCGGCGTACGGCTCCTGGTACATCTCGCAGGTCATCGACATCCTCGCCGCGAACCCCGAGGTGTGGAGCAAGATGGCGCTCTTCATCACGTACGACGAGGAGGGTGGCTTCTTCGACCACGTGGTGCCGCCGACGCCGCCGCAGACGCGTGAGCACGGGCAGTCGACAGTGCCCACCACCAACGAGATCTTCCCCGGCGACGCCGACCACCCGGCCGGCCCGTACGGCCTGGGCATCCGCGTCCCGATGATCATCGTGTCGCCGTGGACCCGCGGTGGCTACGTCAACTCCCAGGTCTTCGACCACACCTCGCTGATCAAGTTCCTGGAGACGCGGTTCGGGCACGGCCGGGCCGACCTGGTCGAGAAGAACATCACCCCGTGGCGGCGGGCCGTCGTCGGTGACCTGACCACGGCCTTCGACTTCCGGCACCCGAACCGGTCGCGCGAGGTGAAGCTGCCGGAGACCGACGACTTCAAGCCCGACGACCTGGTCCGGCACCCCGACGAGGTGCCGGTGCCCCCGGCGAAGGGGCGGCTGCCGAAGCAGGAGCGCGGCGTACGCCCGGCGCGGCCGATCCCGTACACCCTGCACGCCGATGGCCAGGTCACCGACGGCGCGTTCCGGATCGACTTCCGCAACACCGGCGGCGCTGGCGCGGTCTTCCAGGTCCGCCAGGCGGGCAGCACGGCGGCCCCGCGCAGCTACACCGTCGAGCCGGGCAAGCGCCTCACGGACACCTGGGCGATCGAGTCCTCCTACGACCTGTCGGTGCACGGGCCGAACGGCTTCTACCGCCGGTTCACTGGCGGCCGGTCACAGCTCGACGTCACCGCCGCGTACGACGAGCACGACCACAAGATCGTCCTCACGCTGGGCAACCGGGGCGCGAAGCGGGTCGAGGTGACCGTCCGGGACGGCTACCACTCCCGTCCGGTGACGCTGGCGCTGCGGCCCGGCCAGGCGGAGCGGGCGACGTGGGAGCTCACCCGCACCCACGGCTGGTACGACCTGGCGCTCACCGTGGCGGGTGACGCCGGCTTCGAGCGCCGGTACGCCGGTCACGTGGAGAACGGCAAGGACAGCATCAGCGACCCGGCCCTCGGCGGGCTCGTCTGACCGACGCCGCGGCACCCGGGTCGCTACCGGCCCGGGTGGCGCGGCGTTTCAGTCGTCGTCGCCGTGCCCGGCGGAGGCAGCCGGGGTGTTGCCCCACACGGCCTTGGCCCCGGAGTCACCCACCCGGTAGACCTGCACCAGGTTCGCGACCGCCACGACCACGGCCAGCACCGCGACCACCACCGCGAGAGCCCTCGGCGTCCGGCGGGAGTCGCCCGGCCGGGTGTCCCGGCGGTGCAGCCAAAAGAGCGCGACGGCGGTGACCAGCAGGGGAATGGCGAACCAGAGCAGCGTGTCACCGAGTTCGGCGTGCTCGCCCGGGTCGCCGACCCGGCGCTCCAGGCTCTCCCCGCTGGAGGTGGCGAGTGGGATCGCGGCCGTCGCCAGCGCGGTGATCAGAACGACGAGCCCACCGTAGCGGCCCCGCCAGGACGGCCGGACGGCCAGCGCGGCGACACCGAGCGCGGCCAGCGGCAGGAGGACCACCACCGCGTGCACGACGAGTGGGTGCAGCGGCAGTCCGTTGACGGTGTCGGGCACGGGGTCTCCTCGGCGCTCGGGATGTCACTGCCCGTCACCATATTGCCGATTTCTTGCGAAGTTCTTGCGGTGTCGAACGTCATCCGACCCAGCGGCGGCGTCGGTGGGTCGCTCAGGCTGCCGGCAGCAGCAGCGTGAACGTGGCACCCGCACCCGGAGCGCCGGCCACCGTGATCGACCCCTGGTGCGCGTGCGCGACCTGCTGCACCAGCGCCAGGCCCAGCCCGAAACGGCGGCCCGCGCCGGCCGTGCCGTGCGCGAAGCGCTCGAAGAGCCGGTCCGCCTCGGCCGGGTCGAGGCCCACACCGTCGTCGGTGACCTCGACGGACACCTGACCGGCGTGCCGTCGCACGGTCACGGTGACGTGCCCGCCAGCGGCCACGTGCCCGATCGCGTTGTCCACCAGGGCGGTCGTCGCCCGGCGCAGCGCCGTGCGCGCTCCGACGACCGGGGCGGTGCCGGAGGTCTCCACGCGCAGCTCGACCCTCCGCTCCCGGGCGTACTCCCGCATGCTCGCGACCACCTCGCGGGCCACCTCGCTCAGATCGACGACCGCGGCCGGTGGCGGCTGATGCTCGGCAGCGGCGGACACCAGCAGGTCCTCGACCACGTCGCCGAGCGCCCGGGTGTCCGCCACGAGTTGGTCGAGCTGGTCGGTGAGTCGCGCCGCCGGCTCCGTCTGGGATCGTCGGGCCAGCACCTGTGCACGGGTGTGCAACACGGTGAGCGGAGTGCGCAATTCGTGCGAGGCGTCGGCGACAAAGCGGCGTTGCAGAGTCAGCGCGGTGGCCAGGGGCGCGACCGCCCGTCGGGCGAGCAGCGCCGCGGCCACCACCGCACCTGTCAGGCCGGCCAGTTCGGCGACCAGCAGCGCGATGCCGAGTTGCCCCTGGCGTTGACGCAGCGGCGCGAGGTCGGCGGCGACGGCCCAGCGGCTGCCGTCCGCCCGGTCGGCGACCAACACCCGTACCCGCTGGTCGTCTCCCGCATCCGTGTCGAAGCGCCCCGGCTGCCGTTCCAGCGCATCGCCGAGGACGCGGGTCAGCTCCGGCGAGGCGCTCTCGGTCACCTCGGCGGCACCGGAGCCGGCCGCCCGATGGGCCAGGAACTCGCCGGGCGGCGGGTCGTCGGTGTCCTCGGCCATCGTGAGCACCTGCGCCAGTTCGGTGTTCAGCGCCCGCGATTCCTGCCGACTGGTGAGGACGAACATCAGCGCACCGACCAGCAGCAGCACCACGCCGATCGCCCCGGCGGTCTGCGCCACACTGCGCCGTCGGGCCTGAACCAGTCGGGCCTCGTCCACGCCGTCAGACCGCGCCGATCCGGTAGCCGAGACCGTGCACCGTACGGATCGCCCCCCGACCCAGTTTGCGACGCAGGTGGTGCACGCAGGCGTCGACGCTGCCCGGCGCGTCGGCGTGGTCGAACGCGCTGCTCAGCAGCTCGGCACGCGTGAAGACCTTCGTCGGCCGGCCGGCGAGGGCGCGCAGCACGGCGAACTCGCGGGCGGAGAGCGGAATCTCCTCGTCCTCGTCGAGCACCTGTCGGTTTCCCACGTCCAGCCACCGTCGCCGCCCCAGCGGCAACCGGCCCGCCGCGTCCTGGTGTCGACGGCGCAGTGCCCGCAGTCTGGCCAGCAGTTCAGGGACCTCGAAGGGCTTGACGAGGTAGTCCTCGGCACCCGCGTCGAGCCCTTCCACCCGGTCGTCCAGGGTGCCCCGGGCGGTGAGCAGCAACACCGGGCACGTCACACCCCGCGCCCGCAACCGGGTGACCAACCCCAGCCCGTCCAGCACGGGCAGCCCTCGGTCGACCACCAGCACGTCGTAGTCGCGGGCCAGGGCACGGTGCAGGCCGCTCTGCCCGTCGCCGGCCACCTCGACCTCGTACCCCTCCTCGGTGAGCAGGTCGGTGAGCAGCGCGCTCAGCGCGCCGTCGTCCTCGACCAGCAGCAGGCGCGGGCGGTCAATCTCCACCCGCCCAGTATTCCCCCTGGCCACGATCCCGCTTGGGAGGCTCAGAACTCCTCGTACACCGCCGGGTCCTGGTCCGCGAGCCGCCCGTCCGGGCGGCCCAGCGCGGTGATGGCCTCGACCTGCGCGTCGCTGAGCGTGATGTCGAAGACGTCCAGGTTCTCGATCTGCCGCTGCGGCGACGCGGCCTTGGGCAGCGGGATCACCTGGCGGGCCACGTGCCAGGCGAGGATGGTCTGCGCCGGGCTGACGCCGTGGGCGTTCGCGATCTCGGTGATGACGGGATGCCGCTGCAGGTCGTTGCCGTGGCCGAGCGGGCTCCAACCCTGCACGAGGATCCCGTGCTCCCGGTGGTAGGCGAGCGCCTCCCGCTGCGGGAAGTACGGATGCACCTCGATCTGGTTGACCACCGGAGCGACCCCGGTCTCGGCCACCAGCCGATCGATGTGCTCGGGCAGGAAGTTCGACAGACCGATGTGTCTCACCAGCCCGCGCTCCCGTGCCTCGATGAGCGCGCGCCACGCCTGCACGTACCTGTCGACACTGGGGTTCGGCCAGTGGATCAGGTACAGGTCGATCCGGTCGAGGCCGGTGCGGAACACACTCTCCTCGATCGTCGTCAGCGCCTCGTCGAAGCCGTGGTGCCGACCCGGCAGCTTCGAGGTGACTACCAGGTCACCGCGTACGTCGCCCGCCGCGCGAGCGGCCCGACCCACCGCGCCCTCGTTCTCGTAGTTCACCGCCGAGTCGAGCAAGCGGTAACCCGCCCGGATCGCCTGCCCGATCGCGTCGACACCCGCCGAGCCGTTCAGCCGGTACGTGCCGAGCCCGATCGCCGGCAGTGTGGTGCCGTCGGCGGCCGTCAGGTGCGGAATCGTCATGATCGAAACCCTACCCGCGCGAGCCGCCCGCGGGCCGTGCCTCCCGCCCGGACGGTCCCTCAGGACGACCCGTCACCAGTGGGGGCGTCTCGGATGGCGAGCGCGGCCTGGATGAGGGCGGCGTGGGTCAGCGTCTGAGGGTAGTTGCCGAGGTGGGCGCCCGTCGCGGGGTCCACCTCCTCGGGGTAGAGGCCGAGTGGGCTGGCGTAATCAACAACGGCCTGGAACAGTTCGACGGCCTCGCCGCGACGCCCGGTGCGGGCAAGTCCCTGAACGAGCCAGAACGAGCAGGGCAGGAACGCGCCCTCGGTGCCGGGGAGGCCGTCCCGGCCGGGCGGATAGCGGTAGAGCAGCGGACCGCCGGCGGACAGCCGACCCCGGATGGCGTCGATGGTGCCCCGTACCCGGGGTGACCCGGTCCCGTCCAGGCCGAGCAGCGGCAGGACGAGCAGCGCCGCGTCGAGGTCCTGCGACCCGTAGCTGCGGACGTAGCTGGCCGCCGTCGGGTCGAAGCCGCGCGTGCGGACCTCGGCGGCGATGGCGTCCCGGGCCTTCTGCCAGCGCCGACGTTGGCGCTCGGGTAGGCGGTGCCGGTCGGCGATGGCCAGGGCGCGGTCCAGCGCGAGCCAGCCCATGAGCTTGGAATGGACGTGGTGGGCGGGCTCGCGTACCTCCCAGATGCCGGCGTCCGGCTCCTGCCAACGACCGGCGACGACGTCGGCGAAACCGCGCACCGCCCGCCACGTCTCCGGGTAGAGGCGGTGTCCGGCCTGAGCGAACGCCCAGGCGGCGTCGATCACCCAGCCGTAGCCGTCGAGCTGGTGTTGGCCGGCGGCGCCGTTGCCGATCCGCACCGGACGGCTGTCGAGGTAGCCGGGCCAACCGACCAGTTCCCGTTCCGCCGGCACGTGCCGGCCGTGCAGGGTGAGCAGCGCCGGCAGGCGTGGCCGTTGCAACCGGCTGGCGTGCAACAGCCACGCGAGGAAACCTCGGGCCTCGTCGGTCTTGCCGACGCTGAGGAAGGCGCTCACGCCGATGCTGGCGTCACGGGGCCAGACGTAGCGGTAGTCCCAGTTGCGTACCCCACCGGGGTCCTCGGGCAGTGACGTGGTGGGCGCGGCCACCGGCGCTCCCGACGGCGAGTAGGTCAACAGCCGCAAGGTGAGCAGGCTTCGTGCGACGTGTTCGCGGAACGGCAGCCGCTCGTCAATCTCCGCCGTCCACGATCGCCACCGGGCCTCGTCCGCGACGAGCAGTTCCCAGGCGACAGTTGGCTCGACGTGGATCACCGGTTCGCGGTGCGCCACGGCCAGCACGAGGGTGACCGGCCGGCCGGGCCGGACCGTGATCGAGGTGGGCCGACCCGGTTCGATGCGGAACCTGGGCGTGCTGTCCAGCGCGACCGCGAGCGCCCCCCACTCACACACCAGGCCCTGGCGTCGGTGGTGGACCCGGGGCCGGCGGCGCCGAGCGCCAAGGCGGGGATCGAACTCCACCACCGCGTCGACCGCCGACTGCTCGGCCGACAGTCGTCGCACGACAAGTGTCGTGGGCAGCAGACGACCGCTGACCTCGGCCACCATCGCCTCCGTGAGGCGGAGCCGGCCGCCGCCCACCGCCCAGGTCGTCTCCAGGGTGGCGGTGTGCTGCCGGTAACGCCGCTCGACGACAGTGGCCGGCCCGGCCGGGCCGACCCGGAACGTTCCCGCGTCCGGGCCCCCGACCAGTCTGCCGAACAGGGGATCGCCGTCGAAGTGGGGCACGCAGAGCCAGTCCATGCCGCCGTCACTCGCGACCAGGGCGGCCGTACGCGTGTCACCCAGCAGACCGTAGTCGCCGATCGGCGGCCTATCGGTCATGGAGATCGCCCCGTGACGACTCGGGTCGGGTCACCGGGCTTGCAGGAGCAGCCCGAGAAAGACCCCGTAGACGACGTGGACGACAGCCGTGACCACGGGAGTCTGGATGCCGTAGTTGACGGCGAACAGACCGGGCGGCTCCAACACCGCAGTGCTGGCCGGCCCCGCTCGCTGCGAGGCCATCCGCGGGTGGACACCGGGAAGCAGCGGCAGAATCACCGTCAGCGCGATCCCGACGTGCACAATCCCGAACAGCGCGCCGATCCACCAGGTTGCGCGGTGCAGCAGCGCGAACGCGGCCGCGTAACCGAGGGCGAAACCCTGACCGGTGCAGAGGTGCAGGAAGAACCCGACGACCCGCGCCCGATCGGGATCCTCGGTGACGAAGGTCCCGAGCACCAGGGGAAGGTCGAGCCGCGTGAGGCCGGCCAGTTGAGCGGTGATCATCGCCGCGGTGAGCGCCGCGGTGGCCACCAACCCGAACAACGCCCATCCGGCCCAGTCCATCTCAGCAGTCGACGACGTCGCGGGCGTTCTCGGTCATCGGTCCACCCTCCGGCTGAGCAGCGTGAATCCCACGGCCCGGACCGGACACCCGCCCACCGGGTGCCCGGTTTCTCACCATAAGCCACCGGACCTTCTGCACCGACCCGCTCGCGCAGACGCCCCTCGACGAGTTGGCAGCGCGACGGGGCAGCCAGACAGGGCCGTGCCCCTACCTCAAGCAGGATCTCCACCACGTCAGCACGCAGCGACCGGGTGGCGAGCGTTCTTCGCACGTGATGGGCTGCCGCTCTCAACCGTGCGTCAGCCGAGGTCGCCTTCGATGGCCGTCTCGTACACCGTCTCGACTGGCCGGGTCGCCTTGACCATCGAGGCGAGGTACTCCCGTGTCTCCCGATCGGTCGAGTAGATGATCGTGCCCTTCATCCCGCGCGTGAACAGGACCTTGTAGGTGTTGCGGATCAGCAGATCCGCTTCGGCATCGCTGACCGTCTTGCGACTGCGGAACGCCGGATCCTTCGACTCCTCGCGTCGGGTCACCAAGTAGCCGTCCCTGGCAACCAGGTCCGGCCCGATGATGACGCCCGACCAGTCGTACTCGAAGCCCTGCGCCGTGTAGACGCAGCCGACCTGGCCGAAACCGTTCGGATCCGTGGCCCAGAACGCGCTGCCTGGTGCATCTCCGACGCTGCGGTCGCTCTTGACGTTCCATGGCCGCGACCAAGCGCTGATCTGGACATCCGGCACCAGGCTGTCGTCCGGACGCGGATCGCTCCACGGCCAGCAGTACCCAGCGGACATTCTGGCGTTGACGCCGGACGCCTGTCTGCTGGCGAGGAAGGCTTCCATCTCCTCCGGAGACTCTGCGAGACGCAGGTCGACCCTGCCGTCGCCGGTCCAGACCGACGGCTCACCCCCGTCGAGACCGAGAAAGTCGACGACCCATTGCTCGTACGTTTCGCTGCCTCCGCAGCGGAACTGGCTGTGCAACGACACGACCTCAACCTCAAGGTCGAGTTGCCTCGCGTACGACGAGATGACCTCGACATTGCCCAACTCTCCCGGCTTCACCACTTGGTGCTCGTCGAGTAAGAAAACCGGCACCCGAGCGGCGGCGATGAGTTCGTCAATCTGCCGACGAGACTTCTCCCGCTTGGCTTTCGGGGTGAACCGGTTGACTGAGGTCTCCCGGATGCGGTGGGCCTCGTCGCAGATCAGGACGTCCAGCCCGTTGCGTTCGGCGGACATGAAGCTGTTGAAGTAACCAAAAAGATTCTTCAGCCGGGTCGACCCCTTGCCGGCGTACCGACGCAATGTCTGAGTGAACGACCGCGAGCCGGTCGCGTGCATGACGGAGCGGTTCTGACGTGCCAACTCACCGAGCACCGACAGCGCGATCACACTCTTGCCGCTGCCCGGTCCGCCCGAAACGACCACGACAGACTTGCGATCCGCCGATCGCGCCCGCTCAACGGCGTGTAGGACCAACTCGTACGCCACACGCTGCTGGTCCAGCAGCGTGAAGTGCGAGCGGTCCTTCAGCTCCTGTGCGGCGTACCTGAGTAGATGGCGGCTGGGCCGGACAGAGCTGGTCAGGAAACGGTCTGCGGCGCCTGCGCCTGATGCTGGGGCTAGGTGGCTACGTAGGTAGTCGAGAAACTGGCCACGCCGCTGTTTCGTGAAGATCCGGCTCTGCTCGGTCGCCGGCCGGTCGAACAGGTCACTGATGTCGCGGTCGACCGCGTTGTGCAGGTAGGCGACCCCACGCACCGGGTGGTGATGCCCGGCGAGGATGCCGAGGAAGTCCGTCAGGTACTCGCAGTACTGCTCGACCTGGACGCCGGGATGCAGCCGCGGGCCACTCGCGTGCTCGATCGCCACGAGTGTGTCGGAGCCCTCGTAGGACTCGGCGTAGGACCACTGCTTCAGCTCTACAACCACGTACGAGTCGTCAGACGTCCTCGGGTCCACACCAGCCAGCACCACGTCGACCCGCTTGCTGGTCAGCGGTAGCTGGTACTCGATGAGCATCTCGACCCGGCCCAGCCCTGCGTCGGCGAGATCCTGACCCAGCACCTCAAGGCTCCGCGACCAGGCACGGCGTTCCGCCGGGCTCACGTTGCGGCCAATCTGCTCGACGATCCGGTCCGCGAGTGTGCCGCTGCCGACCAGCCGCAGCAGACCATCGGCGGACGTACGGAACGCTGACAACACTTGCCCCCGGGCAGCACGAAGTGATCGTGCGCATGGGGGGCGTGTCCGGCAGATGCCGGAAGCCCGTCGTGACGCGCTCCTACGTGATGGACTGTAGCGAAGAGATCAACTCAGCGCCATGGTGGCGCTGCCGCCAGCTATCGCTTCGCGGCCGACCCGCGAGCCTGGTCGACCGGGTAGCGACGAGCCACTTCCTCGAGTTTGCTCGAAGCCGCCTCGACCAGGTCGATGCCGAGGACATCAGCGAGCCGGGTTAAATAGATCATCACGTCGCCGATCTCGGCCTTGACCCGGTCACCGGCCGTTCTGTCGGACATGACGGCCTCGGCTTGCTCAGGTGTGAGCCACTGGAATTCGGCGATCAGCTCACCGACCTCACCGGCGAGAGCCATCGCCAGGTTCTTGGGCGTGTGGAACTGCTGCCAGTCCCGCTCTTCGGCGAACGCCCGTACGTGGCCTGTCAGGTCATCCATGGCTGGGAGCATCGCAGATGTCATGTACCGCCCGCGTTCTCCTACTCGGGGAGGCTGGCCGATTTCACGGCGGCTGTGAACATGAGCCAGGCACGGTGCTCGAAGCGAAGAGCTGGCCCGTCAAGATGTTTGGAATCGCGTACGGCGACCAGGTCGGGCATGTTGGTGGCGACCTCGACGCAGTCGCCGCCGTTGTCGCCACTGCGGGTGCTCTTGCGCCAGACGGCGCCGGTCAGGTCAGTCATGCCGCATCTCCCCAGCGATCCGCTTGATCATGTCAGTCGATTCTGCCTCGCTGAGGGCCAGCGCATCCAGCCCTCGCCAGACGCGCTCGTAGGCGGCCAACTCGTCAGGCTTGTCGAGGTACAGGGCACCGGTCAACGACTCGCTGTAGACCACGGACGGTTCCGGCGCGGTACGACCGCCCTTGGTCGCCGGGAAGTCGAGGATCACGAAGGATCCCGCAACCGCGCCAGGCTGTGGGCCTGCTGCCAGGGGCAGCACCCTGACGCTGACGTTCGGTAGCTCGCACAGCTTGGTGAGGTGAGCGAGCTGCTCGGCCATGACCGGCGAGCCGCCGACGCCACGTCGAAGCACCGCCTCAGACAGCACGGATTCAACCCCGGGGGCTGCCGGCAAGCGCCGAAAGAGCAATGCCTGCCGTTGAAGTCGGACCTGTACCGCCCGCTCGCGATCCTCCTCATTTAACATCCCGCCAAGGCGATAGAGCGCGCGAGCGTACTCCTTCGTCTGAAGGATCCCAGGGATGAGCGACTCGTCATAACGGCGGAGGTGGGCGGCGGCGGATTCCAGACCGACGTACAACTCGAACCAGTTCGGCACCGCGTCCCCGTACGCGTGCCACCAGCCCTTCGACTTTGTCTCCACGGCCAGCCCGCGCATCGCCTCGGTCATCTCGGGCGACACCCCGTACAGCTCGCACATCGCCTTGACGTCGAGCACCCGGACGGAGCCCTGGCCGCATTCGAGGCGCCAGATCTTCTGCCGGCTGTATTCGAGGGCCTCGGCGGCGGCGTCGAGGGTCACCCCGGCCTCGTTGCGGAACTGCCGCAGCAGTCGGCCGAGCTGCCGACGCGGCACTGTCGATCCGATGTCTTCGGGCATCCGCACACTCCCTGGTTCCATAACGCAACGCTGCGTCACGTGCTCATGCAACTCCTACGGGTTTCAGCAAAGAAAGTCAATGCACACCGGCGAAATTGCGGTTTAGAACGTTGCGTTTCCACTGCGGACTGTCGCAGGCTGGTCACAGCACGGCGGCCGTCCGGTCCCCCCGAACGGCCGCCGTGCCTCCCAGCGCACCCCTCGCCCCTCCGCATGAGGAAGGCAGGCAGACATGAACGCCAGAAACCAGCGACCGGAGCCGAGCGGCCGAACGGCGTACTGCTCCGCCCCGTACACCAGTCTGTTGCCGTGGCAGGTGCGTGAGCGCCGCTTCGCGCCGGTCGGGCTCGGACGTCGCGGACTGAACCCCGACGACGTGTACGCCTTCCTCGACCGGGTCGCCGCCGACATGGCCGCCGTCTACGCTGCTCTCGCCGAGAGCCGCCTCGAGACGGCCCGGATCAAGGCCGGCCTGCGTCGCCGGCAGGCCGACCACGCCGGTGCCCGCAACGAGCAGGGCCGGGCCTGATGAGCCAGCGGTACGTCATCCACCTGCCCGTCGTTGCCAACGACCTGTCTGCCGCGCAACGCCTGGCCCGGGTCATCGGTCGGTGGATGCTGGTGCTGCCGATGGCGGACCCGGGGGAGACCACCGTCTCCGAAGAGGATCAGCAGTTCCTGCGCCACCGGGTCTTCTGCGACCTGCTGATGCCCGGTGGCCGGCGCTGCCTCCTGCGCGACGGACACGACGGCGCCTGCTCCCGTCGGCTGCACCGCTGACACAACCAGTCTGCGACCTGCTGATGCCTGGCAACGCCGCTGCCTGCTCCGCGCCGACGACCACGGCCCCTGCTCCCGCCGTTTCATGCGGCGTTGCTGTCAGTACGAGACCGACCTCGAGGGAGATCGAGGGCGGCGCGGGGCTGATCTATGCGGGAAGGTACGGGCCCGTGACGGCGCTATCGCGGTGCCTCGATGGTCCACTCCAACTGGCCAGCTTTCACGCCCGGACGGTATTGCTGCATGTAGGCATCGCCGGTCTCCAACGACCGCGCCACACCCTCCAAGAGTTCTGCGATCGACGCCGGCCAGCGGTCGAAGCCGGTGCCACCCTCCGGATAGAACTCGCCCACCCTGCCGTGTCCACCGGGACGCTGGTCGACCAGCAGGCAACCACCATCGCCCGCCGTCGCAAACGGCACGAAGGCTCGGTGCCACCAGTCATCGTCCAGCGGTCCGCCCGCCAGGACGGAACAGCTGACCTCCCAGTCGGCCACGATCTGGTCCAGTGGCAGAGGTCGATAGAACGGTGGCAGATCAAAGCTGTCAACCGCCGCGACCCCGTCATGCCGTCGCAGCGACGCCACCAGATCAGGCGGAAACGGGACCGACATCCGCGCCTGTAGCGCGGCGATCCGCTCCGGTGGCGCGGCCGGCCGCAGCGAGGCGCGTGTGCGGGGCGCGTGCGCCGCTAACCATTTCTCGATGCGTTTCCAGGCAGCGTTGACCCGGGCGGTGGTCGCAGCGTCGGGCTCGGCGGCGACCGGGGTTCCGGCGTACTGGGGGCAGACCGCGGAGGCAGCCGGTCGGGACGGCGCCTTCGCATAGCCCGTGTTGGGGACAGCGCGGTAGGACGGAAGTGGTTGGCGCACGGAAGGCACCGGCGTCGGGTTGATTTGCACCAACGCGTCGTTGCCGCTGGTGCGATCCGATCCGAAGGTGGTGAGGGCGCAGAGCACCAACACCAACAGCAGAAAGACCGCGAGCAGGACGATCAGCAGCCGCTTGCCGCTGACCGTCGAGGGTGGCGCGTCCTGGTCACGCCGCGCCGCCGGCACCGCGTCGCTGGACGCCGACGTGGCGACAGCACCTTCGGACGAATCGTCGGCAGCCACCGCCCTACCGCTGGTCGCCCGCAGCACCGGGTCGAGCCAGCCGGCCGCCTCCGCGCGAAACAGCTCAGGCTGGTCAGCCGCGCCGGCGGGAATTCGACCCGCCAGCCCGACGGGCAATCCGGTGAGGTCACCGCCGTCGCCGATGGCGATTACGGAGGCGGAGAGGCCACGGCTGGTGAGGGCATCGAGGGCAAGCGTCGTGTGATTGGTCGAGTCTGGTCCGGAGTCGGTCACTACGACGACGGGCGCCTGCAGCGCCCAGGCCAGATCCGCGAGGGTCCAGCCGCCGCGGCCCAGCGGAACGAGGAGCCCGTGGGCGGCGCCCACCAGGATCAGACCATGGGTCCGTGCCAGGGCTCGGGTGATTCCGACGAGGTCGTCGGGGCGTGGCGCGTCGATACCACCGGCACGCACCTCGACGTACGTAGCGAGGTTGTCGCTCAGCAGCTGACGAGAGGCGCTGTCGTCATGCCGGCCGTCGGCGATATGAAGTACCGCAACTCGCCCCTTCGACGCCGCGGAAATGGCTGCCGCAGCCACTTCCCAGCTCACGCTTGTCGAGGTAGCGGCAACTACCCACGGTCCACCATTCGGCCAGGACAACCAGTCCTCCCCATGATCACGCCAACCCTAGCGAACCAGCCTCACTCATATGACCCCCCGCTCCATCGACGGCTGGACGCCGCGTACACCCCGCTGCTGCGGTGGCAGGTGCGCGAGTGCCGCTTCAAGCTGGTCCGGCTCGGGCGCCGCGGCCATGAGCCCGACCACGTGTACGCCTTCCTCGACCGGGGCGCCGTGGACATGACGGCCGTCCATTCGGCCCTGGGCCCCAGCCGGCGGGAAGCCGCCTCCGCCGCGGAGGCGCTGTGTCGCGACCAGTCCGACCGCGCCGACCGGGGGCCCGTGGCATGACCGAGCGGTACGTCATGCGCCTTGGCCGCGAACGACCTGCCCGCCGCGCAGCGTCTGGCCCGGGCCCCTGTGCCCGCCGCCTGCGCCGCCGACCCGGGTTCGCCCGATCGGGATGAGGCGGGGTCACCTCCCGTGCCAGGAGGCTGTCGAGGTGCCAGTTCGTTCGGCACCGGAGCGGTGAAGTGTGCGATAGCGGCCCATTGAGGTCAGGGGCACGTAACTGACGGTTCGAAGGCGATCGGGCAGGAGAGGAGAATCAGGTGGAATACGAGGATTTTGTCAATGCAGTGGCGACGCGGGCGAAGGTGTCGACCGATCAGGCGGCAACGCTCTCCCGTGCGACGTTGGAGACATTGGCAGATCGGATCAGCGCCGGCCAGGCTGAGGACCTTGCCTATCAGCTTCCCGACGGGCTCGACGATCACCTGCGCAAACCGCCACCGCTTAGAGGGCAGGAACATGCCCAGTCGTTCGGGCTCGATGAGTTCGTGCGGCGGGTGGCGGACCACCCGGCCATCGACCGTGCGCTCGCCGATGCCGGAGTCCGCGCGGTGCTCACCACGTTGCGTGAGGCTGTTTCCCGTGACGAGTTCGAGGACGCGATGGCCCAGCTTCCGAAGGAGTTCCGGCAGGTGACCGAACCGGTTGGTGCCGGTGGCCGGCAGCGTCGCGGGTAGCACTGCACGGACCGCGCGGCGCACCCCAACTCGTCCGTAAGGCGAACTGGTGAGCTACGCCGAATTTCTCGATGCGGTGGGGAAGCGGGCGCGGATGCCGGCGAACGTTGTCGGAGCCACGCTGACGACCATGGCATGCCGGTCGCCCTGATCCCGGCGAGCATCTGCACGCACCCGCCGAGGCACGCCAGGTCGGGTGACGATGCGGGAGTTCGCGGCGCCCGCACACCCGGCCCGGCTCCAGGCTGCGCATGTCATCATTGCCGTCAGGCGCGGAGCACCGACCGAGAGAGTGGACCTACCGCCTTGAGCTTGTGGGCGCGTCGTAACGGTTCAGCGTCCAGGCCCTGCGGTGATGGGACCGGGCAGCGTCATCGACTACCAGGATCGCGCAAGTCGGGGAACCCGGCTGAGTAGGTTGCGTCCACGAGCTCCTGAAGATGGCGGATGACGTCGACCTTCTGCTCGGTCTCGGGCAGTTGCCGTTCGCCAGTCGGCACCAGGTCGTTCCGCCAATGACTGACGATCTCCAGCTGTGCTGCCGCGGGCAGGTCGTCGACCCACAACGACCCGAGGTTGTTGTCGACGATCTCCTGCAAGCGGTCAGCGGTCTGCCTGTCGGAGAGACGAGAGATCAAAAACTCCAGCGTCCAGTCGAACAGCCCTCCCGATGAGGTCCAGTCGACGCCGGGTTTCAGCACGATGAGGCCAGCCATCACTTCCCCACGATGAATACTCGCGGACCGAGGTTTCGATCCGTGATGAACTGTTCGATCCGGGCAACCTGTTCCCGGCTGAACTGCGACACGTCCACCGGCACCAGGTCGGCTTTGTCCAAGTGCCGTTCGATCTGATACTGCAGTTGCGGCCACTGGCGGTCAAAGAACTGCGCCGGGAAGTTGCCCACCGCATCGTAGGTCCGGCCAGCTTCGTCCACCCAGTCGGCAGAGGAGGCTGGGGGAGCGCGGTGAAGTGTCACACTCATTTCCTGCTCTAGCCGGACCGCTGTCTCTGCCTCGCCCGGACGGAACCTTCCGGTTGCCGGATCCATGCCGAGATCGTGGATCCGTTGCTGCTCCGGCGCGACATGCGTTGAGGGCTCGCGAGGCGGCTCAGGTTCGGGCGTGCTCCGGCTGGGTGGTGATGCTCCTTTCTGAAGTCGATCCAGCGCCTGCTTGAGCTTGTCGATCAGGTCGCCGAGCCGGCGCACCTCCGGGATCAGCCGTCGCAGGCTGGCCAGCAGAGCCCGAAGCAACCGCGCGATCCGCGCCCCCCACGACGCCACAAGCGTCGTCACCTGCTCCACGACCAAGGGCGTGGCGAGGCCGGCGGTGACGACGAGTTCGCCCGCGTACGAGATGAGGCGGGACACGCAGGTGGCGATGGCGTCGCGGACCAGGAGCCGGACGGCGGCCACCAGGCCGGCGGCGCCTTCGGTGATCGCCGCCATGGCGTCGGCCCCCTGGGCGAGGCCGGCGATGGCCTGCTGTTGTTCGTTGGCCCAGGCGCGGTAGGCGGGGCCGGCGCTGCCGCCCCACCCGGCGACGTCGGCACGGACGGCGGCGGCGAGGTCGGCGGCCTCGTCGCGGAGCGAGGCGGCGACGTTGCGCCAGGTCTGGGCATGTGCGGTGATCTGCGCGGGGTCGCCGGCGAGCCAGTCGAGCGCCTCGCTGAGCGGCTTGACGTGCTCGATGAGCCAGGCGATCCCGTATTGCAGCAGGGCGCCGACCGGATCGGAGACGAAGGCGAGGGCGTCGAGGCCGGCACTCACCACACCGAGGCTGCCGTCGATCCAACTGCCGTTGCGCACGCCCTGCGCGATGAGGTCGATGTCCTCGCAGATCCACACACCCGCCCAGGCGCTGGGCGGGGTGTCCGCCGTGGCGGCGACGAGCGGGTTGGACGTCACGGGCGCTGCCGCACCTCGTCGAGCAGGTGCTTGGCGCGGGCGTCCGAGTGTCGGTAGTGGTCGCCGCTGGTCCGCAGCTTGCCGGCGGTGTCCCGCACCGAGCCGGCGGCGGCGCCGATGCCGTCGACAAGGGTCCGCTGGAGTCCGTCGAGCAGCATCGGCATCAGCGCGCAGAGCTGCCCGTACGCGTCGGCGCCCAAGCGGACGTGCTGGCCCGCCTGCTGGGCGGTGTCGAGGCTGCCGGCGCAGCGGTCGAGGCGGGCGGCGTGGGCGGTCAGGTCGTCCGGGTCGACCTGGATGCCGTCACCGCCGGGCATCGCTCGGCCCCTGATCGTGGCTCAGCCGGCTGCGGTAGGAGTCGATGATGGCCCGGGCGCTCGCGTCGTCGCCGAGGGACGCCGCGGTTACCTCACCTACCTGCCGCAGCAGGTCGGCGCGCGCGGCTCTCGTGGTGTCCACGATCTGCTGGGCGGTGCGCGCCGCTGGTTGCTGCCGGGTGCGCTCGTCGAGCCACAGGTCGATCAGCAGGCCAGCCGAGTCGACGGTGACCTGGACCGTCCGATCGGGCGTGTGGGCGGTGCCGGTCAGCTCCCGCATCCGCGTCGACAGCGTCTTTGCCCGTTCCGCCCGTTCGGCGAGCGACGACTCCCACTCGTCGAGCCGGCGCCCCGCCGCGTCGAGCGCAGCGTCGTCCGCCCACATGCTGACCCTCCCCAGGGGACCACCACCGGCCGCCGCCAGCGAGATCACCGGTACGCTACCAACCGGTGGCGTTCCGTGTATGCCCCGACTGCCGGGCCGGCCAGGAGAGACGTTCGCCTCGTACCCGAATCCGGGCCAGGAGACGGTCACGTCCAGGAAGATTGCCTCCGTGACGAGCAACAATCCGCTGCGGGGGTGGTCCGCCCGAACTGCCTGGCAGGGACGGGTCAACGCCCCGCTGCGCGCGTTCCTGCGCACCGAGACCGGCGGCGCGCGGGTGGTTCTGGTCGCCGCGGTGGCGGCGCTGGTGTGGGCCAACCTGGACGTGTCGTCGTACGAGTCGCTCTGGAGCACCTCCCTCTCGATCCAACTCGGCGACTGGCCGCTGTCCCACGACCTGCGTACCTGGGTCAACAGCGGCCTCATGACGTTCTTCTTCCTGGTCGCGGGGCTCGAGTTGCGTCGCGAGTTCGACATCGGCGAGCTGCGGGATCGGCGGCGACTGGCGCTGCCGATGCTGGCCGGGTTCGGCGGCATGCTCCTGCCGATCGGGATCTATCTGGCGATCAACGCCGGGCGTCCCACCGCGGCGGGCTGGGGCGCGGTGATGGCAACGGACACCGCGCTCGCGCTCGGCGCGCTGGCCGTCTTCGGGCCGCGCTTCTCGGATCGGCTGCGGGGTTTCCTGCTGACCGTCGCTGTCGTCGACGACGTGGTGGCGATCGCGGTGCTGGCGATCGCGTACCCGCATCATCCCTCGCCGACGGCGCTGCTCGTCGCGGCGGCGATCTTCGGTGTCGTTCTGCTCGTCCGGGGCGTCGGCGTGCGGTTCGGGCCGGTCTACGCGCTGCTGGGGGTGGCGGCCTGGGTCGCCGTCTCGGAGTCCGGTGTCGACCCGGTCGCGGTGGGCCTGGTGATGGGGCTGCTGAGCTACGCCTACGCTCCCGGCCGCGGCGACCTGCAGCGGGCGAGCGACCAGTTCCGCCTCTTCCGGGAGCAGCCCACCCCGCAGCTCGCCCGCATGGCTCAGGCGGGGCTCACCGCAGCGCTGTCGCCGAACGAGCGGCTGCAGACGCTCTACCACCCGTGGGCCAGCTACGTGATCGTGCCGCTCTTCGCGTTGGCGAACGCCGGGATCGTGATCGACGGAGAGCTGCTGACCAGGGCCGTCACCTCCCCGGTCACGCTCGGCGTCGTGGTCGCGTACGTCGTGGGGAAGCCGGCCGGGATCGTGGCCACGTCGTGGTTGGTGGCCCGGCTGAGCGGCAACCGGTTCCGGCCGCCGGTCGGCTGGCTCGCCGTCGCGGGGGTCGGCACAGTGTCCGGCATCGGGTTCACCGTCGCGCTCCTGATCGCCACCCACGCCCTGAGCGGCCCCGCCCTGGATGAGGCGAAGTTCGGCATCCTCGTGGCGACCGTCGGTGCGTCAGTTGTCACCTGGCTGGTGTTCCGCTGGATCGCCCGGCTCTCGCCGGCACGGCGTGCGCGCGGGCTGCTGGGCGTCGCCGAGGCCATCGTCGACCTGAAGCTGCCTGTCGATCCGGAGCGCGACCACATGCGCGGGTCGCTCGACGCGCCGGTGACTGTCGTCGAGTACGGCGACTTCGAGTGTCCCTACTGCGGGCAGGCCGAGCCGGTGGTCCGGGAACTGCTCGCCGACTTCGCCAACATCCGGTACGTCTGGCGGCACCTGCCGCTCACCGACGTGCACCCGCATGCCCAACTCGCCGCCGAGGCCGCCGAGGCGGCAGGCGAACAGGGCGCGTTCTGGGGGATGCACGATCTGCTTCTCGCCCACCAGGACGCGCTCGGTCCCGCCGAGCTGCTCGGTTATGCGGAGCAGCTCGACTTGGACCTCGACGGGTTCCGGGAGCACATGGCGAAGCGGATGGGCGTCGACCGGATCGCCGAGGACGTCGACTCCGCCGACCTCAGCGGCGTCACCGGCACCCCGACGTTCTTCATCAACGGCCGGCGCCACCACGGCGCGTACGACATCGCCGCGCTCTCGGCGGCGGTGAAGTCGGCGTTCGCGAGCGTGCGCCTGCGACCCGAGTACCACAGTCGCGAGCCTGACCAGCGCCGGGACAGCTGACCGAACCGCCCGTGGGCCCTTGACGTGCGGCGCGCCCTAGCATTGCGCGCTGGGGAGTCGCCTCCCACCGCCAACGGGCCCAGTGAGGTGTTGTCATGACGTTCACCACCAGACCGACCCTGCAGGGAACCTTCGGCATGGTGTCGTCGACGCACTGGCTCGCCAGCCAGTCCGCGATGGGGGTCCTGGAACGCGGCGGGAACGCCTTCGACGCCGCGGTGACCGCCGGGTTCGTCCTGCACGTCGTCGAGCCCCACCTCAACGGCCCGGGGGGCGAGGTGCCGGCCATCGTGGCGACCGCCCAGGATCCTCGCCCGAAGGTGCTGTGCGGGCAGGGCCCGGCGCCGGCCGCCGCGACAATCGCCCACTTCCGGTCCCTCGGCATGGATCTCATCCCGGGGGCCGGTCCGCTCGCGGCGGCCGTGCCGGGCGCGGTGGACGCGTGGCTCCTGCTGCTGCGCGAGCACGGCACGTTCACCCTCGCCGACGTGCTGGAGCCGGCGATCGGCTACGCCGCCGCCGGTCACCCCCTGGTGGGCCGGGTCGGTGAGACGGTGGCGGCCGTGCGGTCGCTGTTCGAGGAGCACTGGCCGACGTCCGCCCAGCTCTGGCTGCGCGACGGCCGGCCACCGGTGGCGGGGGAGCGGTTCACCAACCCGGCGTACGCGCGCACGCTGCGCCGACTCGTCAAGGCCGGACAGGCCGCCGGCGGCGACCGGGAGGCGCAGATCGAGGCCGCGCGCCGAGCCTGGGGTACGGGCTTCGTGGCCGAGGCGATCGACGAGTTCAGCCGGCGGCCGTTCCGTGACTCCAGCGGCCGGGCACACGCGGGGCTGGTCACCGGCGACGACCTGGCCGCGTACTCGGCGACCTGGGAGGCCCCGACCACCCTCGACTGGCAGGGCTACTCGGTGGCGAAGACCGGGTTCTGGGGCCAGGGCCCGGTGCTGCTCCAGGCGCTGGCCGTCCTCGACGCGCTCGACGACGACGGCGCGTACGACACGGCCACCGCCGCCGGCGTCCACGCCCAGGTCGAGGCGCTCAAGCTCGCGTTCGCCGACCGCGAGGCGTGGTACGGCGACAGCGCCGACGTGCCCGCCACCGCGCTGCTCTCCCCGGCGTACGCGCGGGAGCGCGCGGGGTTGATCGGTGACCGTGCGCCGGCCGAACTGCGGCCCGGGCGTCCCGCCGGGGCGCAACCGCGCCTGCCGGCCCACGTCCGACGCGGCGCCGGCAGCCGCGTCGACGCGTCGGACCCGACCACGGGGGAGCCGACGGTGCGCTCCGACGGGGTGACCCGGGGCGACACCTGCCACGTGGACGTCGTCGACCGCTGGGGCAACATGATCTCGGCGACGCCCAGCGGTGGCTGGTTGCAGAGTTCGCCCACGATCCCGGAACTCGGCTTTCCGTTGGGCAGTCGGCTGCAGATGTTCTGGCTGGAGGAGGGCCTGCCCTCGTCGCTCGTACCGGGCCGCCGACCGCGCACCACGCTGAGCCCGACCATGGTGCACCGTGACGGCGAGCCGGTCCTGGCGTGCGGCACGCCCGGCGGTGACCAGCAGGACCAGTGGCAGGTGCCCTTCCTGCTGCGCCACCTCGTCGGCGGTCAACACCTCCAGGAGGCCATCGACGCGCCCGCGTGGCACACCGTCAGCCTGCCGGCGTCGTTCTATCCCCGCGACTCGGAGCCCGGCGTCCTGCTCATGGAGGACCGGTTCGACGCCGACGTGGTGACGGCCCTGCGGGCGTACGGGCACGAGGTGCGGCTCGTCGACGCGTGGAGTCTGGGCCGGCTCTGCGCCGTCAGCCGGGACCCGGGCACGGGCGTGCTGGCCGCGGGCGCGAACCCGAGAGGTATGCAGGGCTACGCCTGCGGCCGGTAGCGGTCAGGCGCCGCGCGCGAACAGCGCCAGGCGTACGCGGTTGGGGCTGTCGGTCTTGGTCATGAGGCTCGTGATGTGGGTCTTGACGGTGGTGACGCCGATGTGGAGGCGTTCGGCGATCTCGCTGTTGGACAGGCCCTCGGCGACCAGGGTCAGCACGTCCTGCTCGCGGGCGGTCAGCCCCTGCACGGGTCGGGGCGGCTCGGCGCGGGCGTGCACCGCGCGTTGGACGAGGCGGTGCAGCACCTCCGGAGTGAACGGGCTGTCGCCCGCGGCGGCCCGGCGGATGCCGTCCAGCAGCTCGGTCGGTGGCGCGTCCTTGAGCAGGAAGCCGCACGCCCCGGCACTCAGCGCGGGATAGAGGTGGTCGTCGTCGCCGAACGTGGTCAGCACCAGCACCCGGGTGGCGGGACGCTCGGCGAGGATCCGCGACGTCGCGGTGATTCCGTCGACGCCGGGCATGCGCAGGTCCATGACGACGACGTCGGGGAGGAGCCGCGCGGCGAGGACCACCGCCTCGCGGCCGTTGTCGGCCTCGCCGACGACCTCGATGTCGGGCTGCGCGTCGCACAGCATGCGCAGACCCGCGCGGATGAGGTGCTGGTCGTCGACCAGCAGGACGCGGATCACGCCGGCCTCCGGGTGGGTGTTCCGGCCGGGGCCGCGCGGGCCCGGGGCGCCGCATCGGCGGCGGTCTCGGGAAGCGTGTTCGGCAGGACGGTCCGCACACGCCAGCCCGTGCCCGTCGGGCCCGCCTCCAGCCGGCCGCCGAGCACCTCGACGCGTTCGGACATGCCGGTGATGCCGTGGCCGCCGCCGGCCGGCACCGGCGTCGGCGCGCTGTCGCCGTCGACGCCGCAGCCGTCGTCGGTGACCTCCCAGTGCACCGCCCCGTCGCGCAGGGCCACCACCAGGTGCGCCCGCGCGGCCGGCCCGGCGTGGCGTGCCACGTTGGTCAGCGCCTCCTGGGTCAACCGCAGCACCGCCAGGCCACGTACCGCGTCGAGGGAACCGATCGCCGCGTCGATGTCGGCCTCGACGGTGATGCCGGCCTGGCGGGCCCGGTCGACGGCGGCGCCGAGCGCCGAGGGGAGCGCCGAGGGCTCGATCGCGGTCAGCGCGGCGTCACCGCGTACCCCGTCGGGGTTGCGCAGCACCGCGACCAGCCGGCGCAGCTCCGCCAGGGCCGCGGTGCCCGTGCCGTGCACGTCGTCGAACACCTCGTCCACCCGGGGGTCCAGGTCGGTGAGGACGTGCCGGGCCACACCGACCCGCAGCACCATCGACGCCACGTGGTGGGCGACGACGTCGTGCAGCTCGCGGGCGATGGCGCTGCGTTCGTCGGCGCGCGCCGCGCGGCTCTCCGACTCGCGCCGCCGCTGCTCGGCAAGCGCCCGCTCGACGGCCTGCCGGCCCAGCTCCCGGTTGGTCCGGATGACCAGGCCGAGCAGCACCGGCACGCCGACCTCCAGGGCCAGTCCGACGACGCCGGAGGCGACCTGGCGCAGCGGGTCGCCTATCGAGTCGGTCAGGTCGACCACGGCCAGCAGCCCGGCGCTCAACCAGATGGTGCGGGCGCGACCTGCTCGCATGGTGACCTCGAGCAGGGCCCAGCTCGCCCCGACCTGGTTGATCGTGATGTCGTCGATCAGGCAGATCGCGGCCGCCAGCAGCGCGGCCTGCGCCACGAGGTTGACCACCGGCCGGCGGTACGCCAGGAGCGCCACGGCGAACGCGGCCAGCGCGAGGGTCCACTGCATCGGCGTCGGCCCGGGGCCGGAGTGGGGCACCAGAAGCAGATAGCTCAACCCGCTCAGGTCGAGCAGCACCATCCGCACGCGCGCGTCCCACGTATCGAACAGTCGTCCCCGCCACCCCACGGTCGTCAGCCTAGGTGCTCACGGTCGGCAGCTGCGACCGCCGGCTGCCGCCACCGCGTCCGTACGCCCAGGTAGGCGGCCAGGCCGAGCGGCCCGAGCAGGATGGTCAGCACCAGCACCGGAGCCATGACCAGCGCCGGCACCCCCCGTTCACGGCTGTCCAACCACGCCCAGCGGCCCACGAACAGATCGAACGCGATCAGGTGCGCCCAGCCCGCCGCCGCGCCGTCGGGCGTGCCGAGCAGTTCGCGTACCCCGGCCAGCGTCGGCGACGCGACGGCCGGCAGCACCTCGCCGAACGCCGGGACCACCAGCAGCGCATAGATCACCACGACGGGCAGCACGATCAGCGGTGAGCCGATGATCCGGGCGGTCCAGGACCACCGCGGCGCCAGGATCATCAGCGCCCAGAACGGCGCGGCCACCGCGAACGTCAGGGAGAACAGCGTCGCGGTCATGCCGCGAGCGCCAGTTCCGGGCGGCGTCGGCGGGCCAGGACCGAGCCGCCGGCGGTCGCCGTCGCGACCACCAGGGCCGCGACGGCGACCAGCGTGAGGGCGTCCGGGCGCAGCAGCGGCTGCCCGCGCAGGGCCTGCCAGGTCAACAGCATCGTGAGTACGCCGTACGCGCCGCCCGCGATGACCAGCAGCCGGACGCGGGTGCGCGCGTCGAGCCGGGTAGCGAACCGGGTCAGCAGGATCGCCAGGATCGGCAGGGCCTGGAGGGCGTGCAGCCCCACGAAGTGCCCGATCCGCAGGTCGCCGCCCGTGGTGCTCCAGCCGACCACGGGCAGCCCCGGTCCACCGTCGGCCACGCCCACGCTGTGCGCCCCGGAGATGCCCTCGATGCCCGGGTCCTGCATCGGCAGCGCCATCGGCACCGCCGCGAGCATCCCCAAAAGGGACAGGCCGAGCCCCCACCCGACGGCGGTCGCGGCGACCCGGTCGGGGATCCGCCGGATCAGCACGACGATCCCGAGGACGAGGTGCGCGAGAAAGAGCACCATGATCGCCGCACCCATCGCCGCGAACAGGGCGGCGTTCAGCGGGGTGCTGTCGTTGAAGTGGCTGGTCTGCCCGCGCAGCACCTGGCCGACGATCAACACGTTCTCCAGGACCGCGACCGCGACGATGACCGTGACCGCTCCTTCGGCGATCCGGCTGCGCCGGGGCAGCAGGGTGAGCATCCAGGCGAGCGTAGCGCCGTACAGCACGAACGACACCGCGAACTTGAACGGCTTGAGCCAGATCGGCGCCCCGGTGAGGACGCGTGGGTCGACGAGGATGCCGACCATGGCGACGACGGCGAGCGCCGCCATCGCGCAGACGAGAATCATGAGAGGGCGGTTCCAGTGTGTCGCCCGACGCAGAACGGTTGTCATGCCTGTAGATGCTCGTGACCGATCCCGCCTGTCGCGTCCGACCGCGGGCCCCGGTTGCGGCCCCGGGTCGGAGCGCGCCTCCTCCCCGGGTAGGAGACGGGATCCGCCCGCAGCGCCGCCGGTGCTGGCACAATGGCCGGCCTGCCGAGCGGACCGGAGTGACGATGACGACCAATGAGGACCGTGTCCAGCCGAACGAGACCACCGTGCCGTTGCTGCCCTGCCCGGCGCCGGAGGAGACCCTGGCCTTCTGGCGTGCGCTCGGCTTCGAGGTGACCTACGAGCAGACGCGGCCGTACGTCTATCTCGTCGTCCAGTGGAGCGGATTCGCCCTGCACTACGGGCCCGCACCGAAGGGCCTCGACCCGGCAAAGGAGCAGACCGGTGGCTGCCTGGTGATGGTCGACGCGGTAGCGCCGTACCACGCGGCGTTCGTCGACGCGATGCGCGGCGCGTACGGCAAGGTGCTGGCCAAGGGGGTGCCCCGGATCACCCGCTACCGTGCCGGGGCGTCGCGGTTCAGCGTCGTCGACCCGTCGGGCAACACCGTCGTCTTCATTCAGCGCGACGAGCCGCAGGATATGGAGTACGGCGGGTCGTCCGCGCTTGAGGGTCTGGCCCGGGTGCTCGACAACGCGCGGATCCTGCGCGAGTTCAAGATGGACGACCGGGCCGCCTACCGGGCGCTGGACTCAGGGATGCGCCGCCGCGCCGAGGACGCTCCGACGGTCGAGCAGGCGACGGCGCTCGCCGGGCTGATCGAACTGTCGGTCGCACTGGGCAAGACCGACCGGGTGCCCGAATGGGGTGCCCAACTGCGCGCGCTCACGTTGACCGAGCCGGAGCGCGCGCAGGTCAGGAGCTTCGTCGCCGACCCGGCTCTGCTCGAACCGTGGTGGCGACCTCAGGAGGCCTGATGTTCAGTGTCCGTGGGTATGCTCCGCTCATGGAACTCGACGAGCTTCCACCTGTCGAGTTCGCGTTTCCGGGTCCCCTGCGGGACCGGCTCGTGGCGGCGATCCTCTCCGGCGCGAAAACCTCCACGTCCGCCCTGCTGGTCGGCTACGAGCGAGCGAACGAGCCACTGCCCGAGGTCGGCCAGCAGTCGGCAGTGGTGAACTCCGCGGGCCAGCGGGTCGCCGTGATCGAACTGACCGACGTGCGGGTCGTCCGACTCGGCGACGTCGATCTGCGGCACGCCCTCGACGAGGGTGAGGGGGACGAGTCGGTGGCGCAGTGGAGGGCCGGGCACGAGGCGTTCTGGCACAGCGCGGAGGTCCGCGCCGAGCTGGGCGATCCCGACTTCACCGTCGACGACGACACTCTGGTGGTGGCCCAGCGCTTCCGGCTGGTGCACGCCGTCTGAGCGGGCGGTCTCCGTCCTGCGCGTCCGTCGGCAGTGGTCAGGACTCGCGACGGATGCGTCGGCGTACCAGGGCCAGCCCGGCAACCAGCAGGACACCGAGAGCGGCGGCGCTTGCCCCGAGTGTCGCGAGGGCTGTCAGACGGCTACCGGTGACCGGCATGGGCGGAACAGGCCCAGCGAGGACCACGGTCGTCGAGCAGCTCGGCGTGCAGTCGGGATCTGAGACACCCGCCGGTGGGGTCAGGGTGGCCGTGTTGGTCAGATCACCGATGGTGCCGGGTGGCACGGTTCCGCTGATGGTGTAGGTGAGGGTCCCGCCGGCCAGGACGGTGACGGTGTCGGTGATGCTGCCGGTGCCGGAGGCGGTGCACGTGCTGCCCGTTGATGCCTCGCAGGTCCAGGTGAACGTGGCCAGGGGCGCGGGCAGCGGATCTGTCAGGGTCGCGCCGACGGCGTCGGACGGGCCGCCGTTGGTGACGGTCACCGTGAAGGTCACCTGTGTGCCCGGCGCGTAGTGGTCCGGTGTCGCTGTTTTCACGACAGTAAGGTCCACGACCGGTCCGGCGGGGGTGACGACTGTGGATTGGCAGCTGGGGGTGCAGTCCGGGTCGGTGACGCCGGCTGGTGGGGTGAGGGTGGCGGTGTTGGTGAGGTCGCCGGTGGTGCCTGAGGGCACGGTTCCGGTGATCGTGTAGGTGAGGGTTCCGCCGGCCAGGATGGTGACGGTGTCGGTGATGTTGCCGGTGCCGGAGGCGGTGCAGGTGCTGCCGGCAGACGGCTCGCAGGTCCAGGTGAACGCTGACAGGGGACCGGGCAGCGGGTCGCTGACGGTCGCGCCGACGGCGTCGGATGGGCCGCCGTTGGTGACGGCAACCGTGTAGGTGAAGGACGCGCCCGGCACATAGGGGTTGGGGGTCGCGGTCTTGACGATGGCGAGGTCGACAGTGGGTGTGCCGGGGGTGACGACTGTGGATTGGCAGCTGGGGGTGCAGTCCGGGTCGGTGACGCCGGCTGGTGGGCTGAGGGTGGCGGTGTTGGTGAGGTCGCCGGTGGTGCCTGAGGGCACGGTTCCGGTGATCGTGTAGGTGAGCGTCCCGCCAGCGAGGACGGTGACGGTGTCGGTGATGTTGCCGGTGCCGGAGGCGGCGCAGGAGCTGCCGGCGGATGCTTCACAGGTCCAGGTGAAGCCGGCGAGCGGCGCGGGGAGTGGGTCCGTCACAGTCGTGCCGGTGGCGTCGGATGGCCCGCGGTTGGTGACGGTGACCGTGTAGGTCAGGGATGCACCCGGCACGTACGGGCTCGGAGTTGCCGTCTTCACGATCGCCAGGTCCACGACTGGTCCGGCGGGGGTGACGACCGTGGATTGGCAGCTGGGGGTGCAGTCCGGGTCGGTGACCCCGGCGGGTGGCGTCAGGGTGGCGGTGTTGGTCAGGTCGCCGGTCGTGCCCGAGGGCACGGTTCCGGTGATGGTGTAGGTGAGTGTTCCGCCGGCCAGGACGGTGACGGTGTCGGTGATGCTGCCGGTGCCGGAGGCGGCGCACGTGCTGCCGGCGGACGCCTCACAGGTCCAGGTGAACCCGGACAGCGGCGCGGGCAGCGGGTCGCTGACGGTTGCGCCGACGGCGTCGGAGGGGCCGCCGTTGGTGACCGTCACGGTGTACGAGAAGGACGCGCCCGGCACATAGGGGTTGGGGGTCGCGGTTTTCAGGATGGCGAGATCAACTGTCAGTGCGGCGGGGATGATGACCGTGGATTGGCAGCTGGGGGTGCAGCCCGGGTCGGAGACGCCCGCCGGCGGTGTCAGGGTTGCGGTGTTGGTCAGGTCGCCGGTGGTCCCCGACGGCACGGTGCCGGTGATCGTGTAGGTGAGTGTTCCGCCGGCCAGGACGGTAACCGTGTCGGTGATGTTCCCGGTGCCCGACGCGGTGCAGGTGCTGCCGGCGGACGCTTCGCAGGTCCAGGTGAACGCGGAAAGGGGCGCGGGCAGCGGATCGGCCACTGTCGCGCCGACGGCGTCGGACGGACCGCCGTTGGTGACGGTGACCGTGTAGGTCAGGGGTGCACCCGGCACGTACGGGTTGGGAGTCGGTGTTTTCACGACGGCGAGGTCAACTGTCGGCGCGGCGGGGGTGACGACTGTGGATTGGCAGCTCGGCGTGCAGTCCGGGTCGGTGGCACCGGCGGGTGGGGTGAGGGTGGCGGTGTTCGTCAGGTCACCCGTGGTTCCCGAGGACACGGTTCCGCTGATCGTGTAGGTGAGCGTCCCCCCGGCGAGGACCGTGATGGTGTCGGTGATGGTCCCGGTGCCGGAGGCGGCGCACGTACTGCCCGCGGACGCCTCGCAGGTCCAGGCGAACCCGGACAGCGGTCCGGGCAGCGGGTCGGAAAGAGTCGCGCCGACCGCGTCAGACGGACCGCCGTTGGTGACCGTCACGGTGTACGAGAAGGGTGCCCCCGGGACATACGGGTTGGGGGCCGCGGTCTTGGTCACGGCCAGGTCCACCACTGGTCCGGCGGGGGTGACGACTGTCGATTGGCAGCTGGGGGTGCAGTCCGGATCGGTGACCCCGCCTGGTGGGGTGAGGGTGGCGGTGTTGCTCAGGTCGCCGCTGGTTCCCGACGGCACGGTTCCGCTGATCGTGTAAGTCAGCGTCCCCCCAGCGAGGACCGTGACGGTGTCGGTGATGCTGCCGGTGCCGGAGGCGGCGCACGTGCTGCCAGCAGATGCCTCGCAGGTCCAGGTGAACCCGGCCAGGGGCGCGGGCAGCGGGTCGCTGACTGTCGCGCCGACCGCGTCGGACGGGCCACCGTTGGTGACCGTCACGGTGTACGAGAAGGGCGCCCCCGGCACGTACGGGTTGGGGGTCGCAGTCTTCACGATGGCGAGATCGACAGTGGGTGCGGCAGGGGTGACGACTGTGGATTGGCAGCTCGGCGTGCAATCGGGATCTGAGGCGCCCTCCGGCGGCGTCAGGGTGGCGGTGTTGCTCAGGTCGCCGGTCGTGCCCGAGGGCACGGTTCCGGTGATCGTGTAGGTGAGTGTTCCGCCGGTCAGGACCGTGACGGTGTCGGTGATGTTCCCGGTGCCGGTCGCGGCGCACGTGCTGCCGGCGGATGCCTCGCAGGTCCAGGTGAACGCTGACAGTGGCGCGGGCAGCGGGTCGGTCACCGTCGCGCCGACCGCGTCGGACGGGCCACCGTTGGTGACCGTCACCGTGTAGGAGAAGGGCGCCCCTGGCACGTACGGGTTGGGGGTCGCGGTCTTCACGATCGCCAGACCAACTGTCAGCGTCGCCGGGATGACAATTGTGGACTGGCAGCTTGGGGTGCAGCCCGGGTCCGAGACGCCCGCCGGTGGAGTCAGGGTGGTGGTGTTCGTCAGGTCGCCGGTCGTGCCCGACGGCACAGTCCCGGTGATCGTGTAGGTCAGCGTCCCCCCGGTCGCCACGGTCACGGTGTCGTCGATGCTGCCGGTGCCGGACGCGGTGCAGGTGCTGCCGGCGGACGCCTCGCAGGTCCAGGTGAACCCGGCCAGCGGCGCGGGCAGCGGATCGGTCACTGTCGCCCCGACAGCATCGGACGGGCCGGCGTTGGTAACGGCAACGGTGTAGGTCAGGGGTGCACCCGGCACGTACGGATTCGGAGTTCCGGTCTTGGTCACCGCCAGATCCACCGTGGGGATGACGGTGAGGGTGGTGGCGCCGGGCGGGTTGATTCCGACGATGGTGGGGAAGTTGCTCTCACAGCCAGGGATCGTCGAGCCGTCCGGGGCGACACATCCGGTGTCGGTGTACGAGCCGAGCACGTTGCTGGTCACCTGGACGGAGATCGTGCACGAGGCGACACCGAGTCCGATGTCGCCGGTGAAGTCGACGGACGTGGCGCCGGCGGGCGCGGTCACGGCGGCTCCCGAGCACGTCGTGCTGTTGACGCCGGTGGCGGTCACATTGCCGGGAAGGTTGTCGGTGAAACTCATCCCGTTCTTGGCTTGCAGATCGTCGGTGTTGGTGACGGTGAACGTCAGCGTGGAAGTCTGGCCCTGCCCTATCGTGGCCGGGCTGAAGGCCTTGTCCAGTTGCGGGGTCACGTCGACGATCTGCGGAAGGTCGAACGCGACGTCGTTGCCGATGCCCGTCGCGGTCGCGTTGTAGAGGCGTACGCCAAGCGTCGGTGTATCGGCGACTGACAATTGCAGAGCCGTCGATTGCAGCTTGGCTACCCAGGTGTTGTTGATGATCTGAGCGGTGGGATCGGTGCACGGGCTCAGATTCTGGGCGAGTACGGTCGGTACCCCGTTGAGAAGCAGATCGAAGCGAAGGCGTGCCCGCTGCGCGGAGGGAACCGTGCAGTTCCTCTCGGCGAAGATCGCCGAGACCGCATAGAAGTGACCGCCGATCGCCGGAATGGTGTTGCTGTCGGTCTCCAGTTGGAATCCGGCGGCCTGTGCGCCTGTCGGACTATTGCTGTACTCGGTCAGTACCTGGTTGGTGGCTGCCACCTCCGGGCTCTGCCCCTGAAACAGCCCCATGTCGCGTGCCATTTCCTGCAGCCGGCTCCATGCGGCCGAACGCCCGCACTGGTCGTTGTTGGTGACCGGCGGGTTGCCACCGTTGGGCGGCAGCGGCGAGTCCGAACGCATGATCCAGCCGTTGCACGCGCCCGCGCCGGGGCTCCACGCGGGGTCCGCCGTGTAGGTTTCGCTGTCCGCGCCGCTGCCACCGGGCCCCGGCACGTAGACCGAACCCGGCGAGCCGGTGTAGGAACCAATGCGGATCGGCGCCGCGGCCGCACTCTCGTTGGAGAAATCCTCAGTGAACACGGGTGTGCCGGGCTGGGGGTCTCCGGGCAGGCCCGGAACCGTCGCCGATGCGGGCTGTCCCGATGCCACAACGACAAGCGTCGACGACGCCAGCAATGCGCCAACCGCCGCTAGCGCCGATGTGAACCATCGGCGTCGCTCGAAAAGCATTCTCGTTTCCCCCGTTGTGCAGCTTGCAGCGGTTGCGCTGCGCGCGCCAATCCGGGATCGACGATCTCAGACCTATGAAATTTCGACTCAATCCTCATAAGTGGTCACCCGAACGAGTGTGTGAGTGCGCCACTGAATTCACATTCGCCCCTGACCCGGGCTGCGGGGCAGGCGCAGCCCCGCAGCCCTCGGTTCAGAAGGGCCACCGGTCGTCGGACCCGGCCTCGATCAGCGGGATCATCGCGAACGCGGCGTCGGACAGTCCGCCGAAGGTGTGCCGGTTCGTGCCGGTCGGCGTGTGCCCGATCCGGTATCCGGCCAGGTTCCAGGTGTAGACGGGCACCTCCGCCGGCACCGCCGCTAGGACATTCGTCGAACCGTGCCACTGGGCCTGCTCGTCGGTGAGGATGATCAGACGGTCGTGCCGGTCGTAGTGCTCGCGGACCGCCTTCTCGGTGTCGGTTCCCCTGCCGAGGAAGTAACCGCCCTCTCTGAACCGCCGCACCGCCGCGAGGACCGACTCGCCCGCGACCTCGGGAAACACCAGGCTGTCGTGGGAGAACGACACCACAGTGGGCGACTGCGCGCGGGCGGCCAGCGCGAGACCGAACACCGCTGCGGCGTCCCAGCAGAGCAGCGTGCCGTCCTTGCTGAACGGGCTCTGCATCGAGCCGGACGTGTCGATGAGGATCAGCGTCCGCCCGTCCAGGGCGGGCACGTTCGCCAGGGCGTGCTGCAACGCCCTCTCCAGCGGGTACGACCAGCGCAGGCTCGGCGCGGCGTTGTACGCCGACAGGAAGCGCATCGGCAGCACTCGCGACCTCGCCACCTGAGCGGGGTCGGCGAGCTTGGCGGCCACGGTCTCCGCGACGGTGTCACTGACCCCGGCCCGGTCGAAGTTGCGCAGGTTACGCAGCAGCGCCAGGTAGCCCATCGTCGGGATGACCGACTCCCATGCCGCCGCGTCCATCGCGCTCTGTCGCCAGCCGGCCAGCGCCTCCCACGTCATGGCGGCAGCGTCGAGCATCGCCGGATCGGTGAATTCCCGGCGCTGCTCGACAGGCATCGCCGTGAGCGCGTCCCGCGCCCTGAGCATCTGCAGGGACGGGGGGACCGGATTGTCCCGCCGGTGCCGCCGATCCAGCGCGTGCCGGAACAGGTCGCCCTGCCGCTCGTCCCGGGCGGTGGGGTGGGTCAGCTCGATGACGTCACCAAAGCGGACCTGGCTGGCGACGGAGTCGTACTTGAGCAGACTCCGCTCGGTGTAGAGGCGGACCGCCGCGTCGGCGATGCCCCGCTTCACCGGCTTGGGCAGTGCCCGGCCACGACGAGCCAGCCAATACGCGAGCGCCTCGCCCGGCTCGTCCGCACGCTGCAACGCCGCGTCCACTACGGCGCGCGAACCCGGAATTCCCGCCGCTACCTGGGCGCGGGCACCCTCAAGGGCGGCCACCACTGACGCTGAGCGCATCATCGCTCCGGTGCGGAGCCATGGTACGAAGCGCGCGAACCAGTCGGGATCAGTGACGGCGACGGTGGCGACCAGGTTCCGGAAGCGGCCGTCGCGGTCGGTGGCACGCTCGTAGAAGCTGGCCTCGCCCACCATGTTCGAGACACCGAGCAGGAACAGTTCGAGGCGCGGCTCACGGACGAAACCGGGTGCGCCCTCGCCGGTCACCGGCCGATGCCGGCCCGTGCGCAGCTTGAGGTTGAACTTGGCCATGACGTCCCCCACGTCAGTCGGCCGAGAAGACGCCACCACAGCGCACACCCGAGATCAGAGTCGGCCACGGACTAGTCCGCCGTTCTGTCCGTTGAACCACCCACCCGAAGGCGTCGGGGGGATTCGAACCCCCATCTGCGGAGCCGGGAAGTAACCGTTGCCTGCGCACCGGGTGTGCGTGTGGTCGCGCTTTCCCGAGATCGAGGTCGGCGACGGATGTCCTTCACCGGGGTCGGAACCCCTCCAGATGTAACCGTCGCCTACGCACCGGGAAGTGCGGTCACGACCGTAGCGGCAGCTGTCGCGGACGGGCAACAGCTTTTGCGATCTTGTGATCGGAGGCGGTGTGGTCGCGCCGCACGCCCGAGATCAAAAGTGGACACGGCGTTCGCGGGCTCGAACCGCAGGCCCTTGCCGGACCTTTACCAGAAGTAGCCGTATCAGTCGCACCGGGCGTGCGGCGAGAGCGCACCTCCCGAGATCGAAGCGGCGACGGCGACCGGCCCTCGCGGGCCAAGGTGACCTGGGCCGCTGGTCGACGCCACCCGAAGTGGCGGTGGGGTTCGAACCCACGTCTCCCCGATTGGATGCGGAAGTAGCCGTTGCCTGCGCACCGGGAGGTGCCCCACGACAGTAGGGCCGCCCTGGCACGCCGACAACCCCATTACGTGTCCGCCGTCGGGGACTCCGGGCGCGGCCGAACCGCCGAGGAGCCGGGACCTCAGATCATGGACAGGACCAGCGCGGACGAGGCCGCCAGTTCCCGGTCGAACACCTCCTCGCGCGGGACGAACACCATGGCCTGGCCCTCGCCGAGCACGACGTCCTCCTGTCGCGCGGTGGTGGTTGGTGGTGCCACGGAAGACATGCACCGTCACCGTGTGCTCGAAGCCCGCCTCGTACGGGCGCGGACCGCTCCACAGCAGGTGCAGCTCACCGGCTGTCAGGCCGGTCTCCTCCAGCAGCTCGCGGCGGGCGGCCTGCTCGGGCGACTCGCCGGGCTCGACGTGGCCGCCGGGAAGGCTCCACTGGTTCGGCGAGACGGGCGCGTGCTCGTCGCGATGCTGCATCAGCACCGCCCCAGAAGGGTCGACGAGAAGGACGAGGGCGACGTCGTAGGTGGCCATGCGGGAGACCATGCCACGCTGACCGACGGAGTCGGAGGATCTCGGCGCCCAGGCTGGTCTTTGTAACCTGGATCCGCGAGACTCCCCGTATGGGTGATCGTTCTCGTCGGTGGGCGTGGGTCGGAGTGCTCGTCGTCGGGCTGATCCTGTACCTCGCGGTGCTGCGGACCCTCGTCCGCACCCAGAACCCGAACTTCGTGCCGGCACTGATCCTGCTCGGCGCGACGGTGGCGCCGCTGACGTTCCTCACGTTCGCCCAGGCCCGTACCGGGCGCTGGCAGGTGCCGGCGTCGGTGCTGGTGACGTCGGCGTTCTTCGGCGGGGTGATCGGCACGGTGGTCGCCGGCACCCTGGAGTACGACACCCTGCGCGGCCTCGGTGCCCTGCCCATGCTGTTCGTGGCGCTGATCGAGGAGTCGGCGAAGCTGATCGTCCCCGTGGTGCTGCTGTTCACGGCGCTGGCGCAGCACCGTCGTCGCCTGCCGTCCGACGGTCTGGTCATCGGTGTGGCCGCCGGCATGGGTTTCGCCGCGCTGGAGACGATGGGGTACGCCTTCACCGCGCTGCTGAATTCGCAGGGCAACATCGGTGCGGTGGAGCAGACCCTGTTCATCCGTGGTCTGACCGCGCCCGCCGGGCACACCGCGTGGACCGGGCTCACCGCCGGAGCGCTGTGGGCGCTGCTGGCCAGCCCGAGCGTCGGCCGGCTGTTCGGGTTCCTCGGCACCTTCGGAGGTGTCGTCGTCCTGCACACCCTCTGGGACACGTTCTCCGGTTGGCTGGTCTTCGTCGTGCTGGCGATCGTTAGCATCGGCTGGCTGTTCTGGGAGCTGCACCGCTACCGGACGTTCGGTGACCGCCTGGTGGTCCAGCGTCCGTCGAGCTGATCGCGACCCCTCTACACCATGCCTCCTGCGGCCAGTGCGAAATGGCCGGGGGAGGCATCGCTCTGCTGATCCCGCTGCGGCCGGGCCGGCACCTCATCTACTGTCGGACTGTTCACATTTAGTGGCTTTCGTCGGGAAGGTGCAGCGATGGGGGTGCGCCGCTGGGTCGAGAGCTGGCCCCTCTACCGCCAGCTCACCGGCACCGACCCGCTCGGGCGGGGCGCGGCGGCCAAGTCCGCCCAGTCACTGTCGCTGACCGCCCGCACCGACACCGCCGACAGCGTGGCCCGTTCGGTGTGTCCGTACTGTGCGGTGGGTTGTGGCCAGCGGGTGTTCGTCAAGGACGGGCAGGTCACGCAGATCGAGGGCGATCCGGA
>NZ_MUZA01000110.1 GCF_021442385.1 Micromonospora sp. MH99
GCGACGAGCGCGCGGACGAGTTGGGCCACGTGCCGTACACGGGCGAGTACTTCGCGGCGCTGGGCACGATCGTGCTGCGTGAGCTGCGGCGGCTCGTCGGCCAGCCGCGCCGCCTCGTGCTCGCCGACGCCGAGCGGCTGCCGGTCGACCCCGACCCGCAGGCGGTCGCGGCGCTGCGCGAGGCGCACCCGGGCGTGCTGGCGCTGGCCGTGCCCGCCGGGTGGGACGATCTGCGCCGGCTGCTCGCCCACGTCTGGCCGCTGGACCCACCCGCGCCGACGCCGGCCACCGGGGCGAGCGGGCTGCACACGGCGATCGGGGCGGAGCGGGCCGCGTACCTGGTCGAGGAGTTGAGCACGGCCGCGGCGATCGCCGACCGCAGCCGCCCGGCCCCGGCAGTCGTCGCGGCGGTCGACGGCGAGATCGTCGCACCGCGCACCCCGACCGAGGAGCGGCTGGCCGGCCTGTGGGCCGCCGCGCTCGGCGTCGAGCAGGTAAGCGTGACAAGCGACTTCTTCCACCTCGGCGGGCACTCGCTGCTGGCCACCGCTCTGCTGTCGCAGGTGCAGGCCGAGTTCGGCCGCGAGGTGTCTCTCTACACCCTGTTCACCAACCCGACAGTGGCCGGGCTCGCGGCCGTGCTGGACGCCGACCCGGACGCCACCGCCCTCGCCGCGCTCACCCCCGCCCCGCCGGGCGTGCCCGCGGTGGCCTCCTCGGCCCAGGTGCGGCTGTGGGCCCTGGACCAGCTCGGCGACGACGTCGTCCGGCACAACACCACCGCCGCCGTCGAGCTGCGCGGCGACCTCGACAAGACGTCGCTGCGCCGGGCGTTCGACGACGTGCTGGCCCGGCACGAGGTGCTGCGCACGACCTTCGCCGACCGGGGCGGCGAACCGGAACCCGTGGTACGCCCGCACGTCGACCCGTGGCTGGAGACGCTGGACCTGACCGGGCTGCCGGCGGCGAAGCAGGCCCGGGCGCTGCGCCGGGCCGCCGCCGAACTGGCCGCGCACCGGTACGACCTGGCCGCCGGCCCGCTGGTGCGGGCCCGCCTGCTGCGGCTGCCCGACCAGCGCTGGCACCTGCTGCTCGGCATGCACCACATCGTCTGCGACAACACCTCATGGAGCGTCCTGCTCGACGACCTCGCCGCCCGGTACGCCCACCACGCCACAGGCGTCGACCGGCCGCTCGCCCCGCTGCCGGTGCAGTTCGCCGACTACGCCCGGCACCAACGCGACTGGTTGGCGTCGAGCGCCGTCGAGCCGCACCTGGCGTACTGGCGGGAACGGCTTGCCGACGCGCCGCCGCTGCTGGACCTGCCCACCGACCACCCCCGCCCCGACGAGCGCTCGGACGTCGCCGGCTACCAGGCCCAGCGGCTGGGCACCGGGCTCGGCGCTGCGGTGCGGGAGCTGGCCCGGGCCGAGGGGGTCACCCCGTTCGCCGTCCTGCTGGCCGGCTTCACCGCCCTGCTGCACACCGAGAGCGGGCAACCGGACCTGGTGCTCGGCGTCCCCACCGCCGGCCGGGAACGCGCCGAACTCGCCCCGCTGATCGGCTGCTTCGCCGACCTGCTGCCGCTGCGGGTGGACGTGGGCGGCCGGCCCACCTTCCGGCAGCTCGTGACCCGGGCGTACCGCACGGCACGGGAGGCGTACCGGCATCAGGGGCTGCCGTTCGCGACAATCGTGGAGGCGCTGCGGCTGCCCCGCCAGGCCGCGTACCACCCGCTGTTCCAGTGCGTGCTCAACGTCCTCGACGGCGCCGACGAGCTGCCGGAGTTCGCCGGGCTGGCGGCCACGCCGGTCGAGGTGCCGAGCGTCGGTGTCGACTTCGACCTCTTCCTCAGCCTCACCTGGCAGGGCGACGACCTGCACGCCGACCTGGCGTACCGGGCCGACCTGTTCGGGCCGGAGCGGATGGTCCGGCTGCTGACCAGCCTCGCGAAGGTGCTCGACGACGGGGTTCGTCGACCGGACGCCCCGCTCGGCGGGGGACGGCGCGCGTCGGCGCCGCGCCGCCTCGCGCCGCCCGCGCGCCGGCTGGTCGTCGGCGGCACCGTCGAGGTGCCGGGGCTGGCGGCGACCGTCCGCTTCTGGACGGGGCTGCTGGGCCTGCCGCACGCCCTCGAACAGCTGCCGGCCGGCGCGTTGCTGCGGCTGCTGCGCGACCCGGCCGCCGGCCTGGCGACCGGGCAACGGGACCACAACGTGCTGGTGCTGCGCTGGGAGGACCGCCGGACACCCGGCCCGCTCGGCGCGGGCATCGTCGGGCTGCGCGACTTCCACACCGAGCTGCTGGCGGCACTTGACGTCCACCGGCAGCACAGCGCGGCGGCGCTGACGCTCGTGGTGGGCCCGCCGTCGCCGGAGTACCGGACGTCGCCGTGGAACGCCGTCTTCACCGAGCTGACCGCGCGGCTGGCCGAGAACCGGCCCGACGTCGACGTCGTCGCGGTGCAGGCGTGGGCGCGACGCTACCGGGTGCACGAGCTGTCCGACGGCGACGCCTGGTCGCCGGAGTGGGCGGCGGTCACCGGGACCCTGGTGGTGCGGCGGGCGGTCCGGCACCCGGCCCTGCGCCGGCTGGTCGTACCCGCCGGGCCGGCGCACCGGCAGGCGGAGCTGGCCCGGCTGCTCGCGGCCCAGGCCCGCACCGGGCGCGAGGTGCTGCTCACCACCATGCCGCAGGGCGCGGAGCTGTCCGCGCTGGTCACCGCCGGGATCATCCGGTACGCCCCGACCCCGCCCACCGACACGGCCACGCTGGTCCTGCACCCGGTCACCGAACCCGCGCCCCCGGACGCCATGGCGCTGCCCGTCGACCCGGCGAACGGGCCGGTGGACGTGCTGCGTGGCCTCTGGTCCCTCGACGCGGACGTTCCCGGGGCCGCCGACGCGCCTGTCGACCGGATTCCCGCCGGCCTGCTCGCCGAGGTGGCCACCGAGCTCGGCGACGCGGCGGCGCTGCGCGTTGCGGTCACCGACGGGTACCGGCGCTCGGCCGACCGGGCCGCCGCCGCGCCGCGCACCGACCGGGAACGTCAGCTCGTGGCGATCTGGTCGGAGCTGCTGCGCACCAACCAGCTCGGCATCAACGACGACTTCTTCGCCGTCGGCGGTGACTCGCTGCTCGCGATGCAGCTCGTCGCCCGCTGCGCGACGGCCGGCATCCAGGTCACCCCGCGACAGCTCGTCCGCCACCCCACCGTCGCCGAGCTGGCCGCCAGCCTCGGGGAGTCGACTGTGGCGCTGGACGCCGAACAGGGCGAGGTGCACGGCGACGCGCCGCTGACCGGCGCGCAGCGCTGGTTCACCGACGTGGTCGCCCCCACCATGGGCCGGCCCGCCCTGTTCAACCACCCCTACTACCTCCAGCTGGCCCGCCCGCTCCCGGCGGACCTGCTCCGCGAGGCGGTCCGTCGGCTGGTGGCCCACCACGACGCCCTGCGGCTGCGCCTGACCCGCCAGCCGGACGGGAGCTGGCGTCAGCACCACGCCGACCCCGCCGACGCCGTTCCGTTCGTCAGCCACGACCTGACCGGACTCCCGCTCGACGAGCGGGAGGCGGCAGTCGAGGCCCGCTGCGCCGAGGCGCAGACCGGCCTGGACCTCACGGCCGGCCCGCTGGCCCGGGTGGCGCACTTCCGGCTCGGCCCGGAGCAGCCCGACCGGCTGCTGCTCGTCAACCACCACCTCGTCGTCGACGCGGTCTCCCGGGGCGTGCTCCTGGCCGACCTGGAGACGCTCTGCGACCAGCTCGAACGTGGCGCCGAGCCGGCGTTGCCCGCGAAGACCACGTCGTACCGGGCCTGGGCGCGGCGACTGGCCGGGTACGCGGGCTCGCCGCACCTGCGCGAGCAGCTGCCGTTCTGGCTGGCGCAGGCCGACGACGGTGTGCTGGCCCGGCTGGCCGACGAGCCGGCCGCAGCGCCGTTCCGCCTCGGTGACCTGGGCCTGGCCAGCGTGACGTTGGACGAGGCGGCGACCCGGGGACTGCACGCCGCTGCCCGCCGGCTGCGCGCCAGCGTGCGGGACCTGCTCGTGTGGGCCGTGGTGGCCACCGTCGCGGGGCGTACCGGTGGCGCGGTCACCGTCGCCACGACCGGCCACGGCCGGGAACCGCTCTTCGACGACGTCGACGTCAGTCGCACCACGGGCTGGTTCCAGGTGCTGTATCCGCTGCGGCTGGAGCTGCCCGCCACCACCGACGCGGCGCGCTCGGCCCGCTCGGTGATCCGCCAACTCGGCCGGGTCCCGGACAACGGCATCGGGTACTCGCTGCTGCGCCACCTCTGCCCCGACGACGACGTACGCGCCCGGTTGGCCGCGACACCGCCACCGCAGGTCGCGGTCAACTACATGGGCGGCTTCGGATTCGACGACGTCGCCCCGGCCAACCAGCTCCTCGATGTCTGCGCGGCGCCGTTCGGGCCGACCGAGGACCCCGACGGGCACTGGCCCTTCCCCTTCGACGTGACGGGGTCGCTCACCGGCCCCGCGCTGCGCGTCGATCTGAGTTACGCCACTCCGGCCTTCCGGCCGGAGACCGCTGAGAACCTGCTCGACGGCATCCGGACCAGCCTTCTGCGCCTGGCCGGGAACCACGGGCAACCGCCACGGCAGTAGGAGGAGACCCCATGGCGTTCCGACGCCCGTCCCGGTTCGCCGGGTTCACCACGATCTGGTTCGGCCAGCTGCTGTCGGCGCTCGGCACCCGGATGACGAACTTCGCCCTGAGCATCTGGGTGTGGGACGCCACCGGCCGGGCCTTCGACCTGACCATGCTGATGGCGTTCGCATTCGGTGCGACAGTGATCTTCAGCCCGATCGCCGGCGCGCTTGTCGACAGGTGGGGACGACGACTGACCATCGTGCTCAGTGACGTCGGCTCGGCGATCACCACGGCGGTCGTGCTGCTGCTGTTCCTCACCGGTTCGGTCGAGGTGTGGCACCTGTACCTGGTCAACCTGGTCACCGGCGCGTTCCTCGCGTTCCAGCTGCCGGCGTACCAGGCGACCATCACGGTGATGATGGAGAAGGGCCAGTACCCGAGGGCCAACGCGATGATGTTCGCGGTCCGGACCATCCCGGTGATCTTCGCCCCCGGCTTCGCCGCCGCGCTGCTCGGCCTGATGGACATCAAGGTCATCCTGTTCATCGACGCGCTGTCCTACCTGGTGGCGATCGGCGCGGTGCTGCTGGTGCAGCTCCCACCCCTGCCCCGCTCGACGCAGCCCGACGAGGGCGGCTTCTGGTACGACACGATCTACGGCTTCCGCTACATCCTGGCCAGTCGGGCGTTCACCGGGCTGGAGGCGATCATGTTCGCCATCAACGTGCTCGCCGCTGTCGGCTTCGCCCTGCTGGTGCCGCAGATCCTGGCCCGCACCGACAGCAGCACCAACGCGGTGGGCCTGGTGCAGACCATCGGCGCGGTGGGCGGTGTGGCCGGCGCGCTCCTGCTGGGCCTGCTGCCCAACACCCGCCACAAGATCCGCCGGATGCTCATCGCCATCCTGGTCTTCAGCGTCCTCGGGCGGATCGTCTACGGCGTCGGGGACAGCATCATCGTCTGGTCGGTCGCGCTGCTCTTCCTGCACCTGTCCATCCCCTTCATCGACGGGTACGCCCAGTCGGTCTGGCAGGAGAAGGTCGAGCCGTCGCACCAGGGCCGGGTCTTCGCCGCCCGCCAGTTCATCGAGGACCTCGCGTACCCCGGCGGCACCGCCCTGGCCGGTATCGCCGCGGACCGCTGGTTCGAGCCGATGATGCGCGACGGCGGGCCCGGCGTGCCGTACTTCGGGTGGCTGGTCGGCAGCGGACCGGGCGCCGGAATGGGCCTGATCTTCGTGATCGTCGGCCTGTTCGGCATCGGCGTCGCGGCTGCCGGGTTCGCCTCACCGAGCATCCGCCGGATGGAGGTCGACCTGCCCGACTACGACGAGCCGACCGACCCGCCGGCACCGCTGCCGTCACCGAGCGGCACCGACGAGCTGACCGACGACCGCGCGGTGGTGGCGAAGTGACGCTGACCGAGGTGGTGGCCGGGGTCCTGGAGGTCGACCCGGCCGAGGTGACCGACGAGTCCGGGCCGCAGACCATCGGCACCTGGACCAGCCTGCGGCACCTGCAACTGGTGGTGACCCTGGAGGAGGTCTACGGGCTCTCCTTCGCCTTCGAGGAGATCCGCGACGTGCGCAGCGTCGGCGAGCTGCGCACCGTGCTGCGCGCCAAGGGCACGGAGACGCGATGAGCGCCGTTCTGTTCGCCCGACGCACCCGCTGGCAGGCGGTCACCCGCCAGCGGCCGACGCCCGCGCTGCGCGTCGCGCTGCTGGCCAGCTACACGGTGGACCCGCTGGTGCCGTACCTGGGCCTGGACCTGCACGACACCGCTCTGAGCGCCACGCTCGCCGTCGGCCCGTTCCAGCAGGTCGTGCAGCAGTGCCTCGCCACCGACGGCTTCCTCGCCGAGGCCCGGCCCGACGTGCTGGTGGTGGCGCAGCGCCTGGAGGAGGCCGGCGACCCCGGTCCGGCCGGCGACGCGTGGGCTGCGGAGCTGCTGGCCGGGGCCGAGGCGGCCGTCACCGCCGCGCGCCGGCACGGGGCCCTGCTGGTGTACGTCCTGCCGGCCGTCCCCGCCTCCCGACCGTACGGGCCGGCCGACGCGATGCACGCCGACGGGGTGACCGCCAGCGCCACCGCCGTCCGGCAACGGCTGCGCGATCGGCTGGCCGGCGACCCGTGGGTGCTGCTCGTCGACGCCGACGAGGCGGTCCGCGCCGTCGGAGACGAGCGGGCGTACCACCCGGCGCTGTTCCGCTTCGCGAAGGTGCCGTACACCGAGGAGGTCTTCGCGCGGCTCGGCACCACCGTCGCCGCGCTGGTGGCCACCTGGTTCGGCGCGGGCTGCCGAGCGCTGGTGCTCGACGGCGACGGCCTGACCGGGGCGGCGCACCTGCTGCCGGCGCTGCACGAGCTGCGCGCCACCGGCGTACGCGTGGCGCTGCGGGCCACCGGTGCCGACTGGTGGTCGAGCGCCGACGCCACGGACCTGTTGGCGGTGCTGGACGGCTGGGTCACCGACGAGCGGCCCCTGGCGGACCAGCTCGCCGAGATCGCCGACGAGCTGGACGGCGCGCCCGCCCAGCTCGTGCTGGCGGGCACCGGCCCCGCGCAGGCGCCGCCGCGGCACGTACCGCTCGGGTCCGATCCCGCGCTCTGGTCGGACGAACTGCGGGCGGCGGGACTGACCGACCGGCTCCCGGCCCGACGGTGGACCGGCGGCACGTCCCGACCCGCCGTCGCGCCCGTCGAGCTGTCCCTGGACGACTTCGTGGCCGGCCTGGACGTCCACGTCGACTACCGACCGGTGGCCGCCGACGCCGTCGCCGAGGTCGCCGAGGTCGTCGCCCGGGCGCACGACTTCGCGCTGGCACCCTCCCCACCGGCCGCCGCGCTGGCCGGGCGGGCCGCCGACCTGCTGGCGATCCGGGTACGCGACCGGCTCGGCGACTACGGCACCTCGGGCCTCGTCGCGCTGGACCGGACCGCCGACCGCTGGACCGTCGACGTCTTCTCCCTCTCCTGCCCCGTGCTGGGCAAGGGCGTCGAGGCGGCAGTGCTGCGGGAGGTGACCCGGCGGGCGGGCGCGGCCGGCGCCGGCGAGGTGCTGGTCCGCTTCACCGACACGGGCCGCAACGGCACCGCCCGACGCTTTTTGTCCGATCTGGACGGTGTCGCGCCCGCCGACCCCCGGGTCCGGCTGCGCGCCGCCCACACGTCCGACGACGACCCGACGCCAGGATCGCCGGCAGCGACGGCGGCGACGACGACGGCATCGACACCGCCGACGGCCACGGCGGTACGGCGATGAGCGGGCCGCCGGTCGACGTCGGAGTGGCCGCCCTGGCCCACGTCCTCGGCGAGCCTGTCGACGTGGCGGCTGCCGCGGCCGCGTACACCCAGGATCTGGACCGCCTGCGGTCCTGGGAGTACCGCGCGTTCCACCGGGCCGGCCCCGGCGTCGGGGTGACCGACCTGGCGGTGGTGGCCGGCGGCACGGCCCTGGACCGGGCCGGGCTGAGCGCCGCCGACGTGGACCTGGTGGTGCTGGCCATCCCCGACCTGGCCGAGTACCTCTACTGGGATCCGGCCGCGCACACCCAGGCCCGCCTCGGCGCGCACCGGGCCGAGGCGGTGCTGCTCAACCAGGCGTGCGGCGGCGGGGTGGCCGCGTTCGACACGGTGGCCGGGCGGTTCGCCACCCACCCCGAATACCGGACGGCGCTGCTGATCGGCGGGAACCGGGTGTGCGAGCCGTACTGGAACCGGATGGAGGTGAACACGAGCGTCTTCTCCGACGGAGCGGCGGCGGCCGTGCTGGTGCGCGACCACGACCGGTGCCGTTGGCTGGCCACCGAGACGATCACCGACGGCCGGTACGCGGGCTTCATGCGCATGCCCGTCGGTGGCGCGGCGCAGCCGTTCACCCCGGACGGCGGCACCCCTCGCGTCGGTGACCCGGCCGACCGGCTCAACGAGTTCTTCGCCGGGGACGTACGCCGGATGTTCCGGTTCGTCGCGACGATCCGGGAGCGCAACCGGCAGGTGGTGGAGACGGCGTGCACCCGGGCGGGCGTGACGCTTGCCGACGTCCACCGGTTCGTGCACTTCCACGACAACGCCCGGCAGTTCGCGGAGCTGGCCAAGGACCTCGGCGTCCCGCTGGAGCGGACCAACGTCGAGCTGGCCCTCGCCCACGGCCACATCGGCTGCGCCGACCAGCTCATCGGCCTGGAACGCCACCTCGACAGCGGCGAGCTGACCGACGGCGACGTGGTCGCCCTGACCAGCACCGGCAGCGGCATGCACTGGGTCTGCACCCTGCTGCGGGTCTGACCGGCCGCACCAATCCGACGGGAAGGAACACCGAACATGAGAGTCGAGGAGGTCCTGCACCGGATCCGCCGGCTGCGCCGACCCGACGCGGCCGCCGATCCGGAGCTGGCGCCCGGCCTGGTCCACCTGGACGGCGCGGCGGTCACCACAGTCGCGTCCGCCGGTCGGCTGCTCGCCGACGTGCCCGTCGAGAAGCTGGCCAGTCCCGACTTCCCACTGCGCCCGCTGCGGGTCGCGGTCACCGGCACGTTCACGCCGGGCACGCTGGAACCGCTGCTGCGGGTGGCCCTGCTGCGGATCGGCATCGCCGCCGAGATCCACGTCTCCGGCTTCGACCAGCTCGTGCTCGACCTCAGCGATCCGCGCTCGGCGCTCGCCGAGTTCCGGGCCGACGTCACGCTCTGCCTGCTGCACGACGGCTGGTTCCTGCCCGCCGAGTGGGACCCCGGCGACCTGGCCGGCCTCGCCGACGTGCTGGGCGAACGGGCCGGCGTGCTCGCCGCCGCGCTGCGCGGCTACGCGACGCGCACCGAAGGCGCGGTGCTGCTGCACACCGTGCCGCTGTCACCGTTGGAGCACCGTGGCCTGGTCAGCTTCCGGGGCCGGGCCGAGCTGGGCCGCATCTGGCGGGAGCTGAACTCCCAGCTGTTGGAGCTGGGGGCGCGGGACACGACGTACACCCTGGATCTGGAGACGCTGCTGGTGGACCACGACGGTCCGGTGCGCGACGAGCGCCTGTACCGGTTCGCCAGCATGGCGTGGACGCCCACGGTGGAGCGCCGGTACGCCCACGAGGCCGCCACCTTCTGCCGCGCGGTCCTCGGCCGGACGGCGAAGGTGCTCGCGCTGGATCTGGACAACACCCTCTGGGCGGGCGTGCTCGGCGACGACGGGCTCACCGGCATCCGGCTGGGCAGCGACTATCCCGGCAACTGCCACCGGGACGTGCAGCGTCGTGCCCTGGCGCTGCGCCGGCAGGGCGTGCTGCTCGCGGTGTGCAGCAAGAACGACCCCGACCTGGTGGCCGAGGCGTTCACGCAGCACCCGGACCTGCTGCTGCGCTCCGACGACTTCGTCGCCCAGGCGGTGAACTGGGGACGCAAGGACGAGAACCTGCGCCAGCTCGCCACCACCCTCAACCTGGGCCTGGACGCGGTCGTGTTCGCCGACGACAGCCCGTTCGAGTGCGACCTGGTACGCCGCGAGCTGCCGACCGTACGGGTGGTGGAGTTGGCCGGCGACCCGGCGGGCTTCCCGACCAGGCTGCTCACCGAGGGGCACTTCACCGTGCTGGCCACCGGCGCGACCGACCGGGAACGCACCGCGCTGTACCGGGCCCGCGCCGGGCGGGAGCGCTTCGCCGCCACGTTCGACTCGGCGGCCGACTACCTGCACGAGCTGAAGCTGCGCGTCACCGTCCGGGAGGTGGACGAGCACAGCCTGCCCCGGCTCGCGCAGCTCGGGCTGCGCACCAACCAGTTCACGATGACCGAGCGCGCACACACCGAGGCGCAGACCCGCGCGCGCGCCGACTCCCCCGACCACCTGGTGCTCACCGTCGAGGTGACCGACCGGTTCGGCGCCGAGGGGCTGGTGGGCGGCCTGTGGCTGGACCGGACTGACCCGGACGCCTGGGTGATCGAGAACTTCGTGCTCAGCTGCCGGGTCTTCTCCCGCGGTGTCGAGCAGGCGGCGCTGCACCGGGTGGCGGAGCTGGCCCGAGCGGCCGGCGCAACCCGGCTGGAGGCCCTGTTCCGGCCCACCGCGCGCAACAAGCCCGGCGGGGCCGTCTGGCCGTCGGCCGGTTTCACCGTGGCATCCGTCGACGACGGCATCACCCGGCACGTCTTGCCGCTGCATCCCCCGCCCCGGCTGCTGCCGGCGTGGATCGCCACTGAGGAGGGAGACATCCGTGCCTGACCTGTTCACCACCGTCGCGGACCTCATCGAGCAGGTCGCGGACGTGCCGGCCGAGGAGATCTCGCCCGACGTCCGGTTCGCGTCGCTGGCCAACTGGACCAGCCTGGAGGCGCTGCGGCTGCTCTCCGCGCTGGAGGACGACCTCGGCGTACGCCTGGACCTGCGGACGTACCTGGCGGTGAGCGCGGTCGGCGAGCTGGTCGACCTGGTCGCCCGCGAACGGGACGGGGTCGCCCGGTGACCGCCACCCGCACCGAGGCGGCGCCGATCGCGCCGACCCGCCTCGCCGACGCCGACCTGGACCTGCTGCTGCTGATCCGGCACTTCGAGCTGGCCCTGCTGGACATGTTCGGCCGCGGCGAACTGCACGGCACCACCCACACCTGCCTGGGCCAGGAGTACGTGCCGGTGGCGCTGCGCCCACTGCTCGACGACGGCGACTTCGTGTTCAGCAACCACCGCGGGCACGGGCACTACCTGGCCCGGTTCGACGACCCGCACGGCCTGCTGGCCGAGGTGATGGGCCGCGAGGGCGCGGTGTGCCACGGCGTCGGCGGCAGCCAGCACATCCTGCGGGACCGCTACCTGTCGACAGGCGTGCAGGGCGAGAGCGCTCCGGTGGCCGCCGGGGTGGCGCTGCACCTCAAGCGCACCGAGCCGGGCCGGCTGGCGCTTGTCTACCTGGGCGACGGCACCTGGGGTGAGGGCGCCGTCTACGAGGCGCTGAACATGGCCGCGCTGTGGGGCCTGCCGCTGCTGCTGGTGGTCGAGAACAACGGCATCGCCCAGTCCACGCCCACCGACGCGCAGCTCGCCGGCAGCATTGGCGGGCGGGCGCGGGCGTTCGGGGTGGACCACCTGCGGGTCACCTCCACCGACACCGAGGTGGTCCGGGCCGCGCTGACGCCGGTGCTGCGCCGGGTCCGCGAACGGTCCACGCCGTACGTGGTGGAACTGCTCACGCACCGGGTGGGACCGCACAGCAAGGGCGACGACAGCCGCCGCCCGGAGGAGATCGCGCACGCGCGGGCGCACGACTGGTACGCCCGGTACGCGCAGGCGTACCCGGAGCAGTTCGGCGCGCACGACGAGCGGCAGCGGGCGTACGTCGCACAGGTGGTCGCCGACGTCGCCGGCCGGCCGGCGAGCCGCTGGGCGGAGGCTGACCGTGGCTGAGCGGGTGGTGGAGAACCTCAACCAGGCGTTGCACGCGCTGCTGGCCGACGATCCCGCGCTGACCGTGCTCGGGGAGGATCTCGTCGACCCGTACGGCGGGGCGTTCAAGGTGACCCGGGGCCTGTCGGCGCGCTGGCCGGAGCGGGTGCTGTCCACCCCGTTGAGCGAGGGCGGGATCGTCGGTGTGGCCGGCGGGCTGGCCCTGGCCGGGCAGAGCGCCATCGTCGAGATCATGTTCAGCGACTTCGTGGCGCTGGCGTTCGACCAGCTCCTCAACTTCGCCAGCAAGTCCACGGCCATGTACGGCCGGCGGGTGCCGATGCGGCTGGTGGTGCGCTGCCCCACCGGCGGCAACCGGGGGTACGGCCCGACGCACAGCCAGAGCCCGCTGAAGCACTTCATCGGCATCCCCGGCCTCAGCGTGCACGAGGTGTCGCCGTTCCACGACAACCGGACGGTGCTCGCGGGCATGCTCGCCACCGGCCGGCCGGGTCTGCTCTTCGAGGACAAGGTCCTCTACACCACCCGCATGTACGCCGACGGTGTCGTGGACGAGCTGTTCCGCTACGACCTGATCGGCCCGGACGCCGACGTCGCCCGGATCCGGGTGGACGAGGAGGAGCAGGCCGACTGCGTGCTGGTCGTACCCGGCGGGCTGGCCGCCCGGGCGGTGTCGGTGGCCCGGGAGCTGCTGCTGCGCGACGACATCGTCTGCCAGGTGCTGGTGCCGTCACGGCTCTGGCCGCTGGACAGCGACAACCTGCTGCCGCCGATCGCGCGGGCCGGGCGGGTGGTGGTGGCCGAGGAGAGCACCGCCGGCGGCACCTGGGGCGCGGAGCTGGCGCAGGTCGTGCACCGGCGGCTCTGGGGATCGCTGCGCGCGCCGGTACGCCTCGTGCACTCCGCCGACAGCGTCATCCCGACCGCCGCGCATCTCGAACGCACCGTGCTGGTGCAGGACACCGACATCCACCAGGCCGTGAAGGAGGTCGTCAGTGGTGACTGACCTGGTCGTCCCCAAGCTCAACAACAACGACACGACGTACGTCCTGCTCGACTGGCTGGCCGAGAACGGCGAGCAGGTGCGCGCCGGCGAGCCGATCGCCGAGGTGGAGACCTCCAAGGCGGCCGAGGAGCTGCTCAGCGACAGCGACGGTGTCCTGCACCGGCTCGTCGAGGTCAACCGGGAGTGCGCCCCGGGCGACGTCATCGGTCGCGTCTTCGACAGCGAGGAGGCCCGGCAGCGCTTCCTCGCCGAGGCGGTCGCCCCGGCTGTCGTACAGCTGCCGGACGTCTCCCCCGGCGGGCCGGTGCTCACCGACTCGGCCCGGGAACTCGCGGCCGCGCACGGCCTCGGCGACGACGAGCTGCGCGGCCTCGGCAAGGCGGTCGTGCGGCGTACCGACCGGCCGGTGATCGCCTCGGGTGGCGTGTCCACCCTGGACGACCTGCGGGCGCTGGCCACGCTGGAGC
>NZ_MUZA01000111.1 GCF_021442385.1 Micromonospora sp. MH99
GGCTCGGCGGCGGCGCACGCGGCGAGTGGGGCGCTGCCGCTCACCGGCGACTGGCCCAGCCTGCGGCGGGACGTGGACACCGCCGACGACCTGGCCGTCGCCGCCGGGCTGGGGCTGGGACCGCGCACCGCGGCGCTGCTCGCCGCCGGCTGCCCGACACGCTGAACAAGCTGCCCCGAGCCGGCGGGCCGGCGCGCTGAACAAGCCGATCCGACCGGTGTACGGTGCCAGCATGCAGGGCACGGTGGCCAGTTACGACGCGGCGACGCGCAGCGGTGTCCTGCTGCTCGACGACGGCACCGAGCTGCGCTTTCCCGCCCGGGCGTTCGACGCCTCCGGCCTGCGGTTGCTCCGGCTCGGCCAGCGGGTGCGCATCGACACCGATCCCGACGGCGAGGTCGTCCGGGTGACATTGCCGACGATGAACTGAGCTGGCGAGGCCAAGTTCATTTTGCGTTAACTCGAATCGGGTGATTATGAGCGGGTGAGCACCCCTCGCGAGCATCCGGTCACCCCTTCAGCCACCGACCCCCGCAACGGCGCCCGCATTCGCGGCACCGACGGCCGTTTCCGCCCGTCCCGGGCCGAACGGGCCGGCGCCGCCCGTGCCGACACGCTCGCCGACGACCCGGGCGCCGCCTCCTCCGGGCTCGACGAGGTCATCGAACCCGGCGTGCCGCCCACGGAGACGGACGGCCCGGCGGCCGGGGCAGCCCTGCCCGGTCCCTCCGGCAGCCTCTCCACGGGCCTCTCCACGGGCGGTGAGGGGGACGAGGAGCCACCGGCCGCTCCCCCGCTGCCGGAGGACCGCTTCCTCAACCGGGAGCTGTCCTGGCTCGACTTCAACGCGCGGGTGCTCACCCTCGCCGAGGACCAGCGCACCCCCCTGCTGGAACGGGCCAAGTTCCTCGCGATCTTCGCCAGCAACCTCGACGAGTTCTACATGGTGCGGATCGCCGGCCTGAAGCGGCGGCTCTCCGCCGGCCTGCCGGTGCGGGGCGGGGACCGGCTGCCCCTGCGTACGCAGCTGGAGCTGATCGCCGAACGGACCGCCGAGCTGGTCGCCAGGCACGCCGCCTGCTTCGTCGACGACGTCCTGCCCCGGCTGGCCGATGAGGGCATCCGCATACTGCGCTGGGGTGACCTGGGCGACCCCGAACGGGAGCGGCTGCGCACCTACTTCCGGGAGCACATCTTCCCGGTGCTCACCCCGCTCGCGGTGGACCCGGCGCACCCGTTCCCGTACATCTCCGGGCGCTCGTTGAACCTGGCGGTGGCGGTCCGGGACCCGGACGGCGGGTCCGAGCTGTTCGCGCGGGTGAAGGTGCCCAACAACGTCCCGCGCTTCGTGCGCGTCGACCGGGACCAGCCGGGCGTGCGGATGCTGCCGGTGGAGGACCTGATCTCGGTGCACCTGGGTCAGCTGTTCAGCGGGATGCAGGTGGTCGAGTGCCACCTGTTCCGGGTCACCCGCAACGCCGAGGTGGAGGTCGACGAGGACCGCGACGAGGACCTGCTCCAGGCCCTCGAACGGGAGCTGGCCCGCCGCCGGTTCGGCCCGCCGGTCCGCCTGGAGGTCGCCGCGTCGATTTCCGACCACATGTTGGAGCTGCTCGTCCGCGAGCTGGACATGGACGACCAGGACGTGCTGCGGGTGCCCGGCCTGCTGGACCTGTCCGCGCTGTGGCAGGTGTACGGCGAGGCCGACCGGCCGGACCTCAAGGACCCGCCGTTCGTGCCGGCCACGCATCCCCGGCTCGCCGAGGGCGAGGTGCCGCGCAGCGTCTTCTCCACCCTGCGCGACGGGGACATCCTGGTGCACCACCCGTACCACTCGTTCGCCACCAGCGTGCAGCGCTTCATCGAACAGGCCGCCGCCGACCCCAACGTGCTGGCCATCAAGCAGACCCTCTACCGCACCAGCGGTGACTCGCCGATCGTGGACGCGCTCGTCGACGCGGCCGCCGCCGGCAAGCAGGTGGTGGTGCTGGTCGAGGTGAAGGCCCGCTTCGACGAGGTGGCCAACATCGGCTGGGCCCGCACCCTGGAACGCGCCGGCTGCCACGTGGTGTACGGCCTGGTGGGGCTCAAGACGCACTGCAAGACCGCCCTGGTGGTCCGGCAGGAGGGCAACCAGATCCGCCGGTACTGCCACATCGGCACCGGCAACTACCACCCGAAGACCGCCCGCCTGTACGAGGACTTCGGCATGCTCACCGCCGACCCGGAGATCGGGGCGGACCTCACCGACCTGTTCAACGTGCTCACCGGCTACAGCAGGCAGACCGCGTACCGGCGGCTGCTGGTCGCCCCGCAGGGGATCCGCAGTGGCCTCATCGAACGCATCGAGCGGGAGATCGCGCACGTCCGGTTGGGCATGCCCGGCCTGGTCCAGTTCAAGGTCAACTCGCTGGTCGACGAGGGCGTGACCGACGCGCTGTACCGGGCCTCCCAGGCCGGCGTCCACGTCGACCTGCTCATCCGGGGCATGTGCACGCTGCGTCCGGGGGTGCCGGGGCTGTCGGAGAACATCCGGGTCCGCTCGATCCTCGGCCGGTTCCTGGAGCACTCCCGGGTCTTCCGCTTCGGCAACAACGGCGAGGCCGAGTTCTGGATGGGCTCGGCGGACCTGATGCACCGCAACCTGGACCGGCGGGTGGAGGCGCTGGTGCAGGTGAGCGATCCGGTCGCCCGCGCCGAGCTGGACCACGTGCTGACCGCCGCGATGAGCCCGGACGTGGACGCGTTCGAGCTGGCCGGCGACGGCACCTGGACTCGGCGTGCCGGCGGTGACGACACGGCCCGGGTGCATCTGCAGGAACTGCTGCTGCGCCGCGTCGGTGGCACGGCCGGCTGACCGATCGCGGCATAGGCTGAGCTGATGGTCGAGGAGGAGCAGAAGTACGAGGTGGACGACACCTTCGTGCTGCCGGACCTGTCCGCCACGTCCCCGGCCGGCGGCCGGGTCCGGGACCTGCCGCCGGTGACGCTTGTCGCCCGCTACCTCGACACTGTCGACCTGCGGCTGGCCCGCGCCGGGGCGTCGCTGCGGCACCGCGAGGGTGACGAGCTGCCGTGGACGGTGAAGCTGCCCACCGGCACGCCCGGCGTCCGGCACGAGATCTCCCGCCCCGGTCCGGTCGGGCAGCCGCCGCCGGAGCTGGTCGAGCTGGTCACCGTCCTGCACCGGGGCGCGTCGCTCGCGCCGGTGGCTGTGGTACGCACCGTCCGGCACGCCCACGAGGTGTGCGACAGGGCCGGTACGGTGCTCGCCGAGGTGGTGGACGATCGGGTGACGGTCCTCGACGACGCCGGCGCCAGCACCGGCGCGTTCCGTGAGGTGGAGGTGGAGCGCAAGGCCGGCGACCGCAAGCTGCTGGAACGGATCGGCGAGGTGCTGCGCGAGGCCGGGGCCCGGGCCGGCTCGTTCACCCCCAAGCACGTACGGGCGTTGGGGTCGGTGGCGCAGGCCGAACCGGACCTGGTCTCTCCGGGCGGGCTGACGGCCGACCCGACCGCCGGCGAGGTGGTCACCGAGGCGGTCCGCAAGGAGGTGGGCCGGCTGTTGGCGCACGACCCGCTGGTGCGGCTGCGCACCACCACCGACGGCGGCGACAGCGCCGTACACCAGTTGCGGGTGGCCTGCCGACGGCTGCGCAGCGACCTGCGGACCTTCCGGCCGCTGGCGCGCCGCAGCTGGGCGCGGCCCCTGCGCGACGAGTTGCGCTGGCTCGCCGGGGTGCTCGGCGCGGCGCGCGACGCCGAGGTGCTGCGCGACCGACTGCGGCGCACCGCGACAGCCGACCCGCTCAGCCCGCTCGACATGGGCGCGGTGGACCGGCTGGACGAGGCGCTCGCACAGCGGCAGCGGCAGGCGCTGGCCGCCATCGACGAGGCGCTGCGCTCGCCGCGTTACCTGGCCCTGGTGGACGCCCTGGTGCTGGCCGCCCGCGCGCCCCGGCTCACCCGACGGGCCGCCACCCCGGCGGCGCGGACACTACCGAAGCTGGTCGCCCGCCCGTGGCGGCAGCTCACCGGCCCCGACGGCGTCGACCGGCTCGACCCCCTCGCGCCCGACGACCGCTGGCACGCCGTCCGCAAGGAGGGCAAACAGGCCCGCTACGCGGTCACCGCAGTGGTCCCGGCCGTCGGCAGGGACGCGCGGCGGCTGGCCCGCGCGTTGGCCGGCGTCCAGGATGTGCTCGGCGAACACCAGGACGCCGCGGTGGCCGCCGAGACCTGGCTCGCCCTCGCCGCCGACCGACCGGGCGACCACGAGCTGGCGGTCACCGCCGGACGGCTGGCCGAGCGGGAACGCGACACGGTCCGCCTGATGCGGGCCCGATTCCCCGCCGCGTGGCACCGGGCCACCCGGCGACGGCGGACCAGATGGTTGCCGTGACGGGCATCCGGGCTGCCGGCGGGGTCTGCTGGCGACCGACCGCCGACGGCGTACGGGTCTGCGTCGTGCACCGCCCGCGCTACGGGGACTGGACGCTGCCCAAGGGCAAGCTCGAACCGGGCGAGCATCCACTGCTCGCAGCGGTCCGGGAGGTCGCCGAGGAGGCCGACGTGCGGGGCGTACCGCAGGTGCGGCTGCCGTCGGTGCGCTACCGCAGCGAGGGGCAGGCCAAGCTGGTCGACTACTGGTCGATGCTCGCGGTCGCCGAGGGCGGTTTCCAGCCGGGCACCGAGGTCGACGACATCCGGTGGCTGGCCGTGGACGACGCGATCCACCTCGTCAGCTACCCGCACGACACCGAGGTGCTGGCCGCGTTCGCCGCGCTGCCGCCGGTGACCGCGACGATCGCGCTGGTCCGGCACGGGCACGCCGGCAAGCGCGCCACGTGGACCGGCCCGGACACCGCCCGCCCGCTCGACGCCGAGGGATGGGCCCAGGCGTACGCGCTTGCGGCGCTGATCGCCGTGGTGCGGCCGGCCCGGCTCCTGTCGGCCTCGCCGCGCCGCTGCGTGCAGACCCTGGACCCGGCGGCCGGGCTGCTCGACCTGCCCATCGAGGTCTGCGGCGACCTGGACGAGCCCCAGCCCGGCCAGCAACAGGACGAGCGGGTGCTGGCCACCGCCGCCCAACTGCTCGAGCTGGGCTGCGCCGGTGGGCAGGTGGCGGTGTGCAGCCAGGGCAAGGTGCTGCCGGGCGCGTTGGAGCAGCTGACCGGCCGCGCCGACGAGGACTTCACCACCCCGAAGGGCGGCGGTTGGCTGCTCGCCTTCAGCGGCGAGCGGCTGGTCGCCACCGATCGCCTGTGAGGCCCGCCCGGCGCTTCGGCGGTTGATCCGCCGCGGATCGCCGGCGTGGCGATAGCGGGCCACCAGCTACCCCGGCCTCCGCCGCGGATCGCCGACGTGGCGGTGGCCGGCCAGCCAGCGGCGATCCCGGCGCGGGGTCAGCGGGGCGGCAGGGTGAGGGTCACCGCCACCGGCAGGTGGTCGCTGGCCTCGCCGCGCGGCGCGACCGGATCCGTCGCCGTCAGGCCGGGCGAGACGAAGACGTGGTCGATCTGCTGGCGCGGATCGTCGGCGGGGCTGGTCGCCAGCGGACGGGCGACCGCCAACGCGTCGACCAGCCCGGCCGCGGTGAACTGCTCGAACGCCTCGTCGCCCGGCTCGGTGTTCAGGTCGCCGGCCACCACGAGGGGCCGGCCGGCCGCGTACCCGGTGGCGAAGTCGGCCACCGCGCGAGCCTGCGCGACCGGGCCCGCATCCGGTGGCGGTTGCAGGTGGGTGCTCACCACAGCGGCACGGACACCGTCGCCGAGGTCCAGGGTGACGGCCAGAGCCTGCGCTCCGGTGGGTGCTCCGAGGGCCGGCAGCGGCCGGGACCGTAGGTCGGTGACCGGCCAGCGGCTGAGCACCGCGTCACCCCAGACCGGGTCGGCGGCCGGCCCGAACACGTACGGCATGCCGAGCCGGTCGGACAGCAGGTCCAGCGTGTCGTGGCCGCCGTTGAGCAGCCAGCCCCGGTCCACCTCGCTGAGCAGCACCACATCGGGCCGCTGCCGGTCGATCGCCGCGCTCAGGGCGGCCAGGTCGAACCGGCCGTCCAGCCCGAAGCCCATCCGGATGTTGTACGCCACCACCGTCAACCGCTCCGGCGGACCCTCCCGGTTGCTCGCCACCGCCACCTCGTCGGCGACGAGCGGCGCGAGCAGAGCCAGCGCGGCGACGCCGCCAGCGGTCCGCAGCGGCGGAAGCGGGCCGGGACGCCGGTGGCCGGACGGACGGGCCGCCAGGGCCACGGCGGCGACCACGCCGGCCACCACCACCGGCACCGCCGCGTTCGGGTAGCCCAGGTCGTACGCGGAGTAGTAACCCACCGCGCCCAGCACGAAGAGCAGCATGCCGGCGGCTACCGCGTACCCCCGACGGGCCGCCGACCGGCGGGTGTCGTCCGTGCCCGTCGCGCCCTCAGCACCGGCACCGGCACCGGCGACGTCGGCCGCGGCGTCGGCGCGACCCCGAGCGTCGGCGTCGGCCGCAACGTCGGCGTCGTCGGCGCGACGTGGAGCGTCGGCGTCGGCCGCGGCGTCGGCGCGGCCCGGCGCGTCGGTGAGCGCGAGGCAGGCGCCGAGTCCGACGGCGGTGAGCAGCATGGCCGCGACGAGCAGGTCGCCACTGTCGAGGGCGAAGAGCACCACGCCGGCCAGCAGGGCCGCCGGCCCGAGCGCTCGACCCCGACCCCGGGTCGGGCCCGCCAGCGCGGCCAGCAGGAAACCGGCGACCGCCACCGGCACCGGCGCCAGGCCGAACAGCGGTGAGCGAGCGACGTCGCCCCCCGCGACCAGGTACGACATCCCGGCCTGGGCCAGCGCCGGCGCGAGGGCCACCATGCCGGCCAGCAGCAGCACCGGCCCGGCCAGCAGCCACGACCGGGCGCCACCGGGGCCGGGCGGCGCGACGGGCAGCGTCGTACCGAGCAGGAACAGCACCACCGCGACGGCGCTGAGCAGCCACGCCACCCAGCCGCCCCGCCAGACGAGATCGTAGGTGTCCAGCAGCGCGTGGACGGCGGCGTTGACCGCCAACCCCAGGGCCAGTCCCGGCACCGGACGGTCGGTGCCACCGGCGACACCCACCAACCAGACCAGACCGGCGAACAGACCGGCGGTGGCCAACCAGAGCTGCGGACGGCCGCCGGGGGCGCTGGTGAGCGCGAGCCGGGCCACGGCCAACAGCACGGCGGCGACGACGGTGACGCGGCGGGCGCCCACCCGCCGGACCAGAGCCGGCACGGCCATCGCCAGCACGAACCAGCCGAGCGCGAACGCGCCCATCACCTCGGCCGGGGTGGACGCGGCCTGCCCGAAGATGGTGATGATGCCGGGCAGCCAGACGCGCAGCACGTCGATGAGCAGAACGACGCCCAGCGCGAGCGATCCGGTGGTGAGCTGGCGGTAGCGCACCGGCGCCCCATTTCGTCGGCGGACCGGTCCTGAAGGGGGGCCGGCACGGCGATTCTGCGCGTACGGTCCGGCCGGGTCAACGTTCCGGGTACGCGCAAAGGGCGCCCACCGAGAGGTGGACGCCCTTTGGGCGGACAGTCGGTCAGCGCTTGCTGGCCGTCTTCTTGGCCGGAGCCTTCTTCGCCGGCGCCTTCTTGGCCGCCGTGCTCTTGCTCGCCGCCGCGGTGGTCTTCTTCGCCGTGGCGGACTTGGTCGCCGCGGTGGTCTTCTTCGCCGTGGCGGTCTTCTTGCTGGCGGCCGTCTTGGTCGCCGTGGTGGTCTTGCTCGCCTTGGCCGGGGCGGTCTTCTTGCTGGCCGCCTTGGTGGCGGCGGTGGTGGTGGTCTTGCTCGCCTTGGCCGGGGCGGTCTTCTTACTGGCCGCCTTGGTGGCGGTGGCCTTGGTGCCCGCCGCCTTGGTGCCGGCGGTCTTGGCCGTGGTGGTGGCGGTCTTCTTCGCCGCCACCGTGGCCTTCGGCACCTTGCCGCTGGCCACCATCTCCTTGAACCCGGCGCCGGGGCGGAAGGTCGGGACGGACGTCTTCTTGACCTTCACCGCCTCGCCGGTACGCGGGTTGCGCGCTGTTCGTGCGCCACGTACACGCTTTTCGAATGCTCCGAATCCGGTGATCGCCACCTTCTCGCCCTTGGTGACTGCCGCCTGGACCTCAGTGAGGACCGCGTCGAGCGCGGCCGTCGCCGTCTTCCGGTCCCCCAGGCGAACAGCGAGCGCCTCGATGAGCTCGGCCTTGTTCACGACTTCCTCCCGATTGTGCAACTGACTCGACGCGAGCCATTCTGCGCGCACCGTATGCCCTGTGCTGCCTGGACACAAACATTCGGTGGAAAAAAGCCCTTGTGTCGTAACGGATTCGCCCCCACCGGTTGGACCGGTGGGGGCGAAATCCGCTGTGCGAGTGGGCGTACGGCTATGCCACCGAGGGCAGGAACGGCAGTCGGGACGCCTCGAAGGAGGCGATGTCATCGGCGTGCCGGAGGGTGAGTCCAATGTCGTCCAGGCCCTCCAACAGCCTCCACCGGCTGAAGTCGTCAAGCGGGAACGACCAGGTCGCGTCCCCGGCCCGGAGCTGTCGGGCGGTCAGGTCGACGGTCACCGGAGTGGTCGGTTCGGCCTCGACGAGATCCCACAACTCCTCGACGGCTTTCAATTCCAACTCGACCGGCAGCAGGCCCTCCTTGAGTGCGTTGCCGCGGAAGATGTCACCGAAGCGCGGAGCCACCACGGCGCGGAAGCCCCAGTCCCGCAGCGCCCAGACGGCGTGCTCCCGGGACGAGCCGGTGCCGAACTCCGGACCGGCGATGAGGATCGACGCACCAGAATAGGATTCATCGTTGAGAACGAATGCCGGGTCTTCCCGCCAGGCGCTGAACAGCCCGTCGGCGAAGCCGGTGCGGGTCACCCTCTTGAGGTACACGGCGGGGATGATCTGATCCGTGTCCACGTTGGACCGGCGCAGCGGTACGGCGGTGCCGGTGTGGGTGGTGAACTTGTCCATCTCGTCGGTCCCTTCTACAGGTCGGCGGGGGCGGCCAGCCGCCCGACCACGGCGGTGGCGGCGGCGACCGGCGGGGAGACCAGGTGGGTACGACCGCCCCGGCCCTGCCGGCCCTCGAAGTTGCGGTTGGAGGTGGACGCGGAGCGCTCACCGGGCTTGAGCGTGTCGGGGTTCATGCCCAGGCACATCGAGCAGCCGGCGAACCGCCACTCGGCGCCGGCGTCGGCGAAGACCTTGTCCAGCCCCTCGGCCTCGGCGGCCTCCCGGACGGCGGCGGAGCCGGGCACCACGAGCATCCGGACGGAGTCGGCCACCTTGTGGCCGCGCAGCACGTCGGCGGCGGCCCGCAGGTCCTCCAGGCGGCCGTTCGTGCAGGAACCCACGAAGACCACGTCGATCGGCAGCTCCCGCAGCGGGGTGCCGGGGCGCAGATCCATGTACTCCAGCGCGCGACGGGCGGCGGCGCGCTCCGAGTCGGTGACGAACTCCTCCGGGTCGGGCACCGGCGCGCTCAGCGGTGCGCCCTGCCCGGGGTTGGTGCCCCAGGTGACGAACGGGGTCACCCGGCTGGCGTCCAGGGTCACCTCGGCGTCGAAGCGCGCACCCTCGTCGGTGGGCAGCGTCCGCCACCACGCCAGCGCCGCGTCCCAGTCCGCGCCCTGCGGCGCGTTCGGCCGACCCTTGAGGTACGCGAAGGTCGTCTCGTCCGGCGCGATCATGCCGGCCTTGGCGCCCCACTCGATCGACATGTTGGCGATCGTCATCCGCCCCTCCATGGAGAGGGCCTGGATGGCCGCGCCGCGGTACTCGACGATGTGCCCGCGCCCACCACCGGTGCCGACCTGGGCGATCAGGGCGAGCACCAGGTCCTTCGCGGTGACGCCGGGGGCGAGCTGGCCGGTGACGTTGACGGCCATGGTCTTCGGCCGGCTCTGCGGGAGCGTCTGGGTGGCCAGCACGTGCTCCACCTCGCTGGTGCCGATGCCGAAGGCGAGCGCGCCGAACGCACCGTGGGTGGCGGTGTGCGAGTCGCCGCACACGATCGTCATGCCGGGCTGGGTGACCCCGAGCTGCGGGCCGATGACGTGCACGATGCCCTGGTTCTCGTCGCCGAGCGGGTGCAGCCGCACGCCGAACTCGGCGCAGTTGCGGCGCAGCGTCTCGATCTGCGTACGCGAGGTCGGATCCGCGATGGTGAGCAGGTCACCGCGGCGGAGCCGGAACGCCGGATCGGCGTACCCGGTCGGGGTGTTGTGGTCCTCGGTCGCGAGGGTCAGGTCGGTACGACGCACCCGGCGCCCGGCGAGCCGCAGCCCGTCGAACGCCTGCGGGCTGGTCACCTCGTGCAGCAGGTGCAGGTCGATGAAGAGCAGGTCCGGCTCACCAGCGGCGGACCGTACGACGTGCGCGTCCCAGACCTTCTCGGCCAGGGTCCTCGGCTCAGGAGTGACTCCCACCATCTGGACATCCTAAATTCTGGGAGGTAAGTTTCGGCTTGTGGGACACAGTATGAGCGGTGTCGGCGTTCTCGACAAGGCGGTGGTCATCCTGGCCGCCTGTGTCGACGGCGCCAGCCTTGCCGAACTCGTTGAACGCACGAAGCTGCCCCGGGCCACCGCGCACCGGCTGGCACAGGCACTGGAGATCCATCGGATGCTGGTCCGGGACACACAGGGCCGCTGGCGCCCCGGGCCTCGGCTCGGCGAGCTGGCCAACGCCGCCCCGGATGTCCTGCTGACCGCCGCCGAGCCCCTGCTCGCCGCGCTACGCGACGCCACCGGTGAGAGCGCCCAGCTCTACCTGCGCCGCGCCGACGAGCGGATCTGCGTGGCCGCCGCAGAGCGCGCCAGCGGCCTGCGGGACACCGTCCCGGTCGGCTCGGTGCTGCCGATGACCGCCGGTTCGGCGGCCCAGATCCTGCTCGCCTGGGAGCCTCCGGAGGCGGTGATGCCACTGCTGCCGCGCAGCAAGTTCACCGGCCGCACCCTCGCCGAGGTCCGCCGCCGTGGCTGGGCGCAGAGCGTGGCCGAACGGGAGGCCGGTGTGGCGAGCGTCTCCGCCCCGATCCGCGACCGCACCGGCCGCGTGATCGCCTCGGTCAGCATCTCCGGCCCGATCGAACGCCTGGGCCGCCGCCCCGGCGAACGCCACGCCATGGCGGTCGTCAGAGCCGGCCAACGCCTCTCCGGCCTCTAACCCCGCCCCCATCCCGTTGATCATGAAGTTGTTGCCCGGACACGCCCCGGCGGAGGGCAGTAACTTCATGATCAACAGCGAGACCCAGGGGTACGGCAAAGGCTCACCTCGCGGGGCGAGGTGAGCCTTTGGTTTGTAGCCCCGACCGGATTCGAACCGGCGCTACCGCCTTGAGAGGGCGGCGTCCTGGGCCGCTAGACGACGGGGCCAGAACTTCCTGTTCACCGCCCTCGCAGGCGGTGCCGCTGTAGTCTAGCGGCACCGTCCGTCGGGGCGAGCGTGGGGTCTGGGCGCCGTGGACGGCCGTGCGCACCAACGAAACAAGCCGCACCAACGAAACAACCCGCCCCACCGAGGTGGGACGGGTTGTGCACAGATGTAGCCCCGACCGGATTCGAACCGGCGCTACCGCCTTGAGAGGGCGGCGTCCTGGGCCGCTAGACGACGGGGCCAGAACCACTTTCGCTCCTCCACCCTTGCGGGCGGAGGAGCTGCACTCTACCAGAGGCCACCCTCCGCCCCTCGCGGGGCGGAGTCGAACTCCGTCAGAATCCAGCGTCCGGGATTCTCGCGAATCCCAGCTGCGCTGGGGTACCAGGACTCGAACCTAGACTAACTGAACCAGAATCAGTCGGGCTGCCAATTACCCCATACCCCATTGGCCCCTTGCGGCGCCGGGAGTGAACATTACCCTCCCGGTGCCGGCAGGCCAAATCCGATCCCCCCGAACCACCCGTGAGCTGCGGAAACAGGGGCATCGGACGGATCAGGCGACGGGGACCACCGGGTTGCTGAGCTCGCCGATGCCCTCGATCCGCACGGTGACCGTATCCCCCTCGACGAGAGGGCTAACCCCCGCCGGAGTGCCGGTGAGCACCACGTCGCCGGGCAGCAGGGTCATCACGTGCGAGATGTACGACACCAGGCCGGCCACGTCGAAGACCATGTCCTTCGTCCGGCCGAGCTGGCGTACCTCCATCTCGTCCGGGTTGCGACCCACCTCACAGCGGATCTCCAGGTCGGAGACGTCCAACCCGGTGGTGATCCACGGACCGATCGGGCAGAACGAGTCGAAGCCCTTGGCGCGGGTCCACTGCCCGTCCGAGCGCTGCAGGTCCCGGGCGGTCACGTCGTTGGCGCAGGTGTAGCCGAAGATGGCGCGTTCGGCGGCGGCCCGGTCGGCCCGGCGGGCGCCCGGCGCACCGATCACGACCGCCAACTCCGCTTCGTGCTCGACCTGCTTGGAGAAGATCGGCAACCGGATGGCGTCCCGGGGACCGATCACCGAGGTGGACGGCTTGAGGAAGAGCAACGGTTCCTTGGGCACCTCGTTGCCGAGCTCGGCGGCGTGGTCGGCGTAGTTGCGGCCCACGCAGACCACCTTGCTGGGCAGGATCGGCGAGAGCAACCGGACGTCGGAGAGGGCCCAGCGGGCCCCACTGAAGGAGAGCTGGCCGAACGGGTGACCCTCGATCTCGGCGATGGTCAGGCCCTGCGGCCCGGCCTCCGGTTCGCCCTCGACGGCTCCGAACGACATTCCCTTGGCATGAGCGAAACGAGCGATACGCACCCGGCCAATCTAGCCCCGCCGACACGCTCACCGGCCACAACGGGCCGCCGGGTGTGCGCAACCCGTCAGCGTCGCGGCACCCTAGCGCAGGTCCGGGCGGTCGGGGTGGGCTTCGGGATTTCGTACCCGCACGGAGGGCGCGCACCCCTATCGTCGGCTCCGGAGGTTCGTTCGTATGCCTGCATCGACACGACACCACAGAGCCCTCGCGGTGTTCGTACACTGCCTCGGCATCCTCGCCGCCGTGCCGGCCCTGCCCGCGGCGGCCCCGGAGGCGGCGGTCGCGCCACGACCAGCGGCCGCCACGCCACGACCAGCCGAGTCCGTGCCACGACCAGCCGCGCCGACGCCACGTCCGACGGCACCAGCGCCCGGACCGACGGCCGTCACGCCGCCCGCGTCCGTCAGCCCGGCG
>NZ_MUZA01000112.1 GCF_021442385.1 Micromonospora sp. MH99
TGGCGGTTCCGACGCCACCCACCTGCCGGACGGGCACGACGCGCCGACGGCGTCCCCACCGGCGAACCGGCGCCTGTCCGGCCGGATCCTGGAGGCGTGGCCCGCGCGTCAGCCATCCTGGCCGGGCGCGGCCACCGCGGCCACGCCCGCCGCACCGGCGGGACCGCTACGACGGGACACCACGACCACCGACGCACCCGACCCGACCCGGGCAGGCGTGCCCGCCACCCCGCCCACCCGGCGCGGCTCCCCGCCCGGGATCGCGACGGACCTCGGCCCCTCCAGGGGCACCTTCCCGCCACGGATCACCACCGCGCCCACCGCCGTCGACGGGGTGACAGCGGGCGGCGCGGGCAGCGGGTTGTGGCCCGCCCTCCCGGACGAACGCGCACCGCTGGGCGGCGTACGGGCCACGCAGCGCGGCGAGCCCGACCACCGGCACGACGACCGCGGCCACCGCGATCAGCGCGAGCCGAGTGCCGCGCAACTGCCGGTCGGCCCGGCGTCCACGGCCGTCGACCCGTGGCCGGAGCTGCCGGACGACACTCCGCTGTGGACGGTGCCCCCGGCGGCGCTCGACGCCCGCCACGTGGACCGCCTGGATCGGGAACAGGCGGGCGGCTGATGGAACGTGTCGCCTTCCTTATCGACTCCTCCGGGGAGCGGGTGGACTGCCTGCTCAACCCGGAGACCGTGCAGGTGACCCGGCTCGCCGGGGTACGCCATCGGGGCGCGGGCGGCGGGCAGCTCACCGGGGCCGGACTGGCCGACGACCCGCTGGTCTTCACCGGCGGCGGCCGTACGGAGCTGGTGCTCGACCTGCTGTTCGACGTCGATTTCGTCCAGGCCCAGGTCCGCCCCACCGACGTACGGGTGCTCACCCGACCGCTGTGGATGCTTGCCGAGAACTCCACCGCCGAGCACGGGTGGCTGCGCCCGCCGCTGGTCCGGCTGGTCTGGGGCAAGACCTGGAACGTGCCCGGCGTGATCATCGCGGTGGCCGAACGGTTCGACGCGTTCACCGGTACGGGTTCGCCCCGGCGCTCGTGGCTGCGGCTGAAGCTGGTCCGGGCCGCCGAAGCGGCCGACCAGGCGCAGGCGGGATTCGCCGAGGAGCTGGCTGCGGTGAGCACCCCGGCCGCCGCGCCGGGCAGCGCCGTGGTCGCCGCCGGTGACGGCGCCGCCGAGCCGGGCAACTCCGGGGTGCGCTTCGACCTGCTGGCCAACGACGCGCTCGGGTCGCCGCTGCGGTGGCGGTTGCTGGCCGAGCACAACCGGATCACCGACCCGCTCGCGGTGCCCGCCGGCACGACCCTCGCGGTCCCCAGCAGCGCGCCGGGCGGGGGCGGGTCGGAGTCGACGCTGACCTCGATGGCGCGGGCGGTGGCCGGCGCGGTGGGCGCCGGCACGTCGTACGTGGGCGCCTCGATCGCCACCGCGAGCTGGGCCACGCCGACCGGCGCGGCGACCGCCAGCACCAACCCGGACGGCACGCCGCCCGGCACCGGCCCGGGGAGTACGCCGTGACCAGCGTGGCGCCCCGCGCGCTGACAGTTCTGCTGGACGGCGTGGAACTGGACGCCACGGCCCGCCAGCGGATCCGCTCGCTGCGGGTGGCCGCCCGGCTCGACCAGCCGACCCAGGCCGAGCTGGTGCTCGCCACCGCCGCCGGGGCCGGCGCTCTCGACCCGGTGGCGCGGCCCGGCACAACAGTCGACGTACGGCTCGCCGACCATTCCGACGCGCTGTTCACCGGCGAGGTCACCGCCGTGGAGGTCGAGTACGCCGCCGACGGCGCGGCGGTGCTGCGCCTGCGGGCGTACGACGCGCTGCACCGCCTGCGCAAGCGCCAGGACCTGCGGGTCTTCACCTCGGTGACGACGGCCGAGCTGGCCCGTGAGCTGTGCGGCGAGGTGGGCCTGACCGTGACGGCGGACAGCGACGGACCGCGACTGGAACGGCTGCTCCAGCACCGGCACAGCGACCTGGAGCTGCTCCGGGAGGTCACCGGCCGGGCCGGGCTGCACCTGGCCGCCGACGGCGACGACGTCCGGCTGATCACCCTCGCCGGCTACGGGGAGCCCGTCGCGTTGGCCCTGGGCGCGGGTGTGCACACCCTGCGGCTGTCCACCAACGCGGACCAGGCCAGCGGCGCCAGCGCCGCGCTGGGTTGGCATCCGCAGCGGGCCGAGCCGATCAGCCAGCAGGCCGACGAGGCGCGCTGCGGTCGTCCGGCCGGCGACCGGCCGGACCCGGCCGACGTCGGGGCGGACGGGGTCCGCACCGCCGTCGACCAGCCCGGGCGCAGCGACGACGAGTTGGCGGCCCTGGCCCAGGCACGACTGGACCTGCGCGCCGCCGCGCTGGCCACCGCCGAAGGGCTGGCCGAGGGCGATCCGGCGCTGCGGCCGGGCCGGCGGATCGACCTGACCGGTGTGCCCGACCCCCTCGCGGGGGCGTACGTGCTGACCGAGGTGGTGCACACCGTGGACGGCGACGGGCACCTGACCCGGTTCTCCACCGTGCCACCGGCTCCCGCCCCCACGGCGGCGGGCCCTGCGGTGGTCACCCTGGGCACCGTGACCGACGTGGCCGACCCCGACGGGTTGGGTCGGGTGCGGCTGACCCTGCCGGCGTACGGGGATCTGGACGCCGGCTGGCTCGGTGTGCTCTGTCCCGGTGCCGGCCGCGGCAAGGGCCTGGTGGCGCTCCCCGATCCGGACGACACAGTGCTGGTGGTGCTGCCCGGCGGCGAGCCCGCCTCGGGCATCGTGCTGGGCTCGCTGTTCGGCGCCGTCGAGCCGTACGACGCGGGTGTCGACGACGGCAGGTCCCGCCGCTGGTCGCTGCGCACCGCCGGCGGGCAGTCGATAGTCGTGGACGACGTCCAACGCAGCCTGCGGCTCGCCACCGAGGGCGGCAGTTGGCTGGAGCTCACCCCCGACCTGGCCACCCTGCACGCGGCGAGCGACCTGGTGATCTCCGCGCCGGGCCGGGCCATGGTGGTCCGCGCCCGCAGCGTGGACTTCCTGCACGCCGAGGCGCCCGAGGATGCGAGCACCGCGGCGCAGCAGGCCCGTTCGCTCGCCCGCGCCCATCACGAAGGAGGCGGCTGATGCGCTGGATCCACCGCGACTCGGTGATCACCTGCGACCACGACGGCCGGGTCGAGAACCGGCCCTCGCAGCTCTGGGTGACCGTCACGGCCGTGCCGGTGCTGGTGGACGACGACCCGCAGGGCCGCACCATCAAGGCCTGTCCGAACTACGGCCCGACCGTCAAGCCGTGCACGAACACGTTGACCGTCCGGGTCGGCTACAGCGACTGGCTACGCGTCGATGGCCACCGGGTGGTGCTGTCACACCTCGAGGGGTTCACCGACGGCACACCACCGGGGATGGTCCACCACACCGTCCGCGATCCCCGGCAGCGGTTCCTGGGGGCGGACCGATGAGGGCGTTCCGTTTCGTCGGCGCGGGCTTCGACGCCGGTCGGGGCGGTGGGCTGGCGCTCACCGCTGCCGGCGGACTGGCCATGACCGAGGGCGACGAGAGCGTACGCCAGGCGCTGTTTCTGTTGTTGTCCACGACGCCTGGCGAACGGCTGATGAGACCCGGGTACGGCTCCCGGCTGCACCGGTTGGTCTTCGCGCCCAACGACGACACGACGGCCGGGCTGGCCATCCACTACGTCCGGCAGGCCATCGCCCGCTGGGAGCCCCGGGTGGAGGTCATCGACACCGACGCCGGACCGGACCCGGACGACGCGTGGCGGCTGGTGATCCGGCTGGACTACCGGGTGCGGGCCAGCCTGACGCCCGGGCAGCTGGTGTTCTCCGTGGATCTGCTCCCCGCCGACGACGAACCGGGAGAACAGTCATGACCCTGCCCGCCCCGCACCTGGACGACCGTGGGTTCCTCGACCTCGTCACCGAGGCCCGCGAGCGGATCCACCAGTCCTGCCCCGCCTGGACCGACCTGTCGGCGCACGACCCGGGCATGGCGCTGGTGGAGGCGTTCGCACACCTCACCGAAGTGATGATCTACCGGCTGAACCAGTTGCCGGAGAAGGCGTACGTCTCGTTTCTGAACCTGCTCGGGGTGGCGCGGCACGCGCCCACCGCGGCCTGGGCGGACGTCGTGTTCACCCGCGCCGGCACCGACCGGGGCGCGGTGCGGATCCCGGCCGGCCTGCGGGTCGCGGCGGCGCGCGGCGCCGATCCCCGACCGGTCCTGTTCGTCACCACCGAACCGGCAGTGCTGGCCGCCGGGGAGACGTCGGTGACGGTCCGGATGCACCACTGCGAGCCCGTCGAGGCGGAGCTGCTGGGTGTCGGCACCGGCCAGCCGGGCCAGGTGCTCCGGGCGGCGCACGCTCCCCTGGCCCACACCGGCGAGCCGCTGGACCTGCTGCTCGGGGTGGAGGTGCCGGCCGGCTCGGTGGAGCTGGGGGTGGCAGCCCGCGAGCACGACGGCCGCACGTTCGAGATCTGGCAGCCGGTGGACAGCTTCGCCGGGCTCGGCCCGCAGGCCAAGTCGTACCTCGTCGACCGCTGCTCGGGGACCGTCACGTTCGCTCCGGCCCTCGACCTGCGACCGCCCGCCGGCGCGGGCGAGGCCGCCGGGGCGGGCGAGGCGGTGACGGTGGCGGCGGTGCCACCGGCCGGGCGACAGGTCCGGCTCTGGTACCGCTCCGGCGGCGGTCCCACCGGCAACGTGGCGGCCGGCACCCTGACCAGCCTGCGCGATCCACTGCCCGGGGTACGGGTCGACAACCCCGCGCCCGCGGCCGGCGGCCGGGACATGGAGGCGCTGGAATCGGTGCTGCTGCGCGGCCCGTACGAGTTCTTCGCCCAGCAGCGCGCCGTCACCGCCCGCGACTTCGAGGTGCTGGCCACCAGCTCCGGCGCGGTGGCGCGGGCCCGCGCGTTCACCCGCTCGGCCGTCTACAGCTTCGCCCGGCCCGGTGAGGTCGAGGTGGTGCTGGTGCCGTACGTGCCGCCGACGGCCCGCCCGGGCGGCCGACTGCCGGTGTCGGTGCTGCGCGAGCACGAGGTGCCCGAGGCCCGCCACCGCGTCGAGACGGACCTGGAACAGCGCCGGATGGTCGGCACCCGCTCGCGGGCCACCTGGGCCCGGTTCAAGGCGGTGTCGGTGCGGGCCCGGGTGGTGGTGCGCCGCGAGGAGGACGTGGACGCGGTCCGGCGACGCATCCACGACCGGCTGCACCAGACGCTCAGCCCGCTGCCCACCGCGCTCAACCCGACCGGCTGGCCGTTCGGTGAGCCGCTGCGCGCGTCCAACGTGTACCGGTTGCTGGAGCACGCCGAGCCGGGCGTGCGCTACGTCGAGTCGGTGCGGTTCGTCGTCGACGAGGCCCCCGACGCCGACGTCCGCGCGCTCGCCGTCGATGCGTACCAGCCGCGCACCTGGTACGCCGGACGCGGCCCGGTGCTGTTCCGCTCCAGCAACTCCGGCGCCGGCTGGGAGCCGGCCGGCCGGTTCGACGACGAGACGGTGCTGCGGGTGGCGCCCGCTCCCGCGCCGGTGCGACCGGGCATCGTCGCGCGGCCCGGATCGGTGGCCGTGGTGACACTGCGCGCCTCGGGCGGCTCCCGGGTGCACCTGAGCACCGACCTGGGTGAGACGTGGTCGCTGCTGACCGACCTGGACTCGCGCATCTCGGACGTGGCGTGGCTGGACCGCGACGGCGCCGGCGCGCTGCTGGTGGCGACCGACACCGGCCTGTACGAGGTGTCGCTGCTGCCCGGCGCGGTGCCGCTGCAGATCCTCGTGGATCCGTCCGACGCCGACCGGGGCTTCTACGCCGTACGCGCGTTCGTCTCCGAGCGGGGCGCCCCCGGTGTGGCGGTCGCCGCGCAGGCCGGCTTCGGGGTGTACCTGTCCACCGCCGGTGGCCGGCCGGGCAGCTTCGCGCACGTCGGCCTCTCCAACGTGGACAACCGGGTCCTCGCGGTGCAGTACGACGGCCCGGCCACCCTGCTGTGGAGCGGCGCGGGCGAGCCGGACCCGAAGAAGCCCGGCCAGGGCTGCCACCGCACCCGGCTGTTCGAGTCCGACGTGCAGTGGCAGACCGTGCAGAGCGGCTGGATCGGCGGGACCTGCCGGGACCTGGCGTTCGCCGGATCGCAGGTCCTCGCCGCCACGCAGAGCGGTGGGGTGCTGCGGCTGGACACCCTCGCGGCCCAGCCGCAGTGGCAGTCGGTGTCGGTCAACTGCGGGCTGCCGCTGCGCGACCGGACCCGGTTCGTGCCGGTGGACGCCGTCGCCGTGAGCGGCCCGGCGACCCTCGGCGCGAACGGTCCCACGGCGGACGACCGACTGGTCCTGGCCTGCGGTGAACGCGGCGTGTACCGCAGTGCCGACGCCGTCAACTGGACCGCCAGCGCCAACCAGGCCACCGCCGACGTGGTGACCGTCCCGGACACGTGGCTGCTCTGCTCCGGCGAGCACGACATCGAGGTGGTGCGCCAGGATGCGACGCTCGGCGATTGAGCGGCTGCTGCCCGCCGCCTACCAGCGGGCGTGCGTGCCGGGCAGCGTGCTCTGGGCGCTGCTGGACGTCATGGAGGGGCTGCACGCCCCGGACGAGGCGATCCTCGCCGAGGTGGACGCCCTGTTCGACCCGTACCGGGCGCCCGACCACCTGGTCGTGCGGTTGACCCGTTGGGTGGCGATGGACCACGTGGTGGCCTCGCCCCGACCGGACGCCCCACTGCCGCTGCCGGTGGGCCGGCTGCGCGACCTGGTGGCCAACGGCGCGCTGCTGGCCCGGTGGCGCGGCACCCCGTACGGGATGCGCCGAGCCCTGGAGCTGGCCACCGGGTTGCCGGGGTTCGTCATCGACGAACCCGACGAGCGGCCCTTTCACATCGTGGTGCGGGTGCCGGCGGCCGCCGCCGGTCAACTCGCCGTGATCACCCGAATCGTCGAGGCGGAGAAGCCCGCGTCGACCACCGCCGAGATCGTCGTCGCCGCTTCGCCGGCACCGACCCCGCCGAGCGCGGCACCGTCCGCAAAGGAGCCGTCATGACCACCGAATGGGCCGTCGTCGCCGCCGCGTCGCAGTTCACCCTGGATGCCGCCAACCACGGCGAGCTGACCTTCACCGTCTCCAACCCGGGCCTGGCGCCGGACACCGTCGTCTTCGACGTGGCACCCGGCGAGGGCAGCCAGCGGGCCTGGTTCACGGTGACCGAGCCGCAGCGGGTGGTTCCCGGGCAGGGCTCGGTGTCCTTCCTGGTCCGCCTCGCCGTACCGGCGGGCACCGCGCCGCGCCGCTACGACATGACCGGGTTCGCGTACTCGGCGAACACCGCGCCGGAGGAGAGCTCGCGCTCCAGCGGCCGGGTGACGTACGAGGTCCGGGCGGTCGCCGCGCCGAAGCGGACGCCGTGGCCGTGGATCGCCGCCGCTGCGGCGCTGGTCCTCGTGGTCGCCGGCGTGGTCGGCTACCTGCTGACCCGACCCGACGGCACACCCACGCCGGGCACGCCACGGGTCGTGACGGTGGAGGCCGAGAGTCTGGTCGACGGCGCTCGGATCGACTCCCCGGCGAAGACGGCCGCGGCGGTCGGGGCGCAGCCGAACTGCTGCGACGTGACCTGGTCGGGCGACAAGCAGCTGTTCTTCACCGGCCTGGCGCCCGGTGACCGGGTGAGCGTCACAGTCGAGCTGCCGGCCGACGCCCTCTGGCGGTTCTCCACCACGCGCACCACCTCGTTCGACTACGCCAACACGATCTGGCAGGTCGACGGCGCGCAGCTCGGCGGCACCTTCTTCGGCTTCACGCCGAAGGTCGTCCTGCAGGACTTCACCGACGTGGGCACCGTCCGGCTCGGGTCGGGTCGGCACACGCTCACGCTGGTGGCGGTGGGCAAGACGCAGGGCTTCGACAGGTACTTCGCGGGCGTGGACCAGATCCGGTTCACCGAGGTGACCGGGGCGGTCGCGCAGCGATGAGCGGTCGGCAGAAGGTGCTGCTGGTGACCGTGGCGGCGCTGCTGGTGGCGTTCTTCGTCCTCGCCCTCGGCGTCTCCGGCGGCGAGCAGGGCCGCGCGGACGACCCACCGGGGGTCGTCGAGCGGCTGGGCCGCCTCGCCGGCGCGAGCACGGGCGTCGACCCGGCGACAGTGCAGGCCGACTGCGACCGCACCGGTGACGTGCTCAGCTTCGTCGGCGGCTGCGCGGTGCGGGTCGCCGACCCGGGCGAGCTGCGGACGCTGGTGCTGCGCAGCGGTCGCCCGTTCGTGGTGCGCGCTCCGGCGCCCGGCGACGCCGACCTCACCGTGCGCTCCGAGGTCGAGCCGGACGACGGCGGCGACGCGGTCGCCCGGATCGCCGTCGACCGCGCGGTCACCGTGCTGCTGAGCTGCCCGGGAGGTGTCGGATGCACGGTCACCGTCGCCGCCGACTGACCCGCCCACACCTCGGGCCCGATCCCGCGCCCGCCGGCCGGCGCGACCGCGAGGAGGCCCGACATGGGTGACCTGCGCAAGCCCTTCCTGCTGCTCGCGCTTGTCGCGGTCACGCTCGTGGTCCTCGTGGAGGTCGGATCGTCACTGCTCACCGGGGGTGGGGACGCCACCGGCGCGCTGCTGGCCGGCGCGGCGGACCTCGGCGTGGAGGTGGACGCCGGCAGCATCAGCGAGCCCTCCGGGCGGGGTACGAGCTACCTGGCGCTGATCGACGTGGTGGCGCTGTGGACCACCGGCCTGTTCTGCCTGAGCCTGGCCGTGCCCGAACGGGTGCAGGGCCGCATCCAGGGTGTGGCGACGCTGATCTTCTCGATCCTGCTCATCCTGGGCTCGCTCCTGCTGCTGATCATCGCCTTCGTGGAGCTGACCATCATGGTGTCGCTGTTCCTGGCCGTGCCGTTCGGCACCCTGGCGTACCTGGCGCTGTGGGGCTTCTTCCCGGTCGGCGACGCGAGCCTGCTGCTGGGCCTGGCGCTGCTGCTGAAGCTGGTCTGGGCGGTGCTGCTGCTGCTCGCCCAGCCACGCTTCGCCCAGAACAAGGGCCTCGTGCTGCTGGCGCTCACCACACTGCTCTGCACCGTCGTGCTGGAGTTCCTGCACCGGCTCGTCCCGGTCATCGTGGTGAGCATCCTCGACGACGTGGGGGCGCTGATCTTCGCCATCGTGGCCATCATCTGGGGTCTGGTGCTGCTGATCGGCTCCATCCCCGCCATCGTCAAGTCCGTGCGGGTGACCGCCGCCCTGCCCACCCGCTGACCTTCGCGGTATCGCCAACGCGCCGGTGAATTGTCTGTGACCCTGACGGCGTGGATCCGACGCCGGCGCGCGACGCGGTGGAGCTGCGCGTGCACGGCATCTCCGGCGTGAGCGCGGAACGGATCCTCGACCACCCGATGGTGGTCCGCGTCGCAGGGGACCGGCACGCGGGCTTCTTCCGACCACGCAGCGGCAGCGGCGCCGCCGGGGGCGCCGCCGCCGGGGTTGCCGTCGAGGCGTACCGCTGGGGGTCCCTGACCGCCGGCGCCGCCGTCCGGACGGCCTCGATGCTGCTGTTGCTGCCGTTCATGCTGAGCAACCTGGCGATCTGGATGCGGCCGCCCGGCCGGGACCGGTGGGGACTGCTCGGCATACTGTGCCGCCTGCTCGCCGGCACCCTCACCGTCACCTTCGTGTTGGCGATCGTCGGCGTCACCCTGGATCTGGTCGGCTGGCAGTGCGTCCCGTACCCGGGGTGCCGCGCCGGCCGTCCCTACCTGGCCTGGCTCTACGCGCTGCCGTCCGGCCCGCGGCTGGCCCTGCTGTCGGTCGTCCCACTGATCGCGCTGCAGGTCGTTTGGGCGATCGGCACCCGGTCCACGCGGGCGTTCGAGGGATTCGGTCCGTCGTCCGCCCAGCACACCACCAGCGGGACCGACGATCTCGACGACGCCGGTTTCTGGAACGACGAGCGGACGATCGGATGGCTGCGTCAGATCCACATCGCGCTCGGCGTCGGCACCCTTGACGTCAGCCTGCTCGCGGGCATCTCGCCGGGCGGCCCCGGCGCACCCGGGCACGTCGTGCAGTTCGCCGCCGCCGTCGGGCTGCTCGTGCTCTGTGTCGTCCTGCTCGGCCGGCCCGTGCCCACGAGCACGGCACAGAGCCGGCGCCTGCTGCGGCCGCTGTGGGCGGTCGTCGTCGCGGTGACCGCGCTGTGCCTCGGTACGGCAGTGCTCGCCGGCGCGCGGCCGTCCGGTTCCGGGAAACTGCCCGGCTACGAGGGTGCCGCCGCCGGGGTGGTCGCGGTGCAGGGTGTCCTGCTCATCGTCCTGACGGCCGTCACGTACGCCCGCCAACGCGGCGGCCGCCACCGCGCCTTCCTCCGCGGGCTCGGCACCCCGATCCTGGCAGCGGCGGCGGTGAGCATCGGCGCGGCCTTCACCGCCAGCCTGGTCTACCGGACCGCCGACATCCTCGACCACGGTGACATTCCCGACCCGCTGCGACCCAACGCGCCGGTCGTCGGCCCGCTGGAGCCGCCGGTCGCCTACTGGTGGGCGGCGCTCGCCGGGCTCGCGGCGCTGCTGATCGGGGCGGCGGCCGCCTCGGCCACCCTCCTGCTGAGCCGTCGGCGGCGGCACGGGTTGGCCGCGAGCATCATCGAACGGGACTACCCGGACGCGTCGCCCGAGGACGCCCATCGGCTGCGGCTGGTCCGGGAGACCATCGCCCGGTCCCAGATCACCGAGGAGCTGGGACCGGTGCTGCTCGCGTTTCTGGTGATCGCGACGCTCGGCCTAGCCACCGTCGCCCTCGACGTGATCGGGATCGGTCCCACCCAGCTCGCCGCCCACGTCGGTGCAGAGGGCGGTGCGGCGGGGCTCGTCGTGGCGTATCTGACCGATGCCGGTGTCTGGGTGATCAGCCTGCTGGTGATCTGCCTCCTGATCCTCGGTTTTCGCGCGTACCGGTCGTCCCAGACCCGGCGGCTGGTGGCGGTGCTGTGGGACCTCGGCACCTTCTGGCCGCGTACGGTGCACCCCTTCGCGCCGCCCTGCTACGCCGCCCGCGCCGTCCCGGAGCTGGCGAAACGGGTCACCGGGCTGGCCCGGGCCGGCCCGGTGGTCCTCTCGGGGCACAGCCACGGCTCGGTGCTCGCCGCCGCCACGATCCTGCAGCTACCGCCCGCCGTGCTGGCCAGGGTCTCGTTGCTGACCTACGGATCGCCGCTGGGGCGCACGTACGCCCGGCTCTATCCCGCGTACCTGGGACCGCCGACGCTCGTCGACCTGGGTGAGCGGATCGGGTGGCGGTGGCGCAACCTGTGGCGGGACACCGATCCCATCGGTGGGCCGATCTTCGCCGACGCCCCACCGCCGCGCCCCGACCCGGCGGCGCGCGACGTCGACATCCGGCTCCGCGATCCCCGAAGCCTGACCATCGACCCGGCGGACACCGTGCCGCCCCCGATCGAGCGGCACTGGCCGTACCACACGCAGGCCGCGTACCAGGTGGCGGTCGGCGAGCTGGCCGGCCGGGCCTGACCACGCGGCTGCCTAGCGACCGCGGTGACCCCCGGCCGAGCGGACCAGGGCACCGGCGGTGGCGACGTCCAGGGCACCGTCGGCGACGACGACCCGGTGTCGGCCGCGCCGTGTCGCGCCGGCCGCGATGGTCACCTGCCGCTCGAACGCGAAGGCCACCCCCACCCCCGGATACATCGCGGTCCGCACGAACCATCGGTCGCCGTCGCCGAGACCGTCGAAGACGAGGGTGTACGCCCCACCGCCCGCCCCGACGCCGACGAGGGCGACCCACGGCTCGGCGGAACCGTTGACGGCCTCCTCCCCCGTCGCGCCGGCGCTGAACACCCTGGCGGGCTCGGCCGAGACCGCCCGCCAGAAGAACCCGCCGTACCCGGCCCCGCCGGGGCGACCGTTGGTGGCCGGGCTGCCCAGCCGCACGTCCCGCCCAGCGGGGGCACTGAGCGTGTAGTCCATCTCCAGCCGCCAGGCCGGCAGCTCCCCCGCCGGCCCCGTGCCGCTCAGGCCGACGACGGCGAGGCGGCGGCGCTCGTCGAGCAGCACCGCCCCGCCCGGGTCGCGCCATTGCAGCCGGTGGGCCAGCCGGTCCGCGGACCGCTGCGACCAGCCGGTGTGCGCGATCCGCCCGTGGTCCTCGCGCCACGTGTAGCCGACGTCGCGCACGTAGGTGCGCCCGCCCCAGAGGTTGGTGCCGTTGACGTCCTGCACGGCGAGGGACGCGCCGAGGTGCCACACGTGGTCGGCGGGGAGCGCGTCGGTGACCACAGTGCCGCCGAGGGTGCGTACCGGGTGCAGGTACGGCCGCGGTCCGTGCCGCGCGTCCAGCGCCGGGTCCACCACGTACCGGGCCACCTCCGTCCCGCCCACCAGCAGCCGCGCCGGCTCCTCGGCGGGGTCGGGTCCGGTGCGGGCCGCCGCGCCGCCGGCGGCGGGGTCGACGCTCACGGCAGCTCCGGCGCGGCGGAGACCGGCCGGGGCCCG
>NZ_MUZA01000113.1 GCF_021442385.1 Micromonospora sp. MH99
CGCGCGCACCGGCCGCGCCGCGCGTGCCGGTCAGGCCGGCGACCGCCGGGCGGCCTGAGCCGACGCGGCGCGCACGGCCTGTTCAGTCCGCCTGTCGACGGCGGGCCCGGTGGGCGCGCAGGTTGGTCGGGAGCCCGCAGACGCGTACGGAGTGCCAGACCCCGCTGTTGTTACGCGAGCGGTCATAGAACGCGACCTGGCAACGCGGGTTGCGGCAGGTCTTGATCCGCCGGCCGACGTCGGTGAGTTGCGCCTCGAACAGCTCCGCCAGGACGAGGGAGACCAGCAGGTCGGCTCCGGCTCCGGCGGGTTCGAGGTGAACCGAGCCGTTCCCGTCGAGCCGCAGTGTGGCGCCTGTGGCGCGAGGGGCCGGCGCCGGCTCGGGCGGCCCGGATTCCGGTGCGGTGTGCAGCCTGGCGTCGATCCCGTACCGCAGCTCGTCGCGGAAGGTCCGCAGCGCCCGCAGGCCCGCCGGGTCGAGCGTCACGTCCGGTGCCGGCCGCCCGGTGACCGTCGACCACCGGGCGGCGACATCGTGCGCCCACTGCGTGGCGCTGTCGAGATCGTCGAGGAGATCCGGCTGGCGCGGCGCACCGGCCGGGAGCGTGTTGAGCAGGTCCTGGACGAGCCCGAGGCCGCCCGGAGCGGGGTCGAGGTCGTACCTCGCGGTGGCGGGCCACAGCGCGGAATCGGATGCCGGCGGCATGGTCAGGTCACTTTCCGATCAGGCCGAGCGCCCCGTACCAGAGCGGCCCCGGGTTCACCCAGTCCGGATAGAGCTCCATCATCGCGTCGAAGAACTCAAGGGCCGTCGACTTCTCCGCCAACAGCCGTTCCACGTTCAGCAGGTACCTGCGGGTCTCGTCGATGCTCGACGGGTCGTCGGGGCGGTTGCGGTTCTTGTGGCTGGCGACGACCGCCCGGGGCGCGAGGGCCTCGACGCGGTCCAGGGCCTTGAGCCACTCCCGCAGGCCACCGTTGACGGTTTCCAGCAGGTACTGGTGGACGCCGTTGTAGACGACGTCGCCGGCCACCACGAGACCGATCGACGGCACGTGCAGGACAGTGGTCTGGTCGCCATCGGTGTGCCCGGTCTCGACCGGCTGGGCGACGTTGCCTTCGAGCAGGATTCCGCCGGGCGGCACCGGAACGGCATCGACGGGCGACTCCGGGATCAGCCCGGGGAAGACCTTGTCGAACACCTCTTGACGCCCGACAGTGGCCTGCTGGTGCATGACCTCGATGGTCCCGGGCGTCGCGTAGGTGACGGCGTCGGGGAAACGCTTGACCAGCTCGGGGGCACCGAACCAGTGGTCGCCGTGCCCGTGGGTGGCGTAGATGGCCGTCAGCCGCTTGCCCGACCGCTCGATCCAGTCTCCCGCCGTCGCGATCTGCTCGTGGGTGAACGGCGGGTCCACCAGCAGCGCCTCCTCGGCCCCCGAAATCAGGGTGGTGGCTGTCGGGTTGAAGTGGATGGGCGAGCCGTCCGGCATGCGCTGCTCTCCGGCCCGGACCGGGCCGTCCAGGACCAGGACCTCGTAGGACAGGGCAGTTGTGGTCATGTCTCCTCCTCGATGACGCGTGAGCCGCCGGTCGGGCGTGCCACCGACCCCCGCACCGCTGAAATAAGCATAAGCCTTACGGTTATTTCAGCAGCTGCGTTCGCGGGTGCTCTGTGTCACCACCACGGCGATCGTCGGCCGCCGTGGGGGGCCGGTCAGATTCAGCGTCCAGGACCCGACCAGCCGCTGCGGCCGTAGTCGGCCGGATCCAGCCGGGCGGTACGGCGGCGGTACTCGGCGGCCATCCCCGGCCAGTTGGTGACGATCCGGCCGGTGGTCGTGCGGTACCAGCTCCGGCAGGCGGTCCACACGCTCGCGCCGAGGCGACGTTGCAGCTCCGCGTCGTAGTCGGCGGCCACCTCGGGGCGCACCTCCAGAGGTTCGCCACCGGCGGCGAGCAGGCTGACCGCCTGCGCGATGTGCCGGGCCTGCGCCTCGTGGAAGTAGATCACCGACGTGTTGCCGGTGTTGGTGTTCGGGCCGTACATGAGGAAGAGGTTGGGAAAGCCGGGCACGGCCATCCCGAGGTACGCGTACGCGCCGTCGCGCCACTCTTCACCGAGCTGACGGCCGGCGCGTCCGGTGACCCGGATCGGCACCAGGAAGTCGGTGGCCGCGAAGCCGGTGCCGTAGACCAGCACGTCGCAGGGGTGGGCGCGGCCGTCGGCGGTGCGGATGCCGTCCTCGGTCACCTCGACGATCGCCTCGGTGACCAGCTCGACGTCGTCGCGGCCCAGGGCCGGCAGCCAGTCGTTGGTGAACAACACCCGCTTGCAGCCCATCGGCTCGACAGGCGTGACGCGGGCGCGCAGCTCCTGGTCGCGTACCTGCCACCGCCGCTGCGCCCGCGAGACACCCCGCAGCACCGCCGCGGCGGCCCGGTTGCCGGTCACCGCCAGCCCGGTGAGCACGGTGACCGACCAGAACGCGGCCCGGGGCACCCGCATCAGCGCCGGCACCCGCCGGTAGAGCGCCCGACCCAGCCGCCCGTGCCGGCGGTCCGGCTTGGGCAGCGTCCAGGGCGGAGTGCGTTGGAAGACGGTGACCCGGGCCGCCCGGTCCGCGATGGCCGGCACCAGCTGCACCGCGCTGGCACCGGTGCCGATCACCGCGACGCGGGTGCCGTCCAGCCGTACCGCCGGGTCCCACCGGGCCGTGTGCATCGCCGGTCCGGCGAACCGCTGCGCGCCCGGCAGCGCCGGCACCACCGGCCGCGAGAGCTGCCCGACCGCCGGGACCAGGACGTCCGCCGTCAGTTCCGCGCCATCGGCGGTACGCAGCCGCCAGCACGCGCCGGCCTCGTCCCACGACGCGTCGGTGACCTCGGTACGCAACCGCACACTGTCGGCCAGCCCCAGCTCGGCCACGCAGCGGTGCAGGTAGTCCAGGATCTCCGAGTGCGGCGGGAAGCGCCGCGACCAGTCCGGGTTCAGCGCGAAGGAGTACGAGTAGAGCGGCGCCGGAATGTCACAGGCGCAGCCCGGGTAGGTGTTGTCCCGCCAGACGCCGCCGATCCGGTCGGCCCGTTCCAGCAGCACCACGTCCGCGTCGCCGGCGCGACGCAGCGCGGCGGCCACCGCCACCCCGCCGAACCCGGAGCCGATGATCGCCACCCGCACCCGACGGGGAGGTCGGGCGGTCGCTGCGCTGTCGGTCATGGCGGGCTCCCTCGGCGGTGCGGCCGACCGTAACAGCTTGTTGGCGGCCCGCCAACGATGCGCCCGCACCCGCCGAGCCCGTGGCCGTCCACGCGGGCCACGTGGGTAGGGTGCTCGCCATGGTCGCGACGGTTTCCTGCCGGTGACGAATCCGTGGCTTGCCGGGCCCACGCCGGCGAAGCGGCTCGACCGCGAACGGCTCGAAGAGCGCATCCGCAACCTGCTGTCGTCGCAGAACATGTGCGTGCTCGCGACCACGGGTCCGGACGGGCCGCTGGCCACGCCGGTGCGGTACTACCCGCTCGACTTCGCGGTGCTCTTCACCGCCGCGCCCCGTTCGCCGAAGATGCGCAACATCGCTGCCGATCCACGCGTGTCCGTCGGCATCTTCGCGCCCCTGGTCGGGCTGGCGAGCAGCCGCGGGGCCCAACTGTTCGGCACGGCCCGGGTGCTCGGTCCGGAGGATCCGGACCGAGCGCACTACTGGTCGGCGTTCCGCTGGGAGAACGAACACGCGGAGCGGGGGCGACCGCTGTCCGAGCCACCCGAGGACACCCTCGTGGTCGTCGAGGCGGAGCGGATCGTCTACACCGAGCACTGGCTGCGACGGGACGGGTTCGCGCCTCGCCAGTTCTGGCGTCGCTGAAAGGGCCTCCGGCGGCCGTGGTCAGGACGGGTCGCCGGCCGCGATGACCTGCGGGACGACCTGCTCCACGATGGTCAGCAGGGTGGTGGTGAGCAGTAGGTGCACCTGGGCGCGGGTCAACGCGCCGCGCTGGAGCCACTCCCGGGCGGTGGACGTCGCCAGGCCGCAGTACGCCCGGACCATCCCCCGCAGCTCCTCGTGGTCCTTGGCCTTCTCGGCCAGCCCGACGGCGACGAGCATCCGGTCGGCCGCCACCTCCTCCGCCTCGGCGAGCACCCGCTCCACGTCGGCGTCGCCGCCCATCCCCCGGGCGGTGACCGCCCCCAGCCACGAGGTGCTGTGCCGGGACACCACGTCGAGGAACCAGGTGACGCTGGCATCCACCCGGGTCCGCAGATCTCCCTTGGGCAGCCGCTCCACAGCTACCTCCGGGATGGTCACCATGACCCGCACGACCTCCAGGTAGAGGTCCTTCTTGGTGCCGAAGTAGTGGTTGACCAGGCCCCGGGCGACGCCCGCCTCCCGGGCGACGTCGGTGGTCGACACATCCGCGTACGGGCGCTCGCCGAACAGCCGGACAGCGCAGGCCAGGATCTGCCCGCGCCGGGCGTCCGGCTCCAACCTGCGGCGGCGCGGAGCCGTGTCGACACTCATCTGCCCGACCCTAGCGGCAGCTCACGCCGCCGGCTTCGGCATCGACGTCCCCCGTGCCCTGTCCAAGCCGCCCGATCAACTGCGGAACCTCTCGATCGCGGCGGGGGTCACCGGAGTGAAGAAGTTGACCAGGTTGCCGTCCGGGTCGCGGAAGAGCAGTGTCCGGTTACCCCAGGGCATGGTCGTGGGCTCGTTCACGAATTCCTCCACCACGCTCTTCAGCCTCTCGTAGAGCGCATCCACGTCGTCCACGAGGAACTCGATGATCACGCTGTGGTTGTCGGCCGGGCGGGCTGAGCCGGGCGCGGACAGTGCAACCGTGCGGGTGGTGCCGATCGCCAGCCTGCAGTGGGCGGTGCGCAACTCGGCGAAGTTTTCGTTGCCCCAGGCCGCCTGCACGCCGGTGACCTTCTCGTAGAAGCCGACCAGGCGGTTGATCTCGTCGGTGATGATGCGGATGGAGACGAAGTCCATGTCTTCTCCCTGCTCAGTGCGGTCTGTCGAGAGAACGCTAGAACAAATACTGGACAGATTCGGTCCAGTATTTGATAACGTTCAGACCGTGGCACGACCGACAGCCCAGGTGCTCGCACTGCTGGAGCTCCTGCAGTCCGGCGGCGTCCGGACGATGGCCGAGCTTGCCGAGCGCCTTGGCGTCGAACCGCGCACGGTGCGGCGCTACGTGAATCACCTGGTCGACCTAGACCTGCCGGTGGAGTCGGTGCGCGGCCGCTACGGCGGGTATCGGCTCGCCGCCGGCTATCGGCTGCCGCCGTTGATGCTCAGCGACGACGAAGCCCTGGCCGTCCTCCTCGGCCTGATTGCCGGCCGCCGTGCCGGGTTGGCGACGGCAACAGGCACCGCTGGCGAAACAGCCTCCGCGAAGATCCGTCGCGTCCTGCCGTCGCGGACCGCGGACCGGCTGGACGCCGCGCTCCAGTCCCTCGCCTTCACCGCCGAACCCGCTGACTTCCCCGCGCCGCGGACCGAGGTACTGCTCGCCGTCGCCGAGGCGGTCCGCCATCACCGGCCGATCTCGCTGCAATACACCTCGGGCGACGGTAGGCGTAGCGTCCGCGTGCTGCATCCGTTCGGCCTGGTAAACCATTCCGGGCGGTGGTATGCCACCGGGATCGATCCGGCGATCGGCGAGGAGCGAACCTTTCGACTCGACCGCATCACGCACGCGCGACCCCTGCCGGGCTCGTTCGAGCCGCCCGCCGGAAACGATCCGGCCGGGCACCTTCTCCGGTCGATGGCACGAGCGCCGTACCAGCATGCGGTGTCGCTGCGGATCCAAGGAACAGTCGAGCAGATCCGCAGGCGACTACCGGCCAGCATCGCCGAGGTGCGAGAGGGCGCGGACGAAGGTTGGCAGGACGTGGAGATCCGGGCAGAGAGTCTCGACTGGTTGCCCGGCGTGCTCGCCGCGCTCGACCTGCCGTTCGTCATCGAACGCCCTGACGAACTCCGCGACCGCGTCGTCGCACTGGCCGAGCGACTGGCGGCCTCGGCACGACGTGATCCGGCCCGCAGCTAGCAAGCCGCCACCCTCACCTTGATCACTTGATGCTCACCAGTTGTCAGCGCCGCTCCTGAGCTGCTGAGCATCAAGTGATCACTGAATTCCGCGCCGACGCCGAATCAGGTGCCGGCCGAGATGCCGCAGGTTGGACGTCTCGGCGTAGAGCGCTGCATTGATCGCACCAACCGCGACCCCGGGAGCGCGCTGCACCCGGTCGACGTCCTGCACGACCCGGCCGATCAACGTCAGCCGACAACGGAGATCGAACAACTCTCTCCGTGCGCAGCGCAGCGCCGTCTCCAATCCCCCGACCCGCTCCCGAAGCCACGCCAACTCCGTCGCCTGATCCATCGGCCTGCCCTTCGTTGAACGACGCCCCCACTGCTCCGCTCGTGCAGCAGGAGGAATGCTCTGACCACTCTCAGCCAGGAACGCACCCCCTGTCAATATGGCGACCCCCTTTCGGGGACCCCCGATCGGGGATACGCGAACGTGCCTAGTGTCCAGGTGTGGGTGATGAGGGGCCGGGCGAGCTGATGGGGCCGTACGAGATCGGTCAACGGCTCAACGTGTCCCGGAGCCGGTTTCAGCAGATCGCCATGCGGCCGAGCTTTCCGAAGCCCTACCAGGAGCTACGCGGCATGAAGGTCTGGCTGCGTGCCGACGTGGAGGCGTGGATCGCCGAGCACCGTGCACCTCGCCCCACCGACGGCGACGAGCCCGCGTAGTTCCCCCTCCCCACCTCGGCCAGCCTGCGTCGATCATGGACTCATGGTGGGCAATATGGTGGCATGCTTCCCTTTCGTCGGGCACCACAACTTCATGATCGACGCGGCTGGGGGCACGACCGCGACGTGATCGGGGTTGCCGGGGTGACTATCCGGCGTGTGAGGGTGGGTGGATGCACCGTGGGGACCCGGACTGGCTCGCTCACTCGCGGCGCGGTGATGGACCGCCGCTGGTGCTCATTCACGGCATCGGTAGTCGGTGGCAGGTCTGGGAGCCGGTGCTCGACGAGGTGGCCCGGCACCGCGACGTGATCGCGCTGGACCTCCCCGGCTTCGGCGCCTCCCCGCCGTGGCCCGAGCCAGCGGAGCCACCAAGCCCGCCACAACCACCGGAGCCGTTGGCGCGGGCGACCCCCGGTTCGGTGCAGCACCTGGCGGATCGGGTCGTGGCGTTCCTGGACGCGCTGGGCGTGCGCCGGCCCGCCGTTGCGGGCAACTCGCTCGGCGGCGGCATCGCGTTGGAGTTGGGGCGACGCGGGCTGGCCTCCTCGGTGACCGCGTTCTCGCCGATCGGGTTCTGGGGGCCGGTCGGGCGGCGCTGGTGTCAACTGGCGGTCGGCGGGGCCCGGTCAGCGGCTGGCGGGCTGCGGCCGGCGCTGCCCCGGCTGCTGGCGAGCCGGGCCGGGCGGGTGGCATTCTGCGGCCTCTTCTACGGCCACCCGGGTCACCTCGACCCCGACGAGTGCGTCGACTCGGCGGCGGCGCTGGCCGACGCGCCGGGCTTCGCGGTGGCACGCGCCGCGTTCGCCGGATGGCAGCTCCGTCGAGAGACGGCCGGCGCGCTCGACGACATCCCCGTGACTGTCGCCTGGGGTACGCGCGATCTCGTGTTGCCGTACGCCACTCAGGCCCGGCGGGCCCGCGCGGCGCTGCCGGTGGCCCGGCACGTGCCGCTGGCGGGCTGCGGACATCTGCCCTTCGCGGACGACCCGCAAGCCTGTGCCCGGCTGCTGATCCAGACTTATTGACATGCCGCCAACAGCGCGCGAGGGTGGTGCACATGCCGACGCCCGATGGCTCCCCCTCGCCCTGGCGCGAACCTGAGCACGACGACCTCGCCGACCTGGCCCGCACCTTCTTCACCAAGGAGGTGCTGCCGCACACGGACCGCCTGCTGGCGCAGGGTCACCCGGACCGCGAGCACTACCGGCGGGCCGGTGAGCTGGGGTTGCTCGGCCTGTCGGTCCCCGAGGAGTACGGCGGCGGGGGCGGCGGCTTCACCCACGAGGCCGTGCTGTTGCACGAGCAGGCGTACACCGGCGAGAGCAGCCTCGGGCTGGCCGTCCACAGTGGCATCGTCACGGGCTATCTCGTCGCGTACGGCAGCGAGGAGCAGAAGCGACGGTGGCTGCCCGGCCTGTGCAGCGGTGAGCTGGTCGGCGCGATCGCGATGACCGAGCCCGACGGCGGCTCGGACCTCCAGGCGATGCGCACGCGGGCGGTCCGCGACGGCGACGACTACCTGGTCACCGGCGCGAAGACGTTCATCACCAACGGTGGCCTGGCCGACCTGATCCTGGTGGCCGTGAAGACCGACCCCGAGCAGCGGGCGGCAGGCGTCTCGCTGCTGGTGTGCGAGGTGGGCGGCGACCCGGAGGGCTTCCGCCGGGGCCGGCTGCTGTCCAAGATCGGGCTGCACGCCAACGACACCGCCGAGTTGTTCTTCGACGCGTTCCGGGTGCCGGCGGCCAACCTGCTCGGCGGCGCCGAGGGGCTGGGCTTCATCCAGCTCATGCAGCAGCTTCCGCAGGAACGGCTGGTCATCGGCGTGGGCGCGGTGGCCGCGATGGAACGCGCGGTCGAGCTGACCGTCGCGTACGCCAAGGAACGCACCGCCTTCGGCAAGACCCTGATGGGGCACCAGAACACTCGGATGGTGCTCGCCGAGTGCGCCACCCGCACCCGGGTCAGCCGGGTCTTCCTGGACGACTGCATCGTCCGGCACACCCGTGGCGACCTGGACGTCGCCACGGCGGCGATGGCGAAGTCGTGGCTCACCGACGGGCAGTGCGAGGTCATCGACAGGTGCCTGCAACTGTTCGGCGGTTACGGCTACACGACGGAGTACCCGATCGCCCGCATGTACGCCGACGCCCGCGTCCAGAAGATCTACGGCGGCACCAACGAGATCATGAAGGAGTTGATCGCCCGTGCCCTCTGAGGCGTACGTCTATGACGCGGTCCGCACCCCGCGCGGACGCGGCCGGGACACCGGCGCGCTGCACGGGGTCAAGCCGATCTCGCTGGTGGTCGGCCTGATCGACGCGCTGCGCGAGCGCAACCCCGGCCTGGACGTGGGCCGCTTGGAGGATCTGCTGCTCGGCATCGTCACCCCGGTCGGCGAGCAGGGCGGCGATCTGGCGCGGGCCGCCGCGCTGCTGGCCGGGCTGCCCGACGAGGTGGGCGGGGTGCAGCTCAACCGGTTCTGCGCCTCGGGGCTGGAGGCCGTCAACTCGGCCGCCGCGCGCATCCGCTCGGGCTGGGAGCACCTGCTGCTGGCCGGCGGGGTCGAGTCGATGTCCCGGGTGCCGATGGGCTCCGACGGCGCGGCCTGGGCCACCGACCCGCAGACCGCGCTGGCCACGTCGTTCGTGCCGCAGGGCGTCAGCGCCGACCTGATCGCGACCATGGAGGGCTTCACCCGCGACGACGTGGACGGCTACGCGCTGCGGTCGCAGGAGCGGGCCGCCAAGGCGGTGGCCGGCGGGTACTTCGCCCGCTCGGTCGTGCCGGTCCGCGACGGCAACGGGCTGGACATCCTCACCGTCGACGAGCACCCGCGGCCGGAGACCACCCGGGAGGCCCTCGCCCGGCTCACTCCGTCCTTCGCCACGATGGGCGAGGCGGCCGGCTTCGACGCTGTCGCGTTGCAGAAGTTCCACTGGCTGGAGGCGATCGACCACGTCCACCACGCGGGCAACTCGTCCGGCATCGTGGACGGCGCGGCGCTGGTGCTGATCGGTTCGGAGCAGGTCGGGCAGGACCTCGGCCTCACCCCGCGCGCCCGGATCGTCGGCGCGGCAGTCACCGGCGCCGACCCGACGCTGATGCTGACCGGCCCGATCCCGGCCACCCACAAGGCGCTCGCCATCGCCGGCCTGACAGTCGACGACATCGACCTGTTCGAGATCAACGAGGCGTTCGCCGCGGTGGTGCTCAAGTACGTCCGCGACCTGGGCCTCGACCCGGACCGGGTGAACGTCAACGGCGGCGCGATCGCTCTCGGCCACCCGCTGGGCGCCACCGGAGCCATGTTGCTCGGCACGGCGTTGGACGAGTTGGAGCGCCGCGACCTGCGCCGCGCCGTGGTGACCCTCTGCATCGGCGGCGGCATGGGCGTCGCCACCGTTCTCGAGCGCTGCTGACCCGGGGGAAAAGACCAATGACCACCACCATCCGGTACGACCGCGGCGCCGACGGCATCGTCACGCTCACCCTGGACGACCCCGACCAGTCCGCCAACACCATGAACCGGGCGTACGTGGCCTCGATGAGCGAGGTGCTCGACCGGCTGGAGGCCGAGCCAGATCTCACCGGTGTCATCGTGACCAGCGCGAAGTCGACGTTCTTCGCCGGCGGCGACCTGCCCGAGATGATCCGGGCGACCCGCGAGGACGCGCCCGCGCTGGCGGAGCTGCTCGGCACCATCAAGCGGGACCTGCGCCGGCTGGAGACGCTGGGCAGCCCGGTCGTCGCGGCGGTCAACGGCTCCGCGCTCGGCGGCGGCCTGGAGATCGCCCTCGCCTGCCACCACCGCATCGCGCTGGACGCGCCCGACTCGCGGCTCGGGCTGCCCGAGGTGACCCTGGGTCTGCTGCCCGGGGCCGGCGGCGTCACCCGGACGGTGCGGATGCTCGGCCTGGCCGGCGCGCTGACCACCGTGCTGCTCACCGGCCGGCGGATGCGCCCGGCCGACGCCCTGGCCGCCGGGATCGTCGACGAGGTCGTCGCCACCGAGGCGGAGATGCTGGATCGCGCACGGGCCTGGATCGCCGCCAACCCGCGCCCGTTGCAGCCGTGGGACCGGCCGGACTACCGGATGCCCGGTGGCACCCCGGCCAGCCGGTCCCTGGCCGCGCAGCTGCCCGCCTTCCCGGCCACGCTGCGCAAGCAGCTCAAGGGCGCCCGGCTGCCGGCGCCGGAGGCGATCCTGGCCACGGCCGTGGAGAGCGCGCAGGTCGACCTGGACACCGCGTTCACCGTGGAGACCCGGCACCTGATCGGCCTGCTCACCGGGCAGGTCGCCAAGAACATGATCGGCGCGTTCTTCTTCGACCTGAAGGCCGTCAACGGCGGCGCCGCCCGACCGTCCGTGGACGTTGCGCCGGTGCGGCGGGTGGCGGTGCTCGGCGCCGGCATGATGGGCGCCGGCATCGCGTACGCCTGCGCCAGCGCCGGCCTCGACGTGGTGGTCCGGGACGTGTCACCGGAGGCCGCGGGGCGGGCCCGGGAGCACGCCGAACGACTGCTGGCCCGCCGGGTCCGCAAGGGCCGCGCCACCGAGGCCGACGCCCGGGCGGTGCTGGACCGGATCACCACCACCGACCAGGTGGACGCCCTCGCCGGCTGCGACGCCGTCATCGAGGCGGTCTTCGAGGACCCGGCCCTGAAGAAGGCAGTCTTCGCCGAGGTGCTGCCGGTGCTCGCGCCGGGCGCGCTGCTCGCCTCCAACACCTCCACCCTGCCGATCACTCAGCTGGCCGCCGGCGTGGACCGGCCGGCCGACTTCATCGGCATGCACTTCTTCTCCCCCGTGGACCGGATGCCGCTGCTGGAGATCGTGGTCGGCGAGCAGACCGGGGACGCGGCCCTGGCCCGCGCATTCGATCTCGGCCGGCGGATCGGCAAGACCCCCATCGTGGTCAACGACGGGCGGGGCTTCTTCACCAGCCGCGTCATCGGCCGGTTCATCGACGAGGCGGTAGGCATGGTCGCCGACGGCGTACCGGCCGCGTCGGTGGAGCAGGCCGCGTTGCAGGCCGGCTACCCGACCGGGCCCCTCGCGCTGGCCGACGAGGTGAGCCTCACGCTGATCCAGCGGATCCGGCGTCAGTTCGAGGCGGCCAGTGCGGAGTACCTGCCGCTGCCCGCGCACCGGCTCGTCGACGAGCTGGTCGACGCGTACGACCGGCCGGGCCGCGCGGCCGGACGCGGCTTCTACTCCTACGACGACGGCGTCCGGGGTCGGTTGTGGACAGGCCTCGCCGACCTGGTCACCGACGCCGGTCGGGCGGTGCCGTTCACCGACCTTCAGGAGCGGATGCTCTTCGCCGAGGCGCTGGACGCGCTGCGCTGCCTCGACGAGGGGGTGCTGCGTACCGAGACCGACGCCAACATCGGCTCGATCTTCGGCATCGGCTTCCCCGCCTGGACCGGCGGCGTGATCCGCTACGTCCGGCAGTACGCGGGCGGCCCGGCCGGCTTCGCGGCCCGCGCCGCCGAGCTGGCCGAGCGGTACGGCGACCGGTTCACGCCTCCCGCCGACCTGGCCGACCGGCTCGCCGCCTCTACCGCCGAACCGGCCGGCGTCGCGTGACGGCCGCGCGCGGCGGACCGCTG
>NZ_MUZA01000114.1 GCF_021442385.1 Micromonospora sp. MH99
CGGGCAGGGCGGGCCGGGGCCGGGTGGGACGGGCAGGGCCGGCCGTCGGGCGCGCGGCGGGGGCCGCTCGGCGCGACGGGGTGGGCAGCGGTCGCCGGCCGGGGACCCCGCGACTACCCTCGTGCCCAGCGAGACGCAGGTCACCCGAGGACGAGGAGTCACGGCATGAGCGAGGCATTGGCCAATCTGCTGAACGAGACGCGCCAGTTCCCCCCGCCGGCCGAACTCGCCGCGCACGCCAACGTCACAGTCGACGCGTACGCCGAGGCGCAGGCCGACCGGCTCGCCTTCTGGGCGAAGCAGGCCGACCGCCTGGCCTGGTCGAAGAAGTGGGACGAGGTGCTCGACTGGTCGAACCCGCCGTTCGCGAAGTGGTTCGTCGGTGGGCAGCTCAACGTGGCGTACAACTGTCTTGATCGGCACGTCGAGGCGGGCCGGGGTGACAAGGTGGCGATCCACTGGGAGGGCGAGCCGGGTGACACCCGCACTCTCACGTACGCCGATCTGCACGAGCTGACCTGCCGGGCGGCGAACGCGCTCACCGACCTGGGGGTCACGGCGGGCGACCGGGTGGCGATCTACCTGCCGATGATCCCGGAGGCGGCGGTCGCGATGCTGGCCTGCGCCCGGATCGGCGCGGCGCACAGCGTCGTCTTCGGTGGGTTCTCGGCCGACTCGTTGAGCAACCGCATCCAGGACGCCAACGCCAAGGTGGTGATCACCGCCGACGGTGGTTACCGGCGGGGCAAGCCGTCGGCGTTGAAGCCGACTGTGGACGAGGCGGTGGCGAACTGCCCGTCGATCGAGCACGTGCTGGTGGTCCGCCGCACCGGCGAGGACGTGGCCTGGTCGGAGAAGGACCACTGGTGGCACGAGACGGTGGAAACAGCGTCGGCCGAGCACACGGCGCAGCCGTTCGACGCCGAGCACCCGCTGTTCATTCTCTACACGAGCGGCACCACGGCCCGGCCGAAGGGCATCCTGCACACCACGGGCGGCTACCTGACGCAGGCGTCGTACACCACGCACGCGGTCTTCGACCTGAAGCCGGAGACGGACGTCTACTGGTGCACCGCCGACATCGGCTGGGTCACCGGGCACTCCTACATCGTGTACGGCCCGCTCTCCAACGGCGCCACCCAGGTCATGTACGAGGGCACCCCGGACACGCCGCACAAGGGGCGGTTCTGGGAGATCGTCGACCGGTACAAGGTGAGCATCCTCTACACCGCGCCGACCCTGATCCGGACGATGATGAAGTGGGGCGAGGACATCCCCGCCGGCTTCGACCTGTCGTCGCTGCGGCTCCTGGGCAGCGTCGGTGAGCCGATCAACCCCGAGGCGTGGATGTGGTACAGGGAGCACGTCGGCCGGGGCGAGCTGCCCATCGTGGACACCTGGTGGCAGACCGAGACGGGCTCCATCATGATCTCCCCGCTGCCGGGGGTGACGGCGGCGAAGCCGGGTTCGGCGATGACTCCGCTGCCGGGCATCGTCGCCGACGTGGTGGACGACCAGGGCCAGTCGGTGCCCAACGGCGGGGGCGGCTACCTGGTGCTGCGCGAGCCGTGGCCGTCGATGCTGCGCACCATCTGGGGTGACGACAACCGGTTCATCGAGACGTACTGGTCGCGGTTCGAGGGCATGTACTTCGCCGGCGACGGGGCGAAGAAGGACGACGACGGGCACATCTGGCTGCTCGGTCGGGTCGACGACGTGATGCTGGTGTCCGGGCACAACATCTCCACCACCGAGGTCGAGTCGGCGCTGGTGTCGCACCCGTCGGTGGCCGAGGCGGCGGTGGTGGGCGCGACCGACCCCACCACCGGCCAGGCGATCGTGGCGTTCGCCATCCCGCGGGGCAGCACGGACATCGCCGGCGCGGCGGGTGAGCAGCTCATCGCGGACCTGCGCAACCACGTGGCGAAGACGCTCGGCCCGATCGCCAAGCCGCGGCAGATCATGCTGGTGCCGGAGCTGCCGAAGACCCGTTCGGGCAAGATCATGCGTCGCCTGCTGCGGGACGTGGCCGAGAACCGGTCGCTCGGCGACGTCACCACGCTGCAGGACTCCTCGGTGATGGAGCTAATCTCGTCCGGGATGAGCGGCACGAAGTCCGACGAGGACTGACGACAGGCGTACCCCATCGGTGGGTGACGGTCCGTCCGGACCGTCACCCACCGTCGTCTTTTGTGGAGGTACGACCACCGCGTGCCGCCGGCCGCGGAGGTTGGACGAATAACGCCTCCATCACGTTCCCGCCGTTCGGCGTGTTTCTCATTTAGTTTCACGGAGGTCGGTGGGCCTCGATGCGCCCCTGCGCGCCCGGAGTCGGCCGGCTTCCTCCGCCCATGCCCGAGAAACGGAGCGGCATGAACAGAAACTCCCATCCGGGGTCGCGTCGACGACTACTCGTCGCGCTGCCCGTCATCGCCCTCGCGGCCACCTCACTGACCGTGAGTGGAAGCGCGGCGGCGCAGCCGTCCACCACCCCCCGGGCGGTGATCGGGGCTGACGAGTACTACATCAACTACGCCGAGCCCGAGGTGCAGACGGACACCACCGGCCGTGAGGTCAAGGGCAAGGGTGGCGTCTACACCCCCGCCGTCGACGCCGCGCGCGCGTTCGACCAGAAGCACGCGCGGGGCAACCCGGTGACCGCGCGCCAGCTCGCGCAGATCGAAGCGAAGTCGATCAAGACGGGCAAGAGCCCGCGGCAGATCAAGCAGTCGCCGACCACGCAGACGGCGAAGCTGCTGACGCTGCTTGTCGAGTTCAACGACAAGGCGAACGACGACTTCACGAACGTGATGGTCCCGAAGACGGTGTTCGAGGATCGGACCTGTGTCCCCGGCACCGTGCAGAACGGGCCGAAGCACAACACCATCGCGAACCCGGCGACGCTGCCGCACGAGGACAACAACTCGATGTGGGTGCCGGACTTCTCGCCGTCGCACTACGACAAGATGCTGTACAGCAAGAAGGGCATCACCGAGCGGGTCCGCAAGGACCTGAAGGGCCCGGACGGCAAGAAGGGCATCGACCTCTCCGGTCGCACGATGCACAACATGTACCTGGAGATGTCCAAGAACGCGTACACGGTCGACGGGCAGGCCAGCCCGTGGATCACCGTTCCGCACTCCGAGGGCTGGTACGCGGCCAACCGCTGCACCCAGGACGAGAACGGCAACTGGGTCCCCGGCCGGGAGCAGTCGATGAACGGCCACCCGGACAACCCGGCTGGCGCGGGCAAGCTGGCGGCCGACGCGATCGACGCGCTCGCCGCCAAGGACCCGAGCTTCCCGTGGGCCGAGTACGACAAGGAGGACCAGGCCGACCGCGACGGTGACGGCAACCTCTTCGAGCCGGACGGCGTGATCGACCACCTGGTGCTGGTGCACGCCGGCCAGGGCAAGTCGCGCGGCGGCGGCGACCAGGGCGTCTACGCCGTCTGGGCGCACTCCTCCTCGGTCCCGGGTGGCTACAGCATCCCGGGCACCAACCTGAAGGTGTCGAACTACATCGTGCAGCCGGAGGACGCCGGCGTCGGTGTCTTCGCCCACGAGTTCGGCCACGACCTCGGCCTGCCGGACCTCTACGACACTTCCGGCAACGCCGACTCCGACGTGGACTTCTGGGACCTGATGGCCTCGGGTTCGCACTCGGGTGAGATCTTCCAGGCGCTCCCGACGCACATGGGCATCTGGGACAAGTGGGTGCTCGGCTGGGCCGACCCGTTGACCATCCGCCCCGGGTCCAACCCGCGTGAGGTCAAGCTCGGGCAGACCTCGCGTACGCCTATCGACGCCGAGGACGGCATCAAGGTCGACCTGCCGGACAAGGTGACGGTCCTGGCCACGCCGCACAGCGGCACCAAGATGTGGCACAGCAACAACGACCAGAGCTGGGCCGACGTCAAGCTGAGCCGCTCGGTCGACGTGCCCAACGCCGCGGACGCCAAGTTCTGGATGTGGAACAACTACATCATCGAGGAGGACTGGGACTTCGGCTTCGTCGAGCTGTCGACCGACGGTGGCGCGTCCTGGACCGAGCAGAAGGTGTACGCCGAGGGTGGCTCCGTGGTCACCACGCCGGACAACTACCCGGACCCGAACGGCCGGATGAACGACTTCGGCGGCAAGAAGTACGGCCTGACCGGCAGCACCGACGGCTGGCGCCACGACTACGTCGACCTGTCGGCGTACGCGGGCAAGACCGTCCAGGTGCGGCTGCGCCAGGCCACCGATGAGGCGTTCGAGGAGCGCAACTGGTTCGTCGACGACTTCTCGGTCACCGGCGGCGGCGCCACCACCTGGAGCGACGACGTCGAGGGCGGCGCCAACGGCTGGACGGCCACCGGCGGCACCTTCGTGGACACCACCGGCGCAGGCTGGAAGGTCTCCGGCGGCACCGAGGTGCACGCGCAGTACTACCTGGCCGAGTGGCGCAACTTCGACGGCTTCGACAAGGGCCTGAAGTACGCCTACGACACCATCTACTCGCACGAGGCGTGGAAGGTCGACCGGATCTCCTACAACGCGCCGGGCATGCTGGTGTGGTATCGGGACAGCGCGCTCGGCGACGTCAACCACGTCACCGGGCAGATGACCGCGCTGCCCAGCTACGGCGCGAAGGGCGGTCTGCTCATCGTGGACTCGCACTTCGACCCGTACCGGCGGACCGGCACGGCGGCCGAGAAGGACCCGTCGGTGACGGACAACCTGCCCAGCCGTCCGCAGTCGGCCAACGCGGCGTTCACGCTCCAGAAGACGTACCCCTTCACGGAGTGCCTGGAGGCGGCGGACGAGCCGTACAGCGCGTACTGCACGAAGTTCAAGGCGCAGGCGCCGGTGAAGAGCTTCACCGACGCCAAGGGCTGGTACCCGGGCATCGAGATGCGCGACGGGGCCCCGTACGCGCGGGACAACGACGCCTCCGTGGTGGTGCCGTCGCGTGGCAACGCGCCGTACACCACCCGGGTGACCAACCCGGACGGCAGCCCGGCGCCGGAGTTCTACGGCGTGACGCTGGGCGGTGGCGCGATCGTGCTCGGCACCGGTAACCCGGGCGACGCGGGCGTGCAGAACGGCGTCTCGTTGACGATCCGTAAGACCGCGCGGGACAACACGTCCGCCACGATCTACGTCACCCCGGCGAAGAAGTAGCGGTTTCGCGGAGCAACAACTGATGGTGGGGCCGGTGGCGGGAACGCCGCCGGCCCCACTGTCGTACACCCGATCATATTGATCGAAATATGTCGCTGTCTTTGCGCATGGCCAGTCCGCCCTGGTTCGCGGCGCAGATGAAGCGCAGGGGTGTGACGGTGAAAAGCGTTCCCAACAAAATCTTGCAACAAATCGACGCGCACATCTTCCCACCCGTCCCGGCAGTGTCTATGTTCACCATTGGTCCCACTAGTGGGATCGATCTATCACCGGCCCGTACCCCCGTTGGGTCGGTTCCCTCACACCGGAGGTACCACGTGCGCAAAGTCGCAGTGGGTCTGCTCGGGCTTTCGCTGACGGCGACGGGGCTGGCGTTCGGACCGTCCGCCAGTGCCGCGCCGCAGCCGAAGTTGCCGACGGCCGCTCCGTCGGTCGCCGAGCCTGCCCTTGCCGACCACGACCTGCCGAACCCGCTGGAGGACAAGCGGCGAGCGCTGCGCCAGGAGGGCCTCAACGAGGTCCTCAAGGGCAAGGCCAAGGCAGAGAAGATCAACGGCAGCACCGTCGTCAAGGTCGGTAAGACCCAGGCCGACGGGGCCAGCGCCCGCACCACCGGGGCGGGCACGGCCCAGACGGAAGACCAGTACGTCGAACTCTCCCGTCAGCGGACCGACAAGATCTTCGTGATCCTCGCCGAGTTCGGCAACGAGCGGCACCCGGACTTCCCGGACAAGAACATCGACCCCAACACCGCGGGGCCGACCAAGTTCGACGGGCCGCTGCACAACCAGATCCCGGCGCCCAACCGGGCGGTGGACAACTCCACCGTCTGGCAGCCGGACTACAACGCCGACCACTACCGGCAGCTCTACTTCGGCACCAACCCCGGTGACGAGTCGCTGAAGCAGTACTACGAGGCCCAGTCCTCGGGTCGCTACAGCGTCGAGGGCGAGGTCACCGACTGGGTCAAGGTCAAGTACAACGAGGCCCGCTACGGTCGTTCCGACGACCCGAAGGCCGACGACGACCCGACCGGTGACCCGAACGTCTGCGACAGCAACGTCTGCAGCAACACCTGGGACCTGGTCCGCGACGCCGCCAACCAGTGGGTTCTCGACCAGAAGGCCGCCGGTCGCACCGACGCGCAGATCGCCGCCGACGTCAAGTCGATGGACCAGTACGACCGGTACGACTTCGACGGTGACGGCGACTTCAACGAGTCGGACGGCTACATCGACCACTTCCAGATCGTCCACTCCGGCGGCGACCAGGCCGACGGTGACCCGATCCAGGGTGAGGACGCCATCTGGAGCCACCGCTGGTACGCGTACGCCTCGGACCAGGGCAACACCGGCCCGGCGAACTTCCCGGCCGGCGGCACCGAGATCGGCGACACCGGCGTCTGGATCGGTGACTACACGATCCAGCCGGAGAACGGTGGCCGGAGCGTCTTCTACCACGAGTACGGTCACGACCTCGGTCTGCCGGACGACTACAACGTGGTCAGTGGTGGCGACAACAACAACGAGCACTGGACCCTGATGGCCCAGAGCCGGCTCGGTGCCAAGAACGACGGTGGCATCGGCGAGCGCGGTGGCGACCTCGGCGCGTGGAACAAGTACCAGCTTGGCTGGCTCGACTACGAGACGATCGGTATCGGGCAGAAGAAGACGCTGGTTCTCGGCCCGCAGGAGTACAACTCGCCGGAGGCGCAGGGCGCGGTCGTCGTGCTCCCGGACCGCGAGTACACCTTCTCGAACGGCGCACCGTTCGAGGGCAGCAAGCAGTTCTTCACCGGCAACGAGGACGACCTCAACAGCACGATGACCCGGACGCTGGACCTCACCGGGAAGTCGTCGGCCGCCCTGGCCATGAAGGGCCGCTACAACATCGAGAGCGGGTTCGACTACCTGTTCTTCGAGGCCTCGACCGACGGTGGCAAGACCTGGGCGACCCTGCCCGGCACCGTCAACGGCAACCCGCTGAAGGAGATCTCCCCCGGGCGCTTCGCCCTGGACGGCTCCAGCAACGGCAAGTGGGTCGACGTCAACATCCCGATGAACTCCGTGGCGGGCAAGGTCGTGCAGTTCCGGCTGCGCTACCAGACCGACGGCGGCCTGTCCAAGGGCGGCTTCTACGGTGACGCGATCACCGTGACCGCCGACGGCCAGACCGTGTTCACCGACGGTGCCGAGAACGGTGCCAACGGCTGGACCTTCGCCGGGAAGTTCGAGATCGCCGCGGCCACCTACACCCGCTCGTTCGACAACTACTACATCGCCGGTACCCGGTCGTACACCTCGTACGACAAGTACCTCAAGACCGGCCCGTACTACTTCGGCTACGCGAACACCCGCCCGGACTACGTGGACCACTACGCGTACCAGGAGGGTCTGCTGATCTCGTACCACAACACCCGTTGGGCGGACAACGACACGTTCGCGCACCCGGGTGAGGGTCGGAACCTGATCATCGACGCGCACCCGGAGCCGCTGTACAACCTGACCGGTGCCCCCTGGCGGGCCCGCGTCCAGGTCTACGACGCTCCGTTCAGCCTGAAGAAGGCCGACTCGTTCACGCTGCACATCGACAGCCAGGCCAACTACGTCCGTGGCCAGGCCGCGCAGCCGCTGTTCGACGACACCCAGCAGTACTGGTACCCGGAGCTGCCGAACCACGGCGTCAAGCTCCCGGCGACCGGCCGGAAGATCAAGGTCGTGTCGCAGGACGGCATCAACACCACCGTCCGCTTCTTCTGATCCTCGGATCACGCGACACCCGCACCACGGCGATGCCCGGGCAGGTCACCTGCCCGGGCATCGCCCGTTTGCGGGAACCCCGGTCGCGCCCCGCGCGTCCGATCACCCGTGCAACCAAGAACCCGCACCACTGTGACCGGCGCCGGTCTGGCCGCCCTGCTGGCGCTCACCGGCTGCGCCGGAGTGCGGAACGAAGGAGACGGCGTGTCCACCGAGCAGACCCCGTCCGACGCCCCGTCGACCGGCGCACCCTCGTCCGCCGCCGCGCCGACCGGGCCCACCGATCCGACGCCGTCGTCCCCCTCCGGACGACCGTCGCGCTCGCGCGTCCCGCTGCCCACCCTCCGCCCGCCGACCGGCCCACCGCGCGAGCCGACCGACGCCCGCAAGGCCAACGTGCTGGCCGGACGGATCAACCGGGGCGGCGACGGCCCCTGCTACGGCCTGGTCACCGACGACGGCCGGCAGTACGCGCTGCACGGCACCGGCAAGGGCACCTTCGCCGTCGGCACGACAGTCCGGGTGACCATCGGCCCGGCCGACCCGACCGCCGACTGCGGCCCCGGCACCCCGGCCAGCATCGTCGACATCAGCCCGGTCGGCTGACCGTCGCCCGACGCTCCCGGGCCGGCGAAACGGCCGCCCGCCGACGGGGGTCCTAGGCTGTCAACCATGACCGACCAGCGCGGCGGAACCGTCGACGAGTCCTGTGTCCTCACCGAGGGGCCGTGGACGCACCGTTTCGTCGGCGCCAACGGCACCCGGTTCCACGTGGTCGAGGCCGGCACCGGGCCGATGGTGCTCTTCCTGCACGGCTTCCCCGAGCACTGGTGGGCCTGGCACCAGATGCTCCCGGCGGTTGCCGACGCCGGCTTCCGCGCGGTAGCCGTGGACCTGCGCGGGTACGGCGCCAGCGACAAACCACCCCGGGGGTACGACGGCTACACGCTCGCCGCCGACATCGCCGGCCTGATCCGTGCGCTGGGCGAACGATCGGCGACTGTCGTCGGCAGCGGCGTCGGCGGCATGGTCGCCTGGACCGTGGCGTCGTTCCACCCGTCGCTGGTCCGGCGGTTGGTGGTCCTGGGAGCACCCCACCCGCTGCGGCTGCGCGCCGCCATCTTCGCCGACCCACGCGGGCAGTTCGCCGCCTCCACCCCGGCGTTGAAGTTCCAGCTCCCCCGCTACGAGCACGTGCTCACCAAGGACGGCGGGGCGGCCGTCGGGGAGATCCTGCGCCGCTGGGCCGGGCCGCGCTGGGCGGCGAGCCCGGGCTTCGAGGCGTACGCCGAGCGGTGCCGGGAGGCGATGCGCATCCCACAGGCCGCCTTCTGCGCGCTGGAAGGCTACCGCTGGGCCTTCCGTTCGGTGCTGCGGCTGCACGGCTACCGGTTCGTCCGGCTCATGCAGAAGCCGCTGGTCACCCCTACCCTGCAACTGCACGGCGCACGGGACGTCGCCGCCCTGCCACGAACCGCCCTGGGGTCCGGCCGGTACGTCGTGGCGCCGTACGAGTGGCGCCTGCTCGACGGGGTGGGGCACTTCCCCCACCTGGAAGCTCCCGAGCTGGTCCTCGGCGAGATCCTGCGGTGGGCCAAGTCCTGATCGATCAGACCCGCTGCTCGCGCAGGTCGGTGACCTCGGCGGCCGGCGCCCAGCCCTGGTAGACGCCGAAGTCGAAGACCTCCAGCCGCATGGCCTCGGCCACCGGCCAGCGACCGCCGGTGTACTCCACCCGCAGCCAGGCGTCGTGTTTCCCGAGCACGATGAACGGTTGCCCCTGCCACGTGCAGGTGGTCCGCACGTACGCCAGGTCCTCGATCTCGCTCGCCGGCAGCACCCGCACGTACCGGCCCGGACGGATCTCCTCGAAGCCCTCACCCGGCTCCGGCTGGTAGAGCCGGATGTCGTCGCCGTCCGGGCTCGCCTGGTACTCCCGGCCCCGCCAGCGGGCCACGTAGCCGTCGCGCATCACGCCTCCGGAACCCGTCGCCAGATGACCGCGTCGGTGTCGAGCACCGCGATCACCCGCTCGGTGCCGTCCCCGCCGATGCGCCAGAGCTGCGCGCCGTGCGGGAGGCGGGCACTGTCCACCTTGAACTCCGCCACCACGTCGCTGCTCTCACCCGGGGCGAAGCCGTTGCCCCGGAACGGCGGGCGTTCGATGACCCAACCCTCCATGGCCCGCATCGCCGGCTCGTTCTGACCGCCGTACGGGATCCGGTAGAGGCTGGGCCGGTGCGCCGGCCAGCGCAGCACGTAGATCTCCTCCGCGTCGCGTACGAACGGTGACCCCGGGTAGCTCAGGCCCAGCGCGTCGTGCAGCTCGGCCGGCGTGGTCAGGTGCGCCAACTCGCCGGCCCGGTGCACGAAGCCGGACACCCGGTCGTACCCGCGCTCCAGGTAGTACGCGAGCTGACTCGGCGCGATCGCCTTCTGCATCACCGTCGGACGGGCCGGGTCGACCGCCGCCGGAGCGTACCGGGGGCGGGCCGTGGGTTCCGCCTCGACCGCCGGCTCCTGCGGGTCGACCTCCAGATCGTCGCCGAGCCCCACCTCGGCGGCCCAGTTGGCCAACGCGACGATCTGGTCGCCGGGCAGCTTCGCGCCGACGGCCGTGCCCGGGTTGACGGCGAACGACCAGTCCTCGTCCGGCCAGCGCCGGATCAGCTGGGCGAACTTCACCCGGACGGTGTCGACGTCACCCTCGACGTGGTCGGCGAGGCGCTCCGGGGACGTGTAGACCACCACGTACGTCTCGCCGTCGAGCTGGGCGGTACGCCACACGAAGCCCGGGTCGCCGGGACGGCTGCCGCGCACCGAGTCCGCCGCCGACGGAAGCAGGACCCGGGCCAACAGCAGGGTGGACAGGAACGTGTCCGTGCTGCCCGCGCCGGCCGCGCCGAGCAGGTCCTCCTCGACGGTGTTGGCCGGCTCGAACTGCACCGGAGCCGGCTCGTCGACCACCGCACGCTTGTCGTCCACGACCGGGCGCTCGTCGTCGGCGCGTACCGTCTCCGGCTCGTAGCCCACCGGGGATCGGGGCGCCGACCAACCGGCCGAGCCGCCGCCGCTCAGGTCGTCACCGCTGAGGCCAGCGCCGCTCAAGCCAGCGCCGCTCAGGTCGTCACCGCTGAGGCCAGCGCCGCTCAAGCCAGCGCCGCTCAGGTCGTCACCGCTGAGGCCAGCGCCGCTCAAGCCAGCGCCGCTCAGGTCGGAGCCGCTCAGGCCAGCGCCGCTCAGGCCAGCGCCGCTCAGGTCAGCGCCGCTCAGGTCGGAGCCGGCCGGATCGAACGGGCCCGCGCCGGTGCTGTCCGTGCCGAACAGGCCGGCGGCGGTCTCGGGGGGATCGGCCAGGCCCGTGCCGGTGTCGGCTGCTTCGAACGGAGCCGTGCCGGACGAGGCGGGCGTGAACGACGAGGGCACGCCGAACGGATCCGGGGCCGCGGCGGAGGGTCCGGGAGCGAAGGGGCCGGGCATCGAGGCCCCGGGAACAGCGGGACCGGGCGCGGCCGGGTCGGGCGCGGGCGGACCGAACGGCGGCGGGCCGGCGGTCGTCGGGCCGGCCGTCGTCGGGCCGGGTCGCCGTGCCGTGTCGAACGCGGGAGCGCCCTCGGTGGGGTCGAGGAGATCGCGGGACTCGATGATGGTGCCCTCGATGACGATGGGCGTGAAGCCGCGACGCGGGGCGGGTGGGCCGGAGACCGGCTCCGCGACCGACGGAGGCAGTTCCTCCACCGGCTCGAAGCGCTGCCGGTCACCGGGGCGGCCACGCGGGATCGCCTGGGTCTCGTCGGCCGTCGGAACGGGCCCTCCGACGCCTGTCGGTGACGGCTCGCCCGCGGCTGGGCCGGGCACCCGGAACGCATGGGTGGGTTCCTCGGCCAACGGTGTGGGCCGTCGCGGTGGCAGAGGTTGGGTGGCCTCGTCGTCAGTCGCGGGCGCTCGTACCACCCGGGACGCGCCCAGGTCGCCGGCCGGTGGCCGCAGCGGTCGGGTGGCGTCCGGTGTCGGCATCGGGAAGGCCGAGGCCGCGCTGTCGCCGCCCGGCGCGTCCGCGGGACGGCGACGCGGGAAGGGCTGGCTGCCGCGCCCGAACCGGGACGGGGGCACCGCGCGGTCGCCCGGCCGGGCGTCCCCGGAGACCGGGCCGGACGCTCGACCGGACGTCGGCTCGAAGAAGGAGCGCCGGCCACCCTGGGTGTTGCCGTCACCGGCGGCCGGACCGTCGCCGTCGCCCGCCGGACGGCTCGCGGACG
>NZ_MUZA01000115.1 GCF_021442385.1 Micromonospora sp. MH99
CCCACCTGCTCGGCTCCGGTGGCGGCCGCGGCGACGACGGTGAGCAGGGTGCCCTCCACGGGACGGCCGACCGCCGTGTACGCGGCGGCGGTCGCGGCCCGCAGCGCGACCGCCAGTGCCTGCCCACGCACCACCGGCACGGCGACGACGGCGTCGGCGAAGCCGCGCAGGATCTGCGACAGGATGACCCCCGAGTTGCCCCGGGCGCCGAGCAGTGCGCCCTGGGCCATCAGCCGCAGCGCGTGCCCGTGGGCGGTGGGACCGCTGTCGGGGAGGGTGTCCAGGTCCATCGACAGGGCCTGCTGGGCCGAGGTGAGGGTGAGCACCAGGTTGGTGCCGGTGTCGCCGTCGGGCACCGGATAGACGTTGAGCTCGTCGATCTCGCCCTGGTGGCGCTTGAGCGCGGCCAGCCCGCTCGCGCACCAGCGGCGGACCGCGGCGGCGTCGAGGGTGTCCAGCACGGCCAGAAGCCTACTGTTGCGCACCGACACGCGTCGGACTCGTCCGGCGTGTCCGCCCGCGCCCGGTCCGATGGCGCTCCCGGGCCAGGTCACCGCCTCCGGTACGGTTGCCGCCGGGCCGGCCCACCGGCCCACCAGCAGGCCCGGGCCGGGCCGTGCACGACCGCCCGACCGGGCCGGTTGGCCGGGTCGGCGGGTCATCGGGTAACCTGACCAGGTTGCCCGGGCAGCGCCTGCCGGCGACCTCATGAACGTTTCAATCCCAGGAGTATCCCGTGGCTAGCGTGTGCGACGTCTGTGGCAAGGGACCGGGCTTCGGCCACAACGTGTCCCACTCGCACCGGCGGACCAACCGCCGCTGGAACCCGAACATCCAGTCGGTGCGTACCCCGGCCGGTGGCGGCAACACCAAGAAGTTGCAGGTCTGCACCTCGTGCATCAAGGCCGGCAAGGTCACCCGCGCCTGACGCGGCAGCACCAACTCTTCTCGTTCGGCTCAGCCGGCGGACCCCTGCGGTCCGCCGGCTCTGTCGTGTCCGCGCCCGGGTGGTCGGCTGCCGCTCAGAGCGTGCGGCCGAAGGAGACGCAGCCCTCCGCGTCCTTGTAGAAGCCGAAGTTCGGGATTCGGTCATAACCGGCGGACGCGTACATGGCGATCGCCTCGGGCTGTTTGTCCCCGCACTCCAGGACCATCCGCTTGCGGCCCTGCTCGCGGGCCGAGCGCTCGACGGCCGCGAGGACCGTCCGGGCCACGCCGCGACCACGGGCCGCCGGGGCGGTGTACATCCGCTTCAGCTCGGCGGTGTCCGCACCGTGGCTGCGCCAGCCGCCGCAGCCGACCGGCTCCCCGGCCAGGTAGGCGACGAGGAACGCGCCGTCCGGCGGCTCGAATTCGCTCGCGGCGACCGGGGTGTCGTCGCCGGTGCCCCCGTAGCGGACACCGAGGTCGGCCAGCGCGGCCCGGATCAGCTGCTGCGCCACCGGCGCGTCGAACCGCACCACCCGGATCTCGATCTCACTCACGGTGTCCAGAATACGGCCGGCGCGCGGCGTCACCGGAAGTGGTCCCAGCCCCGGGGCCCGTCGTAGGCGCCGCCGTCGACAGTCACTCCGGCACCCTCCGTGACCAGGCCGATGGGTCGCCACTCCGGCGGCAACGCCACCGTCGCGGGAAAGGTCGCGGCCAGCGCGTGGTCCTCGCCACCGGCCAGAATCCAGGTGTACGGGTCGACGCCGAGCGCCCGCGCGGCGTCGGCCATCTGCCGGGGCACCTCGAACGCGTCGCGGCGCACGTCGATCGCCACACCGCTGGCCTGCGCCACGTGCCCGAGATCGGCGAGGAGCCCGTCCGAGACGTCGATCATCGAGGTCGCGCCGAGCTGGGCGGCCTGCGGCCCGGCCGGGTAGGCGACCTGCGGTCGCCGGTACGCCTCGACCAGCAGCCGGGGTGTGCGAAATCCCCGGCTGAGCACGGTCAGTCCGGCCGCCGCGTACCCGATGCGGCCGGCCAGGGCGAGCACGTCCCCGGGGCGGGCGCCGGAGCGCACCACCGGCGCCCGGCCGGCGAGGTCGCCCAGGGCGGTGACCGCGATGGTCAGGGTGGGGCTGGCCGACATGTCCCCGCCGACGACGCTCGCGCCGACCGTGGCGGCCTCTGCGGCCAACCCGTCGGCCAGGCCCTCCGCCCAACTCGTCTCCAGGTCGGCGGGCATGCAGAGGGCGACCAGCAGGGCTGTCGGGGTGGCGCCCATCGCCGCGACGTCGGCCAGGTTGGCCGCCGCGGCCCGGTGACCGACGTCGCGCGCCGAGCACCAGTCCCGCCGGAAGTGCCGTCCGTCGACAAGCACATCCGTGCAGGCGACCACCCGGGCGTCCGGCGCGGCCACGACCGCCGCGTCGTCACCCGGGCCGAGCACTGTCGTCGGGCCCATCGCCAATCGGGCGGTGATCCGCCCGATCAGCCCGAACTCGCCGATTCCCGCCACGCTGGCGCCACCGCCGGCGTTCGGCCCGTACTGCCCGGCACCGCCGCGCTCGCTCACCGCTGCTCCTTGACCACCGATAGGGATCAGACCTGGTCCGTAAGGTAGTTTCACCCTTCGGGCCGCTCCCGGGCGGCGACGGACGGAGGTCGAGTCGTGGTACAGGCGTACATCCTCATCCAGACCGAGGTCGGCCGCGCACGTGACGTGGCGGGTCTCATCGCGGACATCGCCGGCGTGGTACGCGTCGACGCCGTCACCGGGCCGTACGACGTGGTCGTCCTCACCGAGGCGAACACCGTCGACGAGCTCGGCAAACTCATCGTCAGCAAGGTGCAGATGGTGCCCGGCATCACCCGCACCCTCACGTGTTCGGTGGTGCGGCTGTAAGTGGACGAGATGACGACCTCCTCGGCTGCTCTCGACGACGACGGCAAGCCCAAGCCGGCCGACGGAAAGCGCGAGCCGGCCGACGGGACGCCCGAGCCGGCTGACGGTATCCGCGACAGCGCCGAGCAGGGCGCCGACGCGCCGGCCGGCCGGGACCGGACGATCCGGGGCGCCGCCCTGCTGGCCACGTTGATCGCGTTGCCGATCACGCTGCTGGTGGCCGTGCTGGCCTTCGCCAAGCTCGCCCCGGACACGCCCGCCGCCGCGCCGAGTCCCTCGCCGAGCACCGCACGGGCGCAGTCCACCGCCCCGGTCGAGATGGCCGCCCCGGCGCTGGCTGAACGTCCGGCCACGGTCTGCCGCGCGCTGCTCTCCCAGCTGCCGCAGACCATCCGTGACCTGGCCCAGCGCCCGGTCACGGCGGGTCCGGAGCAGAACGCCGCGTACGGCGACCCCGCGCTCACCGTGGCCTGTGGGGGCGCCGCGCCGACCGTCCCGGCCACCGACGAGGTCTGGACCGTCAACCGGGTCTGCTGGCATCCCGTCGAGGAGACCGACGTGACAGTGCTCACCACTGTCGATCGGGAGACGCCGGTCACCGTCCGCATTCCACGCTCGTACGAGCAGCCGCTGCAGTGGGTCTCGCCGATCTCCAGCGCGATCGTGGCGTCGGTGCCCTCCGGCGGGGCCATCCCCGCCGGCTGCCAGCGCTGATCCGCTGACGCGCGGCCCGTACGGCGGGCCGCGCGTCGGGGGCGACTGCTCAGTGCAGGCCGACGCCGCGCCGCTGGGCGGTGCGGATCAGCCGGTTGACCAGCTTGGGGTACTCCAGGCCGGAGGCCGCCCACATCCGGGGGAACATCGACGTCGGGGTGAACCCGGGCATCGTGTTGATCTCGTTGAGGTAGACGTCCAGCTCGGGGGTGACGAAGAAGTCGGCCCGGGCCAGGCCGGCGCAGTCCAGCGCGGTGAACGCGCGGACGGCGTACTCCCGCACCTGGCGGGTCACCCGGTCCGGCAGGCCGGCCGGGATGTCGTACTCGCAGGAGTCGTCGAGGTACTTGGCCTCGAAGTCGTAGAAGTCGTGGTCGGCGACGACCCGCACCTCGGCCAGCACGGACGCCTCGGGGGCACCGCCCGCCTCGCCCTCCAGCACGCCGCACTCGATCTCGCGGCCAACGATCGCGGCCTCGATGATGACCTTCGGGTCGAACTGCCGGGCGGTGGCGACCGCCGCGTCCAGCTCGGCCCAGTCGGTGACGCGGGTGATGCCGAACGACGAGCCGGCCCGGGACGGCTTGACGAAGACCGGCAGGCCGAGCCGCTTCTTGTCCTGCTCGCTGAGCGTCATGCCGTTGCGCAGCACCGCGTACGCGCCGACCGGGATGCCCTCGACAGCGCAGAGCTTCTTGGTGAACTCCTTGTCCATGGCGGCGGCGGAGGCGAACACGTTCGCCCCCACGTAGGGGATGCCGGCCATCTCCAGCATGCCCTGGATGGTGCCGTCCTCGCCGTACGTGCCATGCAGGACCGGGAAGACCACGTCCACGTCGGCCAGCGCCCGGGGCCCCTCGGTCTGGTCGAGCACCATCAGCCCGTTGCCGGTCGGGTCGGCGCGCAGCACGAGGTCCGTCCCGGACTCGGCGGTGATCTCCGGGAGCTGGCGGGCGTTGATGGCGAGCTGGGCGGGATCGCCGCTGGTCAGCACCCACTGGCCGGCGCGGGTGATGCCCACCGGCACCACCTCGTACTCGTCCGGGTCGAGTGCGGCGAACACGCTGCCGGCGCTGACGCAGGAGATGCCGTGTTCCGGGCTGCGGCCGCCGAAGACGATCGCCACGCGGGTCTTGCCTGGGGTGGTCACTCCGGTCACCTCTTCGTACGCGACTGCGGCTGGTCGTGCTCGCCGGTGGCGCTCACCCGGTTGACCTTACTGTGCGTGGCGATCAGGCGCGGCGATACCCGGCGAGCCCCGAAGCGACACGGCAATCGGTCAACAGAGCATATACGGTGCGTGACGGAATGTTCGGGGCTGATCAGTCTCCGGCGTGCCGGCGGCCGACCGCGATCACCTTCACCCGCTGCCGCCCGGCCCGCACCATCCCCAGCGCCATGAAGGCGCCCGCGATCCGGTCCGCGGCCTCCCTGCTGCTGGCGCCGACCACCTGGCGGCGACGCTCGGGGGTGACGCGTTCGTTGCGGTCGACGCCCTCGACGGGACGCACGTCGGTGAGCACGACCAGGAAGCGGGTCATCGCCGCCCCTCGCGCTGCAGGGCGAGAGACTTCGGACCGGTGTGCACGTCGTCTCCTTCCGGCGGCTGGAACGGGCGGCACGCGGCGATCGGGTACGGGGGAGAAACCCGATCGCCGCGCGCCCTATCCCCTCCGGTCGCTCACCACCACCGTCGCCACGACAACCGGCGGTGAGGACGCGATGACAGATTGACACGTCTACAGCCATGAATGCAACTCTCATCGGCCATCTCTCATGTACCCGTTCCCATGAATGTGTGCGACCATCGATGCATGGCCCCGAAGACCGCCCGCGCCCGCCGGCTCGGCATCGCCCTACGCCATCACCGGGAAGCCGCCGGGCTGACGCTGGAAACCGCCGCGGATGAAATCAACAGCACCCGCAGCACCCTCTCCCGCTACGAGAACGCCCAGACGCTGATCAGCCCGGCCACGGTGCGCGCCCTGCTCACCTCGTACGGGGTGGGTTCCGAGGAGGTGGCCGCCGCGGTGCAGCTCGCCAAGGACGCCCGCAAACCGGGCTGGTGGGTGTCGTACTCGTACCTGCTCGACCCGCGCACCATCGACTTCATCGCCCTGGAGGCGGAGGCCACCGCCATCGCCAACTTCGAGCCCTCGGTGGTGCCCGGCCTGCTGCAGACCGCCGACTACATCCGCGGCGTGATGCGCGGCGGCCCGCACACCCTCGGCGACGAGCTGGTGGAGCAGCGGGTCAAGATCCGACTCGACCGCCAGGTGCGGCTCACCGCCGACACCCCACCCATCCTCGACGCCATCATCGACGAGGGCGCGCTGCTGCGCCCGGTCGGTGACCAGTCGGTGATGGACGGCCAGCTACGGCACCTCGTCAAGATGGCCGAACTGCCGAACATCACCGTTCAGGTGATCCCGCTCTCCGCCGGTTACCACCGGGGCACCCGGGGCTCGCTGCACATCCTGGAGTTCGCCGACCCGGAGGACCCGATCATCGCGTCAGTGGAGACCGTCGCCGGTCAGATGATCCTCGACCGCGCGGGCGAGACGCGTACCTGCACCAAGATCATGGAGCATCTGCGCAGCGTGGCGCTCAGCCCGGCGGACAGCCGGGCGATGCTCCTGTCAGTCCTGAAGGGACGGTAGGACCGATGACACCGACGATCACAGCGGCGTTGGCCACGGCGGCGTGGCGCAAGAGCAGCCGCAGCGGCGATGAGGGCGCCTGCGTGGAGGTGGCCACGATCCCCCAACTGGTGGCCGTCCGCGACTCCAAGGACCCGGCCGGCCCGGCCCTGCTCTTCCGCCCGGCGGCCTGGGCCGCCTTCGCCCAGGCCCCGCCGCGCCGCTGACCGGAGCGCGACCACCCCGCCCCCGCGCCCCGCTGACCGGGCCTGCTCCTCGCGAAGGACCGTGTGCTCGCGGACCGTCGCCAGGAACCAGTCGCGGAACTCCGGCGCCGCCTCCACCACCCCGCCCCCCACGAAGTACGCGTGGGGATCGGTGAAGTTGGCCGCCACGGTGAACAGCCGGCCCAGCGCCATCGCCTGTTGGGTGAAGAGGTCCCGGGCGAGCGCGTCACCCCGCTCGCCGTAGCCCCGCACCAGCTTCGCGGCCCGCGCCGCCGGCTCGGCGGCCAGCGGGTGGTCGGGGTAGCGGGTCAGCCAGTACGGCAGCAGGTTGTTCTCGATGCCGGTCAGCGACGCGACGCTCTCCACGTCGCCGGTGAAGCCGCAGGCGCAGATGGGCTCCGGCTGACCCGGGCCGAGCAGCCCGTTCAGCGGGATGTGCACGTGACCCAGTTCGCCCGCCATGCCGGCGGCGCCGGCGATCACCTTGCCGCTCTCGACGACCCCGCCGCCGAGGCCGGTGCCGACGATCGCCGAGACCGACGATCGCGTCATCGCCTCGTCGCCGAAGTACACGTGGTGGGCGTAGAGCGCTGCCGCGTTGCCGTCGTTGTGGTAGATCACCGGCAGGCCGAGCCGCCGCTGGAGCGCGCCCCGCACGTCGAAACCACGCCAGGCCGGCTGGGAGAAGTTGGTCGAGCCGCGCGACGAGATGACGCCGGTGGCACTGGCCGGGCCGGGCGTGTCCAGCCCGACGGCCTGGACCAGGTCACGAGAGACGCCGGTCTGCGCCAGAGCCCCGTCCAGCGCCTGGGCGAGCGCTTCGATCGCGGCCTCCGGCCCCTCACGCACCTCGCTCGGGATCTCCAGCAGCCCGTCCACCAGGAACCTGCCATCCACCGTCAGGACCGTGGCGTTGTTGCTGGTGCCGCCGTTGTCCAGGCCGACGACCACCGGCACACCTGCGCTGCCCACCGCAACCGCCTCCCGCCCTCATGAGTGTGAGCCGAGGCTAGTGCCAACCCCGCTCCCCCGCCACGCCCGCCCACTGAAACTGGGGCTGGGGGTACCAGCCCAGCTCCGGTGACATCGGAGTTCCTGTCCCCGGTGCCCCGGACTGCTGTCGCGCGTCCTTTGCTCTGCTTCACTCCACGCAACACAAATCGGCCGCGAGTGTTGCGCCGGTTGAAGCAGAGCAAAGGACGCGAACACGTGGGCGGGTCGACCAGGCACTTCCGCCGCAGCGCCGCTGGGCGGATCAGCCTGGGCGGCGGGCGGTTACCGCGGTGGCGTCCCGGTCCTCGTCGTGCCGGACGGTCGGGACCAGCCCGGCCGCGCGGAACGCGTCGCAGAGGGCGTCGGTCTGCGTTTCGCCGGCCTCGACCACCAGGTGGCCGCCGGGTGCCAGCCAGTGCGCCGCGTCGACGCCCACCCGACGCAGCACGGTGAGCCCGTCCGGCCCGCCGTCGAGCGCCACCGGGGCCTCGTGCAGCCGCGCCTCCGGCGGCATCAGCGCCACCGCCTCGGTCGGCACGTAGGGGGCGTTGGCCACCACCAGGTCGAGCCGCCCCCGCCAGTGCGCCGGCAGCGGCGCGAACAGGTCACCCTCGTACACCTCGGCGGGCAGCCCCGCGAGGTTGCGGCGGGCGCACGCCACCGCCGCCGGGTCGATGTCGGCGGCGGCCAACCAGCGGGGCGCGAGCCGGCGGGCCAGCGCGACAGCGGTGGCCCCGGAGCCGCAGCAGAGGTCGACAACTGCCGGCGCCGGGCCGGTCAGCTCGACGGCGGCGTCGACCAGCAGGGCCGTCCGACCGCGCGGCACGAAGACGCCCGCGTCGACGGAGATCCGCAGGCCGCAGAACTCGGCCCAGCCGAGCAGGTACTCCAGCGGTTCGCCCGCCACGCGCCGTGCGGTCAGGTCGGCAAGCGTCGCCGGGGAGTCCGCGGCGGCCAGCAACAGCTCGGCCTCGTCCTCGGCGTAGACGCAGCCGGCGGCGCGCAGCCGGCTCACGAGGGTGGTCCGGTCGGTGGGGAAGGGTGTCAGCATCAGAAAGCCTCCGGGAACGCTCGCCGGCGCTCCCGAGGCCGCTAGAGCGGCGTGGACACGGGAGGAAGCGCCGGTCCTACTGGCTGGCGGATCGGTCTCACCTCCTCCGGTCGAGGCCCACACTCGTGGGCCGCGGACACGATAACTCAGGCCGGCCCGGCGGCGTCCAGGGCTGCGGCGATGTCGGCCACCAGATCCGGTGTGTCCTCCACACCGCAGGAGAGCCGGACGAAGCCGGGGGCCGTGTCGTCCCCCCACTGCGCCCGCCGGTCCGCGGTGGTGTGCAGACCGCCGAACGAGGTGGCCGCCGCCACCAGCCGGGCGGCCTCGACGAAGCGGGCCACCCGGTCGGCGTCGCCCAGGTCGAACGAGAGCACCCCGGGCATCCGGCGCATCTGCGCCGAGGCCACCGCGTACGCGGGGTCGTCCGGCAGCCCCGGCCAGCGCAGACCGGTCACGTCCGGCCGGCCCGCCAGCAGGTCGGCGACGGCTGCGGCGTTCGCGCTCTGGCGGGCCAGCCGCAGGTCGAGGGTCGCCAGCGACCGGTGCGCCAACCAGGCGTCGAACGCTCCGGGCACCGAGCCGGTGGCGGTACGCCAGAGCGTCACCGCCTCGATGACCTCGGCGGACCGGCTGGCCAGGTAGCCCAGCAGCAGGTCGGAGTGGCCGGTGAGCGCCTTCGTTCCGGAGGCCACCACCAGGTCGGCGCCGAGGTCCAGCGGGCGCTGCCCGAGCGGGGTGGCAGTGGTGTTGTCGACCGCGAGCAGCGCGCCGGCGGCGTGCGCCCGCTCCGCGAGGGCGGCCACGTCGACCACGTCCAGACCCGGGTTGGCCGGGGTCTCCACCAGCACCAGCCGGACGCCCTCGAAGGACGGGTACGGCCCCACGGTCGGCACGAAGACCACCCGTACGCCGATCGTCTCCAGCACGGCGGTGGCGAACGCCCGGACGGGGAAGTAGCCGTCGGAGGGCAGCATGACGGTGTCCCCGGGGCGCAGCAGGGTGAGCAGCGCCCCGGTGATGGCGGCCTGACCGCTGGCGAAGACCCGGCAGTCGCCGCCCTCCAACTCGCCCACGGCGGCCTCCAACAGCCGCCGGGTCGGGTTGTCGGGGCGGCCGTAGCCGTTCGGCGACGTGCCCTGGCCCTGCCACGGGTCGAGGTGGTACGGCGCGGCGAAGACCGGGCCCGGCAGGAACGGGTCACCCGGTGCCGGCTCGGGCAGGCCGGCGCGGACGCAGCGGGTGCCGTCTCCCAGTTCGCTCATCGGTTCCTCACTCGTACGACTCGGGCTTGGCGGTCCGGCTCATCAGGGTGTCCACGGCGAGGCGCGGGTCCATCCCCTCGTGGCAGATCCGTTCGACGTGCTCGGTGATCGGCATCTCCACGCCGTGCGCCCGCGCCAGATCGCGGATCGCGAGGCAGCTCTTCACGCCCTCGGCGGTCTGCCGGGTCGCTGCCTGGGCCTGCTCCAGCGTCTCCCCCCGGCCCAGGTGCTCGCCGAAGGTGCGGTTGCGGGCCAGCGGGGACGAGCAGGACGCGACGAGGTCGCCCATGCCGGCCAGGCCGGCGAAGGTGATCGGGTCCGCGCCGAGGGCCACGCCCAGGCGGGCCGTCTCGGCCAGCCCTCGGGTCATCAACATGGCCCGGGTGTTGTCGCCGAAGCCCATGGCGGTGGCGATGCCGTACGACAGCGCGATCACGTTCTTGACCGCGCCGCCCAGCTCACAGCCGATCACGTCGTCGTTGGTGTACGGGCGCAGGTACGGCGTCCGGATCGACGACTGCACGAGCACCGTGCGATGGCTGTTCGTCCCGGCGACGACGGTGGCGGCCGGCTGCTCGGCGGCGATCTCGGGGGCGAGGTTCGGGCCGGAGACCACCACCACGCGGTCGGCGGCCACCCCGGCGGTCTCGACGATGACCTCGCTCATCCGCTTGGTGGTGCCGAGTTCGATGCCCTTCATCAGCGACACCAGGGTGGCGTCCGGGTGCAGGTGCCCGGCCCACTCGGCGAGGTTGCCGCGCAGGGTCTGCGAGGGCACGGCCAGGACCACCAGCTCGGCGCCGCTGATCGCCTCGGCGGCGTCGGTGGTGGCGGTGACCCGGGCCGGCAGCAGCAGGTCCGGCAGGTACTCCGGGTTGCGACGCTCGGCGCGGATGCTCTCGGCCACGGGGGCGCGGCGGGCCCACACGGTCACGTCCCGACCCGCGTCGGCCAGGATCTTGGCGAAGGCGGTGCCCCAGGAGCCGGCGCCCAGCACGGCGACGTGGCCGCTCATGCCGCTTCACCCTGCGGGCGCTCGACGGACGGTCGGGCCGGCCGTTCCCACAGCGGGGGCGGGGTGCCACCACGGATCTCGACGAGCATGTCCCGCAGCCGCAGCATGATGGCGTCCGTCATCTCCTCGAGAGTGGCCCGGGTCGGCGGGGCGCCCGCCCAGCGGCTCAGGTCGATCGGCTCGCCGGCCACCACCGTCACCGGGATCCGGGGGCGTGGGTTGAGCCGGCTGGTTCGCGGGTCGAAGATCCGCTCCGGGCCCCACATCACCAGCGGCACCACGGGGGCGCCGGTGGCCAGCGCCAGCCGGGCGGCGCCGGTCTTGGCCTTCATCGGCCACAGGTCCGGCTGTCGGGTGGTGGTGCCCTCCGGGTAGATCACCACCGCGCCGCCCTCGTCGAGCGCGGCTACCGACCGGTCCAGCGAGCGGACCGCGTCCACGCTGCCGCGCTCGACCGGGATCTGCAGACAGCGGTGCAGAATCCAGCCGATCACCGGCACCCGGAACACGCTGGCCTTGCCCAGGTACTGCGGCCACCGCCCGGAGTCGTAGATGAAGTGCGCGGAAACCAACGGGTCGGCGTGCGAGATGTGGTTGGCGACAATGATCATTCCGCCGTCCTTGGCGAGGTGCTCCTGGCCGCGCCAGGTCCGCCGGGTCCAGACGATCATCACCGGCTTCACCAGCCCCACGGCGAACCGTTGCCAGAACCCCAGCCTCCGCCGTGCCACTGTGCCTCCTCGTCCCGCCCCGACCCGCCGCGAGCCCACCGCGACACCCGCAGCGGAAATCATGCCTGCTCGCCCCCGGTACGGCCAGCGAGGGTCCCGTCGTCCGGCTGGCAGGATTGCGGACGTGAGTCAGCCGAGGTGGGCCGTGGTGGTGCCGGTGAAGCGTCTGGCAGCGGCCAAGAGCCGGCTGCGGGGCGCGCTGCCCGGCGTACCGCATGAGGAGCTGGCGCTGGCGCTGGCGGCCGACACGCTCCGCGCGGTGCTGGCCTGCCCGGCGGTCGCCGAGGCTCTGGTGGTGACCGACGACACCCGGGTGGTGGCCGCGGCCCGCGCCGCCGGGGCGGGGACGGTGCCCGACGTGCCGGACGCCGGCCTGAACGCCGCGTTCCGGCACGGCGCGGCACAGATCTCCGGGCGGTGGGTGGCCGGGCTGACCGCCGACCTGCCGGCGCTGCGCCCGGCCGAGCTGGCCGACGCGCTGCTCGCGGCCCAGTGCGACACCGAGGGGGTACGCCGGTTCGTCGCGGACGTCCCCGGCGGTGGGACGGTGCTGCTCGCCGCGCCGCCGGGCGTCGACCT
>NZ_MUZA01000116.1 GCF_021442385.1 Micromonospora sp. MH99
CGCCGCCGCGCCGTCGCACCACGCCGCGCGCACCCGGCCGCGCCGACCGGCCGGCGGCCCGCCGGCCGTCGCGCAAGCCGCCGCGTCCACCGAAGCTTGCCGACCCACGGCTGCGGCTGCGCCTGGGTACGGTGCTCACCCTGGCGCTCTTCGTCGTCATCGGGGTGCGGTTGGTCTTCCTGCAGGCGGTCGACACCCCGGCGTACGCAGGTGGTGGCGTCGCCGACCGGACCCGCACGGTCGAGCTGCCCGCACCGCGCGGCGCGATCTACGACTTCCGGGGCGAGCCGCTGGCCCACAGCGTCGAGGCGCGGTACGTGTTCGCCGACCCCACCCTGATCGAGGACCGGTCCAACCCCGCGTGGATCGGCGCCGACGCCACCGCCAAGGCGCTCTCTCCGCTGCTCGGCATTCCGGTGTCCAAGCTCACCGAGCTGATGAAGCCCCGCAAGCTGGAGAACGGCAACCCGTCGCGGTTCGAGTACCTGGCCCGGGGGGTGGAGATCCCGGCTGCCAAGCAGGTGCTGGCGCTGGAGCTGCCCGGCATCGGGGTGCACCGCGACGAGCGTCGGGAGGTGCCCGGCGACGACCTGGCGGCCAACCTGATCGGCTTCACCAGCCAGGACATGGTCGGGCTGGAAGGGCTGGAGGCCCGCTACGACGAGCTGCTCGCCGGGCAGGACGGCAAGCGGGTGTACGAGGCGGGCCTCGGTGACCTCGCCGCGCCGATCCCCGGCGGCTACAGCAAGACGACCCCGGCCAAGCCGGGCAGTTCGCTGACCCTCACCATCGACCGTGACCTGCAGTTCCGTTGCCAGCAGATCCTCAGCGCGGGGATGGCGGGGCAGCGGGGCGCGACCGCCGCCGCCGTGATCATCGACGTCGCCACCGGCGAGGTGCGGGCCCAGGCCAGCGACCCCACCTACAACGCCGCCAAGCCGGGAGACAGCGACCCGGTCGCCCGCGAGGACGCCGCGACCAGCTTCGTGGTCGACCCCGGCTCGGTGCACAAGGCGATCACCTACGGCGCCGCGCTCCAGGAGGGGGTGATCACCCCGGACACGACGCTGCCGATCGCGAACAGCATCAAGAAGGGTGACACCTGGTTCTCCGACACCCACCCGGCCAACGGCCGCAAGATGAGCGTGCCCGGGATGCTTGCCTTCTCGTCGAACGTCGGCGCGATCACCGTCGCCGACCGGCTCGGCCCGGAGCGGCTGATCGACTACCAGAAGCGGTTCGGGCTGGGCAAGGCCACCGGCGAGGGCCTGCCCGGGGAGGCCAGCGGTCGGCTGCTGCCCCTCGACGAGTGGAGCGGTTCGTCGGCCGGGTCGGTGCCGATCGGGCACAGCGTCGACGCCACCCCGTTGCAGATGGCCGCCGCGTACGCCACCATCGCCAACGACGGCACGTACGTGCAGCCGCACCTCGTGAAGGAGACGATCGGCCCGGACGGCAAGCGCACCCCCGCGCCGGCGCCGGTCACCCGCTCGGTGCTCAGCCCGCAGAACGCGGCGGCGCTGCGCACCATGCTGGAGGCCGTCACCACTGTCGAGGGCGCCACCGGCACCCTGGCGGCGGTCCCCGGCTACCGGGTCGCCGGCAAGACCGGCACCGGCTGGCGTCTGGTGGACGGCAAGAAGCAACCGGGCGAGGTGTCCTCCTTCATCGGCATGGCCCCCGCCGAGAAGCCCCGGTACGTGATCGCGGTCTTCGTGTACGCGCCCGGTGGTGGGGGCGCGGCGATCGCCAACCCGGCGTTCCGCGACATGATGCAGTTCACGCTGCGTCACTACCGCGTACCGCCGTCCGCGAGTGGTTCCGCACCGAAGTTCGTGGTCTTTCCGCGCTGACCAGCGCAGGGGCGACATCATCGGTGAGTGCCGACGAACCACCGGGGCGGCTGTGCGGCCGGAACCGGACGACCGGGTAGGGTCTGACGCCGTGCCCGGCAATCCACGTCCACGTACCGTGACCGGCGTCCGGCTCGGTGACCTCGCCCTCCGGCTCGCCGTCGACCTCCCGGCGGACGCCGCCGACGTGGTCGTCACCGGCGCCACCCACGCCAGCCAGGAGGTCCGCCCCGGCGACCTGTACGCGGCCCTGCCCGGCGCCCGCCGCCACGGTGCGGAGTTCGCCGTCGGCGCGGCCGAGGCCGGCGCGGTGGCACTGCTGACCGACCCGGCCGGCGCCGAGCTGGCGGCGGCGAGCGGCCTGCCCGCCCTGGTGGTGCCCGACCCCCGCGCGGTGCTCGGCGAGCTGGCCTCGGCGGTGTACGGCGACCCGACGGCGGCGCTCACCGTGATCGGCGTGACCGGGACCGCCGGCAAGACGTCCACCGCGTACCTGGTCGAGTCGGGGTTGCGTGCCGCCGGGCACACCACCGGGCTGATCGGCACCGTGGAGACCCGGCTCGGCGATCTGGTGATCGACAGCGTGCGGACCACCCCGGAGGCGACCGACCTGCACGCGATGCTGGCCACCGCCCGGGAGCGCGGCGTCACCGCAGTGGTCATGGAGGTCTCCAGCCACGCCCTGGCCATGGGCCGGGTCGGCGGGGTGCGCTTCGCCGTCGGCGGGTACACGAACTTCGGCTCCGACCATCTGGACTTCCACGCCGACAGCGCCGACTACTTCGCCGCCAAGGCGCAGCTCTTCGACGGTCGGTGCGCGGTCGAGGTGCTCAACCACGACGATCCGGCGCTCAAGCCGCTCTACAAGCCGGCGACGGTCAGCTACTCGGCCGCCGGCGACCCGACCGCGACGTGGTGGGCCGACGGCGTCGACGGCGAGGGGTACGCGCAGCGGTTCACCGCGCACGGCCCGGACGGCGTGGCGCTGACCGCCGGTGTGGCGCTGCCCGGGCGGCACAACGTGGCAAACGCGCTGCTGGCCATCGCCGCCCTGGTGGGCGCCGGGGTGGACCCGGTGACCGCGGCGGCCGGTGTGGCCGCCTGCGGTGGCGTGCCCGGCCGCCTGCAACTTGTCGACGTCGTCGGCCCGGTACGCGGGGTCGTCGACTACGCGCACAAGGCCGACGCGATAGTGGCCGCGCTGGCCGCGCTGCGCGAGCTGAGCGCCGGTCGGCTGATCTGTGTGATCGGCGCCGGCGGGGACCGCGACCGGGGCAAGCGCCCGGTGATGGGCGCCGCCGCGGCCGAGGGGGCCGACGTGGTGCTGGTGACCGACGACAACCCGCGTACCGAGGACCCGGCCCAGATCCGCGCCGAGGTGCTCGCCGGGGCGTACCGGGCGGGCACGGCCGCCCGGATCATCGAGGTGGCCGGTCGCCGGGACGCGATCGACGAGGCGGTCCGACTGGCCGAGCCGGGCGACGTGATCGCGCTGCTCGGCAAGGGCCATGAGCGGGGTCAGGAGGTGGCGGGCGAGATGCTCCCGTTCGACGACAGCACCGAGCTGGCCGACGCGCTGCGGGCCCGCTTCCCGGACCGGGCGGGTCAGCGGTGATCGCGCTGACGCTGGCCGAGGTGGCCGAAGCGGTCGACGGGCGGCTCGTCGCCGCCGACCCGGCCGCCACCGTGACCGGGTCGGTCGAGTTCGACTCGCGCAAGGTCGGGCCCGGGTCGCTCTTCGTGGCGTTCCCGGGGGAGAAGGTGGACGGGCACGACTACGCGGCGAGGGCGATCGAGGCCGGCGCGGTGGCCGTGCTCGGCAGCCGCGAGGTGCCCGGGGTGCCGATGGTGCTCGTCGACGACGCCCTGACCGCGATGGGCCGGCTGGCCCGCGCGGCGGTGGCCCGGCTGCCCGAGCTGACCGTGATCGGGGTGACCGGCTCGTCGGGCAAGACCACCACGAAGGACCTGATCGGCCAGCTCACCGCCCGCCTCGGCGCCACGGTGGCCCCGCCCGGGTCGTTCAACAACGAGCTGGGCCACCCGTACACGGCTCTGCTGGCCGGACCGGACACCCGCTACCTGGTCATGGAGAAGGGCGCCCGCGGCATCGGGCACGTGCGCTACCTGTGTGAGCTGGTGCCGCCCCGCATCTCGGTGGTGCTCAACGTCGGAACCTCGCACATCGGCGAGTTCGGCTCGCAGGACAACATCGCCCAGGCCAAGGGCGAGCTGGTCGAGGCGCTGCCGCCCGACGGCCTCGCGGTGCTGAACGCCGACGACCCCCGGGTGGACGCCATGGCGAGCCGTACGCGGGCCCGGGTGGTCCGCTACGGCGAGGCGCCCGACGCCGACCTGCGCGCCGAGGACGTCACGCTCGACGAGCGGGGGCACCCGTCGTACACCCTTGTCACGCCGGAGGGAAGCGCGCCGGTACGGCTCGCGCTGACCGGCCGCCACCAGGTCGGCAACACGCTCGCCGCCGCCGCGGTCGCCCGGGAGCTGGGCATGCCGCTGGCCGAGGTGGCCACGGCGCTCGGCGAGCTGGGGCTGAAGTCCACCCGGCGGATGGACGTCTTCGACCGGCCCGACGGGGTGACGGTCATCGACGACTCGTACAACGCCAACCCGGCCTCGATGGCTGTGGCGCTCCGGGCGCTCGCCAGCCTCGGACGTGAGAGGCGTACCGTCGCGGTGCTCGGTTACATGGCCGAGCTGGGCCCGTTCGAGCGCGACGGCCACGCCGAGGTCGGCCGGCTCGCGGCCGAGCTGGGTGTCGACCGGCTGCTCGTGGTGGGTGAGCCGGCCGCGCCGATCCACGAAGGCGCGACAGCGGTAGCGAACTGGGGAGGAGAGTCGGTGCTGCTCACCGATCAGGCGGCGGCCGTCGAGGTGCTGCGGGGCGAGCTACGGCCGGGCGACGTCGTCCTGGTCAAGGGCTCCCGGTACCGGACCTGGGAGGTGGCCGACGCCCTGCGCGCCGACGCCGCCGGGGAGGCCAGTCGATGAGGGCCATCATCGTCGCCATCGGGGTGGCCTTCGTCGTCTCGCTGTTCTGCACCCCGATCGCGATCAAGGTGTTCACCCGGCTCAAGGCCGGCCAGCCGATCCGGTCCGACGGCCCGGCCATGCACCAGGGCAAGAAGGGCACGCCGACGATGGGCGGCGTGGTCTTCATCCTGGCCACCGTGATCGCGTACGTGGCCGGCCACCTGGCCCTGACCACGCTGCCGGACGCGCAGATCGCGCAGGTGGAGCCGACCATCACGGCGCTGGTGCTGCTGGGGCTGATGGTGTTCTCCGGCGCGGTGGGCTTCCTCGACGACTTCCTCAAGGTGCGCAAGCGCAACAGCGCCGGCCTCAACAAGCGCGGCAAGCTGCTCGGTCAGATCCTGGTCGGAGCGGTCTTCGGCGTTATCGCGCTGTGGTTCCCGAGCACGATGACCGACGCGACGGGCAACGCCACCAACACCCAGACCGTGGGCAGCACCACGCTGAGCTTCATCCGGGACATCGACTTCCTGGAGGTCAGCAAGGTCGGCGCGGTGATCATCTTCATCTTCGTGGTGATGGCCGCGACGAACGGCGTCAACCTGACGGACGGCCTGGACGGTCTGGCGACCGGCGCCTCGGTGATGGTGCTCGCCGCGTACGCGCTGATCGCGTTCTGGCAGTACCGCCACTGGTGCGCCGACCCGAGCTACACCCAGCCGTACTGCTACGAGGTCCGGGACCCGTTGGAGATCGCGCTGATAGCCGGGGCCGCCGCCGGGGCCTGTGTGGGCTTCCTGTGGTGGAACACGTCCCCGGCGCGGATCTTCATGGGTGACACCGGGGCGCTGGGCCTGGGCGGCCTGATCGCCGGCATGGCGATGTCCACCCGCACGATCCTGCTGCTGCCGATCATCGGCGGGCTCTTCGTGATCATCACGATGTCCGTGGTGATCCAGATCATCTCCTTCCGGACCACAGGTAAACGTGTGTTCCGGATGTCACCGCTGCAGCACCACTTCGAGTTGGCCGGCTGGAGCGAGGTCAACATCGTGGTCCGGTTCTGGATCATCGCCGGCATCGGTGTGGCCATCGCCCTGGGCCTGTTCTACAGCGAGTTCCTCGCCAACATGACCTGACGGCCCCGGCCCCGGCCCCGGCCCCGACCCCGACCCCGCCTCGACCCCGCCCCGACCCGCCCGGCGCAGGTCGGGGCGGGCGCGTTGCCGGGCATGAGCGGGGACAGGGACTGGGTGGCCCGGGTGGTCGGAACGTCCTTTGCACTGCTTCAACGGAGGCGACACTCCGGTGGCCGAACTGTTGCCTGGGTTGAAGCAGAGCAAAGGACGCGGTGGGGACGGCCGCCCCCCGCCGCGCGCCCCCGCCGCGCGCCCTGCCCGACACGCCCGGTGCGGCGTTGTGGACCTGTCGGGCGCGCCGAGCGGTGATGATGTCCGGGTGGGGGAGGAACGAGAAACCGAGGACAGGGCAGTCGGCCGGCCGCGCCGGCCGTCGACCGTGGAAGCGGGACGAGGCACGGAGGTCGGCAAGCAGTCGGACGAGACCCGCGGCGCGGAGCCGGGTGCGGCACGGCGGGACGTGGCAACGGAGACGCCTGCGTCGCTGCGCGGGCTGGACGCGGCCGGTGGACTGGCCGCGCTGCGGGGCCTGCTGGACCGGCCGCTGGCGTCCTACTACCTGCTGCTGTCCAGTGCCGGCCTGCTGCTGCTCATCGGGTTGACGATGGTCTTCTCGGCGACCAGCGTGAAGGACTACGCCGAGGACGGCAACGCGTCCGCGTCGGTGACCAAGCAGGCCATTTTCGCGGTGATCGGCATCGGGGCGTTCTGGGCGTGTCAGCGCCTGCCCGCCAGCACGTACCGCACCCTGGGGCGGCCGCTGCTGTTCACGTCGGTGGCGCTCCTGTTGGTGCTCAACCTGCTGGTGGCCTACGGCCGGCTCACCAACCAGAAGTCGGTCGCGTTCGGGCCGGTCGAGGCGCGGCTGAACTGGCTGTTCGTCGGCGGGATCCAGGTGCAGCCGTCGGAGCTGGCCAAGTTCGCGCTGGTGCTGTGGGGTTCGCACGTCATCGCCCGCAAGGGGGCCGCGCTGGGCTGGTGGCGGGAGCTGGCCACCCCGCTCTTCCCGGTCATGGGTCTGCTCTTCGTCCTGGTCGGCTACAACGACACGGGCACCATGCTCTGCCTGCTGGCGCTCGTGGTCGGCCTGCTCTGGGCGGCCGGGGTCCAGACGCGCGTCTTCGGCGCGTTGACAGTGATCGGCCTGCTCGGCGTGGGCCTGCTCATCGCCGTGGCGTCGCTGGGCGCGGGCTCCGGCGAGCGCGGCGCGGAGAACTACCGGCTGGCGCGGCTGACGTCGTTCATCAACCCGCCCGACCCGCAGGAGTGCAAGCTCGACGGCTGCCTCCAGCTCTACCAGGGTCGGCTGGCCATCGAACACGGCGGCTGGTTCGGCGTCGGCCTGGGCAAGAGCAGCCTCAAGTGGGACTGGCTGCCCGAGGCGCACAACGACTTCATCTTCGCGATCGTGGCCGAGGAGTTGGGGGTGATCGGCTGCGTCGTGGTGCTGGCGCTGTTCGCGGTGCTCGCGTACACCGGTCTGCGCATCGCCCGACGGGTCGACGACCCGTTCCGGCGGCTGGCGGCCGCCGCCGTGACCACTTGGCTGGTGAGCCAGGCGGTGATCAACATCGGTGGGGTCGTGGGGCTGCTGCCGATCACCGGTCTGCCGCTGCCGTTCATCTCTGACGGCGGAAGTGCCCTGGTCGTGACGTTGGCGGCGATCGGGATGCTGGCGTCCTTCGCCCGCGCCGAACCCGATGCGGCCAGAGCGCTGCATGCCCGTCCGCCGGCCCGGTGGGTCCGACTACTCTGGGCCCCGTTGCCGCCGCTTCCCGGTCGGCGTCGCCGACCGGCGTCGCCGCCGGCTGGCCGAGGGTCCGTGCCCCGGTCCCGCGAGCGGCGCCAGGACGACCAGGCCGCACCGCGCGGCGCCCGGCAGGGCCGGAGCCGCCAGGGTACGGCGAGCGAGAGGAGACGCTGATGGGTCCGCTGCGTTCGGTGGTGCTCGCGGGAGGTGGTACCGGGGGACACATCTACCCGCTGCTGGCCTTCGCCGACTGCCTGCGCCGACACGACCCGGGCGTCCGGATCACCTGTCTCGGCACACCCAAGGGCATGGAGAACGAGCTGATCCCGCCGCAGGGCTACGACCTGCGGCAGATCCCGGCGTACCAGCTGCCCCGGTCGGTGAACATGAACCTGGTGCGTACCCCGGGCCGGATGTGGACCGCGGCCCGCGCCGCGGGCAAGGTGATCGACGAGGTACGCGCCGACGCGGTCGTCGGCTTCGGCGGGTACGTCTCGGTCCCGGCCTACCTGGCCGCGTGGCGTCGTGAGCTGCCCATGGTGATCCACGAGGTGAACGTGCCGCCGGGTGTGGCCAACCGGCTGGGTATGAAGTTCACCAAGAACATCGCGGTCGGCTTCCCGCACCAGCCGAGCCAGGCCGAGTCGCTGCGCGACGCGACAGTGGTCGGGGTGCCGCTGCGCCGCAGCATCGCCTCGCTGGATCGGTACGCGCTGCGTAACGCCGCCCGGGCCCGGTTCGGCCTCCGCCCGGACCTGCCGGTGCTCTTCGTCGCGGGCGGCTCGTCGGGCGCCCGCTCCATCAACCTGGCGGTCTCCGGCGCGGCCAAGGAGCTGGCCCGCAACGGTGTGCAGGTGCTGCACGTGATGGGCGCCCGCAACGAGCCGGTGCCGATCCCCACCGACCTGCCGGTGCCGTACGTGACACTGCCGTACCTGTCCGAGATGGAGCTGGGCTACGCGGCTGCCGACCTCATGCTGGCCCGGGGCGGCGCGATGACGGTCGCCGAGGTGGCCGCGATCGGCCTGCCGACGATCTTCGTGCCGTACCCGCACAGCAATCAGGAGCAGAAGCGCAACGCGCTGCCCGTGGTGGAGGCCGGCGGCGGGCTGCTCGTCGACGACGCGGAGCTGACCCCGGACTGGCTGGAGCGCGCGGTCATCCCGCTGATCCGCGATCCGCAACGGCTCTACGCGATGGGCGCCGCCGCGTCGGCGTACGGGCGGCGCGACGGTGACGAGGCGCTGCGCTCGTTCGTCCTCGAGGCGGTGAACCGGTGACCGCGCAGTTCACCCCGGCCGGCACGCTCACCGCCGAGGACCTGGGCGCCGTCCACCTGATCGGTGTGGGCGGGGTGGGCATGCTCGGCGTGGCCCGGCTGCTGCTCACCCGGGGCATCCGGGTCTCCGGCAGCGACCTGCGCGAGTGGCCCTCGCTGGCGGGTCTGCGGGCGCTCGGCGGCACCATCTATCTCAGCCACGAGGCGACAAACCTCGACGGCGTGGACACCGTGGTCTACTCCTCGGCCATCCCGAAGGACCACCTGGAGCTGGTCGAGGCCCGTCGACGCGGCCTGCGGGTGCTGCACCGCTCGGAGGCTCTCGCGGCGGCGATGACCGGCCGCCGGGCGATCGCGGTCGCCGGCACGCACGGCAAGACCACCACCACCTCGATGGTGACGATGGTGCTCCAGCAGGCAGGTGTGGACCCGTCCTTCGTGATCGGCGGGGAGATCTCCGAGGTCGGCTCGGGCGCCCACCACGGCACCGGCGAGCACTTCGTGGTCGAGGCGGACGAGAGCGACCGCTCGTTCCTCATCTACCGCCCGTACGTCTCGATCATCACGAACGTCGAGCCGGACCACCTGAACACCTACGGCGACTACGAGACGCTGGAGGCGGCGTTCGTGGAGTTCGCCCGCCTCACCGACCCGAACGGGTTCATCATCACCTGTGCCGACGACCCGGGCGGTCGGCGGCTGGCGGCGACCCTGCGCGCCGAGGGGCGGCGGGTGTTCACCTACGGCGCGGCCGAGGACGCCGACCTGCGGTTGACCGAGATCGTCTCCTCGGCGCGCGGCGTGCGCTACCTGGCCGCGATCGACGGGCGGTCGCTGGGCGAGTTCCGGCTGCCGGTGCCGGGGCGGCACATGGGGCTCAACAGCGCCTCGGCGGTGCTCACCGCGTACCTGCTCAAGCTGCCGCTGGAGGCGGCGGAGGCCGCGCTGGCGGTCTTCCCCGGCGTGCGGCGGCGCTTCGAGCGCAAGGGCGTCGCGGACGGCGTGCTGGTCTACGACGAGTACGCCTACCACCCCACGTCGATGACGCTGGCGATGCAGACGCTGCGCGAGGTGGCCGGCGACGGGCGGTTGATCGTCGTCTTCCAGCCGTACCGGCTGTACCGCACCCGCGACAACCAGGCGGAGATCGCTGACGCGCTGGCCATCGCCGACGAGGTGGTGCTGCTGGAGGTCTTCGGGCCGGGCGAGCTGCGCCAGCCCGGTGAGGGCTCGGCGGCGCTGATCGAGGCGGTGGCGCTGCCGGCCGAGCGCAAGGTGTTCGTCGACTCCTGGGAGGCCGCGCCGGTCGAGGTGGTCCGCCGGGCCCGCCCGGGGGACGTGGTGGTGACCATGGGCGCCCCGCCGATCTCGCTGATGGGTGACGAGCTGCTGGCCGCCCTGGGCGCGCGTACCGCCGACTCCGCGTCGGGGGCGACTGTCGACCCGGTGGCCACGACCCCGGCGATCGGTCAGCCGGTGCCCGGCGGGTCCACTGCCGGCGGCGACGGGGCGGCGCTCGGTGGCGCCGCCGCACCGGACGGCGCGGCCCCCACGGCCGGATGAGCCCCGGC
>NZ_MUZA01000117.1 GCF_021442385.1 Micromonospora sp. MH99
GTCGGGCGCGGTGTGGCCCGGCCCGGCCGGGTGTGGCATGGCGCGGCCGGCGCGTTGCGGCGCGGTCCGGCGCGGTGTGGCCCGGTCTGGCGCTGCCCGGTTCGGCCCGGGGTGGGGTGGGGTGGTCTGGGGTGGGGGCGATCAGGGGGTGGGGAAGAGGCGGGCGTGCAGGGCTGCCGGGTCGGTGAGCTCGGGTAGGGCGCGGGCGGCGAGCCAGGCTGCCGCGGCGGCGCCGTCACCGGCGGTGCGCAGGGGCGCGGACGGCCAGCGTTGACCGATCTCGGCGCGCACGGCTGTGGCCAGCGGGGTGTGCGCGGTGAGCAGTCCACCGCCGAGTACGACGGGCGTCGTCGCCCCGGCGGGGCGGATCCGGCCGACGCTCCCGGCCAGGTGGGCGGCGGCCTCGGCGATCAGTGCGGTGGCGACGGGTTCGCCGTCGACCGCGGCGGTGACGACCAGCGGCGCGAGCCGGGCCAGCTCGATCGGCGGCCGGCGGGTGACCGCCTGGATCGTGGCGTCGACGGTGTCGCGGGGGCGGGGAGCAACCTCGGCGCTGCCGGTCAGTTCGGTGAGGACGGCAGTGGTCAGCGTGCCGGGGGTGCGGGCGGCGTCCAGGTCGGCCAGGAGCCGGCGGACGGCCTCGCGGCCGAGCCAGAAGCCGGATCCGGCGTCGCCGAGCAGCCAGCCGTGGCCGTCGGCGACCCGGTCGAGTCGCAGGTCGACGACCTGCGCGGTGATCGCGCCGGTGCCGGCGATGAGCACCGTCCCGTCGGGCTCGGCGGTGCCGGAGGCGTAGGCGACCAGGGCGTCGCCGTGCACGGCGTACGGGCAGCGCAGGCCGGCGTCGTGCCAGGCCTGGTCGAAGGCGGCGCGGCTGGCGGGGTCGGCGAGGATCCGGGCTGCGCCGGCCAATCCGATGGTGCCGGCGGCCACCCGGGTCGGGTCGACGTCGGCGAGCGCGGCGCGCAGCGCGGTCAACAGTTCGGCGGCGGCCCGTTCGGCGCCGTGGCTGGTGGGGTTGCCGCCGCCGGCTCGGCCGGTGCCGAGGCGTTCCCCGGCGAGGGTCAGGGCGGTCGCCCGGGTGGACGTACCCCCGACGTCGAGACCGACCACGACGGTGTCGGACATCGGCACGGTCCTCCTTGCGCTGCGCGGTGCTGGGCCTGTTCATGCTGGTCGGCGTGGCCGCGCGGGGCAACTTCGGGGCGGCGCGGAGGGGCGTGCGCCAGGTAACAGTTTGAAAACTTCGCCCACGGTCTTGACATAGAAGGTCGTTCAGTAAGAAATTTTACCACTAACAGTTAACAGTCCTTCGAAAATGCGAGGCGTCGATGGTTGATCATGAGGTGGACACCGCTGCGGGAACCGCGGTGGTCGACGCCGACGCGATCGACCGGCGAAACGCCCTCGGATCGTCGTCCGACGGGGTGTTGGCCCGGGTCCGCAACAGTCTCGGCGAACTGACCGGCGCGCTGCGCCGCGTCGCCGAGCACGTCCTCAGCGACCCGGAGGCCGCCGCGCGCTCGACCATTGTGGAGCTTGCCGAGCGCAGTGGCACCTCGCCGGCCACCATCACCCGCTTCTGCCGGGCGATGGGCTTCGAGGGGTACGCCGACCTGCGGCTGGGCATCGCCGCCGAGACCGGCCGGGCCCGCTCGGCCGGCTGGACCGTCGACATCGGCCGTGAGATCCAGCCCAACGACCCCCTCGCGCGGGTGCTCGACCAGATCATGGCCGCCGACACCCGGGCCATGCACGACACCGCCGCGCTGCTCGACCTCGGCGAGGTGGAACGCGCCGCGGTGGCGATCGCCGGCGCCAACCGGGTGAACATCTTCGGCGCCAGCGGCAGCGCCCTGGTCGGCGAGGAGATGCAGTTCAGCCTGCACCGCATCGGGGTGGCCGCCTGGGCCTGGAGCGACGTGCACGAGGGGCTGGCGAGCGCCGCGCTGCTCGGCGTCGGCGACGTCGCGCTCGGCATCTCGCACACCGGCCAGACCCGGGAGACGATCGAGATGCTCGCCGAGGCGGGCAGCCGGGGCGCCACCACACTCGCCCTCACCGGCTTTCCCCGCTCACCGCTGGCCGAGCTGGCCGACATCGTGCTGCTCACCGCCAGCCAGGCCACCACCTTCCGGCCGGACGCCCTCTCCGCCCGCCACCCGCAACTGGTGGTCCTCGACCTGCTCTACATCGCCGTCGCCCAGCGCACCCACGACCGCGCCCACGCGGCCTTCCGGCGCACCGCGCAGGCCGTCGACGGGCACAAGGCCGCGAAAGGGGCCCAGTCATGATCAGTGCCCAGGGGTACGCGGACGCCGTCCGCCCGGTGCTCGACCGCCTGCTCGACTCTGAGGCCGACGGGATCACCCGGTCCGCCGACCTGATCGCCGACAGCCTGCGCGCCGGCGGTGTGCTCCAGGCGTTCGGCGCTGGGCACTCCGAGGCGTTCGCCGCCGAACTGGTCGCCCGCGCCGGTGGGCTGGTCCCCACCAACCAGCTCTCGGTACGGGACCTGGTGGTGCACGGCGACGCCCCGCGCGACGTGCTCGCCGACCCCAAGCTGGAACGCGACCCCTCCATCGCCCACCAGATCTACGCGCTCGCGGCGCCCCAGCCGCGCGACGTGTTCGTGGTGGCGTCCCAGTCCGGCATCAACGGCTCGGTGGTCGAGCTGGCGGCGCTGGTCACCGAGCGCGGTCACCCGTTGATCGCGGTCACCTCGGTCGAGCACACCGCACGGGTGGCGCCACGGCACCCGTCCGGTCAACGGCTCGCCGACCTCGCCGACGTCGTGCTGGACAACGGCGCACCGTACGGCGACGCACTGCTGCCGCTCGAGGGCGGCGGCGCGGTCTGTGCGGTCTCCTCGGTCACCACCGCGCTGCTGGCGCAGTTGCTGACCGCTGAGGTCGTACGACGGTTCCACCAGGCCGGAGAGGTACCCCCTATCTACCTCTCCGCCAACGTCCCCGGCGGGGACGAGCACAACATCGCCCTCGAGTCGCGGTACGCCGGGCGTCTCCGGCGCACCGCCTGACCCGAAATTCCACAAGGAGAGACGACGATGTCGATTACCCCCGAGCACCCGGCCGCACTCGACCGTCGCACGGTGCTGCGTCGCGCCGCGGCCGTGGGCATGCTCGCCACTCCGGCCATCGGCCTGCTCAGCGCGTGCGCGACGAGCAGCGGCGGCGACAAGGACAACGAGAAGGCCGCCGAAGGCACCAAGAGTGAGAAGAACCCGCTGGGCGTCAAGGACGACGCTCCGATCGAGGTGATCATCTTCAACGGCGGCTACGGCGAGAAGTACGCCACCGACGTGCACGAGCCGCTCTACAAGAAGGCGTTCCCCAAGGCGGAGATCAAGCACCAGTCCACGCAGGCCGTCTCCACGGTCCTGCAGCCGCGGTTCGCGTCCGGCAACCCGCCGGAGTTCGTGAACAACTCGGGCGAGAAGCTGATGGACTTCGGCGCGCTGGTCGCCGACGGTCAGCTCCAGGACCTCACCGAGCTGTGGGACGCCCCGTCGGTCGACGACCCGGCCAAGAAGGTCCGCGACACCGTGGTGCCGGGCACCGTCGAGGCGGGCTCGTTCAACGGCAAGCCGTACGTGCTGTACTACGTCTCCACCGTCTTCGGCATCTGGTACTCGGGCAAGCTCTTCAAGGACAACGGCTGGGCGCCGGCGAAGACCTGGGACGACTTCATCAAGCTGCTCACCGCCATCAAGGCCAAGGGCATCACGCCGTACGGCTACGCCGGGGCGAACGCGGCGTACTACCAGTGGAACGTGATCCTCACCCAGGCCGCCAAGATCGGCGGCGTGGAGGTGCTGAAGAACATCGACAACCTGGAGGACGGCGCCTGGAAGCAGGACGCGGTCAAGCAGGCGGCCACGGCGTGGGCCGAGGTCGGGGCGAAGTTCAGCGACAAGAGCTTCGAGGGGCTCAAGCACACCGACGTGCAGCTGCGGCAGAACCAGTACAAGGTGGCCCTGTACCCCAGCGGTGACTGGCTGGAGGGCGAGCAGAAGAAGGACACCCCGGCCGGCTTCGACTACCAGCTCATGCCGGTGCCGAGTCTCACCGCGTCGGACAAGCTGCCGGCCACGGCGCTGCGGGCCACCGCGGGCGAGGGCTACTTCGTCTCGGCGAAGAGCAAGAACCCCAAGGGCGGCCTGGAGTACATGCGCCAGATGCTGTCCACGGCGGGCGCGAAGGGCTTCACCGAGGTGGTCAAGGCCCCGACCGTGGTCACCTCCGGTTCGGAGGGCTTCGCCTTCCCGCCCGGTGTGGCCAGCTCGCAGGCCGCGCTCAAGGCGGCCGGGCAGGACGTGTTCAACCTGTACTTCGACGGCTGGTACAAGGAGCTCGACACCGAGGCGCGCAGCGCCACCAACGAGCTGATGTTCGGCCGGATCAACGCGGACGCCTTCGTGGAGCGGATCCAGAAGCGCGCCGACGCGATCAAGAAGGACAGCTCGGTCGCCAAGTTCAAGCGCTGATCGATCGGAGCTAGGGTCATGCGGCACGGCAAGTATCCATTCGTGATCGGGTTCCTGTTCGCCCCGGTCGCGCTGTACGTGACATTCGTGATCTGGCCGTACGCGCAGGCGTTCCAGATCTCGATGACCAACTGGCGAGGGCTCTCCGCCCCGCAGTGGGTGGGCTTCGACAACTACCGGAAGCTGCTCGACGACGGCGCCTTCTGGAAGGCGGTCCAGCACCACGGCGTACTGCTGCTTGCCCTGCCGCTGATCACGATCGCCATCGCGTTGTTCTTCGCCTTCCTGCTCAACGTGGGTGGCAAGAGCAGCGGCGGTCAACGCCAGGGGGTCTGGGGGGCGAAGTTCTACCGGGTGGTGTTCTTCTTCCCCCAGGTCCTGGCGGTGGCGATCATCGCGGTGCTGTTCCAGATGGTCTACCGGCCGAACGAGTCCGGCCTGATCAACGGCGTGCTGATGAAGTTCGGCCTGGAGCCGATCCTCTTCCTGGTCAAGCCGAACCTGGCCCTCTGGTCGATCCTCGCGGTGCTGGTCTGGCAGGCCGTCGGCTTCTACGTGGTGCTCTTCTCGGCCGGGATGGCCTCCATCCCGGGCGAGATCTACGAGGCCGCGGAGATGGACGGGGCGAGCAGGGTGACGCTGTTCTTCCGGGTCACCCTGCCGCTGCTCTGGGACACCCTCCAGGTCGCGTGGGTCTATCTGGGCATCGCGGCGTTCGACGCGTTCGCCATCGTGGCCGTGCTCTCGGTCGACGGTGGCGGCCCGGACGGCGCCACCACCGTGCTGGCCATGGAGATCTACCGCAACGCGTTCGTCTACTCGAAGTACGGTTACGCCTCCGCGATGGGCGTGGCGCTGTTCTTCCTCACCCTCACGTTCGCGGCGCTGACGCTGCGGCTCACCAAGCGGGAAAGCGTGGAGTACTGATGAACCCCCAGTCGACGCTGCCGCCGACGCCGGCGGCTCTACCGCCGAAGACCGGCGAGAACTCCGCGACCGGCGGCCGGCGTGGCAAGGGCCCCCGCTCGGAGGTGCGGCTCTTCGCCGGCCTGGGACACGTCGCGCTCGCCGTGTGGGCGGTGATCGTGATCGTGCCGATCCTCTGGACGTTCCTCGCCGCGTTCAAGAACACCAGTGAGATCTTCAGCAGCCCGTGGACGCTCCCGGCGGAGCTGCGGTGGGAGAACTTCGGCCGGGCGTGGACCAAGGCGAACGTCGGCCGGTACTTCCTCAACAGCGTCCTCGTGGTCTCGTGCAGCACCTTCGGCACCATGCTGCTCGGCTCGATGGCGGCGTACGTGCTGGCGCGGTACCGGTTCTGGGGCAACCGGGCGATCTACTACCTGTTCGTCTCGGGGTTGGCGTTCCCGGTCTTCCTGGCCCTGGTGCCGCTCTTCTTCGTGGTGAAGCAGCTGGGCATGCTGGACACCTACCAGGGCGTGGTGCTGGTCTACATCGCGTACTCGCTGCCGTTCACGGTCTTCTTCCTGGCCGCGTTCTTCAAGACGCTGCCGACCTCGGTGGCCGAGGCGGGGATGATCGACGGCTGCGGGCACACCCGGCTGTTCTTCCAGGTCATGATGCCGATGGCGAAGCCGGGCCTGATCAGCGTGGCGATCTTCAACATCATCGGGCAGTGGGCGCAGTACCAGCTCCCGTTGGTGCTGCTCTCCAACGCCAAGGACAAGTGGGTGCTCACCCAGGGCATCGCCGACATCTCGGTCAACGCCGGCTACGAGGCGGACTGGTCCGGGCTGTTCGCCGCGCTGACCATCGCCATCCTCCCGATGATCATCGTGTACGCGGTCTTCCAGCGTCAGATCCAGGCCGGGCTCACCTCCGGCGCGGTGAAGTAGGCCGTCACCTCTGGCGCTCGTCGGCGTGAGCGTGCCACGAGCGCCAGAGGGCGGCGTACGCCCCGTCGGCCGCGACGAGCTCGTCGTGACTGCCGATCTCGGTGATCCGGCCGTCCGCCAGGACGGCCACCCGGTCGGCGTCGTGCGCGGTGTTGAGCCGGTGCGCGATGGCGATGACCGTCCGCCCGACGAGCACGGCGGCCAGGGCGCGCTCGGTCCGCCGAGCGGTGCTCGGGTCCAGCGCCGCGGTCGCCTCGTCCAGGATCAGCGTGTGCGGGTCGGCGAGCACCAGCCGGGCCAGGGCCAGTTGCTGGGCCTCGGCCGCGCCGAGCTGGCGGGCACCGTCGCCGAGCGCGGTGTCCAGCCCCTCGGGCAGCTCGTCGTACCAGTCGGCGCCCACCGTGGCCAGCGCGGCGCGCATCTGCTCGTCGGAGGCGTCCGGCGCGGCGAACGCGAGGTTGTCGCGTACCGAGCCGATGAAGACGTGGTGCTCCTGAGTGACCAGGGCGATCCGCCGCCGACGTTCGGCCGGGTCCAGGTCGGTGACCGGGCAGCCACCGATGCTGACGACGCCCCGCTGCGGCGCGTCGATGCCGGCCAGCAGCCGGGCCAGGGTCGACTTGCCGGCGCCCGACGGGCCGACGACCGCCAGCCGTTCGCCGGGCCGCACGTCCAGGTCGATGCCGTGCAGCACGTCGTGCCCGTCGGCGTACGAGAACCGCGCCTCGCGCACGACGAGTCGCTCGCCCCGCGAGGTGGCCGTGGTGCCGGGCGGCTCCGGTGGGACCAGCCCGACGCCGAGCACCCGGGCGAACGACGCGAAGCCGCGCTGCGCCTGCTCCGTCCACAGCAACAGCCGGTCCAGCGGGTCGATGGCCTGCTGGAGGTAGAGCGCGGCAGCGACCACCGCGCCGAGCGAGACCCGGTCGGCGGCGTACAGGTAGCCCCCGACGAGCAGGACCATGGCGACGGGCAGCGGGTAGCTGGCCTCCACGACCGAGAAGAACACGGTCCGCAGCGCGAGGGTCGCCCGCCGGGCCTGCCACAGCCGGGTGACGCGGGTGGTGCCGTGCCGGATCCGGTCGTCGGTCAGCCGCAGCGCCTCGACCGTGCGGGCCCCCTCGGCGGTGGTGGTCAACGCCTCGGTCAACTCGGCCGCCTCGGCGCCCTCGGTGAGGTACGCGGAGCTGGCCCGACGCAGGTACCACCGCGTCACCGCCACGATCGACGGCAGCCCGGCCAGCGCCGCGACCCCGAGCAGGGGATGCAGCAGGAAGACCGCCCCGAACAGCAACGTCAACTGCACCGAGGCGATGACGATGGTGGGCACCACGTCCCGGACGGTGGTCCCGACCGTCGCCACGTCGACCGAGCTGCGGGTCGCCAGGTCACCGGAGCCGGCGCGCTCGACGACCGAGACCGGCAGCCCGAGGGTGCGGGAGACGAACTCCTCGCGCAGCTCGGCGACGGCCCGTTCGCCGAAGCGGTGGCCGGCGTACTGGGCGTAGCGGGAGAGCAGGGCGCTGACCAGGACACAGCCGGCGATCGCCAGGGCCAGCCGGTCCACTGTGGCCACGCCGGCGCCGGCGGTGACCCGGTCGACGATGCTGCCCAGCAGCCAGGGCGGGGCGAGGCCGGCGATCGCGGCGGCGCTGTGCAGCGCCAGCACGACACCGACGGCCCGGCGATGCCGGCTGATCATGTCGCGGAGAGCGCGGCGTACGGTGCCGCGATCCGCGATCGGCAGCCGGGTCACCGGTACGCCTCCTCGGCGCCGGCGGGGCGCTCGGCGACCGGATCGTCGCTGCCCCGGGCCACCAGGTGCCGGTAGCCCGGGACGTACTCGAGCAGGCCGTCGTGGGTGCCGGTGGCGGTGATCCGGCCTCCGCTGAGATAGGCGACCTCGTCGGCGCGGCCGAGCAGCAGGGGCGACGTGGCGAGCACCACTGTGGTCAGCCCCGCCCGGGCGGTCCGCAGCCGCTCGGCGATCCGCGCCTCGGTGTGCGCGTCCACGGCCGAGGTCGGGTCCACGAGGATCAGCACCTCCGGCTCGGCGAGCAGCGCCCGGGCCAGGCGGACCCGTTGCCGTTGGCCGCCGGAGAGCGTCCGGGCCCGGGCGTCCAGCGGGGTGTCCAGCCCGGCCGGGAGCGCGTCGACGATGTCGTCGGCCGACGCGGCCCGCAGGGCGGCGCCGAGCTGTTCGTCGTCGGCCCCGGGCCGCAGGACGTCACGCAGTGTCCCGCCGAAGAGGTACGAGTCGTGGTCGGCGACCAGGATCCGGGCACGGACCTCGTCCAGGGCGACCTCGGTCAGCGGGACGCCACCCCAGGTGGTGTCGCTGACGATGTACCGGCCCAGCCGGTCGGCAAGCGCCACGGCCGCCGCCGGGTCGTCGGCGGCCACCGCGGTCAGCCGGCCGGCGCGTACGGTCAGCCTGGTCACCGGGTCGTGCAGGTCCGCGGGGCCGGTCGGCGCGGCCACCGCGTGCGGGTGACGCGCGTCGGGAACGGCGGACGGCCACCGGCGACCCGGCCCGCCGACGTCGTCCGGGGTGAGCCGCAGCAGGTCGGTGATCCGCCGGGCGGCGACCCGACCCCGGATGAGCTGGTGGCTGCCCTCCAGGAGGAACCAGACGGGCACGATCAGGCTCGCGACGATGCCGTAGACGGCGACGAGTTCACCGACGCTGACGGCGCCGCTGACCACCATCCGGGCCGTCAGCCACACCACCGCCGCCAGGAACAGGCCGGGGATGGCGACTGTCGCCGCGTCGATCCAGCTGACCACCGCGCCGACGCGGTAGCCCTCGGCGCGCAGGTCCGCGGAGCGGGCCGCGTACCGTCGGGCGAAGAGGTCCCGGCCGCCCACCCCGGCCAGCACGCGCAGCCCGGCCACGATGTCGCCGGACCGGGCGGTGAGCGCGCCCTGCTGCCTCCGGTAGATCGACTCCGCGCGTTCCAGCCGGCGCAGCAGCGGCCCGACGACAAGCGCGACAGCCGGCATGCCCACCAGCACGCAGAGCGCGAGCAGCGGGGAGATCGACCAGAGCACCACGGCGATGACCCCGTACGCGATGATCGCGCCCACCCCCGGCCCGGTCAGGGTCAGCACCTGCGCCGACCAGTCGATGTCGGAACCGCCCACGGTGGCGACCTCACCGGCGGCGGAACGACGCGGCAGCGCCGCGCCGACCCGGGACAGCTGACGCAGCAGCACCTCCGCCGAGCGGGCCTTGGCGTCCTCCCGGATGAAGGTCATCGTGCGGTGTCGCATGATCCCCAGGTACGACAACGCCACCCCCGCCACGACGATCGCCACGACCCACAGGGCCAGGGCGCGACTGTCGCGGGCGCGCAGGCCGTCGTCGACGGCGCGGGCGATCAGGTAGGGCCGGGCCGAGAGCCCGACCATCCAGGCCGTGCCGAGCAGGCTGCCGCGCAGAATCCGCCAGGGTTGGCACCGGACCAGCCACCACAGGTACCGCATGGGACCGCGGGTGTCGGGGATACCGGGGTCGGAGTGCGGGATCTGGGGAGGCACCTGGCCACGCTATCGAGCACCGGGCCGACGCACCGACCCGTTTTCCTGTCGGAGGGGGAAGGCAGAATCACATTCGTGCTGGTGGCGGTGGTGGCGGGCGAACGCGGTGGGGGAGAGCTGCGTCCGCTCGACGCCGCCGGCCGCCCCGTCGGCCCGGTCGATACCGTCAGCGATCTCGCGGCCGCGGTGGCCGCACGGGAGGCGGCCGAGCATCCGCGGTGGGTGTGGGCCGCCGCGGGCGCGATCTATCCGGCGCTGCTGCGGGCCGGGGTGCGCGTCGAGCGGTGCCACGACGTGGAGCTGACCGAGGCCCTGTTGCTCGGGCACGCCGGCCGCTGGGGCGAGCCCCGCTCGCTGGCCGCCGCCTGGGCCCGCCTGACCGGTGCCGCGGT
>NZ_MUZA01000118.1 GCF_021442385.1 Micromonospora sp. MH99
TCGCTGGGCCTGTTCCAGCAGCGCCCGACCAGTGGTTGGGGCACGCCGGAGCAGATCACCAACCCGGAGTACTCCACCACCGCGTTCCTCAAGGGCCTGCGCCAGGTTGACGGCTGGCAGGACGTGCCGCTGACCGACGCCGCGCAGACCGTGCAGGTCTCGGCCTACCCGGACGCGTACGCCCAGTGGGAGCAGCAGGCCACCGACCTGGTTGCCCAGCACTGGAACAGCTGACCCCGAACCGACCGATGGCCGGCACCCGACAACGGGCGCCGGCCATCGGCATACCTGGCCGGCACCCCGAAACCGGGGTGGCCGGCCATCGTCGTGCCCGGGAGATCTTGGACAGTTTCCGTCATCAGCTGACGGAAACTGTCCAAGATCTGAAGGCGGCCGGCGCCAGGCGTTGTTGTGCCCGGCAGTGACTGACCGGCGACTGGCATGCCGGCCCGTGTGGCGCGTCGGCCCGACCGGCATGCCGGCCCGTCGGGCCGGGCGGCATGTCGGCCCGTCGGGTCGGGCGGTGCCGCGTACCCCCGGGGTTTTTCAGTCGTGGTTGCCGCGGAAGATGTCGATCAGCGCGGCGACCAGCGCGAGCGCGATGATCCCCGTGGCGAGCAGGAGCGATTTCTCGAAGGCCGACGCCCAGTTGCCGCGGCTGTCGGCGAGCGAGGAGAAGAACATCGAGCCGACCGCGGCGATGCCGGCCGCCGCTCCGATCCGCTGGCCGGTCTGGAGCATGCCGGCTCCGCTGCCTGCCTGGTCGACCGGCACCTGGGCGAGGGTGAGCGTCTGGTTGGGGGCGATGACCAGTCCGCTGCCGATACCGGCGACGAGCAGTGGCGCGGCGGTGACCCAGGGCGCGGGGGCGTCCGGCGCGAGGTGCAGTGCGAGCACTGTGGCGGCCAGACCGATCACCACGGCGAGCAGTCCGATGGCGACCAGGGGACGGCCGAAGCGGTTGACGATGCGTCCCCCGAGTGCGGACGCGGCGGCGGACCCGAGGGCGAACGGGGTGATGGCGAGACCGGCGACGAGCGCGCTGTAGCCGAGCCCGTTCTGCAGGAACAGGGTGAAGATGAAGAAGATCGCGGTGAATCCACCGAAGTAGACGAGCGCGATGAGCGCTCCGAGCGTGTACGACTGGAAGCTGAACAGGTGCAGGTCGAACAGGGGTTCATGGTGCCGCGCGTACGACCGTTCCCACAGCCCGAAGGCGACAAGCACCGCCAGGCCGGCGGGGATGAGCGCCCACTTCCACGGCGTACGCCACTGTTGTTCCTGGACGAGTGGCAGCAGGATCAGCACCACGCCGACGCCGAGCAGCAGCACACCGATCGGGTCGAGCCGGCGTCGACCGGGCTGGCCGTCGGGTCGACCGGGCAGCAGCCGCCACCCGAGGATCACCGCGACGATGCCGACCGGCACGTTGACGAAGAAGACCCACCGCCACCCGTGCTCCTCGCCGCCGAGGGCGATGAGCAGCCCGCCGAGCAGCGGCCCGACGGCGGTGGAGATGCCGATGGTGGCGCCGAGGATACCGAACGGGCGGGCTCGTTCCGGCCCTCGGAACAGCTGTTGGATCAACCCGATCACCTGTGGGTTGATGATGCCGGCGGCGGCGCCCTGGAGCAGTCGGGCGACGACCAGCCAGGTGGGGGAGGTGGCCAGGCCGGCGAGCGCGCTGGTCAGGGTGAACAGCGCGATGCCGAAGACGAACGCGTTGCGCCGTCCGCGGAAGTCACCGAAGCGGCCGGCCGGTACGAGCACCAGCCCGAAGGTCAGCGCGTAACCGGAGAGGACCCACTGCAGGTCGCTCGGGGAGGCGTGCAGCGCCCGGTCGATGGAGGGCACCGCGACGTTGACGATGCTCACGTCGAGCAGCGTCATGAACGCGGCGACCAGCCCGACCCCGACGGCCTGCCAGCGTCGGCGGTTCTCCGCCGCGTCGACCGGCTGCGGCTCGCGCGCCGCGCTCATGGTGCCCCCCGTTGACGGTCGATCATGCATCCCTGACCGCTACCCCGGCAGGCGGGGGCCAATCGTCGGGGGTCACGCCATCTGGCGGGCGCAGAATCTGGGGCCGAAGTCGAGGCCGGCCATCGGCGAGTCCTCGCGGTGCAGCAGGCCCTTCTCGGTGAGTTGGTGCAGTGGAGTGTGCACCTGCTCCTCGGTCAGACCGGATCCTTCGGCGATCAGTTCCGGATAGGGCACCTGGCCACGTGCTTCGAGGGCGGTGACCGCCTGGTACACGCGCTGCTCGACGTCCGACAGCTGCACCCGCTGCATGATCTCCTCCTTTGCCCGCCCGCTCGGCGCGGACGGTCGCGCCAGGCCGGTTACCCCGTGCCTGACCGAAGATGCCCACCCGATCGGGCGGTTGGCAGCGCGCCGTGCCGGGGCCGCGCGGCGGAGGGTGCCCTAGGCTGCAACCGTGATCGTCTGGGATCTCGTCGTCGTCGGCGCCGGCCCCGCCGGGCTCTCCGCGGCACACGCCGCGGCCCGCGCCGGCGTTCGTACGCTGGTTGTCGAGCGGGCCGCGCACCCGCGGTACAAGACGTGCGGCGGTGGGCTGATCGGCACGTCGTTGGCGGCCGTGCGCGGCCGCATCGAGGTGCCCGCGCACGACCGGGTGGACCGGGTGACGTTCACCCGCGACGGCCGGCGTGAGTTCACCCGCCGCAACGGCAGTCCGGTGGTGACCATGGTGCGCCGCGAGGAGTTCGACGACCGGCTGCGCGCGGCGGCGGTGGCCGCCGGCGCGCAGATGCGGGAGCAGGTCGCGGTCCGCGCGATCGAGCAGGACCCCGAGGGGGTACGCCTGCGGTTGGCCGACGGTACGACGCTCACGGCCCGCACGGTGATCGGCGCGGACGGTTCCTCGGGGGTGACCGCCCGACATGTGGGTGTGCGCTACCGGCAGGTGGACCTGGGGCTGGAGTTGGAGGTGCCGGTGCCGCCCGCCGAGCAGGAGCGCTGGCGCGGGCGGCTGCTGTTGGACTGGGGTGCGATGCCCGGTTCGTACGCCTGGGTGTTTCCGAAGGGCGACCGCTTGACGGTCGGTGTGATCGCGGGTCGGGGCGCGGGGGAGGGGACGCGCGCCTACCTGCGGCAGTTCGTCGACCGGTTGGGGCTGACCGGGCTGCCGGCGGAGCACGACTCGGGTCACCTGACCCGTTGCCGCGCCGAGGACTCCCCGCTGCGCAACGGCAATGTGCTGGTGGTGGGGGATGCCGCCGGGCTGCTGGAGCCGTGGAGCCGCGAGGGCATCAGCTTCGCGCTGCGCTCCGGGGAGATGGCCGGCACGGCGGTCGCCGACGGCGACCTGGCCGGGTACGAGCGGGCGGTCGCCGAGCGCCTGACGCCGGAGATGCGGGCGGGGTTCCGACTGCTCGACCTGTTCACCCGCCGCCCGGAGGTCTTCCACGCTCTGTTGGCGACCCCACCGGGGTGGCGGATGTTCGTCCGTTTCTGTCAGGGTCGGGCGAGCTTCGACGACATGCTGCGGCGTCGACCGGTCCGGGCGGCGCTGGCGGTGCTGGACCGGCTGCCCGCCCCGCGCCGGCCGGCCGCCAGCGTCCACCCCTGACCAACGCCTGCCGATGGCGCACCGGCCCACGCCATACACCCAGGATCCTAGGATGCCTTACGCGGTGTGTCGGCTCGCACCGACAGCCGAGGGACCGACGGTCGAGGGACCGTCAGCCGACAGGCCGGTGCCGCGGGCGACCGTCCGTCAGACAATGGCGGAGTAGGAGGGGGTGCCGATGGCCGAGCAGCCGTTCACCGAGGACGAGTACGCGTTCCTGCGCCACATCCGGTTCGGGGAGTTGCCGCCCGCCGTACGCCCGGACGAGCGGGTCGCGCTGACCGAGACCGATCCGGGGCGGGACCGGCCGGAGAAGGCCGAGGACCCGATCCGCTGGAACGTGCAGGGCTGAGGCCGGAACGGGTCGGGCGGGAGACGAACGGGCGGGCCGGGGTGTCGCCACCCACGGCCCGCCGACGTTCTGCGGTCAGAAGACCGGCACGCCCTCGCGTACCAGTCGCCAGTTGGGCTGGAAGAAGTCGTCCGGGTTGATCGTCCCCTTGGCCTGCGCCCAGTCGATCAGCAGCTGGCGGATCTCCTGCTGCGCGTTGTAGACCTGGGTCTTCACGATGCCGGGGAAGTTGCCGCCGCCGCTGCGCCGGTAGTTGTTCACCGCCACCACGAACTGCGCGTCGTCCGCCACCGGGGTGTCGGTGCCGGGCAGCACCAGCCGGGTGATCCGCTGGCCGACCGGCTTGGAGATGTCGATGTCGTAGTCCAGGCCGGAGATGACGTCGTAGTTGTAGTCCGGCACTGCGGGCGAGTCGCTGATCTGCTCGGTGTCCACGGGAGCACCCGGGGCGAGGGTGCGGAAGTACTTCGCCGAGTACTCCAGGTACGCGCGCACCTCGGCGCCGCTGAGCACGACCGCCTCGAGGGTGTTGTCGAACACGTACAACCCGGCCACGTCACGGATCTTCACATCTCCGGCGGGGAAGACCGCGGTACGGCTGAACGGCGAGGCCTGCGACAGCACCGGCAGGGTGGCGTACTGCGTGCCGGCCAGCGCCTTCGTGACGGTCTCGGCCTGGACGTGGTTGATGAAGTCCAGGATGGGGGTGTCCTTGTACCGGGACTCCACAGCGGACATCTCGACGGTGGCCTGGGCCACCACCTGGTTCACGTACGCGATCGTCTTCTGGTGTTGGGCCCGCACGGCGGCGAGCACCTTCGGGTCCTCGACCACCGTGTTGGTGTTCAGCATGGTGGCGGCCTTCTTGGTGATCGTCCAGCGGCCACGCTCACGGGCGAGGGTGAAGTCCATCCGGGTGAGCCGCTGGCCCCACTTCGACGGCTCGGAGAGCAGCACCTGCGCGCCGGTCCGCTCGTTGGTGACGAACCGCTCGACCACCTCGTTGTGGGCGTGCCCGAAGAGGATCGCGTCGATCCCGGGCACCTGCTGGGCGATCAGGGCCACCGGGTTCTCGTTGGGCAGCTCCGGGCCGTAGCTGGAGGTGCCGCTGTCGCCGCCGTGTGCGGAGATCAGCACGAGGTCCGCGCCGCGCGCCCGCATGATCGGCACCCACTTCGCGGCGGTCGCCACCATGTCGTCGAAGCGCAGCCTGCCCTCGACGTTGCCCTTGTCCCAGATGGCTACGCCGGGGTTGGTCAGGCCGAGGATGCCGACCCGCAGGGTCGGCGCCGCGAAGCCGAGGGAGACCTTCTTGATGACGTACGGCAGGAAGGCGGGCTTGCCGGTCTTCGCGTTGATCGCGTTCGCGGCGAGCGCCGGGAAGCCGAGCTGACGGATCCACAGGTCCAGTAGCGGCAGGCCGTAGTTGAACTCGTGGTTGCCCAGCGTCACGGCGTCGTAGTCGATGACGTTCATGGCCCGGGCCATCGGGTGCTTCTCGCCGGTGGCGGTGATCGGCTCCTGCTTGGCGTAGTACGTGGCGAGGGGAGTGCCCTGGATAGTGTCGCCGGCGTCGAGGACCAGCGTGGCCTTGCCGCGCCGCTCGGCGCGGATCTGGTTGATCAGGGTCGCCAGCTTCGCGACACCGATGTCGTTGTGCTTGCTGTCGTCGTACTCGGCGTCGCGGTAGTAGTCCCAGTTGTAGACGTTGCCGTGCGTGTCCGACGTGCCCAGGAGGGTGAGGTCCCAGGTGCGCGACCGGGCGGCGCCGGCCGCCTGCGCGGGGGCGGCGGCGACGATCAGCGGGGCGGTCGCCGCCGCGGCGGCGACCGCGAGCACCTGGCGACGCGACGGGCCGGATCCAGAGGTCATGACGTGCCTTTCCATGGGGGTGGACGCGCCTCGTGAGCGCCTCGCGCACCATAACCAGCGCCTGTCACTTGCGCCACGCCAGCCCCGGTTTCCGCAGGTCGTCGCAGGGTAGGGCGTTCTGTACGAGGTCACGGGGGAGTAGTCCGCACAGTGCGAGGAGATGTCGGTGAGCGAGGACCAGCACACCCAGCAGGACCCGACCAGCCAGTACGGCCAGCAGTCCGGTTCGCCGGGCCAGCAGCAGTCGCCGCCCGGTTCGACGGGGGAGATGACGCCGAAGCCGGACCACGGTGAGGAGTCGTACCGGGGGAGCGGGAGGCTGGACGGCAAGCGGGCACTGATCACCGGAGGTGACTCGGGGATCGGTCGGGCCGTGGCAATCGCGTTCGCCCGTGAGGGCGCCGACGTGCTCATCTCGTACCTCAGCGCCCAGGAGGACGCCGACGCCCGCGAGACCATCCGGCTCGTCGAGGACGCCGGTCGGCGCGGCATCGCGGTGCGCGGCGACATCACCGACGAGGCGCACTGTCAGGAGCTCGTCGACCGGGCGGTGCGTGACCTGGGCGGGATCGACATCCTGGTGAACAACGCGGCGTACCAGATGTCGCAGGACAAGGGCATCCTCGGGATCAGCACCGAGCAGTTCGACCGGGTGCTCAAGACCAACCTGTACGCCATGTTCTGGCTGTGCAAGGCCGCCATCCCCCACCTGGCGGAGGGCTCGGCGATCATCAACACGGCGTCGATCCAGGCGTTCGACCCGTCGCCGCAGTTGCTGGACTACGCCACCACCAAGGCGGGGATCGCCAACTTCACCAAGGCTCTCGCGGCCGACCTCGCCGAGCAGGGAATCCGGGTCAACGCGGTGGCCCCCGGCCCGGTCTGGACGCCGCTGATCCCCGCCACCATGCCGAAGGAGAAGGTGCGGCAGTTCGGCACCGACACCCCGGAGGGCCGGCCCGGTCAGCCGGCGGAGCTGGCGCCGGCGTACGTCTTCTTCGCCTCCCAGGAGTCCAGCTACGTCACCGGCGAGATCCTGGGGGTCACCGGCGGTCGACCGACCAAGTGATCCGGCCGCCGGGTGGTCGCCAGTGGGTGACCACCCGGCGGTACGGCTTGGCGGGCGGTGGCGTCAGCGGGGCCAGGTGGCGAAGCGGTGGCGCACCCGCGCGACGTCGTCGGCGCCCAGGCCGTAGCGGCCGAACCGCGTGTCGGACAGCCGGTCCAGGTAGCGGCCGGCGGCCCGCACGTCGGCCGGGTCCAGGGCGGGGTCGACCTGCCGGGCGAGCACCAGCAGCTGCGTCACGTCGTAGTGCTCCAGCGCCGCCGCCACGTCGATGAAGTCGCGGACCTCCCGCCGGTTGACCAGGGCCGCGATCTTGTTGGCGACCAGGTCGCGCACGTCCATCACCGGGCCGAGGTCCATCACGACCGGGCTCTGCTGCCGGTCCAGTCGGGCCAGGCTGAGCCGGATCTCCCGACCGTCGCGGCTCACCACGAAGTCCTTCATGTCCTGGCCGTACCCGTCGAACAGATCGGCGAGCTCGCTGTCCGGGTCGGCGTCGGTGACGGTGAACCCGGCCCGCTCCAGCGCCCCGCGCACCCCTGCGGTGGCCGCCGCGGCGGCGCCCTCGACGTCGGCGAAGAGGTCCACGTCCTCGGTCGGCCGGGCGACCAGGCCGTGCGCGGCCCAGGCCACCCCGCCACCGAGCACGAACCGGTACGGCCCGGCGGCGGTCAGCGCCACCCGGGCCACCTCCCGGTAGAACTCGTGCAGGTGGGGTGCGATCACGCCGCGCGCAGGCCGCGGTGCCGGCTCTCCCAGGCGAGGCGGACGCCCCGGGGGAGGTTGAGCAGCCGCCACACCCGGCGCAGTGTCCGCCCGTTGATCAGGACGCGCAGGTCGTCGGCGCTGGCAGTCTCGCGCAGCACGTTCTCGTACATCCAGAGCAGCTGGTCGGGGTCGCCTAGGTCGAAGGTGCGCTCGGCGTTCCACATCAACCGCACCGGCAGCTCGACCACGCCGCGGGTGGGGCCGGTGAGCTCGGTGAGGGTGCGCGCCACGACGGCCGGACGACCCGGGCGGGCCAGGAAGGCCACGCCGGTCGCGGTGGGCGAGACGGCCTGCATGCTGTCAGGGTAACGCCCGCCGGACCCGGTGTCGCTCAAGCGACCTTCCCCGGGCCTCGGCGCCCGCCCGGCGTCGCGTGCGGAGGCTGCCGGACACGTGCCAGCTCGTCCGGTTCCGCAGGGCTAGGGTGGCCGCTTCCCGGCGTCGTCCGAAGGAATCGTCCGACCCGGTGATGAGTTGTCGGGCCCGCACCCGTCATACCTGCGACGGGACACGACGAGACGGGAGCATGACGTGACGAGTGCGCACACGGACGAGCATTTGGGCGGGGGCGGTCTGGACGGGGTCGACGAGTCGGCCTTCGCCGGACTGGCGGGTCGGCACCGGCGGGAGCTGCACGTGCACTGCTACCGGATGCTCGGGTCGTTCGAGGATGCCGAGGACACCGTTCAGGAGACGTTGCTTCGCGCGTGGCGGCGGCGGGAGACCTTCGCGGGGCGGTCGTCGTTCCGGGCCTGGCTGTACCGGATCGCCACGAACGCCTGCCTGGACCTGCTCGCCCGACGCCGTCCCGAGCCTGCGACAGGTGGCGAGGTGCGGTGGTTGCAGCCGTACCCGGACCGGCTGCTCGACGAGCTGCCGGCCGGTGACGCCGATGAGCCGGAGGCCGTTGCCGTCGCGCGGGAGACGATCGAGCTGGCGTACCTGGTGGCGGTCCAGCACCTCGCGCCGCGCCCACGGGCCGTGTTGATCCTGCGGGACGTGCTGGGCTGGCCGGCGAAGGACGTCGCGGAGCTGCTCGGAGATTCCGTCAACTCGGTGAACAGCGCGCTGCAGCGGGCCCGCGCCGGCATGCGCGAGCACCTGCCCGCCGAGCGGCAGGACTGGACCGGCGGTGCGGAGGACGTCGGGACGCGCGAGCTGGTACGCCGCTTCACCGACGCGAGCGTGGCCAAGGACATCGACGCGCTCGCCGCGATGCTGCGCGACGACGTGCGCTGCTCGATGCCGCCCACACCCGGCGTCCACGTCGGCCGCGACGCGGTGCTGAACGACTGGCTCCAGGACGGCTTCGCCGACCTGGGACGCCTGCGCGGCGTCCTGACGGCCGTGAACCGGCAGCCCGCCATCGCCTTCTACCTGTGGCGGGAGTCCGAGGGCGCGTACCTGCCGTTGACCATCGACGTTCTGCGGGTCACCGGCGGCGCGGTCGCCGAGATCGTCATCTTCCACGACGACCAGTTCCCGCGGCTCGGGTTGCCGCAGCGCCTGCCGGCGGACGGTGCCCGGTGACCGCCGCGGTCCCGGCGTCGGGCCGGACCAGCCGTGCGCACCGACTGCGCGGGCTCGCCGGTGTGGGGCTCCTCGCCACGCTCGCGGCGATGCTGGCCACCACAGTCGTCGCCGCGCTCGCCCGGGCCGCCGGCGTCGACTTCGCGGTCCCCGCCGGTGGCGAGACGATCCCGATACCCGGGTTCGCCGTGGTGACCGGCGTCTTCTCGGTCGTGGGCATCGTCATCGCCGCCGCTCTGCTGCTCTGGAGTACGCGTCCCGCCGCGCGGTGGGTGTGGACGGCGGTGGCGCTGACCGCGATCTCGTTGGTCGCGCCCCTGCTCTGCGGGGGCACCGCCGCCACCGTCACCGCCCTCGTTGGACTGCACCTCGTTCCCGCGGCCGTGATGATCCCCGCGCTGAGATGGAGCCTGCGCGCCGAGTGACGATGCCACGACGCCCCCTCCCCGATTAGCGAAGACTCCTCATCTGACCTATGTTCGTGAGGTCGCTCGCGTGGGAGGGGGTGTCGGAGATGGGTCTGCGGACGTTCATCGAGGGTTGGCCGGTGTATCGGCAGCTCACCGGCACGGACCCGTTGGGCCGGGGCGCCGCCGCCAAGTCCGCGCGCTCGGCCGGCCTGACCGCCCGCACCGACACCGCCGACAGCGTGGCCCGCTCGGTGTGCCCGTACTGTGCGGTGGGTTGTGGCCAGCGGGTGTTCGTCAAGGACGGGCAGGTCACGCAGATCGAGGGCGATCCGGA
>NZ_MUZA01000119.1 GCF_021442385.1 Micromonospora sp. MH99
GCCGGGCCGGCCGGGCCGGGCTCGGTGCCGGCGGCGCCGAACGCCACTGCCGCCACCGCCCGCCGGGCGGCCACGTCGGCGGCGAAGTCGGGCGAGTCCGCGGCCAGCACCCGCACGGGTACGTCGGAGAGCGTCGCCGGGTCGGCCAACGCGGCCGGGTCGAGGACCATCAGCGGGGCCTCCAGCACGTTCAGCCCCGCCGAGCGGGCCACCGCCAGCAGCTCCGGGGTCGTCTCGTGCACCCACTCGAAGGCCTCCGGCAGGCCCAGTTCCCGCTGGCGTTCCCGCACCGATGTCACGTCGGCCAGGGACGGCGGCGCGGCGGCGCCGATCCGGGGCCGGGCGTAGAACGGCCAGCCGGCGCCCTCGCGGACGAACAGCACCAACCCGCCGTGATCCTCGGCACCGGCGACGTCGCGGGGCACCGCGTCGTAGAAACGCTCCAACCGGTCGAAGATGTCCTTGTGCACCGAATCCACCGCGCGAGACTACACGTCCCAGACTCTGGACGGTGTGATCAATCTTGAGTGGCCTTGCGCCCCCAGCCCTAACGTAGACTCAATAGACCCACGGGCCGACGTCGTCCCCACCATGATCCAACCTGAGTGACGACAGGAGGCCCGGTGGCTCAGCCGTACGCGGACATGACACAGCCGCACCCGCACAGCCCACAGGCGTCCCCGACGCCCGGCCCCCATCCGCCCGCCCAGGGCCTCTACGACCCGGCGCAGGAGCACGACGCCTGCGGGGTGGCCTTCGTGGCGGACATGCACGGCCGACGGTCCCACGCGGTCGTCGCCAACGGGCTCGGTGCGCTCTGCCGCCTGGACCACCGGGGCGCCCGGGGCGCCGAGCCCAACACCGGTGACGGCGCGGGCATCATGATCCAGGTCCCGGACGCGTTCCTGCGCGCGGTCGCCGACGTGACGCTGCCACCGGCCGGCGAGTACGCCACGGGCCTGGTGTTCCTGCCCGACGACGACGCCGCCGAGGCCCGTGCCCGCCGGGTGGTCGAGAAGTACGCGCTGGTCGAGGGCGCGGAGCTGCTCGGCTGGCGGGACGTGCCGATCGAGCCGCAGGGCCTCGGCGACACCGCGCTGGCGGCCATGCCCCGGGTGCGGCAGGTCTTCGTGGCCGCCCACCGCCTCACCGACTCGCCCGCCGGGCCGGCCGGTTCCGCGCTGAGCGGCATCGACCTGGACCGGGTGGCGTTCTGCCTGCGCAAGCAGGCCGAGCGGGAGACCGCCGAGCGGGGCGTGCCGGCATACTTCCCGTCGCTGTCCAGCCGCACGATGGTCTACAAGGGCATGCTCACGCCCGACCAGCTGCCGGCGTTCTACCCCGATCTGCGCGACGAGCGGGTGGAGAGCGCGATCGCGCTGGTGCACTCCCGCTTCTCCACCAACACCTTCCCGTCCTGGCCGCTGGCGCACCCGTACCGGTTCATCGCCCACAACGGCGAGATCAACACGATCCGGGGCAACCGCAACTGGATGCAGGCCCGCGAGGCTCTTCTGCGTTCGCCGAACGTGCCGGGCAACATCCGGCGCGTCTTCCCGGTCTGCACCCCCGCCGCCTCCGACTCGGCGAACTTCGACGAGGTCCTGGAGCTGCTGCACCTGGCCGGGCGGAGCCTGCCGCACGCGGTCCTCATGATGATCCCGGAGGCCTGGGAGAACGACCCCGGGATGGATCCGGCCAAGCGCGCGTTCTACCGCTTCCACGCCAGCCTGATGGAGCCGTGGGACGGTCCGGCGTCGGTGGCCTTCACCGACGGCGAGATCGTCGGTGCGGTGCTGGACCGCAACGGGCTGCGCCCGGGGCGCTGGTGGCAGACCGACGACGGTCTCGTGGTGCTCGGCTCCGAGGCGGGCGTGCTGGACCTCGACCCCGCCCACGTGGTCGCGAAGGGGCGACTCCAGCCGGGCCGGATGTTCCTGGTCGACACCGTGGCCGGGCGGATCGTGCACGACGACGAGATCAAGTCCGAGTTGGCCGCCGCGCAGCCGTACGGCGAGTGGCTGCACGCCGGGCTGATCGAGCTGGACGACCTGCCGCCGCGTGAGCACACCGTCTACACCCACGACTCGGTACGCCGCCGCCAGCAGACCTTCGGCTACACCGAGGAGGAGCTGAAGGTCCTGCTCGCGCCGATGGCGCGTACCGGCGCGGAGCCGCTGGGCTCGATGGGCACCGACACCCCGATCTCGCCGCTGTCCACCCGCCCGCGGCTGCTCTACGACTACTTCCACCAGCTCTTCGCCCAGGTCACCAACCCGCCGCTGGACGCCATCCGCGAGGAGCTGGTGACCAGCCTGGCGTCGACGATCGGGCCGGAGGGCAACCTGCTCGACCCGGGCGCGGCGAGCTGCCGGCAGATCGTGCTGCCGCACCCGATCATCGACAACGACGAGCTGGCGAAGATCCTCTCCATCGACGAGGACGGCGACCTGCCCGGCTTCAAGGCGGTGCGGGTCTCCGGGCTGTACCGCATCCGCGAGGGCGCCGCCGGGATCAAGGCCCGGCTGACCGAGATCTGCCGGCACGTCTCCGAGGCCATCGAGGACGGCGTCCGCATCCTGGTGCTCTCCGACCGGGACTCCAACGCCGATCTCGCGCCGATCCCGTCGCTGCTGCTCACCGCCGCCGTGCACCAGCACCTGGTGCGGGAGCAGACCCGCACCCAGGCGGCGCTGATCGTGGAGTCCGGCGACTGCCGGGAGGTGCACCACGCGGCGGTCCTGATCGGGTACGGCGCGGCGGCGGTCAACCCGTACCTGGCGTTCGAGTCCGTGGAGGACATGATCACCACGGGTGCGCTGGCCGGCGTGCAGCCCGCTGCCGCGGTGCGCAACTACGCCAAGGCGCTCGGCAAGGGCGTCCTGAAGATCATGTCGAAGATGGGCATCTCGACGGTCTCGTCGTACTGCGGTGCGCAGGTCTTCGAGGCGGTCGGGCTGGACACCCGGCTGATCGACCGCTACTTCCGGGGCACCCCGAGCCGGATCGGCGGCGTCGGACTGGCCGGTGTGCACGCCGAGGTGGCCGCCCGGCACGCGCTGGCCTGGCCGCCGGCCGGCACCGCCGGCTCCGACCGGCTGGAGGTCGGCGGCGAGTACCAGTGGCGCCGCGAGGGTGAGCTGCACCTGTTCAACCCGGAGACGGTCTTCCTGCTCCAGCACGCCACCCGCAGCCGGCAGTACGACGTCTTCCGCCAGTACACGGCCAAGGTCGACGCGCTCGCCGCGCAGGCCGGCTCGCTGCGTGGGCTGTTCACCCTGCGCACCGGCGTCCGTCCGGCGGTGCCGATCGAGGAGGTCGAGCCGGCCACCGAGATCGTCAAGCGCTTCGCCACCGGCGCCATGTCGTACGGCTCGATCTCGGCCGAGGCGCACGAGACGCTGGCCATCGCGATGAACCGTCTCGGCGGCAAGTCCAACACCGGCGAGGGCGGCGAGGACATCGATCGGCTGCACGACCCGCTGCGGCGCTCCTCGGTCAAGCAGATCGCCAGTGGCCGGTTCGGTGTCACCAGCGAATACCTGGTCAACGCCGACGACCTGCAGATCAAGATGGCCCAGGGCGCGAAGCCCGGCGAGGGCGGCCAGCTGCCCGGCAACAAGGTGTGGCCGTGGATCGCCCGGACCCGGCACGCCACTCCCGGCGTCGGCCTCATCTCGCCGCCGCCGCACCACGACATCTACTCCATCGAGGACCTGGCCCAGCTCGTGCACGACCTGAAGTGCGTCAACCCGGCCGCCCGGGTGCACGTCAAGCTGGTCAGCGAGGTGGGTGTGGGCACCGTCGCCGCCGGTGTGGCCAAGCTCAAGGCCGACGTCATCCTGATCTCCGGCCACGACGGCGGCACGGGCGCGTCCCCGATGAACTCGCTCAAGCACGCCGGCACCCCGTGGGAGCTGGGGCTGGCCGAGGCACAGCAGACGCTGCTGCTCAACAAGCTGCGTGACCGGGTGACCGTGCAGGTCGACGGCCAGCTCAAGACCGGCCGGGACGTGCTGATCGCGGCGCTGCTCGGCGCGGAGGAGTTCGGCTTCGCGACCGCGCCGCTGATCGTCTCGGGCTGCGTGATGATGCGGGTCTGCCACCTGGACACCTGCCCGGTCGGCATCGCGACGCAGAACCCGGTGCTGCGTGAGCGGTACACGGGCACGCCGGAGTTCGTGGAGAACTTCTTCCTGTTCCTCGCCGAGGAGGTCCGGGGCTACCTGGCCGAGCTGGGCTTCAGGTCCATCGAGGAGGCCATCGGGCAGACCGAACTGCTCGACGTGGCCCCGGCGGTGTCGCACTGGAAGGCGCACGGGCTCGATCTGGCACCCGTCCTGCACCTGCCGGAACTGCCCGCCGGCGCCGCCCGGCGCGGGGTGCGCGCCCAGGACCACGGCCTGGAGCAGGCGCTCGACAACGAGCTGATCGCGCTGGCCCGTCCGGCCTTGACGGAGGGGTCGCCGGTCCGCGTCGAGGTCGCGGTGCGCAACGAGCACCGCAGCGTCGGCGCGATGCTCGGCGGCGAGGTGACCCGCCGCTTCGGCGGGGGCGGCCTTCCGGACGACACCGTCGAGTTCGTGCTGCACGGCACCGCCGGGCAGTCGTTCGGCGCGTTCCTGCCGCGCGGGGTGACCCTGCGTCTGCACGGCGACGCCAACGACTACGTGGGCAAGGGCCTCTCCGGGGGCCGGCTCATCGTCCGTCCGGACGCCGCCGCGCCGTTCCTCGACCCCGACGCCGAGCCAGGGCAGCGTGCGGAGGATCAGATCATCGCCGGCAACACCATCCTGTACGGCGCCACGGCGGGCGAGGTCTTCCTGCGCGGCCGGGTGGGGGAGCGGTTCGCGGTCCGCAACTCCGGCGCGGTCGCCGTCGTCGAGGGCGTCGGGGACCACGGCTGCGAGTACATGACCGGCGGCACGGTGGTGGTGCTCGGCGCGACCGGCCGCAACTTCGCCGCCGGCATGTCCGGCGGGACGGCGTTCGTGCACCTGTTGGACCGTGCCCGGGTCAACACGGAACTGGTCGACCTCGCGCCGCTGGGCGAGCAGGAGCAGGCGCTGCTGCACGAGCTGGTGCAGCGACACGTGGCCGAGACCGGGTCGGCGGTCGCCGAGGACCTGCTCAAGCGCTGGCCGGAAGCGGTGTCCGAGTTCACCGCAGTGGTACCCCGCGACTACCGCCGGGTGCTGGAGATCATGCGGGCCGCCGAAGCAGCCGGCCGCGACGTCGACGACGCGGTGATGGGCGCGCTCAGCGCGCCCATCGCGCCGGTGCCGCCCGCCCCGCGGGTGGCTGCCCAGGAGGTGGCACGTGCCTGACCCGAACGGTTTCCTGCGCTACGACCGGCGGCTGCCGGCCCGCCGCCCGGTGCCGGTGCGGATCAGTGACTGGCGGGAGGTGTACCCGCCGGCCGGCGAGGAGCTCATCCGCGAGCAGGCCACGCGGTGCATGGACTGCGGCATCCCGTTCTGCCACGACGGCTGCCCGCTGGGCAATCGCATCCCGGACTGGAACGACCTGGTCCGCACCGGCAACTGGGACGCCGCGGTGGAGTCGTTGCACGCCACCAACAACTTCCCGGAGTTCACCGGCCGGCTCTGCCCGGCGCCCTGTGAGGCGGCCTGCGTGCTGGGTATCGCCGGCGGCCAGCCGGTCACCATCAAGCAGGTCGAGGTGGAGATCGCTGACGCGGCAGCGGCGCGCGGGTTCACCCCGCGCCCGGTGCCGGCGCCGTCGGGCCGGTCGGTCGCCGTGGTCGGTTCCGGGCCCGCCGGTCTGGCCGCCGCACAGCAACTGGCCCGCGCCGGTCACGCCGTGACGGTGTACGAGCGCGACGACGCGATCGGCGGCCTGCTCCGGTACGGCATCCCCGACTTCAAGTTGGAGAAGCGGCACATCGACGCCCGGTTGGCGCAGCTCGCCGCCGAGGGGGTGCGCTTCCGTACCGGTGTGAACGTCGGCGTCGACGTCACCGCCGAGCAGTTGCGCACGGAACACGACGCGGTGCTGCTGACCTGCGGGGCCTTGCAGGGCCGGGACACCCCGGAGACCCCGGGCCGGGCGCTGCGGGGCGTACACCAGGCGATGGCGCACCTGGTCGCGGCGAATCGCGCGGTCGCCACGGCGGCCGGCGGCGGGCCTGGCGTGGCGGTCACCGGCGAGGGCCGCGCGGCCCGGGCGGTGCTGCCGGACGGCACCCCGATCGACGCGGCCGGCAAGCACGTGGTGATCATCGGCGGCGGTGACACGGCGGCCGACTGCCTCGGTGTCGCCCACCGGCAGGGCGCTGCCGGCGTGCACCAGCTCGACCTGTACCCGCAGCCGCCGAGCGAGCGCGACGAGGCTCGGGATCCGTGGCCGACGTGGCCGTGGGTCCTGCGCAGCTACCCGGCCCACGAGGAGGGTGGCGAGCGGGTCTTCGCCGTGGCCGTGCAGGAGTTCGTGGACGACGGCACCGGTCAGGTGCGCGCGGTGCGGATCGCCGAGGTGACCGTCGAGAAGCGCGACGGCCGGCGGATGGTCACCGTCGTCCCGGGCTCCGAGCGGGAGCTGCCGGCGGACCTGGTGCTGTTGGCGATCGGTTTCGAGGGCACGGAGCAGCAGCCGCTGCTGGAGCAGTTCGGGGTGACCCGCAACCCGCGGGGGGCGATCGACGCCCGCGACGACTGGCAGACCGCCGCCGACGGCGTGTTCGTCGCCGGTGACATGCACCGGGGCGCCTCGCTGATCGTGTGGGCCATCGCCGAGGGGCGCGCGGCGGCCGCCGCGATCCACGGTTACCTGGGTGGCGCTGGCGCGCTGCTGGCGCCGGTCGGTCCGGCCGCGCAGCCGCTCGCCGTTCGCTGAGGAGTTCCCGGCGCCGTCCGGCCGGCGTGGCAGGTATCTGCCACGCCGCCCGGACGGCGGTGAGACAGCTGTCACCGCTGACGGGACGAAGCGGCACGAAGATCATCGTTACGCTCCGGTCATGGACAATGAGGAGCGGTTGCGGCGTACGCGCCGGTGGCTGTGGATCGTGCTGATCGGCCTCTTCCTGAGCGGTGCCACCGCTTTCCCGCTGGAGATCGAGGTGCGCTGGCTGCTGCGCGCGCTGGATCCGCTCGCGGGCCAGGTGCCGGCGCTTGTCGACTGGATCGAGCGGGTCCACACCGGCCTCGTGACGGCGGGGCAGGACTACCCGTTCCTGCTCTACGGCACCGACTGGCTGGCCTTCGCCCACCTGGTGCTGGCGGTGGCGTTCTGGGGGCCGCTGCGTGACCCGGTGCGCAACGTCTGGGTGGTGCAGGTCGGCATGATCGCCTGCGCGGGGATCGTTCCGCTGGCGCTGATCTGTGGCCCGATCCGGGACATCCCCTGGTTCTGGACGCTCATCGACCTGTCCTTCGCGGTCGGGGCGTTCCCGCCGCTCTGGTTCGCCTACCGGCACATCCGGGCCGTCGAGGCGAGCACGGCCGAGGCCGCGGGGTCCCCGGCGACCGTGGGCCGTCCGGTGGCGCCGGCGTCCTGAGCCGCCGCCCCAGATCCGGTCGCTGGCGGCGACTCCGGCCCGGAGGCCAGCCTCCCTCGCTCCTCCTCCTCCCCCCACGCGTCGCCTACCAGCTGCTGCGCGCTGGTCTCGCCGGCGGCAAGGGCGTCCTTTGCTCTGCTTCACTCCACGCAACACCGCGCGTCCGATAATCGGACAACCGGTGTTGCGTCGGTTGAAGCAGAGCAAAGGACGCGTGGGGGAGGGGCGACGGGGCGCAGCGGTGGCAGGTGAGATCGCTCCGACGGGACCGGTGGGTGGGTACGCAGAAAGGCCCGCCGCACGGGCGACGGGCCTTTCGGGTGACGACTGCCGCTAGTGCGACAGCAGGCGGTGCGCCTCGTGACCCTCGCGGATCTTGGCCCAGGACTTCGGCTCGACCGGCGGGGCGGCCTTGCGGGCGGCGCTGGCCACGTCCGGCCGGCCCGGGGTGAACAGCCAGGTGGTGAACAGCTCGTCCAGGTCCAGACCGGAGATCCGCTCGGCCAGGGCCTGGAATTCCTCGATGGTGCCGTTGCCGTACCGGTGTTCGGCCGTCCACGCCGGCAGGATCGCGAAGAACGCGTCGTCGCCGACGGCCAGCCGCAGCTGGTGCAGGGTCATCGCGCCCCGGTCGTAGACCGCGTTGTCGAAGACCCGGTCCGCGCCCGGGTCACCGGGCAGCACCTGCCAGAACTCGTCGTCGGCCGGGTAGCTGGCGTAGGTGAAGTCGAAGACCTCCTGCGCGGTGCCCTCGTCCTGCTCCTCGGACCAGAGCCACTCGGCGTACGAGGCGAAGCCCTCGTTGAGCCAGATGTTGCGCCACTCGGCCACCGAGACCGAGTCGCCGAACCACTGGTGGGCGTTCTCGTGGGCGACCACGTACGTGTTGGCGCCGCGACGCCAGAAGCCCGGGCCGTACACCGGGCGGGTCTGCGTCTCCAGGGCGAAGCCGATGCCGTCCACCGGCCCGGCCACGCCACCTCGCGCCTCGAACGGGTACGGGCCGAAGATCCCGCTCTCCCAGTCGGTGATCTCGCCGGTGCGTTCGATGCTGGCCCGCGCGGCCGGCCCGAGCGCCCCCAGCGAGGTGCTGTACGCGTTGATCACCGGCTGACCGCCCGGCGTGGTGTCGGTGACGATGTCGTACTGACCGATCGCCATGAAGGCCAGGTAGGTGGCGGTGGGGGAGGTGGTCCGCCAGATCCACCGGGTGCGGTTGCCCGCCTCGGCCGCCGGCGGACGAGGCTGCACGCCGTTGCTGATCACCTCGACGCCGGTGGGCACCGAGACCGAGATGTCGAAGGTGGCCTTGTCCAGCGGGTGATCGTTGCTCGGGAACCACCACCACGCCGACTCGGGCTCGTTGACCGCGAGCGCCCCGTCGTCGGTGCGCGTCCAACCGGTGTAGCCGCCGACCAGGGTCTCCGACGGGATGCCGTCGTAGCGCACCACGATGGTGAGCTGCTGGCCCCGGGTGATCGTGCGGGTCGGGGTGATGACCAGCTCGTGCGCGCCCGCCTTGGTGGCGCCGGCCTCCCAGCCGTTGACCCGCACGGACTCGACGTCGAGCAGGAAGTCCAGGTTGAACGTCGAGAGGTCCTGCGTCGCGGTGGCGAGGATCGTGGTGGTGCCGGTGAGCCGGTCGGTGGCCGGGTCGTAGCGCAGCCGGACGTCGTAGTGCGAGACGTCGTAGCCACCGTTGCCGTAGTCGGGGAAGTAGGTGTCGCCCAGGCCGGGAGCGCCGGGTTGCGGCGCGACCGAGACGACGGGCCGGCCCCAGCCCGTCGTGGCGGCCTGGGCGGGTGCGCCGGTGAGCATGGTGCCGGCGGTGGTGAGGGTCAGGGCGGCGGTGGCCGCCGTGAGGACTCGTCGCACGAGGTGGACTCCCTCCATCGGGTGTACGCACCGCCAACCTAATCGACAACTGTGAACGTCGCTGGCCCGGCGCGCGGCGGGCGTGTCACGCGTCGGCCGTCGCGAAAGCGCGGGTCGCTACTGTCCCGGTGTCACCGCTGTCCGTTAGGGTTTCGTCCGAACCGGACGGCCGTGGCGTGGGAGGCAGAGCGTGGGCAGGCTCGCGTCGGCGTACGGGCAGGCGGTCACCGCCCACCGGGCGGCCCGCGCACACCTGGATGCCGCCCGGGGCGTGCTCGGCGCGGCGCCGGCTCCGCCGCCGCAGTCGGGCGGGGGTGACCTCGTGGCCCGACTCGCGCGCCTCGGCGGCGCG
>NZ_MUZA01000012.1 GCF_021442385.1 Micromonospora sp. MH99
ATGCGGCGCCCGCGGTGGCGGTGGCTGCCAGCGCGCCGATCCAGGCCAACGCGCCGGTGGTGAGCCGGCGGCCGCGTGATCGTCGGCCCGCCGAGGGTTCCGGGGCGGCGGCCCGGGCGACCCGGAACGCGGCCAGCGCGGCCTCCTCGCCCGCCAGCTCCCCCGGCCGGGCCGGGCCGGCGGCGGCGGCGAGCAGCCGCGCCAGCGGGTCGGCCGCCGACTGCGGGGCGAAGGACGCGCGGGACCGCTCGGCCGCAGCGAGGTCGAAAGCGACGGCGGTGTCGACGTGCGGGGCCATGTCGGAGGCGGACGACGTGTCCGGGCCGAAAGGCGCGTCGGGGTCGAGGGCAGCGTCGATGCGGGTGGCGTCGAGCAGCCGCTCGGTCTCGGCACGGCCGGCGTGCCGGTCCGGCCGGTACGGGTTCATCCGGAATCCCCTCACGTCAGCCGTCCGCCTGCTCGGCGTGTGACGTCCGCCGGGATCGGCCGGTCCGTCCGCGAGGTGGCGGGACCACCTCGGCGCCGACCGACGGTGCGACGCCGTCGGCGCCGTGCGGCGGCACGGCGGGCGCGGGCCGCGTCATCGGAGCGTCAGGCGCGGACACCGCGCCCTGTGCGTCGGCCGTCCGGGTCGGGACCGCACCGTTGGGCGGCGCTACGGTCACCGTCTCTCGATCCAGCAGGGTGGCCAGCCGCCGCAGCCCACGGTGGGCCGCGGTCCGGACGGCCCCGGCCCGACGCCCCAGGACCCGGCCGGCCGACTCGGCGTCCAACCCGATCACGGCCCGCAACAGCACCGCCTCGGCCTCGCGCGGCGGCAGCGTGGCGATCAGCGCCAGGGCCGCCTCGGTGCTGATCGTCTCGCCGGCCCGCTCAGCGGTGTCGACGTCGCCGGCCAACTCGGTGAGCGCCTGCACCGGGACCGGCAGCGACGGTCGTCGACGCAGCCGGCGCAGATGGTCCATGGCCCGGTTACGGGCGATGGTGACCGTCCAGGCGCGGAACTCACCGCCGGTGAAGTTGGGCAGGTCACGGGAGATTTGCAACCACGTCTCCGACGCCACGTCCTCGGCGTCCGCGCCGACGAGGGCGGTCAGGTAGCGCAGCAGACCCGGCTGCAGGCTGCGGTACAGGAAGCGGAAGGCGTCCTCGTCGCCGGCCTGCGCGGCGGTGACCGCCTCGGACAGCTCGCCGGTCATCCGCGGCTCACGGGTCGATCGGGACGGCGGCTCGGCCCGACGCGCCATGCCGGCGCTGTCCGCGCGCGCACCGTCGACCGCACCCGCACCGCCTCCCCCGAATCCGCTTCGCGCCCGCGTCCGGGCCGGCCGGGGGCGTCCGCCCCGGCGCGCTGGCTCTCGACTCTCGAGGCGCGACCGGCCGGGCGGCCCCGAGCCGGGCTAACGGTAGGAGGGGACCATCCGAGCGACAAGTCGGGATCGCGTCACGGAAGAGTGACAATTATCAAGCCGTCCGGACGGCGTGCCGCCGTAACAGCTGGGCACCAACGGACGCTCCCGGGGCCGGGAGACGGCCCCCGGCGGTGATCCGGCAATCGTACGCCGGGATGTGTCGCCTTTTGTCACGTGCCGTCATCATGCCGTCACAGATCTGGCCGTGTCCACTGAGGTCGGACCGGTCGGACCGGTGGGTACGACCGCCTGGCCGATCAGCCGCAGCGCGCCGTTGCCCGCCACTCTGGGTACGGTAATGCTGTGTTGTCATCGGAGGTCGTGCTCAGCGGGCGGTACCGCCTGGACGAACGTGTCGCCACCGGCGGCATGGGCGACGTCTGGCGTGCCTCGGACCTGGTCCTCGGCCGGCAGGTCGCGGTCAAGGTCCTGCTGCCGGCGCTGGTCTCCGACCCGGACTTCATCGCCCGTTTCCGGGCCGAGGCACGGATCATGGCCGCTCTGCGGCACCCCGGGATCGTGCAGGTGTACGACTGCGGCGAGGACGACCTGCCCGACGGCGGTCGGGCGGACTACCTGGTCATGGAGTTCGTCGAGGGCGAGCCGCTGTCCAAGCGGATCGAGGCGGCGGGTCGGCTCGACGTGGCCGAGACGATGTCGATCGTGGCTCAGGCGGCGCACGCGCTGAGCGCGGCACACCGCGGCGGCATCGTGCACCGCGACGTCAAGCCCAGCAACCTGCTGGTCCAGGAGGACGGCACTGTCGTCCTCGTCGACTTCGGCGTCGCCCGTTCCACAAATGTGACCAGCATCACCAGCACGAACGCGGTGCCCGGCACGGCTCTCTACATGGCGCCCGAGCAGGCCGCCGGTCGTCCGGTCAGCGGCGCCACCGACATCTACGCGCTCGGCGCGGTCGCCTACTGTTGCCTGACCGGCGGGCCACCGTTCACCGGGGACAACCCCCTCCAGGTCGCCGTCCGGCATCTCGACGACGAGCCGCCGGAGCTGCCGCACGAGATCCCCGAGGCGGTCCGCGCCCTGGTGTCGCGGGCCCTCGCCAAGGATCCGCTCGACCGTTTCACCAGCGGCTCGGCCATGGCCGAGGCCGCCCGCACGGCGGTCACCGGCGGCGAGCCGCCGACGGCGATGGCGGCGTCGGTCCCGCTGCGCGAGGCCGGACCGGGCACCCGCACCGACGTGCCGGTCGGCGCGGCGGTGGCGAGCGCGGCGGATGTCGCGCGTCAGCGACGTCGCGGGCCACTTGTCGGCGCGGCGGCCGCCATGCTGGTAGCCCTGATCGGTCTCGGGGCGGCGCTGGGTGCGGCACGCAACACCGGCGACGAGGAGCCGGCGGTCAACCTGCCGACGACCTCCGCGACGCAGGCGCCCAGCCAGCAGGCGGAGCTGCCGGCGGCGAACGAGCAGAGCACCGACGACCCGGAGCGCCCGAACCGGCCGAACGTCCCGGACGCCACCACGTCGGCGTCGGTCACCGCCACGCCGAGCACGCAGCCCTCGCAGTCGTCCAGCCCGCCGTCGGCGACGCCGAACGCGACCACCGCGCCGCCGCCCAGCGACCCGCCGAAGAGCGACCCGCCGAAGAGCGACCCGCCCCCCAGCAGCCCGCCCCCCAGCTCGGAGCCGTCGACCGGTCCGGACGACCCGGTGGGCAACTGACCAACCGCCTCACCAGCACCGATATCACCAAAACGGACTTACGCCGCCGATAACCACTCTAGGCTCTCCGCAGGTCATTTCCACCATCTGCCGCGGGAGCCCGGGTGAGCGCTGAGAAGCTGGTCGTGATCGGTCAGGGGTACGTCGGACTGCCGCTGGCCATGCGCGCCGTCGAGGCGGGCCTGGACGTCGTCGGCCTCGACGTCGACGCCGACCGGGTGAAGCGGCTCGCGTCCGGTGAGTCCTTCGTCGAGGACATCCCCACCGACCGGCTGGGCCGGGCGCTGGGCAGCGGTCGGTACCGCCCCAGCACGGAGTACACCGACGCCGAGGGTTTCGACATCTGCGTCATCACCGTGCCCACCCCGCTGCGCGACGGCACCCCGGACCTGAGCTTCGTCGAGCAGGCCGGCGTCGGCATCGGCCCGTACGTGCGGCCGGGCTGCACGGTGATCCTGGAGTCGACCACCTATCCCGGCACGACGGAGGAGCTGCTCCGACCGCTGCTGGAGTCGGCCAGCGGGCTGACCAGCCCCGGCGACTTCCACCTCGGCTACAGCCCCGAGCGGATCGACCCGGGCAACCCGACCTGGCGACTGGAGAACACCCCGAAGGTGGTTTCGGGTGTCGACCCGGCGTCGCTGGCCCAGGTGCAGGGGTTCTACCAGCGCCTGGTGGAGCGCACCGTAGCGGTGGACTCCACCAGGGTCGCCGAGCTGACCAAGCTGATCGAGAACACGTTCCGCCAGGTCAACATCGCGTTGATCAACGAGCTGACGATGCTCTCGCACCACCTGGACATCGACGTCTGGCAGGCGATCGACGCCGCCGAGACCAAGCCGTTCGGGTTCCTGCCGTTCCGGCCCGGCCCCGGCGTCGGCGGGCACTGCCTGCCGATCGACCCGTGCTACCTGTCCTGGCAGGTCAAACGGCGCCTCGGCCGGCAGTTCCGGTTCATCGAGCTGGCCAACGACGTCAACCACGAGATGCCCGAGCACGTCGCCCAGCGGATCATGGCGGGGCTGAACCGCTCCGGTCGGGCGGTGAGCGGCGCCCGGCTGCTGCTGCTGGGGCTCGCGTACAAGAAGAACACCGGCGACATGCGGGACTCCCCCGCCGTCGACGTGGCCCGCCGTCTCCAGGCCCTCGGCGCCGAGGTCCACGCGGTCGAGCCGTACGCGGAGGCCCACCAGATTCCCGCCGGGGTCACCATCGTCGGGCTCACCGAGCGGGAGGTGCGGGCCGCGGACGCGGTGGTGGTGGTCACCGACCACGACAGCTTCGACTACGACCTGGTGGTCCGGCACGCCCGCTACGTCTTCGACACCCGCAACCGGTGCGCCGGCGAGATGGTCGAGCGCCTCTAGACCCGGCACCGCTGGCCGGTCCCGCCGCCGGGGAAGACGGCGGGGCCGGCCGGCGGATGTCCGCTCGACGCCCGCGAGACGGGGCAGACCGGATCACGTGTCGGCGAGCGCCTCGACGACGGGCCGGGACAACGCCCGGCGGGCCGGGAGCACCGACGCGAGCAGGGCGGCCAGCACGGCCACGCCGAGGATCAACCCGAGCTGGCCGAGCGGCAGCACCACGTGGAAGTCCCCACCGAGGCGGTCCAGCAGCGCCATCGCGGAGGCGCTGACGCCGGTGCCGAGACCGACGCCGAGCACCGCGCCGACAAGTGCCATCAGGACCGCCTCCGCCGCCAGCATGGCCCGCATCCGGGCCCGGGTCAGCCCGACCGCCCGCAGCACGGCGTTCTCCCGGGTGCGTTCGACAACCGACAGGCTCAGCGTGTTCGCCACGCCGACCAGCGCGATCACCACGGCCAGGCCGAGCAGCGCGGTGACGAAGGCCAACAGCATGTCCACAGTGCCGGTGAGCATCTTCTTGTACGCGCCCTGGTCCATCAGGTTCACCGTCGGATAGCGGGCCAGGACGGCCTCGATCGCGTCGCGGGCCTCGTCGGCGCTCACGCCGGCGGCGGGGTCGATCTCGGCCAGGAAGCCCCGCTCGCGGGGGAAGAGCACGGCGAAGTCCGCGTCGTCCAGGTCGATGACGTGCCCCTTGGGCGCCGCGCCGGCGACCATGTCCGGCGCGTCGTCGGCGACCACCGCCGCCACCCGGAACGACCGGCCCGCGATGGTGACCGGGGACCCGACCTGCCAGCCGCGCGCCTGCGCCAGCTCCCGGTGCACCAGGACCTGCCCCGGCCCGAGTCGCCCGACGTCGCCGGCCAGCACGGCGGTCAGCGTCCGGCCGACCAGCGCCGGGTGGGCGGCGCGGACCTCGATGTCGCCGGTGACGGTGCTGCGCTGCTCGTGCACCACGCCCAACTCGGGGCGCGCGGCCAGCTCACCGGCGAGCGCGGCGGGCAGGTTCTGGCCGATGCCGCTCACCACGAAGTCCGTCCCGATCTCGGCGTCGACGCTGCGTTCGATGCCGTCCTTGGTGCTGCGCGCACCGACCACGAACGCCGACACGAGTCCGATTCCGATCACCAGCGCGGTCGCCGTGGCGGCGATCCGGCGCGGATTGCGCACGGCGTTGGCCACCGCGAGACCCACTGTCATCCCGAACAGCCGCCGGGCCGGCCAGCCGATCGCCCGGATCAGCGCCGGGACGAGCACCGGCCCGAACAGGACGATCCCGAAGAACGCCAACACGCCGCCGACGGCCACGAGCAGCACCTGACCGGCGCTGGCGGCGCCAGCGAGGGCCGCGACGCCGGCGCCGAGCACCACCGCACCGACGATCAGGCGCGGCCGACCGGCGCCCCGACCAGGCTGCACCGCGGCGTCGGTGAGCGCGGCCACCGGGGCGACACTGGTCCCCCGCCAGGCGGGCAGCAGGGCGGACGCCACGGTGAGCGCGGTGCCGAGCAGCAGGCTGGTCAGCACTGTCGAGCCGGCGACGGTCAGCCCACCGGAGAACGGCACGTCCAGCCGGGTCATCAGCAGCCGCATACCGGCCGCGAGAGCGATCCCGAGCAGCACCCCGAGCACGGACGCCACGAAGCCGACCAGCGCCGACTCCAGCAGGGCGGCCCGGAAGACCTGCCCCCGCGTCGCGCCCACCAGGCGCAGCAGCGCGGTGCGCCTGGTGCGTTGCGCCAGCACGATCGCGAAGGTGTTGGCGATCACGAAGCCGGCCACCACCACCGCGACCCCGACGAAGATGAGCAGCAGCATCATGAACTGGTTCAGGTCCCGGACCGCGTCGTCGACGGCCTCGTCGAGGATCTGCTGCCGGCCCTTCACGCTGGCGTCGGCGCCCCCGACGACGGCGCGCAGCCGGTCGGTCAGCACCGTCTCGGACGTTCCCGGTCGCGCCGCCACCATGATCCGGTCATAGCCGCGCGCGCCGCTGACCGCGAGCGCGTCCGGGCCGACCAGGCCGATGAACGGCCCGCCGACGTCGCGGACGCTGCCCGCCACGTCGACGGTACCGACCAGGGTGTACGGACGGGCCGCGCCGCCGGTGCCGCCGACCTGGACCGGGGCGCCGAGGGTGAAGCCCTCCTCGGCCGCGGTGGGCGCGTCGAGCACCACCTCGCCCGCGCGGTCGGGGAGGCGGCCGGACACCACGTCGTACGAGCGCAGAGCGGCCTCGGTGGGGATGCCGGCGAGCACGGCGTAGCCGAGCACCGGCCGGCCGTCGGTGCCGAGAAGCCCCGCGGTGCCGATCAGCTCCCCGGCCGCGGCGGCCACGCCGTCGACGGCGCGGACCCGGTCGATGACGCTCGCCGGCAGCGCCCTGTCGCCGCTCGGGTAGACGCCGAGGTCGGTGTGCCGGTCGAAGGTCCCGGCCCGCTCGTACGCGCCGGCGCGCATCCCGTCGACGAAGATCAGCGTGCCGGCGATGAACGCGACGCCGAGCACGACTGCCAGCGCGGAGAGCAGCATGCGCAGCGCCTCGGCGCGCAGCGAGCGCAGGGTCGATCGGATCATGTGCGGGCTCCCGGTGCAGGCGCGGATCGGACGCCTTCGACGCTATGGCCGGGCCGACCCGATCGATCTCCACCTGGACGCTCGAGGTGCGTACGACCGAGGTAGCGCTCGGCCCGCCGGCCGTACGACCCGGGTCGTACGACGGGTCACCGGCCGGGCGTGACCAGACCGCTCTCGTACGCCAGCACGACCGCCTGGACCCGGTCGCGCAGGTGCAGCTTCGCCAGGATGCGCCCGACGTGGGTCTTCACCGTGGCCTCGGCCACGTGCACCTTTGCGGCGATCTCGGCGTTGGACAGGCCCTGCGCGACCAGCAGCAGCACCTCCCGCTCCCGCTCGGTGAGCTGGGCCAGCCGTGGGTCGGCGGTCGGGCCCGCGCCGAGCTGGCCGGCGAAGCGGTCCAGCAGCCGCCGCGTGATCGACGGGGCGACCACCGAGTCGCCCCGCGCCACCACCCGGATCGCGTCCAGCAGTTCCTCCGGCGGGACGTTCTTGAGCAGGAAGCCGCTGGCGCCGGCCTGGAGCGCGGCGAACGCGTCCGCCTCGGTGTCGAAGGTGGTCAGCACGAGCACCCGGGGCGGGCCCGACGGCCGGTCGGCGCAGAGCCGGCGGGTCGCCTCCACCCCGTCCATGGTGGGCATCCGGATGTCCATCACCACCACGTCGGCCTCGGTGCGGGCCAGCACCCGCAGGGCGTCCGCGCCGTCGATGGCCTCCCCGACCACCTCCAGGTCGGGCTGGGAGCTGAGCACCATCCGGAATCCGGCGCGCACCAGCGCCTGGTCGTCCACGATCACCACCCGGACCGTCATGCCGCGATCACCTCCGCTGAGGGTTCCGACGGTAGCGGTAGCCGGACCTGGACCTGCCAACCCCCGGTCGGCTGGGCGCCGGCGGTGAGGCTGCCGTCGTACACCGCCACCCGCTCGCGCATGCCGAGCAGGCCGTGACCGCCCGACGGCGCCGGGCTGACCACCGGGCGGCCCCGGCCGTCGTCGACGACCCGGACCACGACGGCGTCGGCGGTGTACGCCAGGGTGACGTCGACGGCGGCCCCGACACCTGCGTGTTTGAGCGCGTTGGTCAGCGCCTCCTGCACCACGCGGTAGACGGTCAGTTCCAGGCCCGGAGGCAGGGCCGGCGGCTGACCGCTGGCGGTGTCGTGGATGCGCAGCCCGGCGTCGCGGAAGCGGGCCAGCAGGTCGGGCAGCTCGACCAGGGCCAGCCGGCGGTGCTCCGGGTCGGCGGCCACCACCGACCCGCCGGCGCCGGACGGGCCCGCGTCGCGCAGCACCCCGACCAGCCGGCGCATCTCCTCCAGCGCCGCACGGCCGGTGTCGGCGACCACCTTCACTGCCGTGCGGGCCTGCTCGGGATCACGGTCGAGCATGAACCGGGCCCCGTCCGCCTGGACGATCATCACCGCCATGCTGTGCGCCACCACGTCGTGCAACTCGCGGGCGATGCGGGTGCGCTCCTCAGCGACCGCCACCCGGGACTCGGCTTCCCGCTCGCGTTCCAGGGTGGCGGCCCGTTCCTCGAGGCTGAGCACGTACAGGCGGCGGGTCCGTACGTTCAGCGCGACGAGCCAGACCGCGCCGGTGACCAGCGCGTACCACAGCGCGGTCACCCACCAGTGGATGACGCCGGGGGTCTGCGCGGCGGCGAGCAGCACGCCCACGGCGGCGACCGCGCCGGCCAGCACGCCGTCGCGCAGGCGTTCGCCGTACTTCACGACGCTGTAGAGCGCGATGAGAACGGCGACGTCGAAGGCGAGCGGACCCCACTGGGCGATCACCTGGACCAGGGCGAGCGCCGCCACGACGACCGTCACCGCGCCCGGGTGGGTGCGGCGGAACAGCAGCGCCACCGCCATGGCCACGCCGACGCCGGTGGCGGCCCAACCGCCGGGCTGGGCCACCGCCGAGGCGAGGCCGACGAACGCCACCACGGCGGAGACGGCCACGTCGAAGGCGACGCCGCGCAGGGGGCGGCCGAACAGCGTGCGTCTCACGGTCACCCAGCGTACGTGTCGTGGCCGGTGGCGGGCGGCCGGTGGCTGGTCAGTGCGGGGTCAGCTCGCGCAGGCGGGTGATCTCGATGGCCTGCTCGGTGGCGAGCGAGGTGGCCAGCTCGTTGAGGGTCGCATCGACGCCTACCGACAGCAGGTCGGTGGCCATGGTGACGGCGCCCTGGTGGTGGTCGGTCATCATCGCGATGAAGAGGCGGTCGAACTCGACGCCCCGGGCGGCGGTCAGCCGGTTCATCGCCTCGGGTGACTGCATTCCCCGCATGCCGGCGTGGTCGTGGCCGGGCGCCGTCTCGGGCAGCCCGCGGGTGGCGAGCCAGCCGCGCAGGACCTTGATCTCCGGGCCCTGGCCGGCGCGGATCCGGTCGGCGTAGGCGCGGATCCGGGGGTCGGCCGCCCGCTCCTGGGCCAGCGCGCTCATCTCCAGCGCCTGCTGGTGGTGCGGGATCATCATCTGGACGTAGATGGTGTCCAGACCGTTGTAGCGGGGTGGGCTGTCGTCGCGCAGCTCGTGCGCGGACCGGGCGACCGCCGGCTCACCCGGACGGCCGGGCACGAGCACGGGCGGGGGTGGCGGACCGGTCGGGCTGGTCGTCGGAGACGGTGAGGCAGGACCGCGTTCGGCGGCCGGCCGGCCGGGGTCGCCGCCGGCACGGACCGCCAGCACCCCCAGCACCACAACGATGGCCGCCGCTATGACGACGGCCAGTAACCGGCCACGTCGGACAGTCATGTCGCACCCCCCTCAGGTCGAGGTCGCAGCGATCCTATCCATTGACGAGTCGGCGTAGATGTGACCCAGCTCACATCGATGATCTCCGTGGCTCGGTAAGGTACCGACAACGTCATCCCCCCTTTCGAAGGGCGCCGCCGATGATCAAGTTGGCTACCGCACGGCTCCGACAACTCCGCATCGTCAGCCTGGCCGCGACAGGCCTGCTGCTGACCAGCGTCGCCGTGGCGACGCCGAGCAGCGCGCAGGAGGCAGCGCCGGCCGCGGCACCACCGGCCGCCGCCGCCAGCGACATCCCGGGTGTCGACGAGATCCGCAGCAGCCCCAACCTGCGGCAGATCGCCAACCTGCCGAAGCAGGCGCCGTTCGACACGACGGCCGCGCTCAACAGCGACATGGCGTTCCAGGGCAAGTACGCCTTCGCCGGCAACTACAACGGGTTCGTCGTCTACGACATCTCCCGGCCCAGCGCGCCCAAGATCACCGCGCAGGTCAACTGCCCGGGCTCGCAGAACGACATCTCCGTCTACGGCAACCTGCTCTTCGTCTCCACCGACTCGTCACGCAGCGACGACTCGTGCGCGAGCGTGGCGCAGCCGGCGTCGGTGAAGGAGTCGTGGGAGGGCATCAAGGTCTTCGACATCAGCGACAAGGCCAACCCGCGCTACATCAAGTCCGTCGAGACCGCCTGCGGCTCGCACACCCACACGCTGGTGCCGGGCAAGGACCGCAAGAACGTCTACCTGTACGTCTCGTCGTACAGCCCGCGGGCCGAGTTCCCCGACTGCCAGCCGCCGCACGACTCCATCTCCATCATCAAGGTGCCGGTGAAGAAGCCGACCCAGGCGGCAGTCATCTCGACGCCGAACCTCTTCCCGGACGGCGGTTTCCCGGGCAGCGAGACCGGCTCGGCGACCACCGGCTGCCACGACATCACCGCGTACCCGTCGAAGGACATCGCCGCCGGCGCCTGCATGGGTGACGGCGTCCTGCTCGACATCAAGAACCGCGAAGCGCCCCGGGTGATCACCCAGGTCCGCGACACGGTCAACTTCGCCTTCTGGCACTCGGCCACCTTCAACAACGCCGGCACCAAGGTCGTCTTCACCGACGAGCTGGGCGGCGGCGGGGCGGCCACCTGCAACGAGACTGTCGGCCCCAACCGCGGTGCGGACGCCGTCTACGACATCACCGGCCGCGGTGACGCCCGGAAGCTGGAGTTCCGCAGCTACTACAAGATCCCCCGGACGAACGCCGAGACCGAGAACTGCGTGGCGCACAACGGCTCGCTGATCCCGGTGCTCGGGCGGGACATCATGGTGCAGGCGTGGTACCAGGGCGGCATCTCCGTCTGGGACTTCACCGACTCGCGCCACCCCAAGGAGATCGCGTACTGGGAGCGGGGCCCGCTGTCCGACACCCAGGCCATCACGGGCGGCGCCTGGTCGACGTACTACTACAACGGCAACATCTACTCCAACGACATCCAGAAGGGCCTGGACGTCCTGGAGCTGAACGACTGGCGGACCTGGACGGCCAACCTGACCCGGTTCCCGGAGCTGAACGTGCAGACCCAGCCCGGTTACCTGAGCTGGTAGCACCAACCGCGCGAACCCGGGCCCGGCCTCCTTGTCAAGGGGCCGGGCCCGGCCACGTCACGACGTGGATCAGGCCCGGTCCGGCGGGCCGGCGCCCCGGTCGAGGGCAGCCCGGTGGGGCCCGTCACCTGGGCAGGGGTGGCCGGGCCGCTCCGGCGGGTGATGTGCCAACGTGCTCAGCTGTGAAGTCCGCCGCCGGCACGCCGCCGGCCCCGCCCGAGCCGACCGTGCGCTGGCGTCCCCACCCGCTCGACGTGGTGGCGGTCGTCCTCGCGGTGGCCGGCGCGGCCTGCGCGCTGAGCGGGCTGCTGCCCCGCGCCGAGACGACGGCGACCCTGCACCGCATCCTGCCGCTGCTGCTCTTCCTCGGCACCGTGATCGTGCTGGCCGAGCTGACCGCCGTGGCGGGGGTCTTCGACGTGCTGGCCAGCCGGCTGGCCATCGCCTCGCGGGGCCGCTGGGCGGCGCTGTTCCTGCTCTGCGGCGGCCTCGCCACGGTGACCACGCTCGTGCTCAACCTCGACACCACAGCCGTGCTGCTCACGCCGGTGCTGCTCGCGTTGGCCCGTGGCCTGCGCGTCCCGGCCGGGCCGCTCGCGGTCACCACGGTCTGGCTGGCGAACACCGCGAGCCTGCTGCTGCCGGTGTCCAACCTGACGAACCTGCTGGCCGCCGACCGGGTCGGCCTCACGCCACTGGCGTACGCCGAGCGGATGGCGCTGCCGCAGCTCGCCGCCGTGGCGGTCACGATGGTGCTGCTCTGGTACGGCTGGTGGCGGCGTGAACGGCCGGCCGGTGGTCGCTTCGTACCGCCGGCCCGGCACGTGCCGCCCGATGCGGTGCTGCACCGCACCGCGCTCGCCGGTTGCCTGCTCTTCGTCGCCGGCATCCTCGCCGGGGTGGAGATCGGGCTCGCCTCCAGCGTCGCGCTCGCGCTGGTGCTGGTGGGCTTCGTGATCCGCTCCCCGGCGACACTGCGCCCCGCGTTGGTGCCCGTACGCCTGCTGCTCTTCGTCGTCGGCCTGTTCCTGGTGGTGCAGACCCTCGGCCGGCACGGGCTGGACGACCTGGTGGCCGGCCTGGTCGGGGCCGACGGCGGGGCGGCCGGCGCGCTGCGTGCCGGCGGCACCGGGGCGCTGCTGGCCAACGCGGTGAACAACCTGCCGGCCTATTTGGCCGGCGAGTCGGTACTGCCGACCGCCGACCACACCCGCCTGCTGGCCCTGCTGATCGGCACGAACGTCGGCCCGCTGGCCGCGCCGTGGGCGTCGCTGGCCACCCTGCTGTGGTTCGAACGGTGCCGGGCTGCCGGTGTGACGGTGCCGGTGAAGCGGTTCGTGCTGACCAGCACCCTGCTCGCCGTCGTCGGCACGCTCGCGGCGGTCGGCGCGCTGCTGCTGGTCAGCTGAGGGCCGTCACCCGGCGGCCCGCTCCACCACGAACATGAAGCAGCCGTAGACCACGTTGCGGCTGTGCAGCTGGTGCACCTGCGGGTCGGCGAACAGCTCCGCGATCACCGCCTCCGGGTCCGTGCCGTCGTGCAGCCGGCCGCCGCAGATCCGTCCCTGCCGGTCGTACGCCCGCAGGACCTGGGGACGTCCCCGCCAGGCCGGCGGGTGGCCGCCGCCGTGGTCCGGGCCGGGGCAGGCGGAGGCGTGCGCGAAGACCGGCCCGATCTCCCGGTACGCGACGGCGACGATCGGCGGGGCGTAACCGAAGAGCAGCAGCGCCTCCCCGGCCTCGGCGTCGCGCAGGCAACAGCGCAGCGGCTCCCCGCCGTCGGCCGGGCGCCCTTCGACGCGATGGCCCGCGGCGTCGCGGCCGGTCCGACGGACGAGGTCCAGCGCCGCGGCCGGCACGGCGTGGACGCGGAAGGTGGCGGTGATCGTCATGCGTCCAGCCTGCCCCGGCCAGGGTGCGGGTGCTGGCGGTGATCGGACCTGGCGCTGGGACCCGACGCGGCGACGCGACGCCGAAGCGACAGTCAGGCGCGGTCGACGGCGAGCTGAAGCTCGGTGACGCCCTGCTCCGGGGAGTCCTGGCAATAGTCCAGGTACACCTCACGGGCGAATCCGACGGTGCGGTAGCCGTTCTCCTCGATCCACCGGGCGAGCACCTGGATGCTCTGCTCGACGTCGTCCATGGCGCCGTGGTGGACGATCGTCGCGGCCGTGCCCACCGCGGGCAAATCACGTACCGCCAGGTCGGACCCTGCCGACACGCCGCCGCCGACGGTCACCCCGGCGTGCACGACGACAGCGTCGCCGTCGTCATCGCCGGCGGGTTCGTACCAGGCGATGGCCGGGCCGGTCGGCGTGATCCCGGCCTCGGCCAGCCGGCGGAACAGCTCCGGGTAGAGCGGTTGGATCACCGGACCGATGTCCTGGGTCTCGTAGCTGGGCGCGACAGCGGTCACCTCCGCGACGCGCACCGGCGGGATTTCCTTGAGTACGACATCCTGGGCGGTCATCCGACCCTCCGATTCGATCATGCGGAGTCTCGCCTCGACGGCCGCGAGCCGGGCGGCGTCGGCGGCCAGTTGCGCCGTCAGCTGGCTGCGGCGCAACCGCAGCATGCCGCGCAGCTCGGCGGTGTCGACGGCGTCGTCCAGGATCGCCCGCACCTGTTCCAGGGTGAGACCCAGGTCCTTGAGGGCGAGCACCCGGTTGAGCCGGCGCAGCTGGTCCGCCCGGTAGGAGCGGTAGCCGGTGTGCGCGTCGACGCTGGCCGGGCGGAGCAGGCCGATGCTGTCGTAGTGGCGCAGCATCCGCACCGACACGCGGCCGAGGCGGGCGAAGTCTCCGATGCTGAACATGGTCCCCTCACGCTCGTCCCTGACACGGTGTCAGAGTCAAGCGTCGGGTGGGTGCTCAGCCGACGGGTGAGCGGCGGGGCGGGCGGGGCCCGACCAGCCGGCGGACCATCGGCGCGGCGTTCCACCTCGCCGCCCCGACCAGGTCGCGGGCGTGTTCCAGGACTGTGTAGTCGGGCCGGTTCATCCCGTCGGCGATGGCCCGGTCCAGGTCGTTGCCACAGCGGCTGAGCACCGTGTCGAAGTCACGGCGGACCGGTTCCAGCAGGTCGTAGCCGAACGTCCGGTGCATCCGCGCGAACAGCGGCTTGTAGAGCCGGACCCGCTCGTGCAGCCCCGAGGAGTACGACATGGGGTTCTTCGGCCGCCGCAGGACGTACTCGGGCAGCACGTCGGCGAACGCCCGACGCACGATCCACTTCTCCTGGCCGTCGCGCACCTTCAGATCCATCGGCAGACGCATCGCCAACTCCACCACGCTGAGGTCGAGGAACGGCACCCGCGCCTCCACCCCGTGCCCCATGGCGGTCCGGTCGACCCGCTGCAACTCGGTACGGCACAGGTTGCGGATGCGGTGCAGGAACAGCCGACGCGACGCGATCGGGTCGACCTGGCGGTACATGGGGTACCCGCCGAACAGCTCGTCGGAGCCGTCGCCGGTGAGCACCACCTTCACGCCGAGGTCCCGCAGCCGCCGGAAGATCGGCACCGAGACGACGGCGTTGATGATGTCGCCGTACTCGGTCAGCTCGGAGATCCGGATGGCCTCGCGTACGTCGGCCAGCCGGATGTCGCGCGGGCGCAGCTCGACGACCACGTGCGGCACGTCGAGGTCGGCGGCGAGCCGCCGGGCGTACGCCACGTCGGGGCTGTCCGGCACGCCGACAGTCACCGCCACGCAGTCCGGGTGGATGTCGCGTACCTGCCGCAGCGTCAACGAGCTGTCCAGCCCGCCGGAGAGCACCACCCCGACGGTCAGGTCGGTCTCCACCCGCATCCGGATGGCGTCGGTCAGGGCGGCCCGGACGAGCAGGGTGGCCTCGTCCGGGTCGTCGATGACCGGCAGACCCTCGCCGATGGTGAGCAGGTCGACGTACGGGCGCAGCCTTACGGGCCCGTCCGGTGCCGCCCAGCCGTGGTGTCCGGGCGGCACCTCGGCGACCGGGGCGTGGTGCCCGACGAGCGCCTTCACCTCGGAGGCGAGGTGCAGGCAGCCGGGGAGCCGGGACCAGTACAGCGGTTTCACCCCGAGCGGGTCGCGGGCCAGGTACGCCCGGCCGCTGGCGCGTTCGACGACCGCGAACGCGTACTCGCCGCGCAGCCGGGTCACCGCCGCCTCGCCCCACTGTTGGAACGCGGCCAGCAGCACCTCGGTGTCGCTGTCGGTGCGGAACACCTGCCCGAGCCGGGTGAGCTGCGCGCGCAGCTCCCGGTGGTTGAAGATCTCGCCGTTGAAGCAGAGCAGCCAACGTTCGTCGGTCGACGTCCAGGGCTGCACGGCCCGGTCGCGGTCGACGACGCGCAGTCGGCGGGTGCCGGCGAGCAGTCCGCGCTCCGAGCGGGTCTCGGTGACCTCGCCGCGGGGGGCGAGGACGGCGAGCATCCGCCGGAAGGTCGCGGGGTCGGCCTCGGGGCCGAGGCTCAACGCGATGCCGCACATGGGCTCAGACCCCCATCTCGGCCTCGTACGCCCGGCGCAGACGACGCCGGGCGGAGGGCGCGAGGCACAGGTGCCAGGCCTGCCCCTCGTCGATGACGTTCAGCTCGCCGGCGTCCTGGCGGGCCAACAGCAGCTCCGCGAGGGTGTCGCGGGCGCCGAACCGCTCGAACCAGGCCAGCTCGACGTCGGCCGAGTAGCCGAGGCAGTGCCCGCTGGGCAGCATGGCGGCGTAGCCCAGGCGACGCAGCCGGTACTGGTGCTCGGTGCTGCGCACGAGGCTGGTCACCCACAGCGGCGGGGTGGCCGGCGGCGCGGCGGCGGCGAACTCCCGGCCGAGTTCGTTGAGCAGGGCCACCACCTCCCGGCGGGCACGCCGGAACAGCAGTCCGGCGGTGTGCGGGCTCGCGTGGGGCCGCAGTCGCCGGCGCAGTCCGCGCGCGACGCGGCCCAGGACGGTGGCGGGTTGCTCCTGGTACCGGAAGCGCAGCAGGTCCCGGCGGCGCAGCCATTCCAGGTCGACGAGGTCGGCGCTGCCGTTGACCTGGTCGTCGGTGACGAAGATCGGGGCGTCCTGCCACCACAGCACGTCGATGCGCGAGAGCAGGTAGATCCGCACCAGCGCGGTGAGGTCCCGCGCCGAGGTGCGTTCGTTCGGCTGGTAGCGGGCCATCTCCAGCAGCAACGTCTCGCGCGCGCCGAGCAGACCCTGCGGGGTGGCGTCGAGCACGGCCGCCAGGGCCGGCTCGCGCAGTCGCTCGTCGATGAGCACCTGACGGGCGCGGGTGCTGGTGGCGTCGGCCAGGGCGCCCACCTCGACCAGCAGGTCGGCCACGGCCGCCCGGTAGGCGGCGAGGTCGGGCGCGGCGGTGGGCAGCCGGCGGGCGGCGGCGCCGGTTGGCCGGCGGCGGGCGGGGGCGGTGGGCGACGCGGGCGGTCCGGGCTGCTGCCCCGGACTACGGCTGGGCACTCGCATGACGGGGTCCCTTCTCCGGTCACGGCGCGGGATGAATCGCCCTGAAACACACCGTAATAGTCCGGACCAGGCAGCTACCGAACAATCCTCCGATCTACCCCCGAACGGACGCGACCACCACCGGCAGGCGGGCGGGGACCCTCAGTCGCCGTCCGCCGGAACCAGGTCCTGCACCTCGGCGTACGACGGCAGTCCCGCCGCGCTGCCCCCTTCAGCGCGGATGGCGTCGGCGGCGGCGACCGCAGCGCCCAGCGCGGCCCGGAACAGCAGGGAGCCGGTGCTGACCCGGGCCACCCCGGCCCGACCAAGCTCGCTCAGCCCAGGGCCGCCCGGCTGGTACAGCGCGTTCACCGGCGCGTCGAGCCGCTCGGTGAGCAGGCGCAGCGTCGCCACGTCGACGGTGCCGGGCACGAAGATGCCGTCCGCGCCGGCCGCCCGGTAGGCGTGGGCGCGGCGCAGGGCCTGCGGCAGCGGGTCGGGCACGTTCAGCCACCACGTGTCGGTGCGCGCGTTCACGAACAGGTCCGGCACCGCCGCCTTGACCGCCGCGATCTTCTCCGCGACGCACTCGGGGTCGGCGAGGGTGCCGTCACAGCGCCCGTCCTCCAGGTTGATCCCGACCACACCGAGGCCGGCCAACTCCGCCACGTACCCGGCGACCTGGGCCGGGTCGTCGCTGAACCCGGCCTCCACGTCGACGGTGAGCAGCACCGGCAACCGGGCGAGCCGGCGGGCCAGGGCCAGGGTCTCGGAGGCGGTGGACGCCGCGCCGTCGGGAAGGCCCGCGGTCGCGGCGACCCCGAGGCTTGTGGTGCCGACCGCCCGATGGCCACGCGCGGCGAGCGCCGCCGCCGAGGCGTGGTCCCAGGCGTTGGGCAACAGCAGGGGACGGCCGGTGTGGTGCAGGGCACGGAACGCGGCACGGCGCTCGATCATCGGACGCTCACCTCCACTGTGGTCGGGACGCGCAGGGTCGGGTGCGGCTCGTGGCGCAGCGGACTCGGGGTGCGCCGGCAGCGTTCCCGCAGCACGTCGAGCACCCCGCCGGCCAGCGCGAGAGCATGCCGGTCACCGGGGCAGCCGCGCTCCCCCGCGCCGAAGGTGAGCAGACCGGCGCCCGGTCGGCCGGGGCGGAACGCCTCCGGCTCGCCGAACGCCAGCGGGTCGCGGTTGGCCGCGTCGAAGCGCAGCAGCACCGGGCTGCCGGCGGGCAGGTCCCGTCCGCCCAGTCGTACCGCGTCGACCGTGACCCGTCGGGTGGCCCGGACCGGCGGGTCCAGGCGCAGCACCTCGGCCAGCAGGTCGGCGGTCCCCGCCGTGGTCGCGACGGCCGGGCTCAGCAGGTGGTGGGCGGCGGCGCCGATCAGGCCCGCGGTCGCGTCGCACGCCTGGACCAGCAGACCGATCAGGTTGGCCCGCACCTCCGGCGGGGCCGGCGGGCAGAGCGCCAGCAGCGCCGCCACCGCCCGGTCGGCCCGCGCGGCCAGCGCCGGGTCGACCCCCGGGTGGTACGCCGCGGCGACGACCGCGACCGCCGTCCCGGCGGCTGCCGGATCGACGAGACCGAGTCGGCCGGCCAGGACCCGCAGTGGCACCGGTCGGGCCAGGTCACGCATCACGTCCAGCTGGCCGCCGGCCCGGTCGAGCACTGCGACGGTCAGCCGGGCCGCCTCGTTGCGCAGCTCGTCCGGGTCCAGCCCGGCCAGCGCGGTCACCCCGATCGCGCGGCGCTCGGCGTGCCGTCGGGGAGGGCTGAACCTGCTCACCGAGGCGCGCAGCCAGGCGAGCGTGCCGGGCGGACCGCTGTCGACGGCGGGCACCCGCAACGCCGGGTCGGTCAGCGCCGCTCGAACGTCGGCGTGCCGGGTCACGCACCACCCGCCGCCCGGCTCGAAGGTGGGCGGGCCGCACGCCGGCGTTCCCGCGGCGGGCGCGATGTCCGGCCAGATGTCGATCACCGCTCGACCGTAGGACCCGAACCGTTCGCTCCCCACCGAACAGTTCCGCACGCACCGCACCTGATGGTGCCCGATCCAGGATGCCGTGCCGGCGGGCGGCGGGCGGCGGGCGGCGGGCGGCGGCCCAGGGTTCCGTGCGGTTCCCTGTAGAGCTGCCCCAGATATGGGCCACTACCCGCCCGGCGGGACAGTCGTCATGCCGGTCGAGTCAGCGGATCATGCGCAATCGCCAGCAAGACAGACCCCTCCCCTCGCTCCCGCTCGCCAGCGGCACGCCAGGCCGCATGCGAAGGACCACACACGCATCAAGACACCTCGCCAATGCAGATCTTGGACAGTTTCCGTTAAGAGAGAACGGAAACTGTCCAAGATCTGCGGCACCGACAACCCGACGACGCCGTCCGTCCCCGGGCGGCGGGCCGTCCGGGGAGCACGCAAGGACGGCGGCCCGTCCAGGGACCGGCAAGGACGGCGCGTCCGGGGATTCCCCAAAGGCGGCGTGACCGCGCGGCCATCGTCACCCGGCACGGCCGTTGTCACGAGCAAGGCCGTCGTCACAAGACAGCCATCATCACCAGGACAGCCGTTGCCGACCGGCACGGCCGTTGCCACCAGGACGGACGGCGTCAACACGACAGCCCTTGCCAATCGGGACGGACATCGGCACCTGCACAGCCGTTGCCAACCGGCACGGACATCGACACCAGGACGGACGTTGCCGCCGGCGTCACCGGCGCGGCAGTGAACACTGTCGCGCGCCGCGGGGGTGCCGCCCCATATCTGGGGCAGTTCTACAGGGCTTGCGGAGGGTGGGGCCGGCTCCGGATGGGGGCACGGACAACGGCGCGAGCCTTCCCCGACGACGCGGTGCGGGTCTCTGTGGGCGCCGCCGCGCGGAGTCGACGTGGCCGGTGATCGAACGCCCCACACCCCAAACGCCCCACACCTCAAACGCACCGCACCTCAAACGCACCGCACCGTCGAACGTCCTTCACCGCAAACGCCCTGCACCGCCGACCGCCGGCACCGCCAGCACCGCCAGCACCGCCGGCACCCCACACCGCCGGCACCCCACACCGCCGAACGCCTGCACCGCCGAACGCCTGCACCGCCGAACGCCCCGCACCGCCCCGAACGACGTGTGCCCCTGCCCGTGGGACGGGTAGGGGCACACGTGTGCGGTGTCGCGTCAGCGGGCCGTACCGGCGCGGCGCTTGTTGTAGACGTCGAACGCGACGGCGACGAGCAGGACGAGCCCCTTCACCACCGACTGCGTCGACTGGTCGATGCCCATGAGCTGCATGCCGTTGCTCATCACCGCCATGATCAGACCACCGACCATGGCACCGACCACGGTGCCCACGCCACCGGTGACGGCCGCGCCACCGATGAATGCCGCGGCGATCGCGTCCAGCTCGAACATGTTGCCGGCCGCGGGCTGCGCGCCGTTGGACCGCGACGAGTAGATGACGCCCGCCACCGCCGCGAGGAAGCCCATGTTGACGAACATCCAGAAGTTGACGGTGCGGACCTTCACACCCGACAGCGCCGCGGCCGAGAGGTTGCCGCCGATCGCGTAGACCTGGCGGCCGAAGACCGTACGCCGGGTGAGCAGGCCGTAGACCAGCACCAGCACGGCCAGGATGATCAGTACGATCGGGAGCCCTCGGGCGTGCGCCAACTGCCAGGCGAAGTACATGAGGACCGCGCCCACCAGGACGACCCGTGCGACGAACAGCGGGAACGACTCGACCGGCTGCTGGTAGCGGATGCGCGCCAGGCGGGTGCGGAAGCCGCTCACCGCGTACCCGGCCACGGCGAGGGCGCCGATGAGCAGCGTGAACGCGTCGAAGCCCTGACCGCCGAGCAGCCCGTTGAGGAAGCCCGCCGCGACCTTCTGGTATTCGGCCGGGAAGGGCGACAGCGAGATGTTGTCGAGCACCTGCAGCGTGAGGCCCCGGAAGAGCAGCATGCCGGCCAGGGTCACGATGAAGGCCGGGATGCCGGCGTACGCCACCCAGAACCCGTGCCAGGCGCCGACCGCGATACCGACGGCCAGTGCCGCCGCGATGCCCACCCACCAGGGGTGACCCTGCTGGATCACCAGGACGGCGGAGACCGCGCCGGTCAGCGCGACCACCGAGCCCACCGACAGGTCGATGTGCCCGCCGATGATGAGGATGACCATCCCGATCGCGAGCACCAGGATGTACGAGTACTGCAGGACGATGTTGGTGATGTTGCCGGGACTCAGCAGCACCCCGTCGGTCAGGAGTGCGAAGAGCGCGACGATGACGACCAGGGCGACGTAGATCCCGCTCTGCCGAAGGTTGTTCAACACCAGCGCCCGCAGGTCGCTCGTCCCACTGTGCAGGGCGGCGGCGGGTGTGCTGTCCGGGGGCGTCGGGCGCTCCGTCGAAGGGGTTTTGATGCTGGTCATCCGACGAGCTCCTTGTCCTTGGTCATCAGCTCCATGAGGCTTTCCTGGGTCGCCTCGCCGACCGGCTTCTCGCCGGTGATCCGGCCAGCGGCGAGGGTGTAGATGCGGTCGCACATGCCGAGCAGCTCCGGCAGCTCGGACGAGATCACGATCACGGCCTTACCCGCGGCCACCAGCCGGTTGATGATCGTGTAGATCTCGTACTTGGCACCGACGTCGATACCCCGGGTGGGCTCGTCCAGGATCAGCACATCCGGGTCGGTGAACAGCCACTTCGACAGCACGACCTTCTGCTGGTTGCCTCCGGAGAGCTTGCCGACCACCGCCATGACGCTGGGCGTCCGGATGTTCATCTCCTTGCGGCTGGCCTCGGCAACCTTGATCTCCTCGTTGCCGTTCACCCAGCCCAGGCGGGCCAGCCGGTCCAGGGCCGCGGCCGAGACGTTGCGCCGGACGTCGTCGATGAGGTTGAGGCCGTAGCGCTTGCGGTCCTCGGTGACGTAGGCGATGCCGTTGTCGATGGCCTCCGCGACGGTACGGGCGTTGACCTCCCGCCCGCGTACGAAGAGCTTGCCGTGGATGTCGCGGCCGTAGGAGCGGCCGAAGACGCTCATCGCCAGCTCCGTCCGGCCGGCGCCCATCAGCCCCGCGATGCCGACGACCTCACCGGCGCGCACCGACAGGCTGACGCCCTCGACGACCATCCGTTCCTGGGTCGGGTGCCGCACCGACCAGTCCTCGATCCGCAGCACCTCCTCCCCTGGCGACGAGACGCGATCGGGGTAGAAGCTCTCGATGTCGCGTCCGACCATGCCCCGGATGATGCGCTGCTGACTCACGTCGTCGGCGCGCATGTCCAGGGTCTCCACCGTGCGGCCGTCGCGGATGACAGTGGTCGAGTCGGCGATCGCGGTGATCTCGTTGAGCTTGTGCGAGATCATGATGCAGGTGATGCCCTGCTCTTTCAGCTGCCGCAACAGGCCGAGCAGGTGTGCCGAGTCGACGTCGTTGAGGGCAGCCGTCGGCTCGTCGAGGATGAGCAGGCGCACCTTCTTCGACAGCGCCTTGGCGATCTCCACCAGCTGCTGTTTGCCGACGCCGAGCTGGATGACCGGGGTGACCGGGTTCTCGTGCAGCCCGACCGACGCCAGCAGTTCGGCCGCCTCGGCGTTGGCCTTGTTCCAGTCGATGAGCCCGCCACGGCCACGCCGCTCGTTGCCGAGGAAGAGATTCTCGGCGATCGACAGGTAGGGCACCAGGGCGAGTTCCTGGTGGATGATGACGATGCCGTTGGCCTCGCTGTCCCGGATGCCCCGGAACTGCATCGGCTTGCCGTCGAACAGGATCTCCCCGTCGTACGAGCCGGAGGGGTGAACGCCGGACAGCACCTTCATCAGGGTGGACTTGCCGGCGCCGTTCTCACCGCAGATGGCGTGGATCTCCCCCCGGCGTACGGCGAGGCTGACGTCCTCCAGTGCGGTCACCCCGGGGAACGTCTTCGTGATTCCACGCATCTCGAGGATGGTGTCGTCCATTGTCACTGTCCTCTGTCGGGTCTGGACGCGGTCCATCACGGCGTCGGGCTCGGCGGTTGTCCGCCGAGCCCGACGGGGTGACTTACTTCTTGGCCTGACCGGCGGCGACCTCTTCCGCCGTCCAGTAGCCGGAGTCGATCAGCGTCGCCTTGATGTCGTCCTTGTAGACGGTCGCGATCGGCAGCAGGTAGGCCGGAACGACCTTGACGCCGTTGTTGTACGTCTGCGTGTCGTTCGCCTGCGGCTGCTTCTTCTGCAGGAACGCCTCGGCGGCGTTCACGGCCTGGTCGGCGAGCAGGCGGGTGTCCTTGAAGACGGTCGAGTTCTGCACGCCGTCGTTGATCAGCTTGATCGAGGCGATCTCCGCGTCCTGACCGGTCACGACGGGCAGCTTCTTGGCGCCGCTGCCGTAGCCGGCGTTCTGCAGGGCGGTGATGATGCCCCGGGAGATGCCGTCGTACGGCGACAGCACGCCGTCGACCTTCGAGCCGTCGTTGTAGCTGGAGGTCAGCAGGTTCTCCATCCGCTTCTGCGCGGTCTCCTGCTGCCACCGCAGGGTCGCCACCTGCTCGGGGGTGGTCTGCTTGGACTTCACCTTCAGCGTGCCGGCGTCGACGTACGGCTTCAGCGTGTCCATCGCACCGCCGAAGAAGTACTGCGTGTTGTTGTCGTCGAGCGAGCCGGCGAAGAGCTCGATGTTGAACGGCCCCTTGGCGGTGCCCTTCGAGCCGTCCTTGTTCAGCAGGCCGAGACCGACCAGCAGCGCGGTGCCCTGGGCGACGCCAACCTTGTAGTTGTCGAAGCTGACGTAGAAGTCGACGTCCTTGCTGCCACGGATCAGCCGGTCGTAGGAGATGACCGGGATCTTCGCGGCCGCGGCGGCCTGCAGCTGGCTGCTGAGGGCGGTGCCGTCGATCGCCGCGATGACCAGGACGTCGGCGCCCTGGGTGATCATCTGGTCGACCTGCTGCGACTGGGTGGGGATGTCGTCGCCCGCGTACTGCAGGTCGACCTTGTAGCCCTTCGCCTCCAGCTTGGACTTCACCGCGTTGCCGTCGGCGATCCACCGCTCGGAGGTCTGCGTCGGCATCGAGACACCGATCGTCAGGTCCCCCGGCTTCTTGTCGCTGGTGTCGCCGCCGCTGCCGGCACCTCCACCACTGCACGCCGCCAGGCTCAGCGCCAGCGCCGCACTACCGAGAGCAACCAGGAATTTCCTGCTCACGGGCTTCTCCTCTCCCGATTCCCCCCGCTGACCGCCGGGGCCACCTGTCATCTTTCGGGTAGTGTTAGCGCTCACATCGGGCACGTCAACACTTGATCCGAAATACCGGTGTCACGGTCTCGTAACGGAGGCGTCGCCGTCGACGTCACCTCCCGTAACCCGGGCCGCGATCGATCGACGGCCGCAAGTACGTGCTCCGGAACGGTCTGCGCGTGGACCGCTCGCCGAGCACGCGCCGGCAGGACCGACGACGAGGCCGGCTGGTGGACCGTCCGCCGAGCACACGACGGCAGGACCGACGAGGCCGCCGGTTGGTGATCGACGCACGCCGGCAGCGACGGCGAAGCGGTGAGCCGCGCGGCGGCCTCCGAGGCGTACGACACCGGGCGCCCCCTCAGTGGCGGGGCGGGGCGACGCTGTCGCGGGCGACGAGGGCCGGGGCGATGGTCTGCCGCAGGGCACCCCCACCGATGCCCGACTCGATCTGGGTCAGCAACATCTGCAGGCTCGCCCGGGCCACCGCGTCGAAGTCCGGTCGTACGGTCGTCAGCGGCGGAATGAAGTACGCGGCCTCCGGCACGTCGTCGAAACCCACGACGCTGATCTCGGCCGGCACCCGCCGCCCGAACTCGTGCAGGGCCCGCAGCACGCCCAGAGCGAGGTGGTCGTTGGCCGTGAAGATCGCGGTCACCTCCGGCATCCGGGCGAGCATCTGCCCGCACCGGTAGCCCGACGACGCTGACCAGTCCCCGTGCATCAGGGGCGGTGGGTCGATCCCCGCGGCCAAGAGCGCCGCCCGCCAGCCCTCGATCCGGCCGGCGCTGTCGAACCAGTCGGACGGCCCCGAGACGTGCCACACGGTGCGGTGCCCGGCGTCGAGGAGATGCTGGGTCGCCGCCCGCGCGCCAGCCACCTGGTCGACGGTCACCAACGGCACCGGCCGGTGCGGATCGCCGTCGACGGTGACCAGTGGAACGTCCTTGGGCAGCCGTTCCAGGGCCTCGCCGGCCGACTCGACGGGCGCGATGACGACGATGCCGGCCACCCGGTGCGCCAGGTGCCGTTCGACAGCGGCGGAGATGGAGCGGTGGTCGAGGTTACGGACGCTGCCCACGCTGACCGCGAAGCCCTCCTCCGCGGCCGTCTGCTCCAGGGCGGCCAGCAGCGACGCCGGGCCGTAGAGGGTCGTGTTCTGTGCCACCACGCCGATGACCTGGGACCGGCCGGTCACCAGTGCGCGCGCGGCGCCGTTCGGGCGGTAGCCGAGTTCGGCGATCGCCGCCCGTACCCGCAAGCGGGTCTGCTCACGCACGTTGGGGTGCCCGTTGAGCACCCGAGACACCGTCTGGTGGGAGACACCGGCCAGACGAGCGACGTCTGTCATCGCGGGACCGTGCACGGCCATTTCACTCCCCCCGCCTGCAACCCGACCCGCGGCCCGTCGACGTTGACTGGAGCGGCCCGGCCCGATCCCCCTCGCTCAGCCACCACGCCGGTGCTGAATCGCAGGTGACCAGCGCTGGATCGCCGACAGTCTACGCCAGGCACCGCCTCGAACACGGAACGGCTGAGCGCGAACGACACGGCGTGTGCCAGGTCGGGCGGCCAGCGCCACGCGCCGCGCCTGCCGGACGCCCCGACCCGGGCCGGCCACAGCGGACCGCCGCCCCGCTCCGCGCTCCTGGACAGAGCGCGGAACAGGGCGGCGGCGGGCCGGAGCCGGGGACGTGGACACCTTCCGCGGTGGGAGGGGTGGTCCGTGCGCGTCACCCGTGGATTACTGGTTGTGTGACCGGCGTCACGGTGTCGTCAGGTCGAATCGGCGCACGGTGACCGCGCCACCGAGCGCCTGGGTGGCGTGGTTGAAGATGGCGAACCGGTAGCCCATGAAGAACTGCCAGTTGTTCGCCAGGGTCAGGGCGTTGCCGAAGGACGTGAAGTTGACCCCGTCGGTGCTGTACGAGAAGCGGGCCTGCCGGCCGGACCCGGGTCTGATGTCGGCGTTGGCCCGCAACCAGATCCGGCCACCGGAGACTGCGGTGCTCGCCACCTCGCTGCCGGTGCTTGTGGTGTTCCAGCTGTCGTCCATCGTCAGCCCGTTCTGCATGACCAGGCGGGTGGACCCGTTGTCCCGTCGGACCCCGATCCAGGCCGACGAGTTGCGCAGCACCGCCAGGCCGGTGCGATCACCGTCGCGCATGGTGGAGTAGTCCAGCTCGATGGTGGCGGTCGAGGTGGGTCCCTGGATCCGGTGGGTCAGCGTGTTGCGCGCCTTGTACAGGTCGCCGGTCACGGTGGCGGTCTGCAGGGTCAGCCCGTTGTTGACCGACCACTTGCTGTTGTCGGGGTTGTGGTTCCACTCCCACTGCGGGCCGAGGGTGGTGCCGGCGAACGTGTCGGTGCCGGTGAGTGGCTTCACCGCCCGGGGCGCGGCGGGCAGGTTCGGCTTCGGGTACGAGCTGCCCCACGTGCCGTTGACGGTCTGCAGGACCGGCCAGCCGTCGCCGGTCCAGGTGATCGGCGCCATGGCGGGCATCCGGCCACCGGGGTACGCGTCGACGAACGCCATGTAGTACCAGTCGCCGTTCTGCGTCTGCACCAGTCCGCCCTGGTGCGGCACGCCGCCACCGGAGATCGGGCCGGGCAGGTTGAGCAGCACCTGACGCTGCTCGTAGGGGCCGAACGGGCCGTTTGTCGACTTCAGCACGTACTGGCCGTTGGCCGGCCGGGTGAGCCAGATGTAGTAGGCGCCGTTGCGCTTGTAGAAGCGCGCGCCCTCCAGCGTCCCGATGCTCGACGGCGTGCTGTAGACCTGCTGGCTGCGGACCTGCGTCTTCCCGTCGGCGGACAGCTGCGCGACGCTGATGTTGGTGTTGCCGTACGCGACGTACATGGTGTCGTTGTCGTCGATCAGCATGCCGGCGTCGTAGTAGCAGTTGGGGATGGTGGTGAGCTTGCTCCACGTCGAGTCGACGGCGGACGCGGTGTAGATGTGGGTCTGCGCGAAGTCGATGCACCCGGCCCAGTAGAACGTCTTGTTGCTCGGCCGGTAGTTCAACGTCGAGGCCCAGATCCCGTCGACGTACGCGTTACCACCGCTCATGTCGTACTTCGAGCCGAAGTCCAACCGGGGTACGGAGTGCCCGGCGTACTCCCAGTTCACCAGGTCGTACGAGCGCAGCACGGGAGCGCCCGGCGAGTAGTGCATGGTGGAGGCCGACATGTAGTAGACGTTGTCGACCCGGATGATGTCGACGTCGGCGAAGTCCTGCCAGACCACCGGGTTCGAGTAGGTGCCGTTCGACGGGGGCGGCGTGGTGGGCGGCGGCGTGGTCGGGTTGCCCCCGCCGTCGACGCGCACGAGCTGCCACTGCTGGTTGGTGCCGTTCCAGTCGTCGTACTGCACGATGTTGCCACCATCGGCGGTCGACGCGCCCTGCACCTCCATCGCCTTGTTGCTGTTGCGGTTGATCAACCGCACATAGCCGCTGTCCGAGTCGGCCAACCGGAACTGCTGGTTGGTGCCGTTGTTGTCGGACCACTGCACGATCGCCCCGCCGTTGGCCGTCGAACGGCCGGACACATCCAGCACCTTGCCCGACAACCGCGACTTGACCCGGTAGTAACCACCCCCGGAGTCCACGAACTGCCACTGCTGCTGGTTCCCGTTGTTACGCGTCCACTGCGTGATCCGCGCACCGTCGTTCGTGGCCAGGTTGTACACGTCCACAGCCTTACCGCTGTTGCGGTTCACCAACACGTACCACGCGCTGGTGTCCACAGTCGCCGCTGACGCGGGCGCTGCGGCCACCGCCGCGGCCGCGCCACCGACCACAAGTGTCATCGCGGCGACCGCGAGTCTCGACAGCCACCCGCGCCGACGTGGCGCACCCGGGGGAACCCGACCGATGGAAAGCATGATCCTCCTCTGCTGACGCGAACCGTGCGGTCTGGGTCGGCGTCCGCGGCACCGGGCGGGGCACCGAGCTGACCACGCCCGGCCATGTGATCGCTAACACCGATCGTCCGACCGTCGCGGCGACGAGGTGCCGAAACCGCGGGGTAGGACGCGCGCGCGGCCGGACCAGCCAACGACATCGACCATCTTGGCTATAGACTGTGAGCGATAACATGCTGTTCGTCAAGTCGTAACACAACCGCCTCGCGGCCCCGCCGGCGCACACGCGAACGGGTGGCCCACCCCGCCCGCAGGCAGGGATGGACCACCCGTTTGTCGTGAACGCTCCAAACGCCTCGATCAGAAGCCGCGGGCCAGCCGGTAGTACGCCTGGTTCCAGCGGATCTCGTCGGCGAAGCGGCGCGGCTCGGTGTCGGCGTCGATGACGACGAGCTCGGTCCGGCTCATCTCGGCCAGGTCATGCAGCTCCTCGGTGCCCACCGCCTGCGACAGCACGGTGTGGTGGGGGGCGCCGGCGGTGATCCACGCCTCGGCCGAGACCGGCAGGTCCGGTCGCGGCCGCCAGACGGCGCGGGCGACCGGCAGCCGGCGCAGCGGCTGCGGCGGCGTCACGACGTCGATCTCGTTGGCCACGAGCCGGAACCGCTCCCCCATGTCGGCCAGCCCCAGCACCACCGCCGGGCCGGGCGCGGCGTCGAACACGAGCCGCACCGGGTCCTCCCGCCCGCCGATGCTCAGCGGGTGGATCTCCACGTCGGGCACGTCGGACGCGATGGTGGGGCAGACCTCGAGCATGTGGGCGCCCAGCACCAGCTCCCGACCCGGAGTCAGGTCGTAGGTGTAGTCCTCCATGAAGGACGTGCCGCCCTCGACCCCCACCGACATCGCCTTGAGGGTGTGCAGCAGGACTGACGTCTTCCAGTCGCCCTCGCCGCCGAAGCCGTAGCCGTCGGCCATCAGCCGCTGCACGGCGATGCCGGGCAGCTGACGCAGACCACCGAGGTCCTCGAAGTTCGTGGTGAACGCCCGGAACCCGCCGGCGTCCAGGAACGCGCGCATGCCGAGTTCCAGACGGGCCGCGTAGCGCAGCGAGTCGTGCCGCTCACCCCCGGGAAGCAGCTCGGCGCCGACGCGGTAGCTGTCGCCGTACTCCTTGACCAGCTCGTCGACGTCGGCGTCGGCGACCTCACCGACCACCTGGACCAGGTCGTTGACGCCGTAGGTGTTGACCGACACCCCGAAGCGCAGCTCCGCCTCGACCTTGTCGCCCTCGGTCACCGCGACGTCGCGCATGTTGTCGCCGAAGCGGGCCAGCCGCAGCGACCGCATCGCCGACCAGCCGAGCGCCGCGCGGGCCCAGGCCCCGACCCGGCTGGTCACCCGCGGGTCGCTCACGTGCCCGGCGACGGTCTTGCGGGCCACCCCGAGCCGGGTCTGGATGTACCCGAACTCACGGTCGCCGTGGGCGGCCTGGTTCAGGTTCATGAAGTCCATGTCGATGTCGTCCCACGGCAGCAGGACGTTCGCCTGGGTGTGCAGGTGCAGCAGCGGCGTCTGCAGGGCGTCCAGACCGGAGATCCACATCTTCGCCGGTGAGAACGTGTGCATCCACGCGATGACCCCGATGGCCCCCTGGGCGGCGGCGTCCCGGCAGACCCGCAGGATCTCACCGCTGTTGGTCAGGACGGGCTTCCAGACCACCCTGGCGGGAATCTGCGGCGAGTCGTCGAGCGCGGCCGCGATCTGGCGAGACTGCTCGGCGACCTGCCGGAGCGTCTCCTCGCCGTACATGCCTTGGCTGCCGGTGAGGAACCAGATCTCGGGTTGGGTTTGTGGTGCCATGGGGTTGCCTTCCACGAGAGGAACTGTCACTTGTAACGGATTCCGATGAGGCGCTGCAGGAGGATGAACGCGAAGAGCAGACCGCCGATCACGATCTTGGTCCACCAGGAGTTGAGACTCCCGTCGAACGTGATGAGGGTCTGGATCACACCCAGCACCAGCACGCCCAGCACCGTGCCGAAGACGTAACCCGAGCCACCGGTGAGCACGGTGCCTCCGATCACGACGGCGGCGATGACGTCCAACTCCATGCCGACGGCGATCAGCGGGGCGCCCGAGAGGGTGTAGAAGGACAGCAGGATGCCGCCGATCGCGGAGCACAGGCCGCTGATCGTGTAGACGGCGATCCGGGTCCGCCCCAACGGCAGGCCCATCAGCAGCGCCGACTGCGGGTTGCCGCCGATCGCGTAGACGTTGCGCCCCAACCGGGTGTAGGCCAGCACGTACGCCGCGACGAGCACCACGGCGAAGGCGATCAACACGCTGATCGAGACGAAGTTGCCCCGGGGATCCCCGATCCGCTCCTGCGACATCCTGGTCCAGAACCCGTCGGTGATCGGGATGGACGAGCCGGAGATGAACGTGCACATGCCGCGGGCGAAGAACATCCCGGCGAGCGTGACGATGAACGGCTGGATGTCGAAGAAGTGGATGGCGCACCCCATCAACAGGCCGAGCGTCGGGCCGATGAGCAGGGCGATGACGAGCACGAGCGCCGCGGGCAGGCCCTTCTGCAACAGGTCCGCCGACACCATCGCCGTCATGGCGACGACGGAGCCCACCGACAGGTCGATGCCACCGGTGAGGATCACGAAGGTCATCCCCACCGCGACGACGAGCAGGAAGCCGTTGTCGATGAAGACGTTGAAGATGACCTGCACGTTCGAGAACGCCGTGTACTGGGACACGCCGATGCCGTACATCACCAGGAGCAGGGCGAGCGTGGCCAGCACCGGCACCTGCCGCCGAGGCAGCCGGAACCGGGTACGGCGGGGGACGGTGAGCGATCCGGTGGTCATGCCGGCACCTGCTCCTTCGGCTTGTCGGCGACGGGGCGCGGCGGCGGGGCGCTTCTTCTGCGCCGGCTGAACTTGGCACGGAACGCCGGCGCCTGGATGAGGCAGACGGCGATGACGACCACCGCTTTGAACAGCAGCGACGTCTGCGGCGAGATGTTCATGGCGTACACCGTGGTGGTCAGGGTCTGGATGATCAGCGCCCCGAGGATCGTGCCGCTCAGGAAGAACCGGCCGCCGGCGAGGGACGTGCCACCGATGACGACCGCGAGGATGGCGTCCAACTCCACCCAGAGGCCGACGGCGTTGCCGTCGGCGCTGGAGACGTTTGCCGTCATCATGAAGCCGGCGATCGCCGCGCAGACGGCGCTGACGACGTACGCGAGGAAGATGACCCGGCCGGAGCGGATGCCGGCGAGGCGGCTCGCCTCCGCGTTGCCGCCCACCGACTCGATGATCATGCCGAGTGCGGTACGGCGGGTGAACGCGGCGACGAGCAGCGCCGCGGCGAGGGCGATGAAGATGGCCAGCGGCAGGGTCAGCAGGTGACCCAGCCCGATCCCCCGGAACGGCCCCGAGTTGATGGTGATGATCTGCCCCTGGGTGATCAGCTGGGCGAGGCCCCGGCCGGCCACCATCAGGATCAGGGTGGCGATGATCGGTTGGATTCCGATCACGGCCACCAGCACCCCGTTCCAGACGCCGAGCACGAGCGCGACCCCCAACGCCATCGCGAGGGCGGTCAGCACCACTGTGAGACTGTTCTGGTCGGGCTGCTTGCTGATGTACATGCAGGCCATCGCGCCGCTGATCGCGCACACCGAGCCGACCGACAGGTCGATGCCGCCGGTCGAGATGACCAGGGTCATGCCCAGCGCGACGAGGATCAGCGGGGCGCTCAACCGCAGGATGTCGATCGGCGAGCCGTACAGGTGCCCGTCCTTGAGCTCGATGGACAGGAACCCGGGCCGGTAGATCGTGTTCGCGGCGAGCATGACGACCAGCACGGCGATGGGCCAGAACAGCCGGTGACCGATCATCGTCCGATAGCGGCCCATGGTGTCGTTCATCGGTCCACCTCCTCCCGGTGAGATCCACTCGCGATCGTCTGCATGATGCGCTCGGCGTCGAGGCCCTCGTCGTTGGCGAGCTGCGCGACCATCTGCCGGTCGCGCATGACCGCCACCTTGTGGCTGAGGCGCAGCACCTCCTCCAGCTCGGCGGAGATGAACAGCACCGCCATTCCGCCGTCGGACAACTGCGTCACGAGCCGCTGGATCTCGGTCTTCGCGCCGATGTCGATGCCCCGGGTCGGCTCGTCCAGGATCAGCAGCCGTGGCTCGGTGATCAGCCACCGGGCCAGGAGCACCTTCTGCTGGTTGCCGCCGGAGAGGTTGCGGACCGGCACCTCCGGGTCCGCCGGACGGATGTTGAGGGCCTTGACGTACTTGTCGACCAGCTCGTCCTGCCGGCGCCGCGGGATGGGCCGCAGCCAGCCACGGGCGGCCTGCATGGCGAGGATGATGTTCTCGCGGACCGACAGCTCGGGAACGATGCCCTCGGCTCGGCGGTTCTCCGAGCAGAAGCCGACGCCCTGGTCGATGGCCTGCGCGGGGGTACGCAGGCTGCTCGACGTGCCGTCGATCGCGACCTGCCCGCCGTCGGCCCGGTCGGCGCCGAAGAACAGCCGCGCCACCTCGGTACGCCCGGAGCCCAGCAGACCGGCCAGGCCCACCACCTCGCCGGCGTGGATGGTCAGGCTGAACGGCGCGACCGCGCCCGCCCGGCCGAGGTTCGACACCGCCACCAGCGGGGTGCCCTCCTCCAGCTCGGCCAGGTCCCGCCGGGAGTGCTCCTCGATGCCTTCGAGGACGTCGAGTTCCTTGCCGATCATCTTCTCGACGAGGCTGAGCTGGGGCAGCTCGGCGGTCGGGTACTCGCCGACGAGGCCGCCGTTGCGCAGCACGGTGATGCGGTCGGCGATCTCGTAGACCTGGTCGAGGAAGTGGGTCACGAACAGGATCGCGATGCCCTCGTCGCGCAGTTGCCGCATGATGCGGAACAGTTGCGCGACCTCACCCGCGTCGAGGCTGGACGTCGGCTCGTCCAGGATCAGCACCCGGGCCTGGATGTCGATCGCACGGGCGATCGCGACCATCTGCTGGATCGCGAGGGAGTACGAGCCCAGCGGCGCGCTGACGTCGAGGTCGAGGTCGAGGCGGGCCAGGAGCGCGCGGGCGCGTCGGCGGACCTCACCCCAGCGGACGGCGCCGAGAAGCCGCGGCTCGCGGCCGATGAAGATGTTCTCCGCCACCGAGAGGTTGGTGCAGAGATTGACCTCCTGGTAGACGGTGCTCACGCCGGCCGCCGTCGCCTGCATCGGGCCGGTGAAGGACACCGGCTCACCGTGGAGGGTGATCGCGCCCTCGTCGGTGTCGTAGACGCCGGTCAGCACCTTGATGAGGGTCGACTTGCCGGCGCCGTTCTCGCCCATCAGGGCGTGCACCTCGCCGGGGAAGAGCCGGAAGTTGACGTCGTGGAGTGCGCGCACCCCGGGAAAGGACTTGCTGATCCCGGTCATCGTCAGGACCGGACGGCTATCCGTCATCCCATCAGACCTCTTCTGGGGGTTGTCGACGCGGAAGGGCCGCTGCGCTCCCACCGCGCCCGCCCGGCCGCCCCTGCGGGAGGCTCGGGCGGGCGTGGCGCGGGTCATCGCGGGTCATGCCCGGTCCGTTCGGGTTTGTAAGGCGACGCGGCGGGGCCGCCACGCGAGCGCGGCGACCCCCCTGCGTCGATCAGTACTTGCGGGTGGGCAGAGCCTCCTTGGCCTGCTCCTGCGTGAAGGTGGTCTCCTCGGTCTCGATCCGAGGCGGCACCGTCTCGCCCGCCTTGACCTTCTTGGCCAGGTCCATCAGCTGTGGGCCGAGCAGCGGGCTGCACTCCGCGATGAAGTTGAACTTCCCGTCGGCGAGGGCCTGCATGCCGTCCTTGACGGCGTCGACAGTGATGATGGTGATGTCCTTGCCGGGCACCTTGCCGGCCGCGGTGATGGCCTCGAGCGCGCCCAGACCCATGTCGTCGTTGTGCGCGAACAGCACGTCGATCTTCGGGTTGGCCTTGAGGAACTGCTCCATGACCTGCTTGCCGCCCGCCCGGGTGAAGTCACCCGGCTGGGAAGCGATGATCTTCAGGTTCGGGTTGGCGGCGATCGCCTCGCCGAAGCCCTTCTTGCGGTCGTTGGCCGGAGCGGCACCGGTGTTGCCCTGCAGCTCGACGATGTTCACCGGGCCGGTCGCGCCCTTCTTCTGCTCGACCAGCCACTCACCGGCGAGCCGGCCCTCCTTGACGAAGTCCGAGCCGAGGAACGTCTTGTACAGGCTCTTGTCGGCCGAGTCGACCGAGCGGTCGGTCAGGATGACCGGAATGCCGGCGTCCTTGGCCTCCTTGAGCACGGTGTCCCACCCGGACTCCACAACCGGCGAGAAGGCGATGACGTCGACCTTCTGCTGGATGTAGTTGCGGATCGCCTTGATCTGGTTTTCCTGCTTCTGCTGCGCGTCGTCGAACTTCAGCTCGATGCCGGCCGCGGCGGCAGACTCCTTGATCGAGGTGGTGTTCGCGGTACGCCACCCGCTCTCCGCACCGACCTGGGAGAAGCCCATCGTGATCTTGCCGTCGTCCTTGGACCCGCCGCCGCCGGTGTCGCTGTTGCCGCAGGCCGCCACGCCGCCGACGAGCAGCACGCTGGCGAGGACCGCGATAGCGCGCTGCGTTCGCATCTTTCTCATCAGTTCTCCTTGGCTGGGTGTGGTGGGACCGCGTGAGCCGCCGAGGAGCAGAGGGTGGCGTACGCGGGTGGTGCGTGCTGGTGCGTCGGTGGAGCAGACCGGCGGGCCCGGTGGCCGTTGGAGACGGTCAGGGGCCTGCCGGTGCGACTGGTTGTTGGCCGTAGACGTTCTGGTAGCGGTGGTAGAGAGCGTCGATGTCGGCCTGCGCGATCGGCACCGGCTGCCCGAGGGTCCGCGCCAGGTACGCGGTGCGGGCCACGTCCTCGCACATGACCGCGGCCTTGACCGCTGCCCGGGCGTCCCGACCGATGGAGAAGACGCCGTGGTTGCGCATCAGCACCGCGGGAGAGCGGTGCCCGGCGAGGGTGGCGACGATGCCCTTGCCGATGTCGTCGCCACCGATCAGCGCGAACGGGCCCAGCGGGATCTCCCCGCCGAACTCGTCGGCCTGCGCCGTGAGGTGGCAGGGGATCGCCTCACCGCAGGCGGCCCAGGCGCTGGCGTACGAGCTGTGCGTGTGCACGACCCCGCCGACCTCGGGCATGGCGCGGTAGACGTAGGCGTGGGCGGCCGTGTCGCTGGACGGGGCGAGGTCCCCCTCGACGAGGACACCGTCGAGGTCGCAGACGACCATGGTGTCGGCCGTGAGGTCGTCGTAGCCCACGCCGCTCGGCTTGATCACCATGAGGTCCTGGCCGGGGACCCGTGCCGAGACGTTGCCGGACGTCCAGGCGACCAGGTTGTAGCGCGTCAGCTCGCTGTGCAGACGGGCGACGACCTCGCGCAGCTCGCCGATCTGCCGACTCACCTCTGCGTTCATGCGACGACCTCCAGCGGCGCCTCGTGCGTGGCCGCGACGGCCTCGACCGCCGCGTTGCGGATCGCCCGCAGGCGGAGCATGACGTCGTTGCCACCCCGGCCGAAGTGGTCGTGCAGGGCCCGGTACTCGGCGTACAGGGCGTCGTAGGCGCGCGCCCGGTCGGGATCCGGCGTGTAGACGGCCTCGTGCACGCGCCCCATCGCCTGCGACGCCTCGTGGATCGACGGGTACGCCCCGGCGGCGACGGCGGCGTGGATCGCCGACCCGAGCGCCGGCCCCTGCGCGGACGCGATGATGTTCAGCGGTCGCCTGGTCACGTCGGCGTAGATCTGCATCAGGAGCTTGTTGTTGGTGAGACCGCCGGCGATCACCAGGTCGTTCACCGGAACTCCGGCCTCGACGAACGCGTCGATGATCATTCGGGTGCCGTACGCCGTGGACTCCAGCAGCGCGCGGTAGATGTCCTGTGGCCGGGTGGCCAGGGTCATCCCGACGATCATCCCGCTGAGGTCGTGGTTGACCAGCAGCGAGCGGTTGCCGTTCCACCAGTCCAGTGCGACCAGGCCGTGTGCGCCGACCGGCTGGCTGGCGGCAAGCTCGGTGAGGCGTTCGTGCGAGTCGAGGCCGGCGGGTGCGCCGTGCTCGACGAACCAGCCGAAGATGTCGCCGACGCCGCTCTGCCCGGCCTCGTAGCCCCAGGCGCCGGGGCTGATGCCGCCGTCCACGACACCGCACATGCCGGCCACCTCGGCGACCTCCGCGCCGTTGACGACGTGGCAGGTCGAGGTGCCCATGATGGCGACCAGCCGACCGGGCTCCACGGCCTGCGCGGACGCCGCGGTGACGTGCGCGTCGACGTTGCCGACGGCCACCGCGATCCCCTCCGGCAGACCGGTCCAGGCCGAGGCGCGGGCGGTGAGCGTGCCGGCGCGGGCGCCGAGGGGCAGCAGCGGGCCGTCGAGCTTGGCCACGAAGTCGCCGAAGTCGGGGTTGAGCGCGGTCAGGAAGCTCTCGGACGGGTACTGCCCGTCCTGCAGGATGCCCTTGTAGCCAGCGGTGCAGACGTTACGGGTCTCGGTGCCGCTGAGCTGCCAGACGATCCAGTCGGCGGCCTCGATGAACCGCTCGGCCCGGTGGTAGATCTCCGGGTCCTCCTCCAGGATCTGCAGACCCTTGGCGTACTGCCACTCGGCGGAGATCTTGCCGCCGTACCTGCCGATCCACGGCTCGGCCCGCTCGTGGGCCAGCGCGTTGATCCGGTCGGCGTGCGGCTGCGCGGCGTGGTGCTTCCACAGCTTGACCCAGGAGTGCGGCCGGTCGCGCAGCTCGGGAACCTCGCAGAGCGGGGTGCCGTGGGCGTCGGTCGGCAGCACGGTGCAGGCGGTGAAGTCGATGCCGATGCCCACCACCGCTGCGGGGTCCACCCCTGCGGCGGACACCGCCGCCGGGACGGCGTAGCGCAGCACGTCGCGGTAGTCGTCCGGGTTCTGCAGCGCCCAGTCCGGGGGCAGTTGTCGACCTCCGGGCAGCGTCTCGCTGATGACCGCGTCGCCGTACTCGTGGACCGCGGTCCCCAACTCGGCACCGTCAGAAACCCGGACCACGAGGGCCCGCCCGGAGAGAGTGCCGAAATCGACACCCACGACGTAGCTTTCGGCAGCTCCGTCCACACGCTCCATGTTCACCTCCACCGTTAACGGGGATAGTGTTAACGCTCACATCCAGCGCCGTCAAGACATCTAGCTGCAACAGCTCCGTAACGGAACGCGGAGGCCGCGCCCAGCCGGGCGGGTAGCTACCGGATTGGTGCAAAGGCCGCGATTCCGTCTTCAGGCCGGTCGGCGCAGCCCTGCAAGAGCGACGTCTGGACGGCAGCCGGCCGAAACCTCCTCGCCCGGAGCGCGACCCGACGCCGCATCGGCCGACAGTCGGCCCGGCGCCTCCCCCACCCGCCAGGACGACAGCGACGCCCCTTACCACCGCGCCCCGCCGGGACGCTCCGATCGCGACGGTGGCGTGACCATCGGCGATGTCAGCGATAACATCGCGGCGGCCGCCGCCCTCGCATGATCAGATCTATGATCCGCGCGGCGGCCGCCGCCGAGCCCCTGAGCGCGCGATCCGGTCGCCGAGGTGCACCTCTCGCGCCCGGTCCGGGACTCGTGTTATCGATAACATTCGACGTTTCGCGACCGCCGTCCGCACGATCTCGACCCAGCTCCGGGGTCGGCGATGTCGCGGTATCCGGTCGGCCGGACACCGCGACATCGCTGAACCGGGTCGATCATGCGCCCCGGCCCGGCCCCGCAGGGCCGGACCGGGGCGGGTCGGGCGGATCGGGCGCGCGAGCCCGTCGGGTCAGGCGGTCCGGCCGCGGTTGTAGAGCGCCTTGGCCCAGAGGAAGGAGGCCACCGTGATGACGGCGCACCAGGCAACCGCGAGGATCCCGTTGCTGCCGATTCCGCTGCCGAGCAGGAGGCCCCGAAGCGTCTCCATGACCGGAGTGAAGGGTTGGTAGTCGGCGAAGAGGCGCACCGCCGTCGGCATCGAGTCGGTGGGGACGAACCCGCTGCCGAGGAACGGCAGGAGCATCAGCGGCATGGGCACGTTGCTGGCCGCCTCGACGCTCTTCGTCGCCAGTCCGAGGGCGACAGTCAGCCAGGTGACCGCGAAAGTGATCATGGTGAGGACGCCGATCGCGGCGAGCCACTCGACGGCACCGGCGGTGGGACGGAACCCGACGAGCAGTGCGACACCGGTGACGGCCGCGAGGCTGAGCATCGTCTGGAGCACACTGCCCACGACGTGGCCGGTGAGGACCGACGGTCGGAAGATCGCCATCGTCCGGAAGCGGGCGATGATGCCCTCGGCCATGTCCATGGCGACGGAGATGGCGGTGCCCTGCGCCGCGCTGGCCACCGTGATGAGCAGGATGCCCGGGGTGACGTAGTTGGCGTAGTCGGCGCGGCCGCCCAAGGGCCCGAGGCCGGCGCCGAGCGTGCCGCCGAAGACGTAGACGAAGAGCAGCAGAAGGATGACGGGTAGCCCGATGAGCATGAGGGTCAGCGAGGGATAGCGCCGCATGTGCAGGAGGTTGCGCCGCAGCATGGTGTTCGAGTCGCGCAGGGCGAGGTTGAGGGTGCTCATCGCGCGGAAGCCCTTTCGTGGCCGGACCGCCCGGCCCGGGTGTCGGGTCGGCCGGTGAGGGCGAGGAAGACGTCGTCGAGGTCGGGGGTGTGCACGGAGAGGCCGGCCACGGTGATCGCGTCGCGGTCGAGGTGGTCGAGGACCGACCGCAACGAGCCGACCCCGCCGTCGCTCGGCACCTGGAGGGTGAGCGCGGCGTCGTCCCGGGTGGCCGCCGCGAACGTACGGGCCGCCGAGTCGAGCCCTTCCTGGTCGGCGAAGGACAACACGACGTGGCCGCCCGGGATGAGTCGCTTGAGTTCGTGCGGGGTGCCCTCGGCGATCAGCCGGCCGTGGTCGAGGAACGCGACACGGTCGGCGAGCTGATCGGCCTCCTCCAGGTACTGGGTCGTCAGCAGGATGGTGACGCCCTCGGCGGCGAGGGCCCGGATGATGTGCCACATGGCGCGGCGGCTGCGCGGGTCGAGGCCGGTCGTCGGCTCGTCGAGGAAGATGACGCGGGGGTCGCCGACCAGGGTCATCGCGAGGTCGAGCCGACGCCGCATACCACCGGAGTACGTCGAGGCCGGCTTGTCCGCCACCTCGGCCAGATCGAACCGCGCGAGCAGGTCGGCGATCCGCCGGCGCCCCTCTGCCCGGTCCAGGTGGCACAGGTCGGCCATCAGGTTCAGGTTCTCCCGACCGGTGAGCAGGTTGTCCACTGCGGAGAACTGGCCGGTCACGCCGATCAGCTCACGGACGGCGTCGGGCTCCCGGGTCACGTCGTGCCCGAGGACGCGGGCGTGGCCGCCGTCCGCCCGCAGCAGGGTGGAGAGGATCTGCACGGTGGTGGTCTTGCCGGCGCCGTTCGGGCCGAGCAGCGCGTAGATCGTTCCCTCGGTGATCATCAGGTCGATGCCGTCGAGCACGACCTTGTCACCGTAGGACTTGCGGAGTTCGGTGGTGACGATCGCGGGTTTCCTGCTGCTGGTCATGGTCTCCTCATTTGTGGTGGGGGGTCGCGGAGGATCAGGCACGGCGGATCGTGATGTCGCCGTAGGAGGTGTTCGCGCGGATCTCGACCGTCTCGTCGGTCTCGGCCGGGCTGTCGGTCGACTCGAGCGCGTTGTGCACGCGCCCGTGCCGGGAGCTGACGTCGAGCCAGGCGGCGGTGCCCCGCCGGACACCGACCTCGATCGCGCCGTACGAGGTGTGCGACTCGATCGACCCGCGGACGACCTCGCCGAGCCGGACGTTGCCGTACGCGGTGCGTGCCGTCACCGAGGCCGTCGACGCGTCCACGGCGATGTCCCCGTACGCGGTGTTGACGCGGACGTCACCGCCGCTGCGGCCGATCCAGCAGTCGCCGGAGGAGTTCTTGATCTCCGCGGTGCCGTCGACCGCGCCGAGGCGCACCTTTCCGGAGGAGGCCTTCACCCGGGCGGAACCGGTGACCCGCTCCACCGCGACCTCGCCGTGGCTGCTGTCGATCTCCAGCGGCCCGGTCTCCTCGAGTCGGATGCCGCTGCCGGTCTTGATGCGGCACTCGCCGAGCCGCCCCTCACCGCGAAACGCGGCCCACGCCGACTCGGCATGCAGCCGTGACCCGCTCGGCACCTCGATGAGGACGTCGACCGAGGGCCCGGAGCCGAAGCCGTACCGGCGCCAGCTCTTCGGCACCCGGATCCGCAGGAGCCCGGCGGCGTACTCGACGGTGGTCTGCTCCGCGGCGCTCACGTCGGCCTTGCTCGACGGGTCGCGGGGGCGCACCTGCACCACCGTGTCGGTGCGGTCGGTCGCGGCGATCCAGGCGTCCCCGACGGGCAGCTCGACCTGGACGGAAATCGGTTCTGGTGTCTCGAAAACAGGCATGGTGGTCTCCCGGAAGGTGGGTGGTGCAGGCGAACGGAGGTGGCGGAGGGGGCGCGGCGGTCAGCGCGCCCAGCCGGTGACGTGCTGGCCGGGCCGGGGTGGCTCCAACCGGCGCGGTGGCTGGCGATCCGTGCCGCCGGCCGCGACGGCAGCGGCGACGGCTCGCACCAGCCAGGCGTTGACGGACAGTCCGGCCCGGCTGGCGGCCCCGTCGACGCTGGCCTTGAGATGGTCGGGGAGGCGGAGGTTGATCCGGGACGTGCCGCCCTCGTCGCCCTCGGGCGGGAGCAGCGGCGCCGGCGCCGGGGACGGTTCGCTGACGGCATCCGCGCTGTCCGCCGGCGGGCTCGCTGGCGTCACCACGAAATTGGGCTCCCGCCCCCGCAGCCGGACGTGCACCGACCCGGGGGCGAGATCGCGGGTGATCTCGTCGGCCGCGTCGGACAGCGCCTCGAGCAGCGTGAGGTGGGTCGCCGCCTCCAGTTGAGTGAAGAGCCGCTCGGCCAGCATCCGACCCTCCGGGTCGACGCCCTCGGCGGCCACAGCGAACTCGTTGCGCAGGTTCTCGACGTACGGCCTCAGGTCCATGGCACCATCATGGCACCATTTTGGCTCAGAGTGCAACAGTGATGGCTCAGATTGCTGCCACGATGGTCATCGTCGATCGCCGGCGAGACGCTCAGACCCCCCGAACGCGCGCCGGACCAGCCGGTTCGCGACCTCCTGCGTCAGCCCGGTGGCGACCAGCAGGTCGCTGACGGTCGTCCGGACCTGCGCCACCACGACGGCACCGGAGAAACCGACGCCCTCCCGGTAGGCGTCACCGGCGACGCAGACCGCCCACAGGGCCTGCTCCCGCGCCTGGGTGGGTTCCTTACCGGCGGCGAACTGCCGCTTGAGCACGCGTACCGCCTCGGCGAGGTCGGCGACGGCCTCCGGCAGCGCTCCCGGGATCGGCTCGCCGTCGTCGATCACGGTCACCGCGCGGCGGATCAGCGTGCCGGCGTTGCGCATCGCCCGGTCGATCGGTTCGGCGGCCTGTGCGTACCGGCCCACCGGCCCGTGCCGCTCATGCCAGTGCACCGGCGACAGGGTGCTGGCCTCCCGGGCACCCTGGGTCGCCTCGATGAGCGCCCGCAGCTCGTCCTTGTTCTCCCGCAGCTTCGTGCGGGCGGCCAGCGCACGGGCGATGTCGCGGTCGGCCAGCGCGCCGGCGGTGGCGTCGAGCTGGGCACTGAGCAGGTCCAACGCCGGGCGCGCGGCACGGTTGAGCACCCGCAGCGGGCTCAACGGCAAAAGGACGGCGGTGACCAGCAGCGCCACCGCTCCCCCGACGAGAGCGTCCACGAAGCGGGGGATCTCCAGGTCCCGCACGGACGGGCTCAACGTGGCGATGAGCACCGCCGTCGCCCCGGCCTGGATCACCACCGCCGCGCTCCCGGCGAGGAACAACGCGATGAGGATCGCCAGCACGACGATCAGGGCGAGTTGCCACCACCCGGTGCCGGTCACCGTGAGCAGCAGGTCGCCGACCAGCACCCCCACGGTGACGCCGATGATCAATTCGACGGTGCGACGCAGCCGTTGCCCGACCGACGCGGCAAGGGTCGAGACCGCCGAGATCGGCGCGAACACCGGCTGCGAGACGTGCAGCACCTGATGCGCCACCACCCAGGACAGCGCCGCGGCCAGACCGGCCTGCAGAGCGAGGCCGCCGATGCCCCGAACCCGCCGCGAGCGGTCCCGCAGCGTGCCCCAGAGACGGGCGCGGAGCCGGGCGACGGTCGTCGCCGCAGCGGCGTTCGCTTGCGCGCCGGCACGCGCCGCGGCACCCCTGTCCGCAGCGGGCCGACCGGCAGCGACCATGGCGGCGGCTACCCCGCCGCACCCCGATCAATCCTGGCCGTCGGGCGCGGTCACGCGCGAACGCGCCGCGCCCGACGGCGGTCGCGCTCAGCGCGAGGAGAGCGCCTTCTCGGCGTACGCCCAGAGCCGGTCCGCGGCGACCGGGTCGACCGCGTGGTCCGCGACCCCTCCGGTGGCGTCCGGGCCACCGGGCACCACCTCCGCCTCCTGGTTGTCGACGAAGTACCGGCCGCCGACGCCGTCCAGCAGCGGTGAGGCGGCGAGCAGGACGCTGGTCGCCGCTCCCTGGGCGGGCGTCTTGTAGTAGTCCGGCACGACGAGGTTGCCCGCCTCGTCCATCGCGCCGAACGCGCGCATCATGTCGTCGTCGAGGTGACGTTGCAGGTTGGTGTGGATGTACCCGGGGTTGAGGGCGTTGGCAGTGATCCCGTCCTTGGCCCACCGGCGGGTGATGCCGACCGCGAGCAGGACGTCCGCGGTCTTGGACTGCCCGTACGCCGACCACGGGTCGTACGGGCGCCGCTCGAACTGGGGGTCCTCGACGTCGAACGGGGCGCCCAGGTGCGCACCGGAGCTGACCACCACGACCCGGGCCGCCCCGGCGGCACGCAGGTTGTCGTGCAGACCGACCGCGAGCGCGAAGTGACCCAGGTAGTTGGTCGCGAGCTGGAGTTCCCAGCCCTGCGCGGAGAGCTGCCGGGTCGCGAGCGCCATGATTCCGGCGTTGGCTACCAGCGCGTCGAGCGGGCCCCGCCAGCCCGCGACGAAGGCGTCGACCGACGCCAGATCGGCGAGGTCGAGCGCTGCCGACCGGACGACGCCCCGGGTGGCGTCGGTGGCGAACTCCTCGACGAGCCCGGCGGCCCGCCGCGGGTCACGGACCGCGACGGTGACCTCGACGCCGGCGCCGGCCAGGGCGCGAACCGTCTCGACACCGAGACCGGAGGCGCCGCCGGTGACGATCATCCGGCGCCCGGTGAGGTCCACGCCGTCGAGGATTTCGGCGGCGGTGGTACGGGCGGTGAACGACGTGATGAGGCGTGGGTTCGCTGTCATGTCAGCCAGACTAGGAACCTGGCACTGGACTGCCTATAGTCTAGGATCCGCGATACTTTAGTGATCGTCCAGGACGGTGCTGATGGATCCCCTTGAGGACGTACTGGCGTTGCTTGGTGCGACAAGCCACGTCTCCGCCGGCCTCGTCGCCGGAGGGCGCTGGGCGGTCCGGTTCGACCCACCGGCCGGCGCCAAGTTCAACGCCGTCCGGCGCGGCCACTGCTTCCTGCTCGTCGACGGCCAGCCGGAGCCGATCGGCCTCGCCGAGGGCGACTGCTACCTGCTGACCCGGCCGGTGGCCTACACGCTCTTCAGTGACCCCGACGCACCGGTCCAGCCGGCGTACCCGATCTTCGCAGCCGCTGGCGACGGCGTGGCGCACGCGGGCGACGGCGACGACATGTTCCTCATCGGCGGCGCGTTCTCCCTGGGCGACCGGGGTCGAAGTCTCCTACTGGACAGCCTTCCGCCGATCATCCACGTGCCCGCCGGCACCCCTGCGGCGGCCACCATCAGGTGGGCGCTCGACGAGATCGACAGCGAGTTGCGGCAGGCTCGGCTCGGCTCGCGGCTCGTCGCCGAACACCTGGCGCTCGTCCTGCTGATCCAGGTCCTGCGGCTGCACCTGGCCCGCGATCCGCAGCACACGTCCGGCTGGCTGGCCGGGCTCGCCGACCCGGTGGTCGCCCCCGCGCTGCGGGCCATGCACGGGCGACCCGCGCAGTCGTGGACGGTGGACGAGATCGCCCGCGTCGCCGCCGTCTCCCGCTCCACGCTCGCCGCCCGCTTCCGGCAGGTCGTCGGCGTCGGCCCGTTGGAGTACCTCACGCGCTGGCGGATCGAACTCGCGGCGGACCGGATCCGCCGCGGCTCGGACACCGTCGCCGCCATCGCCCTGGCCGTCGGGTACGGCTCGGAGAGCGCCCTCAGCGTGGCCTTCAAGCGTGTCACCGGCGTCTCGCCACGGACCTACCGCAGGCAGGTGGCCGGGAGCACCCCGACCGGGTAGGCGACCCGACAGCGCCGGCAGCGCCGCGAGCGGCCCACGCGCCGCCGACGTCGCCGGTGCGATTGGGCGCGTCCGGGCGGGGTAGACCCCGGTCTGCCACGCGGGTGGTGGGGCCCGCCCGCGGCTGGATCGCCGGCACCGGGCGGCCGGACGCCTCGGGGGGCGATGGCGGATGGATCAGCGCGGGTGAGCGAGCCCGACACCTTGGGCGACATCGTGGAGCTGCGGGTGCACGGCGTCTCCGGCGCGAGCACCGAGCAGGTTCTCGGCCTGGAGGGGACGGTGCAGGTCGCCGGCGACCGCATGGGCGGCTTCGTCCGCGTCCGCCCCCACTGGTCGACGCCCGAGGCGCGAGGGGTGACGCTGGAGGCGTACCGCTGGGGTGATCTGCCCTCCGGGACGGTGGCCCGCTCCCTGGCGCTGGTGCTCCTGCTGCCGTTCCTGCTGGTCAACGTGGCGATCTGGATGCGCCCGGCGAACCCCCGCTCGGAGGCGATGGTCAAGTCCCTGTGCCGGGTGCTGGCGCTGACGCTCACCGCGTTGTACGTGCTCGCCATCGCCGGCGTCGCCCTCGACCTCGTCGCGTGGCACTGCCTGAACTCGCCCCGCTGCCTGGCCGGTCGCAGCTGGTTGTCCTGGTCCAGCGGCCAGCCCGTCGGGCGACGCCTGGCGGTGTTCGCGCTTTTGCCGGCTGTCGCGATCGCAGTGGTCTGGCGTCTCAGCAACCGCCCCGGGCGGTCGTTCGAGGCGTTTCGCGGGCCCGACGAGGAGTTCTCCGGGCATCGGCTCAGCACCGTCGGCACGTGGGCGTCCGAACCGCTGGTCGGACGGCTCCGGTCCATTCACGTCGCCGCCGCGTTCGGGACACTGAGCCTGGTCCTGCTCGCCGCCCGCGCCGCAAAAGGCGCGTCGATCGCCACTGTCGCGTTGGCGGTGACCACCGGCGTGCTCCTGGCGGCCTGCGTGGTGCTGCTCTGCACGCCACAGGTGATCGACAGGTCCCCCACCAACCGGCGGCTCGACGCGATCACCACAGCCCTCCGGACGACCGCGATCATCCTGACCGTCGTGGTCGTGGCCCATGCGCTGACCAGCCCCGCCGCCTGGAGCGAGGTGGATGCCCTGCCCGGCTACGACGCCACCCTGATCTGGCTGTTCTCCGCCCAGACGGCACTGCTGGCCGCGCTCGGTGTCGTCCTGCTCTGGCGGCGCCGGGGCAGCCCCCTGTTCGGGCTGGGAGCGCTGGTCATCGCGGCCACGGCGATCAGCGCGGCGGTGGCGTACTCCGCCGAGCTCGTCTACCGGGTGGCGGACTACCTCGACCGCGACCTGCCGACCGGGGAGGGCATCGCGACCGGCCCGCCCCGGGCGTACACCTGGGCGACCTTCGGTTTTCTCCGCACCGTGGTGGTCACGGCGCTCGTCGCCGGCCTGGTCGTCCTGGTCTCCCGCCCCCGCCGCCGCCGCGCGGCGGCGGCGATCGTCGCGCGCGACTACCCGGACGCGCCGGCGGAGGCCGGGCCGCGGCTGCGCCAGGTCCGCGACGCGCTCGCCCGAGCCAGATTCACCGAACGCCTGGTGCTGCTGGCCGTGGTCTTCGGGTGCCTCGCCGGGATCGGCTCCGCCACCACGACCCTCGATCTGCTGGATCTGTTTCCGGGCGACGTCGTCGAGCGGTACGCGCGGTTGCCGTCCGACGCGATCACCTTCGGCATCGCATTCGCCAGCTGGGCGAAGGCGGCGGCCATCGTCGGCCTGATCCTCGGCGGAGTCTTCGCCTACCGCACCGCGGGGTTCCGGCGGCACGTCGGCGTCATCTGGGACCTCGGGACCTTCTGGCCCCGGGCCGCCCACCCGTTCGCGCCGCCCTGCTACGCCGAGCGGGCCGTGCCGGAGCTGACCCGACGCATCACCTACCTGGTCGAGCGCGGCAACGCCGTGCTGCTCTCCGGGCACAGCCACGGCTCGGTCCTGCTCGCCGCGGCAGTCCTCCAGTTGCCGCCCGGGATCGGCAACCGGATCGCGCTGCTCACGTACGGGTCACCGCTGCGCCGGCTGTACGCGCGGCTCTTTCCCGCGTACATCGACGACGCGGTGCTGCGCGAGATCGGCAACCGGGTCGGCTGGCGGTGGGTGAACCTGTGGCGCGACACCGACCCGATCGGCGGGCGCGTCTTCCCCGACCGGGGGTCACCGGCGTCCGAGGGTGACCCGGCCGCCGCGGTGGACCGGCGGGAGCGCGATCCCAGCGACGTGGTGACCCCGCCGGGCGACAGCGTTCCTCCACCGATCAAGGGGCACTGGCCGTCCGAGGCCGACAAGCGGTACGTCGAGGCGGTACGGGAGTTGGCGCAGCGCCTGCGGCACGCACCGCGCGAGTGACGCAAGCGGGTTATCGGGCCTCCTGGGCACGCCAGTCGTCCAGGCGTGTCCCGGGGATGCGGGCGCCGTCGGCGGGGACGAGTGAGCGCTCGCTGAGCGTCGCGCCGAAGTACCGGGCCGCGGGGTCGCTCACCACGGTGCGGGAGTCGTGGCGGGCGGCGAGGACCGACCGGCCCAGCTCGTCGAGGCGGAACTGCTCGGGGCCGGCGATCTCGACAGTGCCGTTCAGCGGTGCGCCGACCGCGACAGCGGTCACCTCCGTCGCGACGTCGTCCGCCGCCATCGGCTGGATGAGCACCGGCGCCAGCCGTACCGTGTCACCGTCCGTGGCGGCGTCGACGATGCCCTGGACGAACTCGAAGAACTGGGTCGCGTGGATCACCGAGTACGGCAGCCCGGACGCGGCGACCAGCTTCTCCTGTGCGACCTTCGCCCGCATGTACCCACCCTCGGGGAGCCGGTCGGATCCCACGATGGAGAGCACCACGTAGTGCCGCACCCCGGCCGTCGCGGCGGCGGCGAGGAGGTTGCGCGTCGAGGTCTCGAAGAACTCCCGCACGGCGGTGTCCTCGAACGACGGGGAGTTCGACACGTCGACGACGACATCGGCACCGTCGAGCGCTTCGGCCACCCCCTCGCCGGTCAGCGTGTTCACGCCGGTCTTCGGTGACGCGGCCACCGCCTCGTGGCCCTGCCCAGCGAGGTTCCGGACGACCTTGGAGCCGATCAGGCCACTCCCGCCGATGACGACGATCTTCATGATCGGACCACTTCCCGTCTGGGGCGACGTGCGGAATCGCAGGACAGAATCAGCCTACGGAGCGCGCCTCACCGGCGCGGTTGACATCGCCGCTCATGATTGTGGTCGCTGCCCGCGATCCCGGAGGTAGACGTGGCCGCTGTGTCCCACCCGGTGTTCGCCCGGGTCTACGAGCGGCTCAGCGTCGCCATGGACCGCGCCGGCACCGCCGCGTTCCGCCGCGACCTGGTGGCCGGCCTGACCGGCCGGGTGCTCGAGGTCGGCGCCGGCAACGGCCGCATGTTCACCCACTACCCCCCGACCGTGACCGAGGTCGTCGCGGTCGAGCCGGAACGCCGCCTGCGTGCCGCCGCCGTCCGGGCCGCCCCGGCCGCGCCCGTGCCGATCACGGTCGTCGACGGCGTGGCCGAGGCGTTGCCCGCCGCCGACGGCGAATTCGACGCGGTGGTTGTCGCGTTGGTGCTGTGCACCGTTCCCGACCAGGCCGCCGCGCTCGCCGAGATCCACCGCGTGCTGCGCCCCGCCGGGCAGCTGCGCTTCTTCGAGCACGTCGCCGCCGAGGAGTCCGGTCGCCTCCGTCGGGTCCAGCGATTCTCCGACGCCACGCTCTGGCCGAAACTGTTCGCCGGCTGCCACACCGGTCGCGACACCACGACCGCCATCGAGGCGGCCGGGTTCGCCGTTGACGGGCTGCGTCGCTTCCGGTTCCCGGCCGGCAGTTCCAGCCCTTCCTCGCCGTGCGTTCTGGGCCGGGCGACCCGGCGGGAACAGCACCCGGCCTGAGCGCCGCTCACCGGGTCGGCAGGCCCGCCAGCCAGTCGTCCAGGGCCGCCGGGCTCGCGAACAGCAGCACCGGCGGCCCGGTCGGATCGGCCTGCCAGGCCCGCATCCGCCGCCGCGCCCGGCCGAACGCGCCGACGTGCCAGAGCAGGATCGAGTCGCGGGACAGCACACTGCCGAGGGATTCGCGGTTCCCGTTGCAGATCACCTCGCCCGTGCCCAGGCGGCGCAGCGTGCGGCGCAGCAACCGCCCGAACGAGCGCCACCGGGGGTAGTCCAGGGCCACCACCAGGTCGGCGCGCGCCAGCGGCACGTCCCGCCATCCGTGGTACGCGCCGTCGAGGATCCAGCTGTCCCGGCGGCAGATCTCCTCGATCCGGCTGCGCTGCTGGGCGACGGGCACCTCGACCCACCCCGGCAGCCACAGCAGGTCGTCCACCGGATACCACGGCACCCCGAGACGCTGCGCCAGGCGCGCGGCGAGAGTGGACTTGCCCGCGCCGTACACCCCGTAGATCAGGATGCGACGCGGTGCGGTCATCGCGGCAGCGTACGCGGCGGTGTCCAGCGGGCTTCACCAGCTGCTGGCCAGACGGGCCGGCCCGTCTGCCGCGAGGCCCGCCGATAATCGCTTGCCGCCCGTGGCGGGCGCCGCCAGAGTGGTGCCCATGACGTACTGACGGACACCACCCGAGCACCGCGCCGAGGCCGCTTTGCGCCGCCCGGTGCCGTACCGCCGTCCGTCCCCTTGCGATTCAGCGAGAAGTGAGCGTCGTTGTCTGAGCACCACTCCCCTCGGGAGTCTTCGTCCCCGTCCGCCCCGGCCACCGTCACCGTGTTCGCGTCGCCCGCGAGTTGGATCGAGTCCGCCGCGCTCGACCAGTGCCGGCAGGTGGCTGCCCTCGACGGCATGGTCCACGTTGCCGGCATGCCGGACCTGCACCCGGGCAAGGGCGCCCCCATCGGCGCGGCCATGGCATCGACAGTCCTCTACCCGTTCCTGGTGGGCTCGGACATCGGTTGCGGCATCGCGGTGTTCCCCATTCGACTCCGACGCGTCGTACCCGAGCGACTGGCCGCCCGGTTCCCCGACCTCGACCACGCGCTGGACCCCGAGCGGGACGCCGACGACCTGGCCTGGGCCGTCGTCGCGGGCGAGGTTCCCGCCGGTCACCGGGACGGTCTCGGTACGGTCGGTCGCGGCAACCACTTCGTCGAGCTGGCTCGCGTCGACACCGTCTTCGCACCCGAGCACGCGCACCGACTCGGGCTGGCCACCGGTGACCTCGTCCTCGTCGTGCACAGCGGCTCGCGGGGCCTGGGTGAGCGGATCCTGCGCACGCACACCGAGACGCACGGGGCCGGCCCCGCACCCGACCCGGCCGCGTACCTGGCCCGACACGACGAGGCGGTGCGCTGGGGCTCGCTCAACCGGCGGCTGCTGGCCGCCCGGGTGGCGTACGCCCTGGGCGCCGAGCCGACCGAGCCGGTCGTCGACCAGTGCCACAACCTGGTCGAGGTGCGCGACGGCGTCTACCTGCACCGCAAGGGAGCGGCGCCCGGTGACGGCCGCGACGTGCTCGTCGCCGGTACGCGGGGCACCGCGTCGTACCTGGTGGCCGCCCACGCCGGGGCGGACGCCAACCACTCGGTGGCGCACGGCGCGGGTCGGAAGATGTCCCGCGCCGACGCGCTGCGCCGGGGCCGGGCCAAGCACACGGTCGAGGAGCTGCGGCGTACCCCGGTGGGTTCGCTTGTGGTGTGTGGCGACCGTCAGTTGCTCTTCGAGGAGGCGCCCACGGCGTACAAGCGGATCGAGCAGGTGATCGGCGATCTCGTCGAGCACCGACTCGCCACCCCGGTGGCCACCACGATCCCCCTGGTCACCTACAAGACGCCGGATGTCGGGGCCGGGCCGAGGTCGGACCGGCGCGACAAGCGTCGCGGGCGGGGTCGGTCGTGAGCGCGCACCTGCTGCTGTCCGCCGGCCGTGGCCCGCGGGAGTGCGCGTGGGCGCTGGCCCATTTGTTGCGCCGCCTGGAGGGTGAGGCCACCCGGCGGGGCGTGACGGTCCAGCGGGTCGACGCGGTGTCCGGTGACCGGCCCGGCACGTACCGGTCGGTGCTGATCCGGCTGTCCGGCGCTGACGTCGAGGCGTTCGCCGCCTCCTGGACGGGGACGCTGTGCTGGCAGGCGCCCAGCCCCTACCGGAGCGGCGCGGGTCGCAAGAACTGGTACGTGACAGCCCAACCGCCGCCGAGCGACGCGCCGACGACGACGTTCACCGAGGCCGACGTCGACATCGTCGGGTGCCGCACCGGCGGTCCCGGCGGCCAGCACCGGAACAAGGCCAGCACCGCGGTACGCGCCACCCACCGACCCTCGGGCCTGGTCGTGGTGGTGGACGACGAACGGCAGTTCAGTCTGAACCGGCGCATCGCCCTCGATCTGCTGCGCCAGCGCGTCGAGCGCGGCGACGAGGCGGCCCGGCGCGCGGTCACGACCGCTCGTTGGCGCATCCACGACGACCTCGTGCGGGGCGACCCGACCCGCGTCGAACGCCCGTAGGCCGGCGGCTCAGACCTCCAGGACCGCGTCGGCGAAGGCCCGGGGCGCCTCCTGGGGCAGGTTGTGCCCGATCCCGCCGCCGACGGTCCGGTGCTCGTACCGGCCGGTGAACTGCTTGCCGTAGACACCCGGGTCCAGGTGGGGAGCGCCGTTGGCGTCACCCTCCAGCGTGATGCTGGGCACCGTGATCTTCGGCTTGCCGGCGAGGCGCTTCTCGACCTCGTCGTACTGCGGTTCGCCGTCGGCCAGGGCCAGCCGCCACCGGTAGTTGTGGATCACCACGTCGACGTGGTCGGGGTTGTCGAACGCGGCCGCGCTGCGCTCGAAGGTCGCGTCGTCGAACGTCCACCGCGGTGACGCGGTCTGCCAGATCAGTCGGGCGAAGTCGCGGCGGTTGCGGTCGTACCCCTGCCGGCCGCGCTCGGTGGCGAAGTAGTACTGGTACCACCAGGAGAACTCGGCCCTGGGCGGCAGCGGCGTCCGGCCCGACTCCTGGCCGTCGATCAGGTAGCCGCTGACCGACACCAGACCGGAACAGCGCTCCGGCCACAACGCGGCCACGACATCTGCCGTACGCGCGCCCCAGTCGAACCCGGCCAGCTTCGCGCTGTCGATGCCCAGGGCGTCCATGAGGGCGATGAGGTCGAGCCCCATCGCGGCCGGCTCGCCGTTGCGGACGGCGTCGTCGGATCGGAAGCGGGTGGTGCCGTAACCCCGCAGGTACGGCACGACGACCCGGTGGCCGGCATCGGTGAGCAGCGGTACGACGTCGACGAAGCTGTGGATGTCGTACGGCCAGCCGTGCAGGAGGATCACCGGGGCCCCGTCGGCCGGGCCGGCGTCCACGTATCCGACGTTCAGGACCCCGGCGTCGACCTGTCGCACGTCATCGAACAGGGCCATTGGAACCGGTCCCCTTCCTCGGCTGATTCCCGCTGTCGAAACGCGGCTCCGGACCAGCGGCCCAGCCCCGAAATCGTAGGAATCCGCGAGCCGACCGACAGCGAGTTGCGCAAGAACGGCAGGGCCGGCACGCGGATCACTAGAATGCGGGCGCGAACACGACACGCTCCGTGTGGTCGCCACGCTGGTCGTAGGGTGGTGACATGGCTGAGCGATCCCTGACCCTGATGGCGGTGCACGCGCACCCCGACGACGAGGCGACGAGCACCGGTGGCGTCCTCGCCCGGTACGCGGCCGAAGGTGTCACCACGGTCCTCGTGACCTGCACCGACGGGCGATGCGGCGACGGCCCCGGCGGGGTCAAACCCGGTGAGCCCGGCCACGACCCGGCCGACGTCGTGGCGATGCGTCAGGCCGAGCTGGAGGCCAGCGCGGCCACGTTGAAGGTCACGCACCTGGAGACGCTCGGCTACGCCGACTCCGGGATGATGGGCTGGACGACGAACGACCAGCCCGGCTCCTTCTGGACGACGCCGGTGGCCGAGGCCGCGGAGCGGCTCGCCGACCTGATCCGCCGCTACCAGCCGGACGTCATCGTGACCTACGACGAGAACGGCTTCTACGGCCACCCCGACCACATCCAGGCGCACCGCATCACCATGGCCGCCGTCGCGCAGACCGACGTCCCCGCGAAGGTCTACTGGACCACCGTGCCGCGGACGGCGTTCGCGGAGTTCGGCCGGATCATGAAGGATCTCGGCATCGAGTGGGACGACCCGGACCCGTCGTCGGGTCAGCCTGAGCTGGGGCTGCCCGACGACGAGATCACCACCTGGGTCGACACCCGGAGCTACGGCGCGCAGAAGTTCGAGGCCCTGGCCGCGCACGCCAGCCAGACCGAGAACATCTTCTTCCTTCAACTGGGCCAGGAGCGGTTCACCGAGCTGATGGGCACCGAGACCTTCGTCCGCGTACGGGACACCACCGACGCGCCGGTGCCCGAGGACGACCTCTTCGCCGGCCTGCGCTGACGCGTACCCACACCCGGCGGCGGGGCCCGCTACCGTTGCCGGGTGCGGGTGGTGGTGGCGGAAGACCTGATGTTGTTGCGGGACGGGCTGATCCGACTGTTGGAGGCCCACGGCTTCGAGGTGGTCGCCGCCGTGGGCACCGGACCGGATCTGCTGACCGAACTCGTCACGCGGCGCCCCGACGTGGCAGTCGTCGACGTGCGGCTGCCGCCGTCGTACACCGATGAGGGTCTGCGGGCCGCGCTCGCGGCGCGGGCCGAGGTGCCGGGACTGCCGGTGCTGGTGCTCTCGGCGTACGTGGAGCGGCTGTACGCGCGGGAACTGCTCGCCGACGGCCATGGCGGGATCGGCTACCTGCTCAAGGACCGGGTGTCCGACCTCGACGAGTTCGTCGCCGCGATCCGCCGGGTCGCCGCGGGCGGCACCGCGCTCGACCCCACAGTGGTGGCGAAGCTGCTCGACAGCCGGGCGCGGGTGCTGCCCCTGGACCGGTTGACCCCCCGCGAGCGGGAGGTGCTCGGCCAGATGGCGCAGGGCCGGTCCAACGCCGCCATCGGCGCCGCCCTGTTCATCACGGAGAAGGCCGTCGCCAAGCACACCAACAGCATCTTCGCCAAGCTCGGGTTGCAGTCGTCCGAGGACGACAACCGGCGCGTCCTGGCCGTCCTCGCCTACCTCGACGCATAGGGGTACTGGTACCACCACGGGAGGGGTTCCAGGCTCCTCGAAACGCGTCGCGCCAGCGGCGAGCCTGAGACCATGACCGCAACCATTGGCACGACGGCCCTTCAACCGGGCCCCGTCCCCCGCTCCGACCGCGCCCTCGCCCCCGACCTCGCACGCGGGGCCATGCTGCTGTTCATCGCGCTCGCGAACGCCGCGAACGCCGCGTTCGCCGGCCAGCCCGGCCTGGACGGCACGCCGCACGGCGCGCAACGCGTCGTCAACGCCGTGCTGGCGATGTTCGTCGACAGCCGCGCCTACCCGGTCTTCGCCGTCATGTTCGGGTACGGCCTCGTGCAGATCGCCCGACGACAGGGCGAGAACGGACGGCGGATCCTGCTGCGGCGCAACGCCGCCCTGATCGTCTTCGGCCTCTGTCACGCGACGCTGCTGTACTTCGGGGACTTCCTCGGCGCGTACGGCATCGTCGGTATCGTCGCCACCCTGTTGTTGCTGCGCCGCGGCGACCGTTTCCACCGCGTCGTGCTGTGGCTCTGGGGCATCCAGACCGCGTACGCAGTGGTCCTGGCGGTGACCGCGCTCGTCGGCGCGCGCGGCGGCGACGCCGTCCTGGCCAACACGCCGAACCCGTCGCTCGCCGCCTCGTCGTACGGGCAGTCCATCCTCGACCGTCTCGCCGAGTGGCCGGTCCACACCGCCACCGTGCTCCCGTTCATCGTCATCGTGTGGCTGGGCATCTGGGCGGCCCGCCACCGCATCCTGGAGAACCCCGCCGCGCACCGCGTGCTGCTGCGCCGCGTCGCCGCCGGCTGCCTCGGCATCTCCGTCGTCGGCGCGCTCCCGTACGCGCTCATCGCCGCTGGTGCCGTGCACGTCGACGCCGCTACGGTCGAGGCCATGGCACTCGTCCACGCCGTGAGCGGCGAGTACGGCGGGCCCGGCTACGTGGCGTTGTTCGGCCTGCTGGCGCTGCGACTCGACCGCGCCCGCCGCGGCCCTGCCCTGCTCGCCCCGGTGATCGCGCTCGGGCAACGGTCGCTGAGCGGGTACCTGTTGCAGTCCGCGGTGTGGCTGGCGGTGTTCGCGCCGTGGGCGATGCACCTGGAGGGCACGTACGCCGCCGCCGGCGTCGCGGTCGTCACCTGGCTGGTCTCGCTGGCCGCCGCCTGGGCTCTGAGCGTCACCGGTCGCCGGGGGCCGGCGGAGACACTGCTGCGACGCATCACCTACCGCACCACCCGCCGATGACCGCCACCATCCGCAGGACCGTGGCCGGGGCGCTCTGCGTCGCGGCCACGGTCGCCTGGCTGGTCACCGGCCGGGGCGTGTTCTGGCCCCGGTGGGTGTACTTCGGGGTGGGCATGGTCCTGCTCGGCCGGCTCCTGCTGCGGCGGGCACTGCGGGTGCCGCCGGGCCGGCGTCTCTGGCTCGCCCTCGACGCCGCCGCCTGCACCCTGATCGGGTGCGCCGACCTCAGCGTCTGGGTGCTCACCGGCGGCGGCTACTTCTGGCCGGCCTGGACGCTGCTCGGCCTGGTGACGATCGTCGGGCTGCACGCCTGGGTGGTCAGTCGCCCTCCCGGCGCCCGCGAGCGGGAGCTCACCGAGCGGGTCGCCACCCTGACCCGTTCCCGCCGCAGCGCCGTGGACCAGCAGGCCGCCGAGTTGAAGCGGATCGAGCGCGACCTGCACGACGGGGCCCAGGCCCGTCTGGTGTCCCTGTCGCTGGCCCTCGGCTTGGCCGGGGACCTGCTGCGCCGTGACGTCGACGGCGCCGCGCAGCTGCTGGCGGAGGCCCGCGCCACGGCGACCGCAGCCCTCGACGACCTTCGCACCGTCACCCAGAGCATCCATCCGGCGGTGCTCGCCGACCGTGGCCTCGGTGACGCCGTCCGCGCCCTCGCGCTCGACCTCGCCGTGCCCGTCACCGTCACCGGCGACCCACCCGCGCAGCTCGGGCCGGCGGTGCAGACCGCGGCGTACTTCGCGGTGGCCGAAGCCCTGGCCAACGTGGCGAAACACAGCGCCGCCACCGCGGCGTCGGTGACCTTCGACCAGGGCGGCGACATGCTACGGATCCACGTCGACGACAACGGGTCCGGTGGCGCGGACCCGGGCCGCGGCACCGGCCTGCGCGGCATCGTGGGTCGCCTCGACGCCATCGACGCCCGCCTGTCGGTGGACAGCCCGGTGGGCGGCCCGACCCGGGTCACCGTCACGATCCCGATCGAGCCGGCCTGACCCGCGTACGCGCCCCACGCGCCCGAGCGGTACGCCTCAGGACGTCGCGGTCGACTGCCCGCTGCGGCTGTCCGGCCGTACGCCCTGGTCCGGGCGGTCGGTCAGCACCCGGGGGCCGGCCTCGGTGACCGCGACGGTGTGCTCGGAGTGGGCCGAGCGCGAGCCGTCCGCGGAGCGGATCGTCCAGCCGTCCTGATCAAATTTGATCTTGCCGGTGCTGCGGCAGAACCACGGCTCGATCGCGAGCGTCAGGCCGGGCTTGAGCTTCATGCCCCGCCCGGGTCGCCCGTTGTTGGGCACGTGCGGGGCCTCGTGCATGGTGCGGCCGATGCCGTGCCCACCGAACTCGTCGTTGACCTGGTAGCCGTAGCGGTGGGCGACCTGGCCGATGGCGGCGGAGATGTCGCCGAGTTGGTTGCCCGGCCGCGCGGCGTCGATGCCGGCCGCCAGCGCGACCTCGGTGGCCTCGATCAGCTTCAAATCCTCCGGGTCGGGGGTGCCGACGACGAAGGACAGCGCGGAGTCGGCAGCCCAGCCGTCGATCCCGACCGCCATGTCGATGCTCAGCAGGTCACCGTCGCGCAGGACGTAGTCGTGCGGCAGACCGTGCAGCACGGCGTCGTTGACCGAGAGGCACAGGACGTTGCGGAACGGGCCGCGACCGAACGACGGCGTGTAGTCCCAGTAGCAGGAGTCGGCGCCCCGCTCCCTGATCCGGCGGCGCGCGTGGTGCTCCAGGTCCAGCAGGTTGACCCCTGTCCCGGCCACGGCGCGCAGCTCGGCCAGCAGCTCGCCGACGAACTGGCCGGTCACGGCCATTCGATCGACTTCCGCAGCGGTTTTCAGCTCGATCACGATCAACCCTTCTCTCTCCGGTGCGGTATATTTATACCACGCTGGCCGGGGCTGCCGGCGGGTCGACATTGCCGGTCCGTGCGGGCGCATCTATCCTGCTCACATGGTCCGCCCACCCCTCACCCCGGAACAGATCGCCGCGGGGCAACGCCTCGGAGCGGCTCTCCGGGTCGCACGGGGCAGCCGCAGCCTCGTCGAGGTGGCCCTGGCGGCCGGCATCTCACCGGAGACGCTGCGCAAGATCGAGGTTGGCCGGCTCCCGGCGCCCGCGTTCGGCACAGTGGTCTGCCTCAGCGAGGTCCTCGGCGTCGCACTCAGCGACCTGGCCGAGGTGTGGCTGGCCGACCTGCGCGTCCGCGAGGCGTCCTGAGGCTCGGTCGACGGCCACCGGGCAGCCGCCTGTGGTTCGACCGGTCCGCGTCCAGTCGGATATCCGCGACCGCCTGACGACCAACCGATCCATCCTGCCCACCTGGTTCCCCCCGCACCCTGTGCCAGATCGGTGCGGAGCAGCGCTTCGAGTCGTAGCCTTCAGGCCATGATCTTCATTACCGCCAAGTTCCGGGTGCTGCCCGAGCATGCCGACCAGTGGCCGCAGATCGCCGCCGCGTTCACCGACGCGACCCGCGCCGAGCCGGGCTGCCTGTGGTTCGACTGGTCCCGCAGCCTGGACGACCCGACCGAATACGTCCTGGTCGAGGCCTTCCGCGACGACGAGGCAGGCGCGGCGCACGTCCAGTCGGCCCACTTCCGGGCCGCGCAGGAGACGCTGCCGCCGCACCTGGCCGAGACGCCGCGCATCGTCAACGCCACGGTCCCGCAGCAGGACTGGTCGCTGCTCGGCGAGATGGCCGTACCCGAGGCCCACTGACCGCCTGCCGACGCCGGCCGGGGCCACTCCCGCCGGATCCGCTCGGCTCTCCTCGCCCGACCCGGGCCGGTTGCTCCACTGGGGACTGTCGGATATCCGCGATCGCCAACGCCGGCCCGGGCGGAGGATGTCGCACATCGATCTCGTCACTAAGGTCCACCGTGACAAGCGCCTGCCGGGGAAGGCGGTGATCGATGCGTTGCGTCACCTGTGGGGCCGACACCGATGCGGCGCTCCCCACCTGCCAACGGTGCGGTTCGGCCCTGCCCGGCGCCGCCGCGCCGCAGCCGGAGCCTCCGCCTCACGCGTCCTCCGTCGCGACCGAACCTCCCAACGCGACACCCGTCGCGGACGAACCTCTCAACGCGACACCGGTCGAGGCCTCGTCGTGGGGAGGGTCGCCAGTCGTCGGCGGTGCCTCGGGCGCGCTGTCGGGGGCTGCCGTGTCGCCCCCGCTGTGGGATCTGCTCGTGTGCGCGGTGCTGTTCGCCGGCTGGGTGCTGGTGCTCCTGCTCATCGCGCTCGCCAGGGGCGCCGAGGAGCCGTCCGAGGTGCCGGGTCGACTGGCCCTGTGGCACTACGTGCTCGCCGCCCTCGCCGTCGCCATCTACCTGTTGACGGCCGTCCGGGGCGTACCCGAGTCACCTGGGCACCTGTGGGCGCGCGCGGCCCGTGGTGACGGGCGTGACGGTGACCTGCGGCGAGGGCTCCAGCTTCTGGTGCCCACGCTCGTGGTGACAGTCGCGGTGGCGCTCGTCGCGGGCCTGACAGTGCCGCTGCCCGACGCCGTCTCCGAGGCGACGTCCACCTCGGTGACCCCGACCCCCGGGGACGAGGTGCCCACCGGGACGCCGCCGACGCCCGACCCGGTCCCGACGACGTTCGGCCCGGAGACACCGACACCGACGGTGAGTGACGATCCGGACGCCCGACGACGTACGCAGGCCGAGGCGGTGGACGCGCTGCTGTCGGAGTCGATCGCCTCGCGCGGCGACCTGGCCACGGCCATCGCGGCAGTGGGTGAGTGCCGTGACCTGAACCGCTCGCTCGGCCTGTTGAACGGCGTGACACGCCAACGCCGCGCCCAGCGCGACCAGGCCGCCGCACTGACCGTCGACGCGCTCACCGACGGTCCGGCGATGCGCTCCCACCTCGTCTCCGCCTTCACGTACGCCGGGGACGCGGACGCGGCCTACGCCGCCTGGACGCGACGCTCCATCAACTCCGGCTGCTCGCTCGACGCCAACTGGCAACGGGGCAACCAGCTCTCCGAGCAGTCCCAGAAGGCCAAGAACGAGTTTCTGCGCCGGTGGAACCCGATCGCCGTCTCATGCGGGCTGCCCACCCGCACCAGCAAGGAAATCTAGGGAGCCCGGAGATGACGACGTGACGGTGACCGAGGCGGCACAGACCGACCACTTCGATTTCCCGTCGTACCAGATGCCGCCGCGGCTGTCCGACACCACGCGGCACCTGTGCGGCGCGGCCTACCTCGACCAGGACTACGCCGAGACGGTGATCAGAGAGGTGATCGAGGACGAGCGGCGTGCCGTCGCGCCCTCGTTCGGCTTCGACCTCAACGCGGTCGTCCGACACTGCTTCCGGGCACAGCGCCGCTACCTGGTCCGCGACAGCCTCCTGTTCGGGCTGCTCGTCATCGGTGTGCTGACCTCGATCACCGCCACGGTGGGCTGGGTGGTGCTCGGGCTCATCGTGCTGCTGGCCCGGTCCCGGGAGTTGCGCGAGCTGTCCCTGCCGGTCCGCTTCCTGTTGTTCGGCACGCTGATCACCATCGTGCTGTGCACCGGCGGCCTGTCGCTCGTGCTGCCCCTGGTCAGTGTGTCCACCGGCCTTCAGATCTTCATCGACTCCCTGCTGGGTACCGGGTCCGACCTCAGTGGCGACTCACTGGTCGAGGCGCTGCAGATCAGGATGGCGGCCGGCGTCTTCGGGTTCCTGGCCTGGCTGCCCCTCCTGCTCGGTATCGCCACGCTCGTCGTCCTCGTCCGGTTCGAGCGCACCACCCACCGGATCCTGACCGGCGAGCTGGGCCCCGGCAGGCCACCGGTCCTGCCGACTCTGCCCAACGAACGGGTGGCCCGCCGACTCGACCTGGTGGCCCGCGCCCAGTACGGCAACATCACCGTCCAGGAGCGGGATCCCTTTCTGGGCTGCGGTGCGGCCGAACACGGCTGGTCGTACGCCATCCCGGTGCGGCCCGCCTCCCGCCGGGTCGCCGGCCAGGACGGCGGCCCGGAGGCCCCACCGATCGACCAGGCGGAGCTGGGGCCCGCGCTGACCGCGCACGTCCGGGCGGCGGTCCGGCGGATGCGGGAGGATCCACTCCCCCGCGCCGTCCGGGTGCCGGGGCTCTCCCTGGTGCCGCACATCGTCGCCGACGGGGTACGCCGGCAGGGTGACCCGCTGCTCGACCCGGAGACCGGGATGCCGCGCAGCCGCGCCTCGGAAGAGGTGATCGACGTGATCGTCCGGCATCCACAGGGTGGCCTGCGCTACTACGACCGGATCGTCGTCAGCGGCGCCGGCAAGCCCCTGCACACCGCGGACGGACGACTCGTGCTGCCCGAGCAGAGCCTCGGCATCGACATCTCCGCGTTCGTGCACGTCGCCGTCGAGGGTGGGTTGCTCTACGTCGAGTTCGTCACCACGGTGATGCCACCCATCAAGGGCCGGTACGCGCTTGTCGATCGGCTGCAACCCGAGCAGTCGATGGTCCGGATCGTGCGTGACGTGCTGGCCAACATGGTGACCGACTCGGTGCTCAGCGGCTGGCGCCTCGTCAAGCGGCTGCGGCACGATCGAGGCATGAAGACCCGGATGGACGACGCGTTCGCCGCGAGCAAGCAGTTCCGGACGCACGACTACGGCGCCCGGGTCAGTGTGCGTCAGCTCGTCGCCGAGCGGAACGCGGTCAAGCACCTGCAACTGCTCGACGAGTGGAAGTACACCAAGCTCCTGGAGCGGGCCGTGTTGGAGGCGGTCGTGTCGTTCCTGAGCGAGCGTGGCCTGGACACCGGCAATCTGGTGCAGCGCGCGTCCGAGGCCCAGAACATCTTCGGCAACGTCAACAACATCTTCGGCGGTCAGCAGGCGTTCGACAGCTCCAATGTCAAATTCGAACAGCACAACTAGGAGGCCCTCGATGGCGGACCCGGATCAGCCGGCCCGGTCGATCGTGTTCCACAACACGATCCATGGTGGTATGCAAGCCTTCGCCAGCGACCATTTCACGATGGTCCAGCACAACGGGACCAACGACCTCGCCGAGCGGTTCGACGCGCTGCTGCGCACCCTGAAGGAGCATGTCGGCGACTTCGAGGACCCGGAGCGCGCCGACCGCGAAGTGGCCGCGATCGAGGTCGCCCGCGAGCAACGGCAGCCGGATCCCAAGCCGGTGCTGACGTCGTTGGAGACACTTGCCGCGCTGGCCACGGTCGGCGGCACGCTGGCCGAGGCGGTCCAGGCCGCCATCGACATCGTTTCTCAGCACTGGCCGCTCTGACCGGTGGGGACGTTCCCGGGCCGTGAGCGGGCCCGGTGGCCGGTGCGACGCGCACTCCCGGGAGGGTCCGCAGGTCCTCGGCGGACCCCTGGGTGAGTCACGCTGCTGTTAGCGCCAACACCGTCGGTCCGACCGTGCGCGCGGCGGAATGTGGACCCCGCCGACCAGGAGCAGCCGGGCAAGATACCAACGGTCGTCTATGGACATGCCATCCTGTTAACGCTAACGTAGCCGACGACCGTCGATATCTGAGCGTAATCCGACCGTCACGAAGGGCCTGTCATCGCTGGTCCCGGCTGTGCGGTCGACATCGTTCGCGGCGTGGGCGGGTGGAGCGTGGCCGGCACGGGACGGCCCGAGATCACCACCGGGCGACTCGCGCCGAGGGCCGGACGATTCCAGGCCACGGCCACTTCATCGATCACCGCCGCGTCCCCGGGCAGGGCCGCGGGCGGTGGCCGGCAACCGTATCGCCACGTACCGAACCGCCTGTCCCGCCGACCGCGCCGTCGTGACGGCTCTCCCGGCGCAGCACGGCCCCGGTGTCGTCGTACGCGGCCGCAGACCGGGCCACGCCCGCCGTCCCCCTGCTCAGAGTCCGGGCCCGAGCAGGGGGAACGGGCCGGCCCCCGCACATCGTCAATCTCTCACCGATGAGGAGAGCACGTGCGACTCAGACAACCCCAACACCGGCGGCCTGCGCTCATCGCCGCCGCCGCCACACTCGTGCTCGTCGGCGCCGCCCTCACCCAGACCGGCGCCTCGGCGGCCGCCGCCGGATGCCAGGTCACCTACTCGGTCAGCTCCCAGTGGCAGGGTGGCTTCGGCGCCAACGTCACCGTCACCAACCTGGGCGACGCCGTCAACGGATGGCGACTGACCTGGACCTTCGCCGCCGGTCAGGCCGTCACCCAACTGTGGAACGGCAGCTACACGCAGGCGGGCAGCGAGGTCACCGTCACCAATGCCCCCTACAACGCCAGCATTCCCACCAACGGCAGCACGAGCTTCGGCTTCAACGGCAGTTGGACCGGCAGCAACCCCGAGCCGGCGTCCTTCGCCCTGAACGGCACCACCTGCACGGGAGGGGTGAGCCCGACGACCCCGCCGCCCACCACGCCACCACCCACGACGCCGCCGCCCACGACGCCACCGCCGACCACCCCGCCGCCCACCACCCCACCGCCGACCACGCCGCCGCCGAGCACGACGCTGCCCTGTGACATCTACACGGCCGGTGGCACACCCTGCATCGCGGCGCACAGCACCACCCGAGCCCTGTACGCCTCCTACAACGGCTCGCTCTACCAGGTACGCCGATCCTCGGACAACAGCACCCGCAACATCGGCGTGCTGTCGCCCGGTGGGCGGGCCAACGCCGCCAGCCAGGACAGCTTCTGCGCGAACACCACCTGCGTCATCACGATCATCTACGACCAGTCCGGACGTGGTAACAATCTCGGTTACCAGGGTGCCGGCGGCGTCGGTGGCGCCGTCCAGCCGGCGGTCGCGAACAAGGAGTCGGTGACGGTCGGCGGCGACAAGGTCTACTCGCTCTACATCCCCGGCAGGAGCAGCTACTGGCGCGACGGTCACCTGACCGGGGTGCCGACCGGCGCCGCCCCCGAGGGCATGTACATGGTCACCAGTGGCACCCACGTCAACAGCGGCTGCTGCTTCGACTACGGCAACAGCGAGACCACCCGCCGGGCCGACGGCGCGGGCGCGATGGACGCGATCTACTTCGGCACCAGTTGCTGGTTCGGCGGCTGCTCCGGCTCCGGCCCCTGGGTGCAGGCCGACCTGGAGTACGGCCTCTACCCCGGCGGCAGCAGCTCCTGGAACAGCAACCAGCGGGCCTTCACCAGCAAGTTCGTCACCGCCACCCTGAAGAACAACGGCACCTCACGCTTCGCCATCAAGGGCAGCAACGCTCAGTCCGGCGGCCTCTACACCCTCTATGACGGGTCGCTGCCACGCGGGTACAGCCCGATGAGGAAGCAGGGCGCGATCATCCTCGGCAGCGGCGGGGACTGCTGCATCGACAACACCAACCAGAGCGTCGGCACCTTCTACGAGGGGGCGATGGTCGCCGGCTACCCGTCTGACGCGACCGAGAACGCGGTGCAGGCGAACATCACCGCCGCCGGCTACCGCTGAGATCCCGCGGTCGCCACCTCCGCCTCGGCGGGTGTGGCGGCCGCGGCCAGGTCCGCTACGCCGCGTGGCCCGACTCGGGAAAGCTCCCGGATCGGGCCACGCGTGCGTTCGGGCCGCGCGTCGCGCACGCGCCCCACCCGCCACGACAGACCGGATCGAATACGCCTGACCGACGCCGTACATCCACCGGGAACCGGCAAAGGACGTTGTCGGTGGTGCCGCGCAGGGCGGATCGGTCGACCGATCGGTCCCCGAGCGGTACTCCGGCCGGGGTGAGCCCGCGCGGCGACGCCGAGCGACGGCAGGCATCATGTCGGCGTGAACTCAACCCTGGCCGCCCTGCTCGGCTCCGCCATCACCGCCTTCGCATCGCTGTCCGTGGTGTGGGTGCACAGTCGGATCAAGCGGCGGCAGCGGGAGCGCGCCGAGCTTCAGCGGGCGTACGTCCTGGTTCTGTCCGGCGCCCTACGCCTCGCCCACAAGGCCGAGGCGTTGCGGCAGACCAGGTACTGGCGATCGGGCCTGCCGGAGGCGGGTAACGAGCTGCTCGGAGGGCACAAGCCGCTGGGGCCGATGGGGCTGCACGACTGGCTGGCCCGGGACATGGTCACCGTGGAGGCCGCCTGGTCGGAGATCTGGACCCGCGCGGACCAGGACGGTATCGCGTTGGCCAACGGCCTCATGACCGCGTTCAACGCGGTGCTGGCCGCCGCGCTGCGGGCCAGCGGAACGGAGCCGTTCGAGGCGTCCGACGAGATGACGATCGCCAGCCGCCGCCTCGGCGAGGCACGTCGGCAGCTCGCCCTGCACGCCCGCCGGGTCGCCAAACTGGGCCCGCGCGACGTCGACCTGTTCACCGAGCGCGAGTACGGCGTACCGGTGGGCTGAGATCTCGTGGCCGTGTCGCAGCTGGTTTCGCCGCCCGCAGAGCGATTGGAGACGCCGCGTGGACTCCACGGTGCTGCATTCGATGGCGCGTCGCTACCTAGAGGCGCGCTACCTGTCGCTGCAAGCCGAGTACCGCACACTGTCGAACTCAGGTCGCCAGCCCGACGATTATCACCACACGGTGGATGCGCGGCGGATCTTTCCCCGTTACCAGGTGGTGGAGGCCATCCTCGTTGACGTCGAACGACTCGATCCCGACCGCCTTCCCAGCCTCGACGATGTCGCCGGAGCGCTGCTGGCTGCCGCATACGGCGCGCACTCCGATTTCACCACGTCGCCGACGGACGACGTGGCGGCGCAGGCAATCGCCGATGAGCGCCGGCTGTTCGCCGCGCAGGTCCCGCGGTGGAGAGGGCAGCCGGACCTGCGCGGCGGCCCGCTCCCGTACCGCCGGGTTCTGACGACCGGGGAGTCGTCGGCCTGGCGCACGTCGCTACAGAAGCGGTGGGGTGTACGCGACGACTGTTGGCACCCCTTGGTGAGCGATGAGGTCCCAACCGATGTCCTGGTGCTGACCGGTGAGTCGATGTGGGAGCACGACGGGGTCGATCAGGTCCGCCGGGCACTGCTGAACCTGCGACGGCGGCGTGTTGTCGAGATTCGCGAGTGGGGCCCCGACCACATCCTCGACCTCGAGATCTTCGCCCCGCGTTACACAGGCGCCGAGGGCGTGTGGACCGACGAGCAGCACGACTGGGTCGCCTACGCGTCGCACGAGGGGACTGTCGCGTTCGGCGGCGTGCTCGCGACAGGTCTGTGCCGCTCATGGGCCGATGTCGGTGAATGGCGGTGGCCCGGGTGGCCGCAACGCCTCACCGAGTGAGTTGCGCGTCTGCCGGGGCCTTGTCCTAGCCACGCACGAGCCGGGGTCTTGTCGTAGCCACGCACGCGTCGGGCCATCCGTGGCCCGTCCGGGTCGGGCCGCTCGACGGGCGTGGGCAGGAGGAGGTGGACGACCCCGAGCATCAGTGCCACCACCACACCGTCGAGCCAGTAGTGGTTGCCGGTGGCCACGACGACAAGCAGGGTGACGAGCGGGTGGGCCAGCCACAGCCACCGCAGGCGTCCGCGGGTCACCGCGACGAGGGCCACGGCCACGGCCAGCGCCCACCCGACGTGCAGGGACGGCATGGCCGCGTACTGGTTGCTGAGGGTGTCGGTGTCGGGTGGACCGTAGACCGTGGGCCCGAACCGGCGGCCGGTGTCCACCAGGCCCGTGAGCGCGGTCAGCCGGGGCGGCGCGAGCGGGACCAGGAGGTGCAGGGCCAGAGCCGCCGCGGTGAGACAGGCGAGCACGCGACGCGTCCACAGGTAGTGCGCCGGGTGTCGGAGGTACAGCCAGACGAGGGTGATCACCGTGGCGGGGAAGTGCACGTACGCGTAGTAGCCGTTGGCCAGGTGTGCCACCAGGTCGTTCGCGAGCAGCGGATGCTGGACGGCAGCCTCGTCGGGCAGGTGGAACAGCCGCTCGAGGTGCCAGATCGACTCGCCGTTGGCCAGCGCGGTCGACACCCGACCGGCCACCGCCATCCGCGCCAGCTTGTAGAGCAGGAACAGCGTGGCGACCAGCAGCAGCTCGCGCGCCGCGCGGCGTGCCGGAGCGGCCCGCCGGCCGGGTGCCACCGGCTGCGGCACCACCAGTTCGGCGATATCCACAGGCGCCTCGATTCAGTCACTGTCGCCGGGTGAAATGGGGCCGCCACCGTCTCCGAGACGGTGGCGGCCCGCTGCGGGTCGGACGTCAGCGCCGGTCGGGCGCCCCCTTCGGCGCGGGGTCGACGGAGACCTGGTCGAACGCGGGCGCCCCGTCGACCGCGTCGGCGCCGAGCGCCGTCGTCGTGGCGGCGTCCGGCAGGTCGAGGCTGGTCCGCAGGGTCACCGGCCGGAGCAGGAGCGCGGCGATGACACCGACCACCCCGATCGCGGCCGAGATGAGGAAGATGTGCCCGGTGGCGTCGCCGTACGCGGCCCGCACGATGTGCTGGATCCCGTCGGGCAGCGCGGTGATGTTGAGGTTGCTGTCGCCGCCGGCGCCGGAGGCGGGGATCCCGGCGGCGGTCAGGTCACGCGTGATCTGGTCGGTGACCCGGTGGGCCAGGACGGCGCCGAGCACCGAGACACCGATGGTGCCGCCGAGCGACCGGAAGAACGCGACGCTGGAGCTGGCCGCGCCGATGTCCTTGAGGGCCACCGTGTTCTGGACGGCGAGGACGAGGTTCTGCATGGTCATGCCGACGCCGGTGCCGACGATGAACATGGCGACGCCGACCAGGACGAGCGACGTCTCGTGGTCGATGGTGCCGAGCAGCGCGAACCCGGCGACCAGGATGATCGAACCGGCGACGATGTACGGCTTGATCCGTCCGCTCTTGGTAATCAGCCGACCGGCGACGATCGAGGAGCCGAGGACACCGGCCATCATCGGGATGGTCAGCAGACCGGCCTCGGTCGGGCTGTAGCCGCGGCCGATCTGGAAGTACTGGCCGAGGAAGACCGCGCCGCCGAACATGGCCATGCCGACCGCGAGGCTGCCGAGGATGGCCAGCGCGGTGGTGTGCTGGCGCACGATGCCGAGCGGGACCACCGGCTCGGCCGCCCGCGACTCCACCCAGACCGCGAGGGCCAGCAGGAGGACTGCGCCGCCCACCATGACCCCGGTCTGCCAGGAGACCCACGCGAACGAGCCGTCGACGAAGGAGATCCAGATCAGCAGCACGCTCACGCCGGCAGCGATCAGGGTGGCGCCCAGGTAGTCGATCTTGACATTCTCCCGCCGCAGCGTCGGCAGGTGCAGGGTCGCCTGGAGCAGGATCAGCGCGATGACGGCGACCGGCACGCCCACGAAGAAGCACCAGCGCCAGCCCAGCCAGGACGTGTCGACGATGAGGCCGCCGAGCAGCGGGCCGCCGACGGTCGCGACAGCCATGACGCCGCCCAGATAGCCGTTGTAGCGGCCCCGCTCACGCGGCGGGATCATGGCGGCGATCGCCACCTGGACGAGGGCCTGCAGGCCGCCGACTCCGATGCCCTGGAACGCGCGGGCCGCGATGAGCTGTCCCGCGCTCTGCGAGAAGCCGGCGATGACCGAGCCCAGCAGAAAGACCACGATGGCGACCTGGATGAGGAGCTTCTTGTTGAACAGGTCAGCCAGCTTGCCCCAGATCGGGGTCGTGGCGGTCGCGGTGAGCAGGGTCGCGGTGACCACCCAGGTGTACTGGTTCTGGGAGCCGTTCAACGACCCGATGATCTTGGGAAGCGCGGTCGAGACGACCGTGCTGCTCAACATCGCGACGAAGAGCACCAGCAGCAGACCGCTGAGCGCCTCGAGCGTCTGCCGATGGGTCATCGGCTCGGTGCCGGCCGTGGTGGTGGGTGCGCTCATCGCGCGGCCTCCAGCTTGTCGTGGGTGACGAGGGCGACGCCGAACAGGGCTGCGCGGGCTCACGAACCCGCGTATTCGCGCACCTGACTTGGTTGCCTCACGCAAGCATCTACCGATCTTGCCTAGTCGGCAAGTTTGCACATTGAGAAGCCGGTCACTCGACGTACGCTGAGCGCGATGGACGAGATCACCGGCCTACGGGAGCGCAAGAAGGCGGCCACCCGCCTCGCCCTGCACGAGTCAGCCCTGCGCCTCGCGGCCGAGCAGGGCCCCGACTGCGTGACCATCGAGGCGATCGCCGACGCCGCGAACGTCTCCCGGCGGACGTTCTCGAACTACTTCTCCAGCAAGGAGGAGGCGCTCTTTCACGGCGACACGGTACGCCTGCGGCGGCTGTTGCAGCTGGTGTGCGAGCGGCCGAACACCGAGCCGCCGTGGACCGCGCTGAGCCGGGCGGCCGAAAACGTCACCAGGGAATCATCAGATGATCGCGACGGCGGCTGGCTGACCCGACGCCGGCAGCTGCGCGGGCACCCCGGCCTGGCGGCATACCAGGTGGCGGCGTACACGGCGGTCGAGCGCGAGCTGGCGGCGGAGCTCGCACACCGGCTCAGCGGCACGGCGGTGGAGCTGCGCTCCCGTCTGCTGACCGCGACGTTCCTGGCCGCCCTGCGCGTCGCCATCCAGCACTGGATCGACCATCCCGGCCACGATCTGCTGGAGATCGTTCGAACCGCGCTCGCCGAGGTCGCTCCCCCGTCCGCGGCCGCACCGGCAGACGACTCGACGACCTGACGCCACGCGCACCGACCGCCGCCCTGCGCGCCCCGCGGCGCAACGACGGCGGGCCCCGTCGCGCCGGCCGCCACCGCTTGCGGCGGTGGTGGCCGGCGGACGAGGCCCGCCGTCGACGGGTCAGCGGTAACCGGCGGTCACCACGTTGGCCTGCACCGCGTTCTCGGTCGCGTCGGACGGATAACCCGCCACCATCGCGCCCTCGTAGAAGGTGCCGGCGCTCAGGTTCGCGCCCCCGTCCGGCTTGCAGCAGTCACCGCCACTGCCCAGGATGATCGCGCCCTGCTTCTTCATGGGGCTGTATCCCGACGGGAGCGAGCCGTCCCACAGCGTGTAGAGGCTGCCGGACTGGGCGTCGCTGCCCTTCATGGCGAAGCGGGACGTGCCGTTGTTCTTCAGCGTCGCCGTGACGAACTTGCTGGTGAACGCCCGCTGGTTCGGGTTCCACGAGCTGCTGCCACCGGGGAACAGGCCCCACTCCAGGTCGGCCTGCACCCAGGGACCGCTGCCGGAGCAACCGCCGAACCAGCACTGCTTGCCGAAGTTGATGGCGTCCATCGCGCCGGCGGCGTCGGCCTTGCGCGTCGTCTCGCTGTTGCCGTAGTCGAAGCAGCAGCCGCTGTTGACGTGGGTCCCGCTGGTCACCATGTACATGCCCTCGGGCGCCGAGCCGGTCGGCACGCCGGTCAGGTGCCCGTCGCGCCAGTAGCTGTTGCCGGGGTTGATGTAGAGCGAGTACGCCTTGGCGCCGCCGACGGTCAGGGACTCCGTGGTCGCGGTCGCCGGCTTGCTCTGCGGCGAGCCCGGAACCACGCTGGAGCCCTGGTACCAGAGGTCGTTCCCGCGCCCGGACTGGTCGAAGACGACGGTGATCACGCAGGTCGTGCCGGAGCAGAACGAGTCCTGCGTCGCCGCGTTGGCGGTGCCGCCCGTGCCGGTCAGGCCGATGTTGCGGGTGGTGTTGTCCGACGAGCGCCGGACCTGGTAGAGGTTGCCGGCGTACGTCGCGTAGAGGGCTCGCGTCGTGCTGTGGGCCGCCACGCACGGGGTGCCGCCGGAGGCGTAGATGTCGCACGGGCGCGCGCCGCTCGGCGGCGGGGTGGTGGTCGGCGGGATGGTGGTGGGCGGGGTGGTCGGCGAGGTCCACTGTTGGTTGGCGCCGCCGTTGCAGGCCCAGAGGATCAGTTTGGTGCCGTTCGCGGTGGCCGCGCCGTTGGCGTCCAGGCACAGCCCGGACTGCACACCGGTGATGGTGCCGTTGCTGTTGACGTTCCACTGCTGGTTGGTCTGGCCGTTGCAGTCCCAGATGATCGCCTGCGTGCCGTTGGTGGTGCCGCGGCCGGAGGCGTCCAGGCACTTGTTGCCGTACACCGTGAGCTGCTTGCTCGACGTCCAGGTCCAGGTCTGCCCCGCCGCGCCGTTGCAGTCCCACAGTTGGGTCTGGGTGCCGTTGGTGGTGCCGGAGTTGGGGACCTCGACGCATCGACCGGACGGGACGCCGACGATGGTGGTGCTCTGCCCGGGTGCGATGGCGGCGGCCAGCGGCGCGGCGGCGGCCTCGGCGGAGGAGGATCCGGCACCGGCCGCCGCACCGACGGTGACGAGGACGAGGACGCCGGCCACTGCGCTGGCCAGGACGGCCAGGCGCGGGAGGCGACGTCTCGGGATGGGATCGTGGGCCATGCCGGGCCCGGCGGGGGACGGGGTTCGCACGAGGTGGCTCCTCGGAGTCGTGACAGCGTGGAAGTGCCGACGCCGCAGGTGGTGGTGGCGGGGGCAGCCGAATCGATTCGCGGCAATCGTAGGATCAATTTTCGATGAGTGTCAATGTAAGCCCGCTCGGCGGGAGTCCGGCGGTGGCCGTCCGTGCCGACGGCCGCCGCCGGACCTCTTCCGCGACGCCTACCGCCCCCAGAGCCGCCAGCTCTGGTTCAGCGGACTGCCCTGGCCGACCGGGTTGCAGGTCCACTGCAGGACCGTCGCGCGGGCCGCCGTGGAGACCCCGTTGACGTCGACACACTTGCCGCTGTGCCGGGCGACGAGCTGGTAGTCGTGCGAGTCGTTACCGGAGTAGGTCACCTTCCGGAGGGTGAACTGCTGGTTGAGCCCGTTCTGGCAGGTCCACTGGTGCACGGCGGCGCCGTTGGCGGTGGAGACGCCGCTGACGTCCAGGCACTTGCCGCTCTGCTGGTTGACCACCGTGTACGTGTCGGCCACGCCGGCGACCGGCCGGAAGTTCCAGAGCTGCTGGTCACCGCCCTCGCAGTAGAACTGCTGCTGGACGTTGCCGTCGGCGGTGCTCAGGCCGGTGTTGTCCAGGCACTGCTGCGAGTGCTGGGCCACCGCCACCGACTGGAAGCCCGCTTCCGAGGGCGGCAGCAGGGTCACCGTGTACGTGTCGTTCTGGTTGCCGTACGGCAGGGTCACCGTGGCGTTGTTGTTGGACAGGGTGACGACGCTGTTCGAGACCGTGACCGGCCCCTGCACCGCGCCGCCGTTGTTGTACGGGATGCGCTGCGTGAGCACCCGCACCTGGTTGTTCTGCACCACGCCACTTATCGTGTCGAGGCGTCGCAGGTTGACGGCCAGGTTCCCGGTCGTACGACCGCCACCGACCAGCACCTTCGCCACGCCGCTCGCCTTCGTGGCGTACGCGTCGTAGGACTGGCTGCCGGTCACCGAGACGATCTGGCCGGCCTGGGAGGCGTAGTAGCGGTAGACCCACCACTCGCCCTTGGGCTGGTGCTGGCCGGCCGAGTTGCGGATCAGCAGGTTGCCGAGGTCGTTGTGCAGGTTGCCGGCGCTGGCCCAGTTGGCCCGCAGACCGTCCGCGCCGGCCCGCTCCAGGCGCGCGATGTACCAGGCGCCGTCGGCCGGGTTCTGCTCGTTGGACGCCCCGTACTCGTTGATCTGGTACGGGCGGGGATGCGGGATGCCGCGCGGGTCGAGGGTGGCGTTGGCGGCGGCGACGTTGGCGACCGGGTCGCCGGGCAGCGAGTGCCAGCTGATGATGTCCGGCACCGTGTTGGTCGAGCGCACGAAGTCCAGGTACTGGTTCCAGAACGCGTGGTTGGTCGACGGCACGCAGGCGCAGCTCGGCCCGACGATGAGCTGGTTGGGGAACTCCGTCCGGAGGCGCTGGTACGTGCGCCGCCAGAGTTCGAGGTACTGGGAGATCGGCCGGTTCCAGAAGATGGTGATGTTGGGTTCGTTCCAGATGTCCCACTGCACCGACAGGCCGGACGCCCGGACGTCGTTGATGACCCGGGTCAGGAAGTTGTCGTAGTCGGTCCAGTTGCCGTTGTCGCCCGGGAAGCGGGAGATGCCGGCGCCGTCGGCGCCCCACAGGTCGTGCGGCAACAGGATGAACTGCCCGCCGAGGGCGACGGTCCGACGGGCCTGGGCGACTGTGGCGTTCCAGCGGCGGTCGTAGTTTCCGCCGACCCAGCCACTGCCAGGCAACTGTGCGCCACCGGCGCGCATGTAGCGGAAGTTGACGTCGCGGTAGAAGTGGTCCGGCGGCCCACTGGCGTTCTCGGTCATGCCGTAGATCCAGCCGGACGCGCGGTAGGTGGGCGTGCCGGTCGTCGTGGAGAAGTTGACGCTTATCGACTCGTCGGCGGCCTGGGCCGGGGACGCGGCGACGGTGACGGCGGTGGTTGCGGCGAGCAGGCCGACGACGAGTCGGGCGACGAGCGCGTGGGCTCGCCCCGACCTGCTGCGGGACGGGGTTTTCACGGGCGGCTCCTTGGTGGGGCGCGGGGGACGCTCTCCGGAGGGCTGCGCTTGCGAATCGATTCGCACGGATCGTAGGTCGGGGACTCACCTGTGTCAATGAAGCGTCGATCGCGTGAAGCCGGTGTTTCCCAGCAGCACCTCCCTGGACGCGCACCAACCCTTGACCACCGTGCATGGGCGGTCCTATCTTCGTGCGAACCGTTTCGTCGAATCGGTTCGCCTCATGGTCGGACGTGGTCCGGCCCGCGACGGTCAACCCACGACACCCCACCTGACGATCGACTTGAAGTGAGGCAGCACATGACACGACCCAACCGACGGCGGCGCCTGGCCGCCGTTGCCGTGCTAGCGCTCGCCGCGGTGACGGCCAGCGCCTGCTCGTCGTCGTCCGGCGACTCCGACGACGGCGGTGGCGGCGCGTACCTCGTCTGGGACCCGTATCCGCAGTTCGCCGACGACTCCGACTGGGTCGCCCTGCTCAAGAAGTGCGGCACCTCGGCGGGCGTGACCGTCGAGCGAACCGGCTACGACACCACCGACCTCACCAACAAGGCGCTGCTCGCCGCCCAGCAGAGCAACTCGCCGGACGTGCTGATCGTCGACAACCCGGTCATCTCGACACTGGCCGAGGCTGGCGCGCTCACCACCACCGAAGAGAACAAGCTGGACGTGTCGAGCATGGCGGCGAACCTGCTCGGCGCCGGCCAGAGCGCGGGCAAGACGTACGGGGTGCCGATCGGGGCCAACACCCTCGCGCTCTACTACAACAAGGACCTGCTCACCGCCGCCGGCGTCGACCCGGCCTCGGTCAAGGACTGGACGTCACTGACCGCGGCGCTGACGAAGGTCAAGGCCAAGGGCAAGAAGGGCATCACGTTCTCCGCGATCGGCACCGAGGAGGGCAGCTTCCAGTTCCTGCCCTGGTTCTGGGGATCGGGCGCCCAGCTGACCAGCCTGGACTCGCCGCAGGCGGTGTCCGCGCTGAGCCTCTGGACGGACTGGCTCAAGCAGGGCTACGCCCCGAACTCGGTCATCAACAACACCCAGACCACGAGTTGGCAGGAGTTCGCCACCGGCGACTTCGCGTTCGCGGAGAACGGCACCTGGCAGCTGGCCAACGCCGAGAAGCTCGGCTTCTCGTACGGCACCATCGCGATTCCGGCCAGCGCCGGCGGGCCGGCCCCGGCGCCGACCGGCGGCGAGTTCGTCTCCATCCCGGTGCAGAAGAAGACCGGCCGGTACGCGACGTCGCAGAAGCTCGTCACCTGCCTGACCAGCGCCGACAATCTCCTCACCACCGACACCACGCTCTCCTACGTGGCGCCCGTCGCCGCCGTACAGGACCGGCAGGCTACCGAGAACCCCAAGCTCAAGGTCTGGGTGGAGGCCGTCCGGGCGGCCAAGGGTCGCACCGGTGACAACCTCGGCACGAAGTACCCGAAGATCTCCGAACCCCTGTGGACAGCCGTGCAGGCAGCCCTGAGCGGCGGGAAGTCGCCGCAGGAGGCGCTGACCGCCGCGCAGGCCTCGGCCACGAGCAAGTAAGCGCGTCGAACCGACACGATGACCCCCACGACGCGTATCTCCACCACCACGCGAGGCCACGGTGGGGCGGCTGAGGCCGCCCCACCCGGGCCCCCCGCGCCTCGCACCCGCCGGCCCGGACGATGGCTGGCGTGGGGCTTCCTGGCGCCGACGGTCGTCTACCTGCTGGCCTTCTACGCCTACCCGCTCTACCGCAACGTCGAGCTGAGCCTGCGCGAGTACACCGTCCGCTCGTTCGTGCAGGGCGGCGCACCCTTCGCCGGCCTGGACAACTACCGCACCGTCCTGGCCGACCCGGCGTTCTGGCCGACGTTGGCACACACGCTGATCTTCACCGGCGCGTCACTCGTCTTCCAGTTCAGCATCGGCATGGCCCTGGCCCTCTTCTTCCGCCAGCACTTCCCGCTGTCGGGCACCCTGCGGGCGCTGATCCTCGTACCGTGGCTGCTGCCGCTGATCGTGTCGGCCTCGACCTGGTCGTGGTTGCTCAACAGCGACTCGGGGTTGGTCAACGCCGCACTGGGCGTCGTCGGGATCGACCCGGTCAACTGGCTCACCTCGCCGACCTGGTCGCTCACCTCGGTGATCATCGCGAACATCTGGATCGGCATCCCGTTCAACCTGGTGGTGCTCTACAGCGGGCTCCAAGCGATCCCGGTCGAGGTCTACGAGGCGTCCGCGCTCGACGGCGCGACCGGCTGGCAACGGTTCTGGTCGATCACGTTCCCGCTGTTGCGCCCGGTCTCCGCGATCACGCTGCTGCTGGGGCTGATCTACACGCTGAAGGTCTTCGACATCATCTGGATCATGACCAGGGGCGGCCCGACCGGTTCCTCCGCCACGCTCGCCACCTGGTCGTACCGTCTCGGCTTCGGCAACCTGCTGCCCGAGTTCGGTCCGGGCGCGGCCGTCGGCAACCTGCTCATCGTGATGGCCCTGGTCGCCGGGCTCGTCTACATCAGGTCCCAACGGAGGCAGCACCTACGATGACCACGTCACCGCGTCGCGTCTGGTGGAAGACCGCGGTCGGTCTGGTGCTGACCGGGCTGATGCTCTTCCCCGTGTACTGGATGATCAACGTGTCGTTCACCCGGGACCAGGACATGCGCGCCAGTCCCCCGCACCTGTTCCCGACCAACGGCACGCTGGACGGCTACCGGGCCGTCCTCGACCAGCAACTGCCGTACCTCGGCACCAGCTTTCTCGTCGGACTCGGCACTGTGGCACTGACCGTGGCTCTCGCCGCCCCCGCCGGGTACGCGCTGGCGAAGCTGCGGCCACCCGGCGGCCCGGCGCTGAGCTTCCTGCTGCTGATCGCCCAGATGATCCCCGGAATCATCATGGCGATGGGCTTCTACGCCATCTACCTCACCCTCGGCGTCCTCAACACGCTGCCGGGCCTGATCCTGGCCGACACGACACTCGCGGTGCCGTTCGCCGTACTGATCTTCACGGCCTTCATGTCCGGCATCCCCGACGAGCTGCTCCAGGCCGCCGTGGTCGACGGCGCGGGACGGCTGCGCACCTTCTGGTCGATAGTGCTGCCGGTCAGCCGCAACTCGATCGTCACGGTGTCGCTCTTCGCGTTCCTGTGGTCCTGGTCGGACTTCATCTTCGCCTCGACCCTGGCCGGCGGCGGCGACCACCAGCCGATCACCCTCGGCATCTACCACTACATCGGCAACAACAACCAGCAGTGGAACGCCATCATGGCCACCGCCGTCGTCGCCTCGATCCCCGCCGCCGTGCTGCTGATTCTGGCGCAGCGGTACGTCTCGATGGGCGTGACCGCCGGCGCCGTCAAGGACTGACCATCCGCGGCGGTCGAGGACTGACCACCCGCACCACAGAAAGGCACCCGCCACCCATGACCGTCGCCCCGTCCGGTCCGGAGTTCGGAATCCAGGACATCCCGTTCAGCTACCGCGGATCCTGGTTCAACATCTCCCCGGTGGTAGCCGAGAAGACGTACGCCGACGACCTGCACCTGGTGTCGCACCAGACCGGGCTGCACCCGGTGCTGCGCCTCTCCCCCACGGCCGCGGGCTCCACTGTCGTGGCCACGCCCGCGCTGCTGACCTGGCGTGCCGGTTCCGGTCACATCGAGGCCGTCTACGACACACCCGACACCCTGCGGATCCGGGGCCGGCACCTCGGGCTGCGGATCGCCGCGGCCGCCGGCACCCTCACCCCGTTCAGCGGCACCTACCTCTACCTCGACCCGGTCGACGGCGCACACGTCTTCACCTCGTACGAGACCGGGCGACGCTACCGGGTCACGGTGCTCTCCGGCGCGCTGCGCCGCGCCGCCGGCGTCGAGGCGCTCGGCACCGCCGACCGTTGCCTGGACCTCCCCGGCGACGAGCCCTGGGAGATCGCCATCGAGGAGTACGCCACCGCCCGCCGGCCGTACGCCACCACCGTCCCCTTCGACCAGGTGTGCCGCGACCGCAGCGCCGAGTTCGCCGCGTTCGTCGACGCCATCGCGCCATGGCGCGGCGCGGACACGCCCGCCGCCGAACTGGCCGCGTACGTGCTGTGGTCCGCCACCGTCGCCCCGGCGGGCTTCGTGACCCGACCCGCCGTCCTGATGTCCAAGCACTGGATGGACAAGGTGTGGAGCTGGGACCACTGCTTCAACGCGATCGCGCTCGCGGCCGGTGAGCCGGAGCTCGCCTGGCACCAGTTCCACCTGCCCTTCGACCACCAGGACGGCGCGGGTGCCCTGCCCGACTCGGTCACCCACTCGGAGGTCCTGCACAACTACGTCAAGCCGCCCATCCACGGCTGGGCGCTGCGCCACCTGCGCCGACGCCTCCCTGAGCCACCGGACCGGGCGGCGCTCGCGCAGACGTACGACCGGTTGGCCCGCTGGACCGGTTTCTGGCTCGACGCGCGCCGCGCGCCCGGCCACGACCTGCCGCATTACCAGCACGGCAACGACAGCGGCTGGGACAACGCCACCACGTTCGACGACGGCCGGGTCGTGCAGACCGCCGACCTGGCGGCGTTCCTGGTCTCCCAGCTGCGGTGCCTGGCCGACCTCGCCACCGAGCTGGGCGAACCCGCCGACCGGTGGTCCCGGGAGGCCGACCGGATCCGCGCGGCAATGATCGGGCAGCTGTGGGACGGTGAGCGCTTCACCGCCCGCAGCCCGCACACCGGGCAGCGGCGGACCAGCCGCAGCCTGCTCGATCTGATGCCCGTCGCTCTCGGCGCCGACCTGCCCGCCCCGATCGCCGACGCGCTGGCCCGGGGCGTCGAGACCCACCTCACCACGCACGGGCTGGCCACCGAACCGACGGACTCGGCCCACTACCTGGCCGACGGCTACTGGCGGGGCCCGATCTGGGCGCCCTCCACGGTGCTGGTCGAGGACGGTCTGCGGCGGGCCGGGCACACCGGGATCGCCGACGACATCAGCCAGCGCTTCCTCGCGCTGTGCGAGAAGTCCGGTTTCGCGGAGAACTTCGACGCCGAGACCGGCGCCGGGCTGCGGGATCGCGCGTACACCTGGACGGCCAGCAGCTACCTCATCCTCGCGGCCGCCCAGGAGGAACGCCGGGCCGCGCGACGGTAGCCGTACGGCGCGGGCCCCAATCGGCGGGGCCCGCGCGCCGGTGGAGGATCAGTCGGTCCGGACCGGGCCGGTGCTGGACCGCAGCGAGATGGGTGGGCTGTAGAGGCGGTGCCGCGGCACGCTGCCGGGGGCCGCGATGATCTCCAGCAGCAGTGCCACCGCCTCGGCGCCCATGTCCCGCATGGGCACGTCCGCAGCGGTCAGCGGTGGGCGGAAGTCCTCCGCCCAGTGCTGGGCGGCGACCCCGGTGACGGAGAAGTCGGCCGGAACGGACAACCCGGCGCTGGTCAGCGCCCGCTGCATGCCCGGCAACGCCGCCTCGTTGATGGTGGCCACCGCCGTGACGTCCGGGTGCGTCCCGAGCAACTGCTCGACGCACGCCTCACCGGAGGCCGTGTCATCGCCGCAGCAGACGTCCACGCCGACCAGACCCCGTTCCGCCACCGCCGCCTGGAAACCGGCCAGGGCGCGGTGGCTGGGCCCGTAACCCGCCGCCACCAGCTCGGCGGAGCGGTTGACCAGCGCCACGTGCCGATGCCCCAGATCGGCCAGGTGGTGCACACAACGCGCGATCAGCCCGGCGTAGTCGATGTCGACCCAGCTCATGCCGTGCGCCTGCGCCGTCCGACCGATAGTGACGAACGGCAGACCCGTTCTGGCCAGGCGCGTGACCCGGTCGTCCTCCAAGCGGATCTCCATGAGGACCACGCCGTCCACCCGACGCCCGCTGACGATCCGCTCGAACGACCTGTCGTGGTCGCCACCGGACGGGGACAGCAGCACATCCAGGTCGTGGCGGGCGGCGGCCTCGACGACGCTGGCGACGAAGCCCAGCTGCATGTCGGTCAACCGCTGGCTCGCCGGTGGGATCACCAGCCCGAGGGTGCGCGTACGCCCCTCCTTCAGGGCGCGGGCGCTGGCGTTCGGCCGGTAGTCCAGCTCGTCGATGACCGCCTGGATCCGCTGCCGGGTCGCCTCCGAGACGGTCCGCTTGCCGCTCAGCACGTACGACACGGTGCTGCGGGACACCCCCGCCCGCCGGGCGATCTCCCCGATGTTCATACGCCGCCCTCGAATCGATTCCTGCCCCGACGGGGACGCGCCCAGCTCCGGTTCCGAGCATAGGCGCTTCGCGCCGACGCCCGGACGCGCCGCCCGGCCCGTTCGGCCTGCCCGACCGGGTCGACCCGCCCGTTGCGCCCGAGGCGACCCGGTCAGGAATCAAGAAGCGCCCGGCCGGCACCCCGGCCTAGCCTTTTTCCCAGGTAGCCGGCCTTACCGCCGGGCCGGAGAAACATCGAGAGGGAGCCCGACATGTCCGCGAAGACCTCCACGACCGAGTCCGACGGCTTCAGCGCCGAGGAGCGCGCCGCGATGAAGGAGCGTGCGGCCGAGCTGCGCGCCGAGGGCAAGAAGGGCGCCAAGCGGGCCGACGGGTTGCAGGCGGTCCTCGACCGCATCGCGCAGATGGCGCCCGACGACCGCGCGCTCGCCGAGCGCGTGCACGTGGCGGTGACCGCCGCCGCCCCCGACCTGACGCCGAAGACCTGGTACGGCATGCCCGCCTACGCGAACGCGGCCGACAAGATCGTCGTCTTCTTCCAGGACTCCGGCAAGTTCAACTACCGCTACTCGACCCTGGGCTTCCAGGACACGGCCAACCTCGACGACGGTGACCTCTGGCCGGTGTCGTACGCGCTGCGGACCTGGAGCCCCGACGTGGAGAAGAGGGTCATCGAGCTGGTACGCGCGGCGGTCTCCTGAGCCACGGCTCTGGCGCCCCTTGCGCGCGACGACGATGATCGCCAGGTGTCGTTCTGGGAGTTCGTCACGGACATCGGCGTACCGCTGGTCCTCGTCGTCGGCGCTGCGGTCATCGCGGTCGGCGCGTTCACCGACCCGCCGGAGGAGTTCTCCTGGCCGCGCGGCTGGGAGTGGGCGTGGGTGGGCGTGTGGGTCATGGCGAGCGGCGAGGCGGCGTTCGGCACCGACCGACCGTGGTGGGAGCGCGCCTGGAAGGGCGCCGCGGCCCTGCTCATCGCGGTGGCCTGCGTGGTCGCCGTCTGGCGGCACCAGCGGTGGCGCAGGCGGCCCCGATGGACCGGTGGCGACGCGACGTAGTAGCCAGCGGGTGGGCAGCGCGCCCGGCCCGCCGCCGACGCGGGGCCGGCGGCGGGCGGGAACGCGCCAGCTCAGGTGGTCGTGCAGGTGATGTCGGTCGGCGGGTTGTTGGTTCCCGTCGCGGAGGCGAGGAAGCCGAACGTGGTGGAGCCACCGGCCGGCAGCGACCCGTTGTAGTCGACGTTCGTCACCCGCACGTTCGCACCGCTCTGAGTGTGCGTGCCACCCCAGATCTGGGTGATCGCCTGCCCGTTGGGGAACGTCCAGGAGACCGTCCAGCCCCGGATCGCCGTCGCCCCGGCGGTCACCGTGACCGAGCCCTGGAAGCCGCCCGACCACGAGTTCGTCACCGTGTACGTGGCCCGCGCGCCGGACGGCGAGGGCGTGCTGGACACGGTTGGCGTCGGCGTCGGGATCGGGCTCGGTGTGTCGGTCGGACTCGGGGTCGGCGAGACGGTGGGCGAGGGCGTGCTGGTCAGCGTCGGTGACGGTGTCACGCCGGGCCGCGCGGCGCGGTAGGTGTGCCCGGCGCGGACGGCGAGTTGGACGACGTCCGTCTCGGGTCGGGTGGTGGTGGGCGTGCTGTCGTCGGTGACGTCGACGAGGGTGAAGGAACCGGTGAAGAGCCGGCAGCGGAGTCGTAGGGTGCCGTCGCGGTCGGCGCGGACGCTGATCTCGTCGGCCTGCCCGCTGGTCCAGGCCACGCCGACGGTGTATCCGCCACGAGCGCGGAGCCCCGCGACCTGGCCGGTGGGCCAGGCGCTCGGCAGCGCCGGCAGCAGGTGCAGCTCGCCGGTGTGGCTGTGCAGCACCATCTCGGCGATGCCGGAGGTCGCGCCGAAGTTGCCGTCGATCTGGAACGGTGGGTGCAGGTCGAACATGTTCGGCGCGAGCCGGTCGGTGCGCACGAGGTCCTTCAGGAGCTTGTGGGCGCGGGTGCCGTCCTCCAGCCGGGCCCAATAGTTGATCTTCCACGCGAGGGACCAGCCGGTGCCGTCGTCGCCGCGCAGCTCCAACGTCCGGCGCGCGGCCTCGTACAGCTGCGGGGTGCCGCGCCTGGTGATCTGGTTGCTGGGATGCAGGCCGTACAGGTGCGAGACGTGCCTGTGGTTCCGCTCGGTCTCGACCCAGTCGGCGAGCCACTCCTGGACGTTGCCGCGCGAGCCGACCTTCGTGGGCGCCAGCCGGTCCCGGGCCGTGCGCACCTGGGAGCGGAACGTCGTGTCGACGCCGAGCACCTCGCTGGCGCGGGCGACCGCGTCGAACAGGTCCCGCAGGATCTGGTTGTCCATGGTGGGGCCCGCGCAGACACTGGCGTTCGAGTGGTGCGGCAGCTCGGGCGAGTTCGACGGGTTCGTGACCAGGTAGCCGAGCGTCGGGTGGGCCACCAGCGTGTCGAGGAAGAACTGGGCGGCGCCCTTGAGGGCCGGGTAGTTGGCCGACAGGAAGCCGACGTCGCCGGTGAACAGGTAGTGCTCCCAGATGAGGGTGGACAACCAGGCGCCGCCGGTCTGCCACATGCCCCACAGTGCCCCGTCGACGACCGAGGCGCCGCGCCACCCGTCCGTGTTGTGGTGGGTGACCCAGCCGCCGGCGCCGTACTGCGCCTGGGCGACGCGCGCACCCGTCACCGTGAGGTCCTTGATCATGTCGAAGACCGGCAGGAAGCACTCGGCGAGGTTCGTCGTGTCGGCGGGCCAGTAGTTCATCGGCAGGTTGGCGTTGATCGTGTACTTCGAGTCCCAGGGCGGCGTCATGGAGTCGTTCCAGATGCCCTGGAGGTTCGCCGGCTGGGTGCCCGGCCGCGACGAGGAGATCAGCAGGTAGCGGCCGTACTGGAACAGCAGGGCGGAGAACTGCGGGTCGTTGGTGCTCGCGTGCTGGGCGATCCGCACGTCGGTCGGCTGATCGGCGGCGGCCGTACGACCCAGGTCGATGCTCACCCGGTTGAACAGGGCCTGGTAGTCGGCGAGGTGCCGACTGCGCAGCTGATCGAAGCCCACGCCCCGGGCGGCGGTGAGGCGGCTGCGCGCGATGCCCTGGTAGTCGCCGTTGACGATGCGGTAGTTGACGTAGCTGGAGCCGATCGAGATCAGCACGGTGACGCTCGTGGCGCCGGAGACGCGCAGGGTGCCTCCGGAACTGCTGACCGTGCCGCCGGTCGCGACCGCCTGGGCCAGGGCGAGGAAGCGCACCGACCCGTTGACGCCCTCCATCGCGCCGGAGATGCCGTCGACGGCGATCGTGGCGGCGTCCGGGCTCGACATGGTCGTCCGCTGCGGACTGTCGAAGGTGGCGTTGAACGTGATCGAGTTGGCGCGGTCGGCGGTCAGCCGGAGCACGATCACCCCGTCGGGAGCGCTGGCGAACGCCTCACGCTGGTACCGGACACCGTTGAGCACGTACGTCGTGGTGACGGTGGCGGTGGTGAGGTCCAGCGTCCGGTTGTACTGCGACGCGCTGGCCGAGGAGAAGGCCAGCCGGAGGTTGCCCACCGGCTGGTAGGCGAGCTGGCCGCCCGGGGTTCCCATCATCGTCTGGTTGATGAGGTCCTGCGCCTGGGTCCACTGGTCCGCAAAGACACGCCGCCGGATCTCGGCCAGGTTTGCCGCTCCCCGGGTGTTGGCCGAGTCGTACGGGCCGCCGGCCCAGATGGTGTCCTCGTTGAGCTGCAGCCGTTCGGTGTCGACGTTGCCGAACACCATCGCGCCGAGCCGGCCGTTGCCGATCGGCAGCGCCCGTAGCCAGTCGGTGCCCGCGGGCTCGTCGTACCAGAGGGCCATGTCGCCGGCGGCGAGCACCTGCGACGGCGCCACCGAGCCGGCGCGGGCGACGGCGGACCACGCGACCGGCAGCAGCGCGGCTCCGGCGCCCGCCGCACCGGCCCTCAGCACGTTCCTTCGTGTCACGTCAGGCATGGTCTCTCCAATCAGCGCAGCTAGCGGCGCAGGAGGGTGAAGAACGGCGCCCCTGCCGGGCCACCGTTGAGGAAGTCGAATGTCGGGGACGTGCCCACGGCCAGCGCGCCGTTCGAGGTCCCGTGCGAGACGTACGGCCGCTGTCGTTGGACGTGTGGTGAGGCGCCCTGCTGTTAGCGCTAACAAGTGCCGCCCGTTCGCACCCTGCAGCACCGTTCACAGCCGGGGACCGACGCCCCGAGCTCCCGGCGGCGCGTCAGCTCACCCTCTATAGACCTTCGTAGATGGCAGTGCCGCTCGTCAAGAGATGTCGGCCATGTTTCCCGCCAGCGTCCCCGCGAGGTCGCGCGGCTGGCCCCCGCCCCGGCACGCGGACCGGGTTGCCATCCCGACGGCATCTTCGTAGCATCCAGGGCACCCGATGTTATCGCGAACATTCTGTGGCATCAGGGCATGGACCGCGCGGGAGGTGGCACCCAGTGTTCGCAGGCACGGCGGCCGTCTCGGGCTACCGCAATCCGGTCGTGCCCGGCTTCTATCCCGATCCGAGTGTCTGCCGGGTCGGCGACGACTACTACCTGGCCTGCTCCAGCTTCGAGTACTTTCCGGGCGTACCGCTGCTGCACAGTCGGGACCTGGTGAGCTGGCGACAGATCGGCAACATCCTCGACCGTCCCAGCCAGCTGGAGATCCCGCCGGACGCCGACGCGTCCCGAGGCATCTTCGCGCCGACCATCCGCCACCACGACGGCCGGTTCTGGATGATCACCACCAACGTCAGCCTGGGCCGCCACCTCATCGTCACCGCGCGGGACCCCGCCGGCCCGTGGTCCGAGCCGGTCTACCTCGACCTCCCCCACGTCGACCCGTCCCTGGCCTGGGACGACGACGGCACCTGCTGGCTGACGACCTCGGGGGTGGACGCCTACCGGATCGACCCGGACCGGGGTCAGGTGCTGGAGGGGCCGATCCCGCTCTGGTCCGGCACCGGCGGCCAGTACCCGGAGGCGCCGCACCTCTACCGGATCGGCGACTGGTGGTACCTGCTGCTCTCCGAGGGTGGCACGCACACCGGCCACGCCGTGTCGATCGCCCGCGCACGCAGCCCCCGGGGGCCCTTCGAGCCCGCGCCGAGCAACCCCATCCTCACGCACCGCAGCACCAACCTGTCGGTGCAGGCCGCCGGGCACGCCGATCTGGTGCAGGCCACGGACGGCAGCTGGTGGATGGTCCTTCTGGGCATCCGGGCGAAGGGCCAGTGGCCGCCCTTTCACGTGCTCGGCCGCGAGACGTTCCTCGCGCCGGTTCGCTGGGACGGCGGGTGGCCCGTCGTGGACGTCGTCCGGGAGGTCACCGCGGCGCCCGCCGGCAGCGCACCGGCCCTCGCGGCCCCGCCCGGGCCGGTCGCCCACCACGACGACTTCGACGCGACAACCCTCGCGCCCGGCTGGATCTCGCCCCGCTCCCGCCCCGACGCGGCCTGGTCGCTGACCGAGCGGCCCGGATGGCTCACCCTGCACGCCACCGGTACGACGCTGGACCGGGCCGGCGCGACGATGGTGGCGACGCGCCAGCGCCACCATGACTGCCGGGCCAGCACGCGGGTCGATCCGGGCAGCGGCACGGCCGGGCTCACCATCCGCATCGACGAGGCGCACCACTACGACCTGGAGATTGGCGGCGGCAGCGTCCGCGTCGTCGGTCGGGTCGGGCCGTTCCGGCAGGTCTTCGCGTCCCTCGACGTACCCGCCGGCCCGCTGGTTCTGACGATCGCCACCCGGACCCACTGCCTCTACCCGCCGACCGTGACCTCGGCCGCGGGGCTGGCGGCCGCTGACGAACCCTTCGGCGTACGCCCCGCCACCTCCGACATGATCGCGTTCGAGGTGGAGACCTCCGAGGGCCGCGTCCTGTTGGCCGAACTCGACGGGCGCTACCTGTCCACCGAGGTCGCCGGCGGCTTCACCGGCCGGGTCATCGGCATGTACGTGACCGGGGACAGCGCCGCCTTCGACTGGTTCGACTACCGGCCGGCAGCGCGGCCTACCGACTGAGCGCGGACCGGCTCGCCATCGAGGGATCACCGTAGACTCCCCGTGTGATCGAGGAGAGCCGGCGGCATCACGCGCGCAAGCCCCGGCGCGGTGACCTGCCCATCGCCACGATCGCCGAGCTCGCCGGGGTGTCCCCTCCCACGGTGTCGAAGGTTCTCAACGGTCGCGCCGGGGTGGGCGAGCAGACCCGGCAGCGGGTGGAGGCACTGCTGCGTGACCATGGCTACCGCCGGCCGGAAACCGCCGCGAGGACGCTCTGCATCGAGGTGCTCTTTCACCGGATGCTGCCCTCGATCGCCCTGGAGATCCTGCGGGGGATCCAGGAGGTCGCCGGCTCCCGGGACTGCACGGTCGGCTTCATCGACATCCGCCATCGGGTGGCGGCGGGGCTGCCCTGGATGGAGCCGCTGCTGCTGCGACAGCCCACCGCCGTCATCGCGGTCTGCTCCCTGGTCACCGCCGAGCACGGCAGACAGCTCACCGCCATGGGCATCCCGCTCGTGGCGATCGACCCGGTCGGCGAGCTGTTCCCCACGCCCGCCGTCGGGTCGAACAACTGGAGCGGCGCCCTGGCCGCCACCCGGCATCTGCTGGACCTCGGCCACCGACGGATCGGCGTGGTCACCGGGCCGGAGCAGGATCTGTCGGCGCGGGCTCGCCTGGATGGCTTCCGAGCCGCGCTGGACCATGCCGGCGTTCCGTTCGACAGCAGCCTCGAACGGCGCGGAGTCTTCAGCTTCGAGGACGGCCGTGACCTCGGCCGCGAGTTGCTGACCCTGGCCGACCCCCCCACCGCCGTCGTCTGCGGCAATGACCTGCAGGCGCTCGGCGTCTACACGGCGGCCTACGAGGCCGGTCTGCGAATCCCCGACGACCTCAGCGTCGTCGGCTTCGACGACGTGGACCAGGCGGCCTGGACCACGCCACCTCTCACCACGGTGCGACAGCCGTTCAGCGAGATCGGGGCCACCGCCGCCCGGCTCGCGTTGGCGCTGACCGACGGCCATGCGCTGGCTCAGGAGCGGTACGAGCTCGGCACCGCGCTGGTCGTGCGTGCCAGCACCGGGCCGCCCGGTTCGCGGTTGTCGGAGGCCGCCCTCCGCCCGTGAGCCAGAAATTTCTTGGCGGCCATGTCGAGAAACGGCGCGCGGCTCCGTCCCCGAGGTGAACGTGACCGGAACGGGTCACACCAGCGAGGAGGAACAGGACGATGGCGAAGTACCTGCTGCTGAAGCACTACCGCGGCGGTCCGGCCGGGGTGAACGACGTGCCGATGGACCGGTGGACGCCGGAGGAGATCTCGGCGCACATGCAGTACATGAACGACTTCGCGTCCCGGCTGGAGAAGACCGGCGAGTTCATCGAGGGTCAGGCGCTCGCCCCCGAGGGAGCGTGGGTCCGCTACGACGGCCCGGGACGCCCGCCGGTCACCGACGGTCCGTTCGCCGAGACCAAGGACCTCATCGCCGGCTGGATGGTGATCGACGTCGACACGTACGAACGCGCCGTCGAGCTGGCCGGGGAACTGTCGGCCGCTCCGGGGGCGGGCGGGAAGCCGATCCACGAGTGGCTCGAGGTGCGCCCCTTCCTGACCGAGCCCCCCACCATCGCCGAGTGACCTCGGCGATGGACGACGCACTGCTCCGGAGCCTCACGCCGGGCGTGCTCGGCATCCTCGTCCGCCGCGGAGCTGACTTCGCGGCGGCCGAGGACGCCGTACAGGACGCGCTCGTCGAGGCCATCCGCGTCTGGCCGGCCGACCCGCCGCGGGACCCGAAGGGCTGGCTGATCACCGTGGCCTGGCGCCGGTTCCTCGACACCACGAGGGCGGACGCCGCCCGTCGCCGTCGTGAGGACCTCGTCGACTCCGAGCCGGCGCCGGGGCCCACACCGACGGTGGACGACGACCTCCAGCTCTACTTTCTCTGCGCCCACCCGTCGCTGACGCCGTCGTCCGCCGTCGCGCTCACGCTGCGGGCCGTGGGCGGGCTGACCACCCGTCAGATCGCGGACGCCTACCTGGTGCCCGAGGCGACCATGGCGCAACGCATCAGCCGGGCCAAACGAACCGTCTCCACCGTGCGGTTCGACCAGCCCGGCGACGTCGCCACCGTGCTGCGCGTGCTCTACCTGGTCTTCAACGAGGGCTACACCGGCGACGTCGACCTCGCGGCCGAGGCCATCCGGCTCACCCGGCAGCTCGCGGCCGCCATCGACCATCCCGAGGTGGCGGGCCTGCTCGCCCTCATGCTGCTGCACCACGCCCGCCGCGCCAGCCGGACCGCGTCCGACGGCAGCCTGGTGCCGCTCGCCGAGCAGGACCGCGGCCGGTGGGACACCGCACTCATCGCCGAGGGTGTCGACATCCTCCAGGCGGCCCTCGCCCGCGACCGGCTGGGCGAGTTTCAGGCCCAGGCCGCCATCGCGGCGCTGCACGCCGACGCGCCCACCGCTGAGGAGACCGACTGGGTGCAGATCGTCGAGTGGTACGACGAGCTGGCACGCCTGACCGACAGCCCGGTCGTCCGGCTCAACCGCGCGGTGGCCGTCGGCGAGGCCGACGGCGCCCGGGCCGGCCTGGCGGCGCTCGCGGCGCTTGACGACTCGCTGCCCCGTCACACGGCGGTGGCGGCGTACCTGCACGAGCGCGACGGCGACCTCGCGACGGCGGCACGCCTGTACGTTGAGGCGGCCCACCAGGCCCCCAACCTCGCCGAGCGGGACCACCTGACGCGCCAGGCCGCCCGGCTCAACGCCCGCCGACAGCGGTGACGGCGCCCGGCCGACGCGGGCAACGCGCCGGTCGACGACGGCAACGACGCAGAGCACCTGTCATCCGGACCGGCTTCGACCGCCGGCCCCGCCGTCGTCGCGTGACGGGGCCGGCACGAGCGATCCGCTCGGTCAGCGGTTCAGAGTGGCGAGCAGCGCGGTGCTCATGCCCTGCTCACCGCGCGCGTTCGGGTGGAAGGGCGCGGCCGCGTTCTGCGGCACCAGCCCCTCGACCCAACGGGTGCTGCTGCTCTTGCACGCGTCCCGACCGATCGACGGCGTGTAGACGTCGGCGTAGGTGGCGCCGTTCGCCCCCGCGGCGCTGGCCAGCATGGCGTTGAGCGACTTCTCGATGCCGCGCAGGTAGGGCACGTCCTGGTAGGCGATCGGGACGACGGGCCAGCAGCCGTAGCCGCTGTCGGGCAGGATCGCCGGGTATCCGAGCACCACGATCCGCGCGCTCGGCGCGGCCCGGCGGATCGCCTGCAGCGTGGTCGTCACCTTCGGCACGGTTGCCGCGATCCGGGCCTGCAGCTGGTCGGTGCCGCCTGCGGTGTACCGGTTCTTGCACGGCGAGCCGAGTGGGCTGCTGAGGCTCGCCTCCGCGCATTCGCCGATGATGTCGGCGAAGCCGATGTCGTTGCCGCCGATCTGCACCGTCACCAGCGCCGTGCTCGACGTGACCGCGTTGAGCTGCGGTGGCAGGTTGATGCCCAGTTGGCCGCTGCCGCCGTAGAGGATGTCGTCGGTGGTGGCGCCGGAGCAGCTCACGTCGGCGAACGACGTCGAGCCGGCGGACGCGGCCACCAGGGAGGGGTAGTTGCGGTTCGACCGGAGACAGTTGAGGTCGACCTGGGTGGGGATCAGCGGACCGGCGGTGTACGAGTCGCCGAGCGCGACGTAGCGGCCGGTGGGGACCGCGGCGCTGGCGGGTGTGGCGACGGCGAACAGCACACCGGCGGTGGCCGCGGCGAGCGCGGCGAGTCGGGTGGCTGCCCGCAGGAGCGGCAGGCGGGGACGGGGCATGACGCCTCCCAGGGGAGATCGCGGTGGCGATGGTGGTGCCGAGATCCTGTCGCCGCCCACCGAGCGGCGTCAATATAGATGACACTCACTAAATGCTGTCCCACAGTGTGGGTCAGGAGGGCTGCGCGGCAGGCTCCGACCCCCCGGCGTCCGCGCCGGACGTCGGCGACGTTGACGTCATATGTCGTACGAGTTAAATTGGCAGCGATCTATGTCGTTGGCTCCCTGTGGACCGGCAGCGGGCCCTCGCCGCCAACCACCCGCAAGGAGTGCACGTGCTCAGACGAAGAATGGCCCTCCTGCTCCCCGCGCTCCTCGCAGCCGCCCTCGGCACCGCTGTGGTCAGCGGCGCGGTCGTGCTCACCACCACGCAACCCGCGCAGGCGTTGGAGAACGGGCTGGCCCGCACGCCACAGATGGGCTGGAACGACTGGAACGCGTTCGGTTGCAACGTCAACGAGACGCTCATTCGGCAGACGGCCGACGCGCTGGTCTCCAGCGGGATGGCCGCGGCCGGATACCGCTACGTCAACATCGACGACTGCTGGTCCACCAAGCAGCGCAACGCCAGCGGCGACCTGGTCGCCGATCCGCAGAAGTTCCCGAGCGGCATCAAGGCTCTCGCCGACTACGTCCACGGCAAGGGCCTCAAGCTGGGCATCTACTCCTCGGCCGGGACCCTCACCTGCGCCGGGTACCCGGCCAGCATCAACTACGAGCAGCGCGACGCCAACCTCTGGGCGTCCTGGGGGATCGACTACCTCAAGTACGACAACTGCGGCGACCACCTCGGTCGGAGCGCGCAGCAGCGTTACACCGCGATGCGGGACGCGCTCGCGGCGACCAACCGGCCGATCCTCTACAGCCTGTGCAGCTGGGGGCAGGACAGCGTCTGGACCTGGGGCGCGGGGGTGGGCAACTCCTGGCGTACGACAGGTGACATCGGCGGTAACTGGAACTCCATCATGAGCATCCTCGACCAGCAGGTCGGCAAGGAGTCGTACGCCCGTCCGGGCGCGTGGAACGACCCGGACATGCTGGAGGTCGGCAACGGCCCGACCGACACCGAGTCCCGGGCCCACTTCAGCCTGTGGGCGCTGCTGAACGCCCCGCTGCTGGCGGGCAACGACATCCGCACCATGTCGGCGGCCACCCGCACGATCCTGACCAACACCGACGTGATCGCCGTCAACCAGGACTGGGGCGGCCAGCAGGGTCGCAAGATCAGTGACTCCGGTGATCTGGAGGTCTGGCGCAAGCCGATGTCCACCGGCGGGGTGGCCACCGTCCTGCTCAACCGCGGCAGTGGCACGACCACGATCTCCACCACGGCCAGCGCGCTCGGGCTCGGCAGCGCCGGCTCGTACGCGGTGCGTGACCTGTGGTCCCACACCACCTCGACGTCGACCGGCACGATCAGCGCGTCGGTGCCGGCGCACGGCGCCGCCATGCTCCTGGTCACCGGCGGCGGCACGCCCCCGCCGACCACACCCCCGCCGACCACGCCTCCGCCGAGCACTCCCCCGCCGGGCACGACGTCGACGATCCGCAGCACGTCCGCCGGCCGGTGCCTGGACGTCAACGGCGCGTCCCAGACCAACGGCGCCACGGCCATCATCTGGGACTGCCACGGCCAGGCCAATCAGTCCTGGACCTCGACAAGCGCCCAGGAGCTGCGGGTCTACGGAGGAAAGTGCCTCGACGTCAACAACGCCGGCACCGCCAACGGGACGTCGGTGATCATCTGGGACTGTCACGGCCAGGCGAACCAACAGTGGCGCTTCAACGCCGACGGCTCGATCACGGCGGTCGCCTCGGGCCGCTGCCTGGACCTGGTGGGCAACGGTACGGCGAATGGCACACGCACCCAGATCTGGGACTGCAACGGCGCGGCCAGCCAGCGGTGGAGCCGCAGCTGAGCGACCCGCCCCGACAGGCGGGGCCGGCCGGGCGCGGTCGCGGGCACCGACCCGCGTGGCGCCCGGCCGGCGCGCGCCGCGCCATGCTCACCCCTGCGGCACCCGGGGAACGTCCGACGCATAGCATTGCCACGGTTCGGGACGGCTCTGCTGAAACGAGGCGACATGCGTTGGCTCCAGCGGCTGCTGGGCGGCGGGCGGGTCCAGCTCGACCCGGGGCGGCAGCAGGCGCTGCTGCGAGACCTCCAGCACGGATACGGCACGCAGGCGCGGGTTCCGTTTCCCGCGCAGGTCGAAGCGGCGACCGGGATGCTGGGCGGCGACGACGGCCTGGTGGTGGCGGCCCGGATTCTGAACCAGGTCGCCGACGAGGCGCACGCGGATCTGCTGGCGCAGGCGCAGGACATCCACCGGCGCACGGGCCGGCGGCTGCTGGTGCACCGGCGGAACTACCGGCCGCTGTGGATGGAGGCCGGTCCCGGGCTGCGGTGGCCGCTGTTCGCGTTGCCGTGCGGCTTCCACCCGTACGCCCAGGTGGCCGCCGCCGTCGCGGTGGTCGGCGGGCGGGCGGCCCGGCTCGATCGGGTGACCGATCCGACCCCGCTGGTGACCCACGTGTTCGAGGTGCTCGACCTCACCACCGCCGGCTGGGAGTACGGCCGGGTGCGGGTGGACACCGACGCCGCCGCGTTCGTCGATCGACTGATCACGAGCGCGGCGCAGATCCTCGCCGCGATGGACGACCCACCCCGGCTGCCACCTGCGGTCCGTGCGCTGATGCGTCGCAACAACACGGTGGACGTGCACGATCCGGCCGGCCCGCGCGCGGTGGGACGGATCAACCTGGGCGCGCGGATGCGCGAACAGCTGCTGGCCTGACGGCGTGACCCGGGATCTCAGGCGCGGGCGTTCGCGCTCAGGAAGGCGAGCAGCAGGTCGGCCGTCTCGTCGGGGTACTGCACGTGCGGGTAGTGACCCGCGCCCTCGATGACCTCGAGCCGGCCCAACCCGGCCGGCAGCGCGGCCACGATCGCCTCCCCCTCGGCCCGCGGGTCGGCCCAGTCCGGGTCGAGCGACCCCTCGACGATCAGGGCCGGGCAGCGGACGTTACCCAGCTGCGCCCCGGCGTCGACCGGCGCCGACTGGCCCATCTTGCGCATCGCCGCCATCCGGCCGGGCTCGCGCATCATGGCGTCGATCCGGGCCGTGCGGGCGGCCCAGTCGGCCGGCTTCCTTTCCGGGTAGGCGATGTCGAGGTAGCTGCGCCAGAGCAGCACGCTGCCCAGCAGGCCGGTGCCGAGCAGCCGGGCCATGCCCTTGCGGTAGCGGGCGACCCGCAGGTCGCCCAGCTTGATCGACTGCTTGCGGGTGAAGGGGGCCAGTTCGACGATGCCGGTGATCAGCTCGGGTGCCTGGGCGGCGGCGATGGTGGCGGCCCCGCCGGAGATCGAGTGGCCGACCAGCACGGCCGGACCGCCGAGGTGGCGGATCACCGCGAGCAGATCACCCGCGATGTCGGTGCGGCTGTAGGACTGCCACTGCGCGCTCGACTCGCCGCAGCCCCGCAGGTCGACGGCTGCCACCCGGTAGCCGGCGGCCACCAGGCGCGGCACGACGAAGCGGTACGCCTCGCGGCTGTCGCCCATGCCGTGGGCGAGAACGACGAGCGGCCCGGAGGCGCCGGTCACCTCGTACGCCAGGGTGCCGCCGTCGACGGTCAGGTACTCGGTCATGGGATCCTCCGTGCTCGGCTAGTTGCGTTAGCTTTAAGCTAATACGGTTAGCCAAGAGCGTCAAGCCTGATCACCGCCGCCACGTCACCGAGGTCGTCGTTGAGCTGATGATCGCGCCCGGGCAGCCGGTACACCCGCGCCTGGCCGATGACGCCCGCGTACAGGTCCGCGTGCGACGGCGGCGCCGTCTCGTCCCCGAGCCCGTGAAAGACCCGCACCGGTACGCCCCGCGGCAGTCGGACGCCGAGGTCCGGTGGCAGCTCGAACTCGTCGCCGGGCCAGCCGCCCGCACCGACGAACGGGGCGGCGATCAGCACGATCATCGCGAGGTCCCGCTCGGGTGGCCGCTCGGCGAGCGCGTGGACGAGGATCGCGCCGCCCACCGAATGGCCCACGACGACTGCCCCGTCGTCCAGTGCCGCGATCTCCCGCCGGATGGCGGCGCTCCAGGTGGCGTAGCTCGGGTGGCCCTCGTCGGGCATTCGCGGGTACCGAACCTCGTACCCGTCCCCGAGCCCGCGCCGCAGGCTGTCGGACAACCTGTTGTCCCACTCGTCGTGGGTGCCGGCGCCAGCGCCCTGAATGAACAGGACCTGCGTGGTCGCTGCCATGACGATCCCCTCTCGCGTGCTGCGTCGAAGCGGCATCAATCTCGCGTGCTGCGTCGAAGCGGCATCAAGCGCCGGCGGCGGGGCGAGCCGCAGGGATCGACAGGCGAGGGATCAACAGGCGAGGGATCAACAAGGGGGGATCAGCGGAACGATTTCCTGCACAGCGGGGAAAAACACCACTGGTATCCGCTCCCACTTTAACGTATATCGCACCGGGGGCCTTGCCGCAAGACCCCCGTCTTGCCGCAGAATCGTCCGCCGGACACCGGAACGGACGAAGAAACGGGGCGCGATGATCGACAAGTACGTGCGAGATCTGGACGAGGTCGACGAGACTCAGGTCGCGATCGTCGGCGGCAAGGGCGCCCGTCTGGGGACGTTGTCGCGAATCGAGGGCATCCGCGTGCCGGCTGGCTTCTGCGTGACGACCGACGCCTTTCGACGGGTCATGGCCGAGGTGCCCTCGATCGACGATCAGCTCGACCAGCTGTCGCGCCTGAAGCCGGACGACCGGGAGGGGATCCGCGACCGCAGCGCCAAGATCCGCCGGGCCATCGAAGGGGTCGCCCTGCCCGACGACGTGGCGGTGGCCATCACCCGGGCGCTCACCCGGCACGGCGAGAAGGCTGCCTACGCCGTCCGGTCCAGTGCCACGGCGGAGGACCTGGCGACGGCCTCCTTCGCGGGCCAGCAGGACACGTACCTGAACGTGCGGGGTCCGGCGGCCATTCGTACGCACGTCAGCCGGTGCTGGGCCTCGCTCTTCACGGAGCGGGCGGTCACCTACCGTCAGCGCAACGGCATCGACCACCACGCGGTCCACCTGGCCGTCGTCGTGCAGGAGATGGTGTTTCCGCAGGCAGCCGGCGTCCTGTTCACGGCCGACCCGGTCACGTCCAACCGGAAGGTCGCCTCGGTGGAGGCCAGCTTCGGCCTCGGCGAGGCCCTGGTGTCCGGGTTGGTGAATCCGGACTCCTACCGGGTGCGCGACGGTGCGATCATCGAGCGGACGATCGCCAGCAAGCGTCTCGCCATCGAGGCGCTGCCGGCCGGCGGGACCACGAGACAGGCGATCAGCCCGGAGCGACAGGAGCAGCCGGCGCTGACGGACGCGCAGGTCCTGCGGCTGGTGGACGTGGGCCGGCGGATCGAGGCGCACGTCGGCAGCCCGCAGGACATCGAGTGGTGCCTGGTCGACGGTGACGTCCAGATCGTGCAGAGCCGGCCGATCACCACGCTGTTCCCCGTGCCGGCGGCCGGGGACGACAAGAACCACGTCTACCTCTCCGTGGGGCATCAGCAGATGATGACCGACGCCATGAAGCCGTTGGGACTCTCCATGTGGCAGCTGACGGCCATGGCGCCGATGCACGAGGCCGGTGGGAGGCTCTTCGTCGACGCCACCGGGATCCTGGCAGCGCCGGCGAGCCGCGCCGGCTTCCTCGACATGGCGGGACGGTCCGACCCGTTGACCCGGGACGCGCTGGAGACCATCCTCGACCGCCCCGACTTCGTACCGGCGCTTGCGGACGGTCCCGACATCCCGCGGATCAGCGGCAAGCCGACCACGATCGAGAACGATCCGACTATCGTCACCGAGCTGATCGAGCGCAGCGAGGCGTCACTCGCCGCCCTGAAGCGCGACATCGCGACGGTGACGGGACCGGAGCTGTTCGACTTCCTGCACAAGGCGTTCGAGGAGCACAAGCGGCTCCTCAGTGACCCCCTGAACATGCAGGCGATCATGGCGGGGATGCAGGCCACCTGGTGGCTCAACGAGCAGCTGTCCGAATGGCTGGGCGAGAAGAACGCCGCTGACACCCTCACGCTGTCCGCCCCGGGCAACATCACGTCGGAGATGGGCCTGGCGCTGCTCGACGTCGCGGACGTGATCCGACCGCATCCGGAGGTGGTGGCCTTCCTGCAGGAGGTCGACGACGACGGCTTCCTCGACGAACTGCCGAGGCTCGCGGGCGGAGCCGAGGCGCGCGACGCCATCTCGGCCTACCTCGACCGGTACGGCATGCGCTGCGTCGGCGAGATCGACATCACGAGACCGCGCTGGAGCGAACGCCCCACCACGCTCGTACCCCTGATCCTCGACAACATCAGGCTCCTCGAACCGGGCGCCGCCGTGCGGCGCTTCGAGCAGGGGCGTCAGGCGGCGCAGCAGAAGCGCGAGGAGCTGCTGGAACGGCTGCGGGCCCTGCCGGACGGGGACACCAAGACCGACGAGACCACGCGCATGATCGACCGGGTCCGCACCTTCATCGGGTACCGGGAGTATCCGAAGTACGCCATCATCAGCCGCTACTTCGTCTACAAGCAGGCCCTGCTTTCCGAGGCGGAGCGCCTCGCGCGGGCCGGTGTGCTCCGCGACAGGGACGACATCTTCTATCTCACCTTCGCCGAGCTGCACGACGCCGTGCGGACGCACCGGGTCGACGACCACCTCATCGACCAGCGCAGGGACACCTTCCGGTGGCACCGGACGCTGACGCCGCCCCGGGTGCTCACCTCCGAGGGCGAGACCATCGCCGGGGCGTACCGCCGCGACAACGTGCCGGCCGGAGCGCTGGCCGGCCTCGGAGTCTCCGGCGGGGTCGTCGAGGGCCGCGCCCGCGTCCTGCTGGACATCGCCGAGGCCGAGCTGGAACCCGGCGACATCCTGGTCACCTCCTACACGGACCCGAGCTGGTCACCAGTTTTCGTCGCGGTCCAGGGCCTGGTGACGGAGGTGGGCGGCCTCATGACCCACGGGGCGGTCATCGCCCGGGAGTACGGCCTGCCGGCCGTCGTCGGGGTGGCGGACGCGACCCGGCTGATCCGTGACGGGCAGTGGATCCGCGTGCACGGCACCGACGGGTACGTCGAGATCCTGCCACCGCCGGACGACGCCGACGGCCGCGCTCAGTTGTAGGGCATCGTCGGGAACCAGCCGTAGCCGAACATCGCGGGCACCCGGACGGTCCAGTAGACGAGGGTGAAGACGCCCAGCGCGAGCAGCAGCGAGCCGGTGACCGCGAGGGTGCGTGCCGGTCGCGCGGACAACCAGCGGATCAGCCCTCCGCGGGTGGCGAGGACGACGAGTGCGAACAGGATGCCCACGATCGCGATGTTGCCCAGCGACTGCAGTACGAAGGCGGCCGAGCCGTAGAGGGGGTTGCCGTTGTCAGCGGCCCACTGGAAGAGCTTGTGGAACAGCGGGTAGGGCCGGCCGATCAGGAAGGCGCCGACCAGCATGCCGAGCACGAACACGCGGGCGAACGGGCGACGCGCGAAGGGATCGGGGACCTTGTCGAGCGCCGCGAGACCGAGATAGATGAACGCGAGACCGATCACGCCGAAGACCACCACCGACTGCACGAGTCGGACGGGCATGCCGCCGGCAGTCGTCTCCGTCGACAGCTGCGGCAGCGAGTCGCCGAGCAGGACTCCGATGAAGCCGTACGTGGCGGAGACGACGACCATGCCCAGCGCCAGCAGGCCCACCGGCCGGAGCATGAAGCGCAGCCCCGCCGCCGGTGTGCCGCCGGCGCCGGCGTGTGTCATCGGCCCGATCGAGGCGGCCATGGCGATGTTGCAGGCAGTGAACGTGCCCGCCAGGCCGGAGACGAACGCGAACAGCAGGCCCGCCGCGGTGCCGCCGATCGCTGTCGCCTTCGCGTCGTGGCCCAGCAGGGTGTTGGCGACGTTGTCGCCGATCGTCTGGTCGACGAACTGGTACGACCAGAGCAGGGACAACGCGATTCCCGCGAGCACACTGCCCACGATCAGCGCGCCGCGCCGGACCGGGCGTGCCGGCGTCGGGGAGGGTGGGGTCTGCACGGCCGGTCTCTGCGTGGCGGTCATGGCAGCCTCTCTCCGAATCTGTGACGGCGGGATGCACTGACTGATTGTTCGCGCCGCGGACCGGCCGGTCGTCTTCCTGCTTGCGGTTTTCCGCGTGCGGAGGACGGCCGGCCGGTCCGGGGCGACCGACGGGGTCAGCGGGCGATCGGCAGCTCCACGGCCGCCGGCGGCGGCACCGGCTGCACGGGGGTGCGGGCGCCACGCCGTTCGGCGAGCCACCTGCCCCACCAGAACAGACCCCGGGCCAGGCACACGATCGTGACCGCGAAGAACAGGGTGTAGACGACGTTGAACAGCATCAGGACGCCGTACACCATGGCCACGGAGGAGCCGAACATGAACTGCCAGCGGGGCTTGGAGGGCGTGGTGCCCGGGTCGGTGATCATGTAGTTGGTGAACAGCACGAACGCCACCCCGGTCATGATGCTCAGCGCCGACCAGAGCTGGACGTCCCAGACGTAGTGCCGGATCAGGGCCTGGATGACGAAGCCGCCGACCCAGCCGACGATCAGCGCGACCTTCTTCGTGAGCATCGCGTTGAGGATCGTGCCCGCGGTGAGCACGACCATCGGGATGAACATCCGGAAGACGTCTGGCACGTTCTCCGTGAAGTGGTACGGCGGGGCCACGTTGACCCAGGAGAACGCGAGCAGCGTGATGGTGATGCCGAAGTTCGACGGGTTCATGAAGTGCCGCATGCGTCCGGCGATCGGGGCCTGCAGCACGGCCTTCTGCCCGACGGCCACGACCACGGCGAAGGCGATCGGCCAGAACATGTCGTTGGCGTACAGCAGCATGTTCGCGGCGAGCGCGGTGATGTGGGTCGGCAGCAGGAACGTGTAGACGCCCCACGCGCCGTTGCCGCTGTAGGCCGGTCGGCGGCCCAGGGAGCGGGCGGCGACCGCCTCGATCGCGATCTCGACCGTGTACCCGATCGCCAGGGCGAACAGCGGCCAGGTCCAGGGCTGCTCGAACCCGAGGATCGTGTAGCCGAGGATGTTGAGGATGGACATGGAGATGGCGAAGTTCCGCAGGGCCAGGTAGCGGGGGTCGCGCTTGTCCACCCGGGGTACGGGCGGTCGCCTGTCGACGCCGGCCGCTGCCCGGTCGGGCCCGCTGCCGTTGCGGGTCGCGTCGGCGACCTCGGCCGTGGTGGTCACGCCCACCGGGGCGCGTTTGACGTCCGTCATGGTGTGGTCAGCTCCTGGGCTCGGTCGGTGAGCGTGAGGTCGTGCCATCCGGCGGAGAGGGGCAGGGTCTGCTGATGCTGGACACCGTCGAGGTCGCGCCAGCTCAGTTCGACGGTGACGGGCGTGCCGCCCTGGTCACCGAGTCCGAAGAACAGGTCGAAGCTGCGCTTGCCGGAGTGCCCGCCGCCGCCGTCGAGCTGGGCGAGCTGGGTGCGGCCGTCGGCAGTGGTCACCCGAGCCTGCGCGCCGTACGCCGGGGTGCGGGCGTCGTTGCCCGTGGCGGCGCCGAGCGCGGGCCGGTGCAGCCGCAGCCCGAGGAAGTCGCCGACCTGCGCCTTGGTGTTGTGGTAGTAGGCGGGCGGTCCCCACTGGCGGGCCACCGCGAAGTCCTGGCGGCCGTCGCCGTCGGTGTCACCCACGGCGATACCGCGGGTCGGGGTCCGGTCGTCGAGTCCGAGCTGCGGACTCAGGTCGACGTAGCGGCCGTTGTCCTCCGGTGCCCAGAACGCCAGCGCGTTCGAGCCGGCGATGTCGTCGCCCGGCTGCGCGTTGGGCCACATGTCCGGCTCGCGCAGCATCAGGTCGTTGCTGGCGGCCAACTCCTGGAGCCAGTTGAACCGGTTGACAGTGCCCTTGACGAAGCCGCAGGACTGGACCACGACGAGGCGTCCGCTGTTGTCGAAGTCGGCCATCTTGACGTCCCAGCCCCAGCCGACCCAGGCGAGGTTCTTGGCCGAAGCCTTGTTCTCGAAGGGCGCGATGCCCTTGGAGAGCCGTTCCCGCGCCTCCTGCGGGTTGGCGGCGGTGTTCTGCCAGACGAAGTTGCTCTCCTCCAGCCCCCACGACTCGGTGATGTTGCTGACGAAGGCGTCGAACCGGCCGGTGCCCCGCAGATCGGCGAAGTCGACGGCCATCCCCTTGAACGAGTCGTGCCCCACGACCAGCGACTTCGGGTCCAGCGGGCCGCGGCGTCCCTCGGCCAGGGCGAACCTGATCCGGCCGGGAGAAGACACGTTGTGGAAGAAGCGGTCGTTGCCGAAGTCGTTGGCGAGGTACAGCTCGGGCAGCAGATCCCCGTCGAGGTCGGCGGAGGCCGAGGCGAGCGTCCATCCGGTGGCGTACCGGGGGTCGATCGCGCTCTGCTGCTCGTAGGTGACGCTCGGCTCGGCGCCGGTGGTGGCCGCGGTCCAGCGCAGGATGTGCGCCCCGCCGGCGTTCTGCGCGCGGGACATGGAGTGGTTCATCTGCACGTTCGGCAGGCCCTGCGCGTCGAGCACCTGGGAGTCCGGGAAGTAGTTGAAGATCCCGATGTCGGGCCGGCCGTCACCGTCGAAGTCCGCGACAGCCGTCGCGTTGGTGTTCCACAGTGGCCCGTGGTAGCGGCCGTCGGCGGTCTGCTGCTGCGGGATCAGCTCGACCGGATGGTACGACGCGAGGCTCAGGCCCGCCGCGTCTCCGGTCTGCAGGAACACGACAGGCGTGCGCCCCCAGTAGACGACGAGCAGATCGGTCCGGCCGTCGACGTTGAAGTCGCCGGGTGTGCAACCCATCGGGGCGATCGCCGGTCCCATCGGCAGCGGCGCCGGGTCCAGCACGAACGGCGCGTAGCGGGCGCCGCCGCCGGGCGCCGGCGTCACGATGGCGCTGTCGCTGCGGGGGTCGACGAGGCAGAGGTCGTTGGCGCCGCCCTTCCCGTCGAGGTCGTTGACCGCCACTCCGGCGCCCACCGACGAGATCCAGGACCGGATGTGCTCGTACTTCGGGTTCACCGTCCGGATCGTGCGCTGCGGCAGACCCGGCGGCAGGGCGATGGGCATCTCGGTGAACGCGAACTGTGACGCCATCGCGCGTCGGTCGGCCGCGGATGCGGTCGGCAGCCGCGAGATCGTGAACAGCCCCGCGACGAGTACCAGGACGAAGACGACGGGAATGAGTCTGCGCAGCGGACCCACTGGTTTCGGTGGCAACGATCCCCCTCGGGTGGTGCCCGACCCGGCCGGGTCGGGCGTTCGGGTGGTGCGGTAGTGGGTGACAGCGGTCCGCGGTCACCCGGCGGTGTCCTCAGTCCGCCGGACGCACGGTCATCGGCAGGCCGCCGCGTATGCGCAGCGACAACATCGGCTCGGGTACGACGGTGTGCGTGGCGACCGTCGTGAGCGTCAGGTCCCGGGCCAGTACGGCGAGGACGAAGGCGGCCTCCATCAGGCCCAGGTGGTTCCCGACGCAGAACCGCGGTCCCGCGCCGAACGGGATGTAGGCGTACCGCGGGCGGTCGGTGGTGCGGGCCGGGTCGAAGCGCTCCGGATCGAAGCGTTCGGGCTGGTCCCAGAAGTCCGGGTGGCGGTGCAGCGTGTAGGGGCAGATCAGCACGTCGGCGCCCGCCGGCACCGCGTACCCGCCCACCACGTCGGCGGCGAGCGCCTTGCGGGGCAGGATCCACACCGGCGGGTACAGGCGTACCACCTCGTCGATGACCATCGCGGTGTACCGCAGCCGGCCCAGGTCGTCGAAGGTCGGCAGCCGGTCGCCAAGCACCTCGACCGCCTCTTCCCGCAACCGGTGGCGCACCTCGGGATGCCTGTCGAGCAGGTAGAGCGCCCAGCTCAACGTGCTGGCGGTGGTCTCGTGCCCGGCGAGCAGCAGGGTCACGAGCTCGTCGCGCAGCCGCTGCCGTCCGACCCGGGGGTCGGGCTCGGCCCGGGCCGACACGATGAGCCGCGACAGCACGTCGTCGCGGTCACCGGTGTGGCTCCCGCGCTCGGCGACGAGCTGGTCGACGATCGTCTGGAGACGGCGGCGGGCCCGCCGGAACCGCACCTGCCGCGGCAGCGGCACCCAGGGCGGCACGGCGCTCAACGACGCCAGCTCGAACATGGCCTGGTCCTGCACCACGGCGAAGTCGCGCCCGATCGACGGGAACCGCCCGAGGTCGGTGTCGAGCAGGGTGCGCCCGAGCACGCCGAGAGTCAGACCCGTCATCTCCTGGAGCACGTCCACCGGACCCTGGCGGCCGAGCGTCCGCAGCCGGCCGACGAGGGCCGCCGCCTCCTCGGCGACGATGCCGGCCTGCTGGGCGATGCGTCGGCTCTGGAACGCCGGCTGCGCCACCCGGCGCTGCTTGCGCCACAGCTCACCCTCGCTGGTCAGCAACCCGTCGCCGAGTGCCCGGCGGGCGTGCACCAGGCCGATGCCCTTGTGGTAGTTGGCCGCGTTGTCGGCGAGCACGTGCTTGGCGTGCTCGGGGTGGTTGAAGAAGTAGAGCTCCTTCGGACCGACCGGCAGCAGCGCGGCGTCGCCGTAGCGGGCGGCCGCCGACGTCATCATGCCGAGGCGGTCGCGGCCCATCGTGATGAGCATGCTGACGGCCGACGCACGCGACGGACCGGGAAGGGACGGCGCCGGGCCGGTGACGGCGGTCATGACGCCACCACCGCCGACGGCGCCCGCTCGAGCCGGCGGAACCGGCCACCGAGGAACACGAGGGCCTCGCCGTCGCCGTCGTCGTACCGGCGCATCCCGCACGGACGGCCCAGGAAGATCGTGTGATCTCCCCCGTCGTACGACCGCCAGAGCTCGCACTCGATGTGGGCGGCGGCGCCGCCGAGCAACGGCGCCGCCGTCCGCGCGCCCGGCCGCCACTCGGTGAACTCGAACTGTTCCGGTCCGAGTGGACGGCGGCGGTCGGCGTAGTAGCGCGCCACCGCCTCCTGATCGGCGGCCAGGACGGAGACGCCGAACGCGCCGGCCCGGCTGAGCGCCTGGTGCATGAGGGCGTCCCGCCCGACGCACACCAGGATCAGCGGCGGGTCGAGGGACACCGCGCTGAACGAGTTCGCGGTCATGGCGTGCGGTTCGTCCCCGCCGACGCTGACCACCGTGACACCTGTGGCGAAGGTCCCGCAGACGCGGCGCATCAGCACCGGGTCCGTCAACTCTTCCGTCCCGAAGGTCGTCATCGTCGGACCCCGGCGGCGGCGTACGGTTCCAGAGCGCGTTCGAGCGCCTCCGGGACCCGGGTGGGAACGGTCCGGTTGTTCGGGCCGCGCATGCAGGCGACCCGCTGGGCGCCGCGGGCGACGAGTGTCTCGCCGGCCGGTCCGGTCCGCACGTAGTCGAAACCGAATTCGAGCTGCGTCTGGGCCAGTTCGAGCAGCCGCATCCGGACGGCGATCTCGTCGAACGCGGTGATCTCGGCGAAGAACTCGCACTCGACCTTGAGCGTGAACAGTTTGAGGTCGTTTTGCAGGTCGGCGAGGACTGTCGGCGCCCGGTCCTTCAGGAACATCTCCCGGCAGCGGCCCTGCCACCGCAGGTAGTTGACGTAGTAGACGTTGCCGACGATGTTCGTCTCCTCGAACCCGACGGTGTGCCGCAGCTCGTAGTAGCTCTCCATGCTCATCCCTCCGCACCGGCCAGAACAGTGATGACGACCCGTCCGTCGCTGCCGCGCAGGCTCGTGACGAACGAGGCGGCCCGAGCGCCACCGGCGGCGAAGAGCACCCAGCCGGGACGTGCCGTACCGCCCAGGACGAGTGGGCCGCGCATCGGCAGGCCGGCCTTCTGCATCGCCTCGACAGCGGTCCAGACCCGGGTGGAGGCGGTGTCGGCGTCCTCGCCCGAGTCGCCGGCCAGCTGCTCGGCGAGTTCGGCGTGGGGGCCGAGCAGGCCCTTCCACTCCTCGGGGCTGCGCCGCGCCACGCTCTCCAGGTCGCAGCCCAGGACGCCCGTCCCGGCGACGGCCAGCGTCACCCCGGCGCCGTGGGCGATCGACACGGTGTGCTCCCCGGCGACCTCGGGCCGTCCGTCCGGCCGGTAGGTGATCTCGACCGGCCGCCCGAGCGCCTGCCCGACCGCGCGGACGCTGTTGCGTCGGCGCGTGGCGGTGTGCTCGCCCGGCTCGGGTGACACCGCGTCGGGCTCGATGGCGACGGCGACGCCGGTGAGCCCGAGGTCGCCGAGCACACGCTCCAGGTAGGAGCCGAGCAGCGGTGGCACCCAGGGGCCGGCGCCGTCCTGCTTGCGGACCGCGCGCAGCCGCAGGCCCTCCCAACGCTCGACGGTCATTCCGGACTCGGTGCGCAGGGCGATGTCGTAGACGTACGTGTCGCCGTCGCGCTCGCGTTCGGTGGCGCAGTACCGCAGCTCGCGGGCAGACGACAGCTTCTCCCCGCCGGGGTGGATGCGTTCCACGCCGACGGGCAGCAGCGTGGCGTCCGGCACGCACACCTGGTTGCCGTGCATGAGCGCGTCGCGGACGCCGGGGTCGCCCAGCAGCAGCGTCGCGGAGACGTACGGGGCGAACCACGCCGTCGAGTCGTCGGCCTCCACTATCGCGTCCACGTGCCGGGCGGCGGCCCGGTGGTACTGCCGGAGCCGCTGGAACCGGCCGCCCTGGAACAGGGTGTCGCCGTACAGGTCGTCGAGCGGGGCGATCGAGGCCGGCGCAAGACCGTCCGGCACCTGGTCCGGAGGGCCGTCGGGCACCGTGTCGGCGCCGAGGCGCAGCCGGGCGGTGAAGTGGTCGGCGGTGAAGCCGGTCTCCTCGCTGCGGATCGCGACCTCGACGACGTCGTCGTCGGTGACCAGGGCAGCCACCCGGATCCTCGTGTGCCCGTGGGGCGCGACGATGATCGGCCGCAGGAACTCCGCCCGTTCGATGACCGGGAGGACGTCGGCGCCGGAGAGGGCCGCGGCCACCTGCGCCATGGCCTCCATCCCGAAGACCGCGGGGAACAGCAGGTTGCCGTCCAGGTCATGATCTTCGAGGTAGCGGTCGGTGCCCACGTTGAGTTCCGTCTCGACCACGAGTTCGACCTGGTGGTAGCGGACCAGGGCGCGGTCGACGAAGCGCAGCAACGGCAGCGCCGGCTGGTGGTACCGGACCGTGTGGATGCCCTCGGTGCGGCCGCTGATCACCACCACTACCGGTGCGGTGGTGTCCGCGACCAGACGCCGCAGGATCGCGATGCCCTGGTCGGGGGTGATGGGCGTGACGCCCTCGCGGCTGAGCGACTCGACCACCGACAGCCGCTCCCCCATGCCGACGCCCGACCAGACCGACCACTCCAGGCACCGGGTGCGGCACTCGGGGTACGCCCGGGAGAAGGCGACGGTCTCCTCGGCCAGCCAGTCGTTGGCGGTGGCGTAGTGCGCCTCGCCTCGCAGCCCCGCCCGGCCGATGATGCTGCCGAGCGTCACGAGCAGCCGGAGCCGGGGCTTCTCGACCGCGTCGAGCACCGCCCGCAGGCCGTCGACCTTCGGTGCCAGAGTGCGTCGGAACGCGGCCGGGTCCAGGCTGGTCAGGCCGGCGGGTTCGTTGCGGCCCGCGCCGTGCAGAACACCGGTGATCGTCCCGAGTTCGGCCGAGAGGTCCTGCACCGCCTGCCGTACGGCGGCGGCATCGGTGACGTCGGCGCGGGCGTACCGCACGGTGACACCGGCGGTGGCGATCCGGGCCAGGTTCGCGGCGAGTTCGGCGTCCTCGGCGGGGTCGGAACGGCCCAGCACCGCGAGGCTGGCGCCGCTGTCGGTGGCCAGGGCGAGGGCGCACTCGGCAGTGATGCCCTTGCCCCCGCCGGTCACCAGCAGCACGTCGTCCGGGCCGAGCGGGGCCACCGCCGTCGCGGGGCGTACCGGCAGCGCGCGCAGCGTCGGGACGCGCCGCACCCCGTCGTCGTGGTGCACCTCGGTGAAGCTGGTCGTGGCGGCGACCTCCCGCACCACCAGCTCCACCGCCGGGTCGCCGGCGGCCGGCAGGTGCACGACGGTGACCCGCACGGACGGCGCCTCTAGATGCAACGTCCGGGCGATGGCCGCCGCGCCCCGACCGTGTCCGACCAGGACGAAGCGGGTGCTGCCGGTGGAGATGGCCTGCTGCGCTCCCCGCAGGGCCGGCTCCAGTTGCTCCTCGGTGCAGTCCGGCGGCAGGCAGACCAGGACGCCGCCGCCGAGCCCGGCCTGTTCGAGCGCCGCGCCGAGAGCCGCGGCGAACGGGTGGTCCGCCGACGCGTGCACGTGCCACGGACCGTTCGCTGCGGTGGCGTCGCCGGGGACCGCCGGCAACGGCACCTCGTCGAGGTCGAGCCGCCAGGGCCGCGCCCAGCCGGCCACACCGGCCACCACCGGCGTGGCGGTGGCGTCGCTGTCCCGGGCCGTACGCGCGAGGGTCTCCATCGTCGCCGCGAGTTCCCGGACGGTGGCGGTCGCGAAGTTGAGCGGCATCTGTGCCGGTGGCAGTTCCAGACGCTGGGCGAGCTGGTTGGCCACCTGGCCGATCGTGATCGAACTCAGGTGCAGGTCGTCGAGCAGGCGGCTGTCCGGGCGGACGAGTTCGATCGGCAACTCGGCGCGCTCGGCGGTGAGCCGCCGCATGAGGTCCTCGGTGGACTCCTCCCCCACCTCGACCGGATCGGTGGTGGTGGTGGACGTGGCCGTGGCCGTGGTGGGCCCGCGCTCGATCGCCGCGCTGAGCTCCGGCGCCTGCTCGCAGGGGCTGGTCAGGAAGGAGAACGCGGCGCCTACCTCCAACGGCCGCACGAACCGCCCGTCGAACAGCGCCGCCGGGGCCGGGGCCGCGCCGACGACGTACGCGGCGCCGGCGACCCGCAGCAGACTCGCGAGCGAGTCGTCGTCGGTGTCCACGGCGACCGCCGGGACGTCAGTGACAGTCGTGGCCAGTCCCGTGAGCACCCGCCCGGGCCCGACCTCGACGAACAGGTCGGTGCTCTTGGCGGCGAACGCGACGGCCTGGTTGAACAGGACCGGGTCGGTGATCTGGCGGCGCAGGAGGCCCCGCACGTCGGTACCGGCGGGCAGCACCTCACCGGTGACGGTGGAGACCACCCGGGCGCCGACCTGGTGGAAGGTCTCGCCGGCGAGGGCGTCGGCGAACGTGTCCGCGGCCGGCGCGACAAGCGGGGAGTGGAAGGCGTGCGAGACCCGCAGCCGCGTCGCGCTCAGGCCGGCGGCCCGAGCCTTGTGGCAGACCGCCTCGATCGCGTCGACAGATCCGGAGACGACCGTGTGCTCGGGCCCGTTGTAGGCAGCCACCACCACCGGCAGCCCCGCGATGATCCCGTCGACCGTCTCCGGGGGCGCCCCGATGTCGGCCATCGTGCCGGCCTGGCTGTACCCGGCCATGGTCCGGCCCCGGACGCCTGCGACGCGCAGGAGCGCCTCCTCGTCGAGGACGCCGGCCCACTGCAGGGCCACGATCTCGCCGAGGCTGTGCCCGATCGCGGTGGACGCCTCGATGCCGAGCAGCGCCAGGGCGTGCTGCCCGGCCAGTGACCCGGCGACGATGCGCGGCTGGGCGACCTCGGTCGCGACGACGTCGCTGCCGGTGGGCAGCGCGGCGCGCAGGTAGACGTCGTCGACCTCGGCGAACCGCCGCCGCAGCGCGCCGCCGCTGACGCCGCGTCCGGAACCCTGCCCTGGGAAGAGGAAGCTGATCCGGGCCGGGCCGCTGACGTGCCCGAGCAGGAACCGGCCGTCGGGGCGGATCAGTGCCGCCTCGCCGGATTCGACGGCCTCGCGGGCCGCGGTCAACAGCCGCTGCGCCTCCTCGGGTGACGAGGCCACGATCGCGGCCCGGAACGGCCGGTCCTGCAGGTCGCGGTGGAGCGTCGCCGCCAGGTCGCCCAGCTCCGCGTACGAGATCGCGGACACGAAGTCGCTCAGCTCGGCGAGCCGGACGGCCAGTTCCTGGGGCGAGGCCGCGTCCACCAGCAGCAGCTCGGCGTCCTGGGCGGAGGCGGCCAGGGTGCGGACGCGGCGATCCGGCACGGGCCGGCGCGGGCCGTGGCGTTCGAGCACGACGTGCGTGTTGATGCCGCCGAAGCCCATGGCGGTGATGCCGGCCCGCACCGGGACCGCGCTCGGCCACGCCTCGGCCTTGCGCAGGGTGCGCAGCCGGGCGCCGTCGGCGGTGAGAATCTCGTGGGGGTCGACGGAGCCGACGCTCGGGGGAAGCACCTCGTGGTGCACGGCCATCGCGGCGCGGATGAAACCGGCCACCCCGGCGGCGGCCTTGGTGTGACCGATCATCCCCTTGACCGAGCCGATGACGGCCGGCGGCGCGTCGGGATTCGCCGTCTCGCGGGCGCTGGACAGCGCCGTGAGCTCGGTGGTGTCCCCGACCTTGGTGCCGGTGCCGTGCCCCTCGAACAGCCCGACGGTGTCGATGCCGAATCCGGCCCGGTCGTACGCGCGGCGCAGGGCGAGCTGGTAGCCGTCGACCTCGGGCCGGGTGATGCCACCGCGGCCGTCGGACGAGACGCCCCAGCCGGCCACCGAGGCGTAGATCCGGTGACCCGCCTCGGCGGCCTCGTCGGCGCGCATCAGGACCAGCATGCCGCAGCCCTCACCCGGCCAGAACCCGTTGGAGGCGCGGTCGTAGACCCGCATCTCCCCGCTGGCCAGGGCGCCGGTCTTCGCGAAGCCGATGACCTCGAACGGGTCGATGGACAGGTCGACGCCGCCGGCGATCGCGACGTCCAGTTCTCCGTCCAGCAGGGCCCGGCTCGCGGTCACCACGGACAGCAGCGACGACGAGCAGGCGCCGTCGACGGTGTAGCCGCCGCCCTTGAGGTCGAAGTGGTTGCAGATGCGTCCGGCGATCGTGTTCGCCAGGGCACCGGCGAGCGTGTCCTCGTTCACCGGCGGGAACGGGCTCTTGTACGCCTCCTCGTAGGTGGCGAGGAAGGCCGACAGCTTCTCGTCGTCCCAGCCCTCGGCCCGCAACGCCGCGGCCACGGTCCGCCGCACGTACGGCCAGCGCAGCCGCATCTGGTTGGCGCGGGAGAACTCACCGGTCAACGTGTTGCCGACGATGACGCCCGTGCGTTCCTGGGGCAGGCCCTCGCCGGCCGGGAAACCGGCGTCGGCCAGTGCCGTCGCGGCGGTCTCCAGGGCCAGCCAGTGGGCCAGATCGGTCGACCGGTACGTGCTCCCGGCGACCTTGTAGCCGACCCGGTCGAACTCGTAGCCCTCGATGACCGCGGCGTTGCGCGCGTAGAAGCGGTCCGGGGCGGCCGGGTCGGCGTCGAAGTAGTCGTCGGCGTTCATCCGGACGTCGGGGAGCCGCCGGAACGCCCGGCGACCCGCGATCGCGTTCTCCCACAGTTCCTGCGGTGAACGGGCGTCGGGGTAGCGGCACGCCATCCCCACCACGGCGATACTTGTCATTGCTCACTCGGCTTTCGTGTCGCTGGCGACGGGTCGAAGGCATTCCTGATGCGCTGGCGCCACACCTCGTAGGCGGGCAGGACGTCGTCCGGGGGCAGCCCGACCCGCGCCTCGTCGGTCACCCGCGTCGCGTCGCTCACCGTCATGCCACAGAGGACACGGGTCGCCAGCTCGTTGTGCGGCGTGACGAGGTCGGCGCGCAGCCGGGCCGCGGCGCCGAACGACGCGCCCTGCGCGAGGTCCGGCCGGTACGTCCCCGCGCACTCGGCGAGCCAGGTCAGTTCCCGTTCACTCGCGCCGCCCGCGTAGCAGACGGCGAGGCCCGCCCCGGCGTACAGGTCGCGCCGGCGTTCGGCGGGGAACTCGTCGAGGAGGCGGACGAGCTGCTCCGGGTCCGTTCCGGCGACGAACCAGCAGGCCCGGCCGATGCCCTGGTCGATGGCGCGTACCGAATAGTCCCGGGGGCCGTCGGCAGGCCAGGCGAAGGTGGACGGCCGATACCGCTGGCGCACGTACCTGTCGGTCTTGAAGTACGCCTCGTGGAACCCGTAGCCGTCCAGAACGAGCCAGCGCAGCAGCGGGTCCGGGGCGTACAGGCGGGGCCACAGCAGACGCGGCAGGCGGGCCATCGCCCAGCCCACTCCGACGTACGCCATGTAGACGTGCTCGTCGTGGTCGGCGAGGAACCGCGCGACGTGCCGCGACCGCCCGGGCAGGGCGTCGCGGATGGCGAAGGCCATCGCGGCGCCCTCGTAGGCGAAGCCCCGGTACGCGGCAGGCGTGGCCTCGACGGTGGGTGCCGCATCCGCCGGGCCGTGCGCCTCCGCGGCGGCCCCGAATCCGTGCAGGAACGAGCTGCCGACTGTTTCGAGGCGCTCGCGGGCCTGTTCGTCCTTGAGATGGAATCCGCGCGTGCTGACTTTGGTCTCCCGCACGTCGGGGGTCATAATACGACGTCGCAGTCTGGTCAATGAACTCATCGTATGCTCCGGCCTTCCCGCTGAGACCTCATTGTTACGCGACTATGCGCGACGGAACTTCTCCAACATTGCGGCGGTTGCCGATGACGCGGGGAAGGTGGCAGGTTTCCGCAGGTCAAAGCCATCTGCCGGCGACCGAGTGGATAGTGGACAGCGGGAATGACCATTGCGGCGCGGTTAGCGCAACACAGGAGATGGACTCGGGGGCGGCCCGATACCACGATGACTGGCATCCGACCGACACCTCCGGAATTGACATCCGGACTTCCTCGAAGGAGCGTGCCGTGGAATCCGACGAAGCGGCCGAACACCGGGTGCGTACGATGATTCTGGAGGCATTTGCCGACACCATCATCCCGGGTGAGAAGCGCGGCCCTGACGATGCGGCGATCGCCGGCGTCGACGTCGGCGGCGGTGCCGTCGCGGGTGGCGCGATCGAACTGCTCGAAGACCCCGCCGGAGGGCTGGCACCGGCGCTCGACACGATCTGCGTGGAACTCGACGAGTACGCCCGGGAGCACGCCGCCACCACGGGCCTCGACCTGAACCCGGACCTGCCGCCCTTCGTGGGCCTGCCGTTCGAGTCCCGGACCGCGCTGATCGAGAAGCTGACCAGCCCCGATCACCCGGACAAGCAGATGTGGGTGGGGTTGGCGCTCTTCTGCAACATGGCCTTCGACAGCGCGCCACACCTGCACACCGTGGAGGCGCTGGCCACCGGGCATCCGGGCCTGCTCGCGATGGGCTACGAGACGCCCGACTCGGACGGGCTCTGGCGGTTCCCCACGTTCTCGTACGGCCGGCAGCTCGCCAACCCCCATCCGTCCACCACCGCAACGGGGAGCCCCGCATGACGGCCACCGAGTCCACCGACGTCCTGGTCATCGGCAGCGGCTTCGGAGGCGCCATCGCCGCGTACCACCTCGCCGCCGGCGGCGCCCGGGTGACGGTCCTGGAGCGCGGTCCGTGGCTCAAGGCCGACGATTTCGAGCACGACTTCAAGCTGGGATCGTCGTACACCCGGGTCTTCGACTTCGTCATCGGTGACGGCATGAGCGTGCTGGGTGGCAACTGCGTGGGCGGCGGCAGCGTCGTCTACTTCGCCACGATGCCGCGGGCGCCACGTTTCGTCTTCGAGCGCCACGGCAGCATCGGGCGACGCATGTGGCCCGCCGCCATCAGCCGCGACACCCTGGAGCCCTGGTACGACCGGGTGGCCGAGGCACTGCCGATCACCCAGCAGACCTGGGACCGGGTTCCGTACGCCGGTGGCCTGTTCGGCGCCGCCTGCCACCACGCCGGACGTACCGCCAACCCGGCGCCGTCGGCCATCGACGTGGACATGTGCACGAACTGCAACTGGATGATGGCCGGCTGCCGCTTCGACGCCAAACGCTCGCTGCTGCTCAACTACCTGCCGGCCGCCCTGGCGCACGGCGCCGAGATCCGGCCGCTGCACGAGGTGCAGCACCTGGTCCGTAACGACGACGGCAGCTACCGGGTCCACTATCGCGTGGTCGACGAGGAGGACTACCGGATCCTGCACGGCGAGGGGACGATCGACGCGAAGATCGTCGTGATCGCCGCCGGCGCGGGCGCCACACCGGTGATCCTGCAACGGTCGGAGCCCCATCTGGGCCGGATGCCGCAGGCGGTCGGGCGGTACTTCTCCGGCAACGGTGAGCGCCTCAACACTGCCGTGTTCGACGAGGACCGGGTCCGCGAGGTGCTGAAGCTGTCGCGGCCGGACGGACGGGCCTACGAGGCGTACCAGATCGGGCGGGGCCCGACGGTCGCCAGCTGGGACCGGCTCGACGGCACCCTGCCCGAGTACGAGCGGTACTCCCTCGAACAGCTCTACTTCCCGCCGGCGCTGGGCACGATCCTGGCGCAGGTGCCCGACGCGAGCCCCAGCTGGTTCGGCCGGGACAAGAAGGAGATGCTGCGCCGCTGGCAGTCGTGGCTGACGATCTTCACCATGTCGGAGGACGACAACGAGGGCGTCTTCGGCCCGCCGCCGGAGACCGGCAACGCCCACCGCTTCTCGCAGCAGATGCTGGGCCACGGCCCATTGCGGTACCAGCCCACGGCGAACACCCGGCGCGGGTGGTCCCTGGCCGACGCCGACGTCAAGGACATCCTTGAGCGCGACGGGCTCTCCCGCGTGATGCCGTGGACCAACGACCTGGTGGGCGCCTACACCGTGCATCCCCTGGCCTCGTGCCGCATCGGCGACGACCCGGCGACGTCGGCGCTTGACGACCGCCACGAGCTGCGGGGGCATCCGGGCATCTTCGTGACCGACGGATCGGCGGTGCCCGGCGCGCTGACCGTCAATCCGGCGTCGACGATCGCGGCCCTCGCCGAACGCGCCATGCCGGGCATCGTGCGGGCCGCGCGGGAACGGGGTGTCGAGGTGACCTACGGTGCGCCGTCGCCGGACGGCGAGACCGCCGGACGGCGTGCGGTCGCCCACCTGCGGTCATGAGTTTCACGGTCGCCGGGCTCGCCCGGCGGAGCACCTTCGCGCACCTGCGATACGTCTCCCCGGTGCCTCCGGGGGCCGCGCCGGTGCCGGTCCGCCGGGTGTACGAGCAGGTCGAACGTGACTTCGGCCTGCTCGCGCCGCCCATCGCCCTGCACGCCCCCGCGCCGGGGCTGCTCGCCGCGGCCTGGTGCATGCTGCGCGAGACGCTGCTCGTCTCGGGCACGACGAGCCGTCGCGAGCGCGAGGCGGTGGCGGCAGCGGTGTCGGCGGCCAACGCCTGCCCCTACTGCGTTGACGTCCACCAGGCAGCCGTACGCGGGCTCGGGCGCCGGGGCACCTCGCCGCCGCCGCTGCCGACGGTCCTGTCGCCGGAGCTGATCGGCGTGGCCGTCGACTTTCACTACCTCAACCGTATGGTGAACGTCTTCCTACGGGAATCACCGCTGGCGGCGGTTCCCGCTCCCCTGCTCGGTGGCGCCCGGAGCGTCGCGGCACGGTTGATGGGTCGGCTGGCCGGTCGGGAGGCGGTGGCCGGGCAGTCCCTGCCGCTGCTGCCCGGCACGGCCGGCACCGTTCGGCGCCTACCGGACGACCTCCGGTGGGCTGCGGGGCTGCCGCACGTCGCCGCCGCCATGACCGGAGCGGTGGCGGTGATCGAGGACGCCGGGCAGCGGGCGGTGCCTCCTGCCGTACGGCAGTTGGTACGCGAGTGCCTCGTCGACGACGCCGCCCCTGGCGACCTGGCGGGCATGGCGGACTGGCTCGACAGGCGGCTGGCGGGGCTCTCCGTCGCCGACCGGGCGACCGGACGACTGGCGATGCTCGCCGCCTTCGCCTCGTACCGGGTTTCCGACTCGGCGGTTGCCGCGGTACGCGCCGAGGGCCACGACGACGTCGCGTTGCTCGCCCTGGCGGCCTGGGCCGCCCTGACCGCGGCACGCCGGCACGGCGACGTGCTGGCCACCGCGTACGAGGCGGTCGGCTGACCGGCGCACGATCACAGGCCCGGCCGGATGTCGGCCGGGCCTGTCTCGGTGCGCTGTCAGACCTTCGGCACGTCGAACAGGGAGGGGAACTTCGCGATCAGCGCGAGGTCGCCCCGGGTGCGCAGTCGGCCCTTCATCGTCAGCACGACCGGATGCGCGTTGCCCGTCACCACCAGCAGGAAGTCGGCCCCGCCGATCGTCAGCGTCAGCTTCGGCTCGCGATCGGCGACCGGCGACACCCGGCACACCCCGTCCGCGATCTCCAGCTGGTAGCGGTCGACACCGCCGTCGGGGCGGTCACCGATCACCCAGTGGATGACGGCGTCGAGACCTGCGGCCCGGTCGGCCCGGAACACGTCAGGCATCCGCCGGAACACCTCCCGCAACAGGGCGTCCCGGCGTTCCCCGCTCATCAGCGCGCGGACGTCCGGCATCGGGGTGCTCTTGACGAAGATGGCGAGATCACGGGGCGCCAGCGCCGCCGGATCGGCGTTGTTGGTGGTCATCGAAGGCTCCTCTGGTCGTCGTCCGCGGCGGTCCTAGCTGTCGCTGACGCCGGCGGGCTGGATGACCCGCTCCCGGATCACCCGCCGCCACTCTTCGTAGGCCAGGCCGTCGGCGGGGGCGTCGACCGCCGCGGCATCGGCCAGCTCGGCGGCGGCCTGCGACGACAGGCCGGTCAGCGCTCGCGCCGCCGCGTCGGTGTGCTCCGGGCAGTAGCCCGCCCACGTCCGCGCCTTGGCCGCGAAGACCGAGCCCTGGGCGAGGTGCGGGCCGTACTCGCCGGCCAGCGACCGCAACGCCTCGAAGCCCGCGGTGTCGCATCCGCCGGCGAACGTCGCGGCCAGTCCCACACCGCTCCACAGGTCCGCGCGGCGCGCGGCCGCGAAGCCGTCGACGGTCACGGCCACCGCCGCCGGGTCGGCCGCGTGCCGGAACCACAGCGCCCGGCCGACGCCCTGGTCGAACGCCCGCGCGAAGTAGTCGGCGTGCCCCTGCCACGGGTACGGCCGCGGCAGTCGCTGCCCGGTGATCCAGGTGGCCTGGTCGAAGTACGCCTTGTCGAAGCCGTAGCCGTCGACGGCCAGCCAGCTCATCGTCGGGTGGTACGGGACCCCGGTGAGGTCCGGCAGCACCTTGCGCCACAACACGCGCGGCAGCCGGGCCATCGCGAAGCCGATACCGATGCAGGCGAGGAAGTAGTGCGGGCGTCCCGGCCCTTCCAGCAGCTCCCGGGTACGGGAACCGCCTGCCGTCGCGTCGAGGACTGTGTAGGCCATCGTCGCGCCCTCGTAGGCGAAGCCACGACGTTCCGGGTCGACGAGAGCGAGCCGGCGTTCCAGCTCGGCGACGCTCGGACCCTCGATCCCCCACTCGAAGCCGCAGACCACCGCCTGCGGGATCGCCTCCAGGTGGACCGTGGTGGCGGAGGTGGTGACCGGGAAGCCGAGCGTGGCGAAGGAGACCTGCTTTAGCGACGGCGCGAGAACCATCCGGCGCATCGAACCCAACACTCTGGACATACCGGCCACCCTTCGTTCGGGGCCACGGCGGCGGTCACCGCGGCGATTTCATCCTCACCGGGTTCGGTGAGCCGCGCGTCTCCGAGCGTGCCCGGTCGATTTCCGGCCCTGCGCTGGGCTTTCGACGTGGTCCCGCACGCCCGAGGTGGGACCGGCGTCGTCGCCGGGTGTGTCCACCCGGCGACGACGCTCAGCTCAGTTGGCCCGATCCGCGAACTGACCCGGCTCCCGGCCGGGGCCGGCGGGGCCCCGATAGGCCTGGGCGATCTCCAACCAGTGCGTGGCGATGTCCCCCTGCGCACGTACCGCGAGATCATCGCGGTGCCGGCGGCGGGTGACCAGCAGGCAGAAGTCCTCCGCGGGCCCGGTGACGCGCTCCGGCGACTCCGCGGGGCCGAACTCCCACAGCGCGCCGGACGGTGCGGTGATCTCGAAGCGGAACTCGACGTCCGGGGTTTCGAGCCCGCGCGCCTGGTAACCGAAGTCCCAGGTCCGGACCGCGAACCCCACGATCTGCCCGATCCGGTCGGTGAACGTGCGCCGGACGCCGAGGGCGTCGGCGATGTCCTGACCGTGGGCGAAGAGCTCCATCATCCCGGCCATGGCCAGCACCGCCGCCGGCAGCGGACGCACCAACCACGGGACGAGCTGGTTCATCGGCAGAGCGCCCAGCGCCTTCTCGGCCCACGCCCGCTCCTCACGCCACCGCCGCAACAACTCGGCGGGCTCCTCGGCGAGGTAGCCGGACAGTGCCGCTGTCACGTTGGCGTTGAAGTCGGCGCCCAGCCGCCCGGTCATGGCGACGAACCGGTCGGGGTCGGCCGCCGCGAGTCCGGCCATGCGGAAGGTGGCCGCGAGGTGGGCGACCTGGTGGGCGACGGTCCAGCCGGGCGCGGGGGTCGGCAGCGCCCACGCGGCCGCGTCGAGGTCGCTGACCAGGCGGTCGAGATCCTCGCCGTCGGCCGTCAGGTCGGCGATCACCTTGGGATACTGCTGTTCGGTCACGGTTCTGCCTCTCGGTTCGATGGCGTCCGGATAGCTCGGTCAGTGCCGGGGAACTGTCGCGAGCTGGGCGGGGGCGACCTGCCGGCGTCCGCCCAGCAGGGCGATGGCGGTCTCGATGGCGGAAGCGGGTCAGCGCCGCGAGCGCAGCACGCGGGAGATGATTGCGGGGCGCATGAGCGCCTGCGGCGGGTCGACCAGGCCGGCGGAGCGCAGGAAGGCAGTCGTCAGCACGCCGTCGTGAGCCGCTGCCGCCTGCAGGCGGGGGATGTACAGATTGCCCATCCGTACCTTTGCCGTCCGTCGGCCCACGACACCGGGGAAGCCGAGGTCGGCTCCGGCTGACATGTCCCAGGGCGCGTCGATGAGCCGGGACAGGTCGCGGAAGAAGGCCCGCGGCGCGGGCGGACCGGAAAGCACGTGTTCACCGAGCAATCGGGCGGACATCGCCGCCACCGTCATGCCCTGGCCGTAGACGGGGTTGAAGACGCACGCGGCGTCACCGAGGACGATCAGCCCGTCCGGCGTCCGCGCCAGCCGCTCGTAGCGTCGGCGGATGCTCGCCGGGAACCGGAAAGTGGCCGCCGGTCCCATCGGTTCGGCGTCGCGGACCGCCTTGTAGATCTCCGGTACGGGCAGGGACTGCACATAGGACAGGAAGCCCTCGTGGTCGGTCGGCGGCCGGTCGCCCAGGATGCCGGTCAGCGAGATGGCGTACCGGTCGGGCATCCGGGCGAAGATCGCGCCGCGCGGCTGCGCCGGGGTGGCGACCGGGAGCAGGGCGATGTCCTCGCCGATCGGGTCGAACGACAGCGGGCCGTGAAAGTCCATTGTGGTGTATGTCAGGTCCATCTTGACCCGCTCTTCCGGCACCCGCTGGTAGCCCAGCTCCTCCAGCCAGAGCGGCGTCCGCGAGCCACGCCCGGTGGTGTCGACGACCAGATCCGCGTCGAGGACCTCCTCGGGTGCGCCCGGCTCCCGCCCCTGCACGCGGACGCCGACTATCCGCTGCCGGTCTGGCGACGCGACCAGGCCCACGATGTCGGTGTGGTCCCGATAGGTCACGTTGCCCAGGGCCCGGACCCGGGCGCGTACGCGCGACTCGAGCAGTGGCCGTCCACTCGCGACACAGACCAGCCCGGTCTCAGCCTTACGGATCATCTGGCCGTTGAAGTACCAGCTGAGACTGGTGCCGAAGTCGCCGATCGGCACCCCACCGGCCACCAGCTCGTCGGTGAAACCCGGGAACAGCTCATCCAGGATCTGCTGGCCGCGGGCGAGCAGAGCGTGGATGTGGTGACCCTGCGGCGCCGCCTGGCGGGGCTCCACCGGCCCGAAGAGATCGTCGCGGTCAACGACGGTGACCCGCTCGCAGGCCGGGGACAAGACCCGGGCCGCCAGTGATCCGGCGACGCTGCCGCCGAGGACCACCGCATGCGCAATCGGCGGAACGCCCATTATCGTCAGCCTCCTGGATTGGGATAAGAATCAATTCTTTCCAGTTATCGTATCGACCGGATGCGTCATTTTTTCTTCCAGAATGCTCAGTCCGGAAAGGGTTTCCACAAACCTTTCCGGCGTACCTTCACATCGCTAACATGGTCCGCGGACGCCGCCGCGATGTCCCTTGTCGCGAGGAATAGCGTTCCGTTCCCTCATCGAGTGAGGATTGCCGCATGAAACCGTTCCGGATCGACATTCCGCAGGCCGACGTGGACGACCTGCGCCGCCGTCTCGCCGACACGCGCTGGCCTGCCGACTCGCCCGCCGAGGACTGGAGCCGGGGCGTGCCGGCGACCTACCTGCGCGAATTGGTGGAGTACTGGCGAACCGGCTACGACTGGCGTGCCGCCGAGACCCGACTCAACTCCTTCCCGCAGTTCACCACCGAGGTCGGCGGCACCACAGTGCACTTTCTGCACGTGCGCTCCCCCGAGCCGGACGCCACTCCCATGATCATCACGCACGGATGGCCCGGTTCCTTCGCCGAGTTCACCGACATCATCGGGCCGCTCACCGATCCGCGCGCCCACGGCGGCGACCCCGCGACCGCCTGCCACCTGGTCATTCCCACCATTCCGGGCTTCGGGTTCTCCGGGCCCCCCAGCGGTCCGGGCTGGACCATGCCGCGGGTCGCCGCCGCCTGGGCGGAGCTGATGGCCGGCCTGGGCTACGAGCGGTACGTCGTTCAGGGCGGCGACTTCGGCGCCTGGATCAGCCTGGTGTTGGCGGGCCTCGACCACGAGCACGTCATCGGCGCGCACGTGAACTTCCTGCCGACGCCGCCCTCGGGCGACCCCGCCGACCTGGCCGGGCTGACCGAGGTCGAGGGGGGCCGGCTGGGGCTGTTGATGAACTACATCGACGACCAGTCCGGGTACATGAAGATCCAGGCCACCCGGCCGCAGACGCTGGCGTACGCCCTGAACGACTCGCCGGTCGGCCAGCTCGCCTGGATCGTCGAGAAGCTGCACGAGTGGAGCGACTCGACCAAGGCCCCCGAAGAGGCGATCGACCGCGACCGGATCCTCACCAACGTGATGCTGTACTGGCTGACCGGCGCCGGCGCGTCGTCGGCCCACTTCTACTACGACAACGCCGAGCTGCTGCCCATCGCCAAGACTCCCCCGCCGCCCCCGCCGCCCCTGCCGGTGCCCCTGGGCGTGGCGATCTTCCCCCGCGACCCCGGGCAGCCCGTCCGGCGCTTCGCCGAGCGGGGCTTTACCAACATCGTCCAGTGGACCGAGTTCGAGCGGGGTGGACACTTCGCCGCCATGGAACAGCCGGACCTGCTGGTCGGTGACCTGCGCTCGTTCGTGGCGACCCTGCGGAGCTGAACCGCACGACGAAGGCCCCGGATGTCTCGGCATCCGGGGCCTTCGCCATGCGGCTCGTCGACGGCGGCGCTACCGCGGAGGTACGCGGCGCGGCGCTGGTCGGCGGACGAGCAGGACCGCCAGGACGACGACAGTGGCGAAATTGAGCAAAAGAAGTACCGCGCTGAGCGGGTCGACGCCGTGCTCGTGCGCCGCGTGGATGTCGGCGGGCGCGGCGCCGGACGCCTGGGTGCCGACGGCGAAGCGGATGACGCCGCTGGTCTGCCCGCCGGCGACGCCGATGACGTGGTAGACGACCGTGTAGGTGCCGTTGGCCGGGATCCGGACGGGCACGCGCAGGACGTCGCCCGGCCCGGCTGTCACCGCACCGGAGTCCACCCGCCGCCCCGCGCTGTCGACTACCGAGAGGTGTGACAGCGCGGGGTCGGCGGCCGCCGACAGGTTCAGTCGTGCCTCGCCAGGTGCCGTCGTCAGGCTCTGCGCGTCAACGGGCGAGCTGCCCATGAGGCGTACCGCCGGAGCGCGGTAGGTCACCGCGACGAGCCAACCCAGTGGCAGCAGGACCAGCACGGCGGCGATGAGCAGGCGGGTCCGACGGGACACCGTCAGGCCGCTACGACGCTCGGGTGCGCCTGCGTCTGCACGCAGTTGCAGTGCGTCTGCTCCAGTTCCCGATCGTTCGGGCGCAGGTGCAGATACATTCCGATGATCATCGGCAGGAACACGACCGAGTTGTAGAACAGGTGCAGTTCGACCCGCGGATAGATCAGTTGCAGGACGCTGGTCGGCACCGCCGCGCCGAAGAAGTTGTGGTGCGTCTGCGCCTGCAACAGCAGCAGGAAGTGCTCGATGTGGTGCCAGAACTGGATCGCCAGGGCGACAGTCCACCAGGTCCGGGCCCGGCCGACGAAGCCGGGGCGGAGCAGGAACAGGCCGACCAACATGACCAGCGCGTACCCGTAGTGCATCCATTCCGAGGTCACCAGCCACGGGAGGAACTGCCCGAGCACGCCGCGGGCCTGGGGACGGGCCCAACCGAGCACCCAGATCTGGTACGCCTGCACCAGGTGCTCGGCCCAGTGCGCGAGCGTGATCACAAGGAATCCGCCGAGCGCTGCCCGGTGATGGGCCTGGTTGAGTGTGCGAACCGGTGCGACCGCCATTCGGTTCTCCTATTCCGGGGGGTTCGATTCACGCGCCGCATCGCCGCAGCACGGGGCCAACGAGAAACGACACTGGTTCTCACCGGCGTTGGCTCTTCGTCCGCGCCTTTCACGACTCGTGAGGCACGACAGCGCCATTGTCACGCCGGGGACGCCCGCCGTTCTTCTCCTCGTGTGCGCTCTGCCGGACACCGATCCGACGGGCTGCGGCGAAGCTGGCCCAGGCGGCCACGTCGACAAGCGTGGCGTCCGCCGGGTGATGGCGGCGGAAGTCCTCGACGACTTCGGGGCCCACCCGGTAGGAGGCGAACGCGGTGAGCAGCGCGAGGCGTGCTGCCGCCCGCTGCGGTGCGGTCAGTGGCTCGATCAGCTCCTCGCACCAGCGGGTACTGAGGCCGGCATCCTCCCCGGCCCACTCGTCGAGCCGGGTCAGCACGAGGCTGCGGACCTCGGGGTCGAGCGAGCGCTGCCCGGCGACCTCGAAGACCCGGTAGGAGCGCGCCACCGCGTCTGCGATGCGCGGGCTGCCCGAGGCCCAGCTGACGTCCGAGGTCGGCGGCGCGGCGTCGAGCAGGCGGGTGGCGCGGCCGGCGACGTGCTGTCCTCGCAGGGTGGGCCGGAGCACCCGGCCGAGCCCCTGATTGAGCCGGCGCCGCGCGCGCGGGCCGAGACCCTGCGGCAGCAGCGAGTTGGCGAGGAAGACGTTGACCACGCGGCTCAGGTAGTGGAAGCCCACCACGACCCCGACCAGCTCCGCGCGCTCCACTTCGGACACGTCGGATGGCAGCGGCGGACCGTCGGCACGGTGTGCGCCGCGCGCCCACTCCACGACGCGTCGTACGCGGAGGTCGGCGATCTCGTCCGGCCGGTCCGCGGCGATCGCCTCGGCATCGCGCTCGTCGGAGAGTTCGAAAAGGCCCGCCACGTGCAGATCGGCACAGTAGGGACAGGTGTTGGCCACCGAGACCGTGGCCGCGACCGCTTCCTTGACCGCGCGGTCCACCGCGCCGGCCGGCAACAGCGGCTCCCGGGTGAGGGCCCAGTAGGCCGCCAGGACGTCGTCGGACGGCGAGTGCAACAACGCCGGCGGCACCACGATCTGGAATTCCTCGGCGACCTGGCGATACACCGCCGCGACGAGTCCGCGCGCCGTCGCGGCGGGCACGACGGTGAGGAATCTGACGTGCTTCTGAGCGACCGAGGAAGCAACCCGTCTCGCGACCATCAGAACCTCCCGCGTCAGATTCGCCGATTGTTCCCGCCGTCTGTCGGCCCGCCGGCGCCCGCGCGCCTCGCGCATCGGAGCATCCACCGCCGGGCCTGGCGGCCTCCCGCCCCGAGGGGCGACGCCCTCAGGCGGCCGCGCCCACCCGGCCCCGCACCGCGGTACCACCGTGCTGGGTCTGACTCAGCGCGTACTTGCGCGCGTCGAGCAGGGCGAGCAGCACCGGCGGATCCAGTGCGCTGCTACGCCGCAGCACCACGTTCGCGGTGACCTTCGAGTCGGCACGGACGGTGATCGGACCGTACGTCGCCACCGACACGGCACGATCGGCCACGTCGGCGCGCTGCTCGGCACCGTCCGCACCGGCGGACACCGCCTGCGCCAACAGGTACCAGGAGCCCAGAGGAACCGCGTCGAAGTGGACCGAGCCGGGTTGCTGCAGAACGGCGCACCGCGCCGGCCGTCCCTCCGGAATACGGCCACTGAACAGACCGACGAAAATAAGCGGATGGTCATGCTCCTCGGCGAGACGGACCTGGCATGACACTTGGCCGCTCGGCGATCGCCCGGAGCGCCACTCAAAGTGCGGGTGGATAGACTGCGTGTAGCCGGCATGTCGACGGAACGCAGTGGGCGACATACCGACGCTACGGCTGAACCGCCAACTGAACGTACCGACGCTGTTGTACCCCACGCGGACGCTGATGTCGGCGACGTTCATCGAGGTGGTGATGAGCAGGTCCTTCGCCCGCTGGAGGCGCAGCGCCGAGAGGAAGCGGGCCGGCGACACACCGGTCACCCGCCGGAAGATGCGAGTGAAGTGGAATTTGCTGAACATTGCGGCGCGAGCCATGTCATCGACAGTTAACTGTTCACCCATGCGGTCGTGCATCGCTGCGACTGCGCGCAGCACCGCTTGCTCAGAAACGTCTTTCATGACACTCCCCCAGGTGCTGTTCCGCTGAACTATTCAACTCGTGGCAGTCAGATATCTGCGCGCCTACCTGACAATTGAATATAAAAGCCGGAACAGTGCGGTCATTGACGCCGATGATCTCTCGACTTATGGCAACACTAACCGACAGCACGTCGGCAATCAACCCTGGGTGAGCGTGCGACGCAATCGTGAAGAAGCGGCAGATATTGGCGCTACTAGATATAGATAGCGTCTATCGCCGATACATGCACACGCTGCGACCGAGGCGGTCCAGACCTGCCCAGCCGGCCACGATCCGCCGACGGATGACTGGAACTGATCATCATTGGCACTGCTCGCAGCGCACGCGGTCGGTCTTCGGCAGCTGGCGGTGACGGACGCTGGCCGACTGCCAGCAGGCCGGCCCGGCCCCTGCCGCCATCGGTCAACTTCCCCGACGATACCCGCCGACGACACAAGCCGGAAACGTGATCAGCATGCCGATGAACCCTCAGTTACCGTCTCACGCAGGGCTTTCATGGTGGACAGTTCTATTTGTGCAGTCAACCGCGACAACGGGCGTGGCTCGCGGACGCGGTCGCCCTCATCCGTTCACGGCCTGTGACGGACGTGATTGGCTGGCCGCCTTTGGTTACTAACAGTGTTTGTGTGGCAATTTAGGGTTGCCGAAGTATCTCCGAGTCTCCTAGTCTCCTATCGGACGGCGCAACCATCAGCCATCTCGATTGCGCATCCGGCACCACGCTCGGAAGGAGCGGATCACCCGTGCTTCTCGGTCCGCACCAGCCCAGGACAGCCACGACGACCTCCGCCGGCAGCGACGCCGCAACGACCGCGTTATTTCCGCGGCGCAGCCACAGCTCGCCGAGCGTCGCGATCCATGGGCCTGAAACGTTGATCACGGGGAGCCACGATGCGAATATCTGACCTGAGCCGGCAGTCCGGGGTGCCGGTCGGGACGATCAAGTTCTACCTGCGCGAGCGCCTGCTCCCACCCGGCGAACCCACGGGGCGCAACCAGGCACTTTACAACAAGAATCACCTGCGACGCCTTCGGCTGATCAAGATATTCACCTCCATCGGTGAACTGGACCTCACGTCGGTGCGACGACTCCTGATCGCCGCCGAGGAGGAGCACCTGTCGTCGATCGAGCTGTTCGAGGTGCTCAACCAGGTGTCGATGGCGGGCAAGGACACCGCCGTCGAGGAGGACGAGAGCCTCGAGCTCGCCCGGGTCGACGCGAATCGCATCATCGAGGCGTCCGGCTGGGAAATCGACCCGGACGCCGCCGCCCGATCACACCTCACCCTCGCGCTCGCCGCGATGCGGCGCCTGGGCTGCGACTGCGATCCGGACTTTCTCGACGTCTACCGAGAGGCGGCTGACCGGCTCGCCCGGCACGAGGTAAGTCGGATCGAGAACGACCGCACGGCGCGCATCGAGGCCCTCGCCCGCAACGTTCTGCTGCACCAGGCGTTCGCGGCGATGCGCCAGCTCGGGCAGCAGCATCACCTGTCCCGGCGATTCGGCCTCGTGCCGGCCAACCAGGGCACGGCCGACGACGTTGAGCGCTCCTGACACCCCGAAGCTGAGGCGCACAGGTCGACCAGACCGGGACGGGCCGCGAGGGGGCCGGCGCCCGCCCGATCACCCGACGCGGTCAGCCGCGGCAGAGCACAGTGACTGTGCCTGTGCCGCCGCCGCTGACGCGTGAGGGCCGGCCATCTGGCCGGCCCTCGGAACTGGCTCTACTCAGGCTGGGTCACGCGGGCAGTTCTGGTAGACCGAGAGGACCCAGTCGTCGTCCCGCTTGACGAGGATCCACGAGGCCCGGATGGCGTCCGCAGCGGCCAGTTCGGTGCTACCGGCCGCGATCACCCCGCCGACGGTCACCAGCGCGACCGCGCCGGGCCCGAGGGGCTTGAGGTCGATCGGCTTCCCGGTGACTGTCGTGCCGGCGTACACGCCCTGGTAGGCGTCCGCCATGTAGTCGCGAATGGCCGCGCGGCCCTTGACGTACACGCCCGGCAGGATGAGCGTGCCGTCCTCGACGAACAGGTCGGCAAAGGCGTCGGCGTCGTGTGCCGCCCAGGCCTTCACCATCCGGGCCGAGACCGCGCCGATCGCCGCCTGGTCCGATCCGTCCAGGACCGGAGCCGTCGTGTTGGTGGTCATCTGCTACCCACTTCCGTCGGTTGTCCATTGATGGCAACTGATGACCATCGTGGCCGGCTCCACGCGGTCCTGGCGTCTTCCAGCGTGCGCCGGGTCGGCAGGGCGCAACGTCCGAGAAGTGCCGGCGGCCAGGCCGGAAGCACCCGGATACAGGCGCGCGGATGCCCACCGACGTATCGGTGGACATCCGCGATCTGGTGGACCGGTCAGATGAAGAACGTGTTGGGCTCCAGGCCGCACAGCACCCGGCCGTAGAGCTCCATGGTGGTCGTCGGCAGATGCAGGGCGTGCAGGGTGACCGCGCGGACGTCGCGCCGGATCCGCTGGATCGGCTCGCTCGTGTAGATGGACGACGCGCCACAGGCGCCGGCCAGGATGTCGACAGCCTCGGCGGTCAGCTGCGGCACACGACCGGCCACGGCACGGGCGTACGCGCGATCGCGGATCGTCCACGGCTCCCGGGTCAGACCGCGCTCGTCCACCAGCGTGGCGAGCCTGCGCGCGTGCCCCTCGGCTTCGTCAATCTTGAGGGCGGCGTCGGCCGCCTGCAGGTGCGTGATCGGCGCGTCCGCCTGGCGCTCGTAGTTGGTGTTGGAGATGGGCCGCTCGTTGATCCGGGCGTAGAACTGCTCCTGGGCGGCACGAGCCATGCCGATCATCTTGCCGGAGGTCGACGCCGCTACCGCTGCGACCAGCGGCGACTGGAACATCGGCAGGTCCCGGTTGCGCTCGGACGCGTACTCGCCGGCGGTGAACGCGGCGATGCGCATGACGTTGGCGCCGGGCACGAAGACGTCCTCCGCGACGGCCCGGACGCTGCCGGTGCCGGACAGCGCGGAGACGTGCCAGTCGTCCACGATGCGCAGCGCGCTCATCGGCACCACGGCCATCACCGGCTCGGGCTCGCCGTCGGACGGGATGAGCAGGGTGGAGAGCAGCTTCCACCCGCTGTGCGCGGCGCCACTGTTGAACGCCCACTCACCGTTGACCACGATGCCGCCGTCCTTGGGGACGCCGGTGCCGTTGAGCGCCAGCGTCCCACTGATCCGGGCGTCCGGGTCCGCGAAGATCTCGTCCTGCACCTCGTCCGGGAACAGGCCGACGTTCCACGACGTGATCCACCAGGCGGCGACGTCGAACGCCGCGGCGCCGTCGCCGCGGCCCAGCTCGATGCCGACGTCCAGCAGCGTGTGGGCGTCCGCCTCGTACCCGCCGAAACGCGCCGCGGTACGCATCCGGAAGATTCCGGCAGCCGTCATCGCCTCGACGCTCTCGTCGGCGAGCCGGCGGTTCTCCTCCTGCCACAACGAATTCTTCCGGAGCACCGGGACGATGTCGGCCGCCCTCTTCGTCAGATCGGTTCGGTGTGACGTCTCGGTTGTCTGCACGGGGTCTCCTCCTGGTACGGCCCCATCGCGCCCCCGCCGGGAAGCGGATGGCGCAAATGGGCGGCTGCATGAAGCGCTGAAGGTCGTTGCCGGGAATTCAGGAAGTCACGTTAACCCCTGGGCGCCGGCCGGAAAAGACAAATCAGAGCGTCGTGCGGAACCGCGCATTCTGAAAGAAGATCGGGCTCGACCAGGATCGTAGCTTTACGGTGACCAATTGACCGACGGCATCATGAATGGTGGGCGAGATGAGTTACTGGTCCGATCGGAAGGTGCTCGTGGTCGGCGCAAGTCGTGGCCTCGGCCGCGGGGTAACCGAGGCGTTCGTGGCGGCGGGCGCGACGGTGACCGCCCTGTCGCGGGACACCGCACCGCTTGCCGCCCTGGCCGACGCGCACGGCACCCTGAGCCTCGTCGACGCGGACGCCACCGACCCGGCCAGTCTCGACGTGCTCCGCCGGAACCCGCCGGACGTCCTCGCCCTGGTGGCCGGCGCATCACCCGAGCTACGGCCGCTGGCGGAGCAGACCTGGGAGACGTTCTCCACCCCCTGGAACACCGACGTGCGCATCGCGTTCCTCTGGCTGCGGCAGGTGTTGCGCCAGCCCCTGGCGCCCGGCAGCCGGGTCATCGTGACCAGCAGCGGCGCCGCGCTGAAGGGCTCCGTGCTCAGCGGCGGCTACGCCGGAGGCAAGGCGACAGTACGCTTCCTGGCCGACTACGCGGCCCAGGAGGCCACGCGCGCCGGGCTGGGCATCACGTTCCACACGGTGCTGCCGCAGCTCACTCCGGAGACCGGCCTCGGTCGGGCGGCTGTCGACGCGTACGCCGAGCGCGCCGGCGTCCCGCCCGAGACGTTCGTCGAGCCCATGCGTCCGGTGCTGACACCGGAGGCGGCGGGTGCGGCCTTCCTGCGGCTCGGCGGCGACCCGGACCCGTCCGGCACCGTGCATCTGCTGACCGGCGCCGGCCTGGCGCGACTGCCCTGAGCCCGCGCGGGACCGCTTCGGAGCCACCAGACGTACGCATGGCGGTGGCCACCATCGTGGTGGCCACCGCCATGACGGTCGGCACGGGCTCAGGCGACCGCGGGGACCGCGGCGGTGAGGTACATCGGCACCCGGTCGTAGCCGTTCATGATGAACGAGCCCTGCGGAGGCAGTTCCTCGCGCGGCACGGCCAGGGTCAGGTCGGGAAAGCGCTCGAAGAGGGCCGGCAGGGCCACCATCGACTGCATCGTGGCCAGCGGTCGTCCCAGGCAGTAGTGCTCGCCGTGCCCGAAGGACAGGTTCGTCTTGTCCGCCCGGGTGATGTCGAAGTCGTTGGCGGTGTCGCCGTGCAGCGCCGGGTCCCGGCCGATTCCGGCGTACGCGATCAGGACCAGGTCGCCCTTGGCGATGTGGACGCCGGCGACGTCGATGTCCTCCTTCGCGTAGCGGAAGGGCAGCTGGGCGACGGCGGCGTCCTTGCGGACGGCCTCGTCGAAGGCGTCCATCCAGGTGTACTGCCCGGTGCGGATCAGCTCCAACTGGTCGCGGTGGGTGCTCAGGTCGATGATGCAGTGGGCCAGCACGTTGCTCAACGTCTCCGAGCCCGCGCCGAGCAGGACGTGCAGGCTCCCGATCAGCTCCTCGTTGGAGAGCGTCTCGCCGTCCTCGGTGGCGGCGATCAGGACGCTGGTGAGGTCGTCCCCCGGGTCCTGACGGCGGCGGGCGGCGAGCTTGGACATGGCGTCGTGCCACTGGTCGAGGTTCGCCGCCGCCATCTCGCCGGTGTGGTTGGTCAGGCTGTTCTGCTTGGTGCCCTTGAGCGCCTCCTCCCGCACCTCCTCCGGCACGCCGAAGAGGTCGCAGATGAGTGTGGCGGTCAGCGCGTACGTGAACTGGCCCTTGATGTCGACGGTCTCACCCGGTCGGGTGCTGGCCTCCATGTCGTCCAGCAGCCGCTGCACGATCGACTCGACGCGGGGGCGGGCCTTCTCGACCTCGCGCGGCGTGAAGGCGTGCGACACCAGCTTGCGCAGCCGGTCGTGGTCGGCGCCGTCCCGGACGGTCAGGTTGTCCATCGCCACCCAGGTGATCAGCTCCCAGTCGTGCGGCACCTCGCCGCGCACGAACGGGGGCCAGTCCTCCTTCGCGTTCTTGGAGAGCTGGTCACCGGCGAGCAGCTTCTTGCCAATGTCGTACGTCGTGACGCACCAGGCGCGGTAGCCGCCGGGAACCTCGACGAGGGTGACCGGGCCCTCGGCGCGGATCCGGGCAGCCTCGGCATGAATGTCACGTCCCTCAGGATCGAGCATGATCGGGCATTTACCCATCGCGGGCCTCCATGGTTCGGTGCACGGCACCGGGCAGGAATCCGGTGGTGCGAAGAGCGGAATCTGCCGCTGAACCTAATGACCTCCCCGGCCCCATATTTCTTCTCAATTGCCGAGCGCGGAAATCCACTCCGCGTGTGCCTTCATGGCGTCGGAACAGCAATTTTGAAGAGGTTTTGCGGGGTCGTGGCGGGCATCCTCGACTCGATAACGCGTAAATCCAGAGGAGACGGTCATGGCTCGATTCAAGGTCGGGGTGCTCTTCAAGCCGCAGCACTGCGAGATGGCCCAGCTACGCGAGGGTTGGCGTGCGGCGGAGGAGCTCGGTGTGGACACCGTCTGGACCTGGGACCACTTCTATCCGCTCTACGGCGACCCGGACGGCGCGAACTACGAGTGCTGGACCACGCTGGCCGCGCTCGCCGCCGACACCCGGCGCGTCCGGTTCGGCTCGCTCGTGACGTGCAACAGCTACCGCAACCCCGACCTGCTCGCGGCCATGGCGGGCACCGTCGACCAGATCAGCGACGGTCGCGTGATCCTGGGTCTGGGCGCCGGCTGGTTCGAGCGGGACTACACCGAGTTCGGCTACCGGTTCGGCAGCGCCGGCGAGCGGCTGCGGGCGCTGGAGGACGGCGTGCGGACCGTGCGGTCCCGCCTCGCGGCGCTGGTCCCGACGGCGGCACGGGTGCCGCTGCTGATCGGCGGCGGCGGCGAGAAGGTGACCCTGCGCATCGTGGCCCGGTACGCGGACATGTGGAACGACTTCGGTTCGGCCGAGCGCTTCGCCCACAAGAGCGCCGTCCTCGACCGCTGGTGCGCCGAGCAGGGCCGCGACCCCGCCGAGATCGAGCGCACCACGATGATCGAGACGGCTGAGGTCGACGAGGTCGACGCATACCTCAAGGCCGGCGCCACCCACGTCATCCTCGGCTTGGACACCCCGTTCGACCTCGAGCCCCTGGACCGCCTGCTCGCACACGCGATGGACTGAACCCCGGTAGGCGCGGCCCAGATTTTCGGCGCTGCTGTCGATCTACCGCCCGCGCGACCCGTCGTAATGTAGAGGCCACCACCGTGGGGGCCGGCACACGACAGGACCTGAGATATGGCCAAGTACATGATCCTCATCTACGGCGACCCCCAGCAGTGGGACGCGATGACCGACGAGCAGTGGAAGGCGCACGACGCGGCGCACGAGGCGTTCGCCGCCAAGGCCGGCACGCAGATCATCGACGGCCAGCAGCTGGAGCTGACGGCCACGGCCACCACGCTGCGCTCGGACCCGGCAGGTCAGATCCAGACGACCGACGGTCCGTTCCTGGAGACCAAGGAAGCACTCGGCGGCTACTACCTGATCGAGGCGACCGACCTGGACGAGGTTCTGTCGATGGCGACGCTTCTACCCGAGGTGCACGCTTCGCACAGTGGTGTGGAGATCCGCCCGGTGGTCGACCACGGCTGACGTGGCCGATCCACGGACGAAAGACGAGGTCGTCGCGGCGGTCGCCCAGGCGCACCGCCGCGACTGGGCCCAGGTGTTCAGCACCACGGCCCATCTGACCCGCGACCTCGACCTCGCCGAGGAGTGCACGCAGGACGCGTTCGCACAGGCCCTGGAGACCTGGACGGAGACCGGCGTCCCCGATCGACCGGGCGCCTGGTTGACCACCATCGCGCGCAACCGGGCCCGCGACGTCCTGCGCCGCGAGTCCGTGTTCCGTCGCAAGATGCCGCTGCTCGTCGCCGACGAGACCACTCCCGGGCCCGAGGACGGCCTGGTCGACGACCGGCTGCGCCTCATCTTCACCTGCTCGCACCCCGCCCTGGCCCGGGAGGCGCAGGTCGCCCTGACGCTGCGCCTGGTCTGCGGGCTCTCCACCCCCGAGGTGGCGCGCGCGTTCCTGGTGCAGCCGGCGACCATGGCAGCCCGGATCACCCGGGCCAAGAAGAAGATCGCGGCGGCCCGCATTCCATACCGCGTGCCCGGCCCGGACCAGCTTGAGGAGCGGGTCAGCGCCGTCCTCGAGGTCGTCCACCTTATCTTCACCACCGGGCACACGGCGCCGCTGGGCGCCCAGTTGGTTCGGCAGGATCTGGTGGAGAGCGCGATCAGCCTGGCCCGCATGCTGCATCTGCTCATGCCGACCAACGCCGAGATCAGCGCGCTTCTCGCGCTGCTGCTGCTCAACGCCTCGCGCCAGGACACCCGCATGTCCGCGGACGGGCGCCTGGTGCTGCTGTCGGAGCAGGATCGCTCGCGCTGGGACCGGCAGCTCATCGCCGAGGGTCGGTCGTTGGTGGCCGACGCGCTACGCCGGCGGCCACCGACGCGGTACGCCCTGGAGGCCGCGATAGCCGCAGTGCACGCCGAGGCACCGAGCTGGAGGGAGACCGACTGGGCCCAGATCGTCCGGCTCTACGACGCCCTGTTCCGGCTCTGGCCCTCGCCAGTGGTCGATCTCAACCGTGCCGTCGCGGTCGGGCTGCGCGACGGCCCCCGGGCCGGGCTCGACGCGCTGAACCCCCTGCTCGCCGACCCGGCCCTGGCCACGTACGGCTACCTCAGTGCCGCCCGGGCCGACTTCCTCCGCCAACTGGGGCGGTGGTCGCAGGCCCGGACGGCCTACGAGGAGGCGCTGACCCTCACCGACAACGACGTCGAGCGCGCGTTCCTCAGCGAGCGACTGACCGAAGTGGAGCGGAATCTGTGACCGCCAGCACCTCTCGGACGGTCTCGTAGAATCCGTCGACGCCGTACTGGCCGCGGCGGTTCGCGCAGTCGTCGGCGTACTGCTCGCTCATGGTCTGGCCACCGCTCTCCAGCATCGCGATCTGGCTCGCGTAGGCACCTACCGCGCGGAGCTTGCGGGCCCAGTCGGTGTCACTGACCGCGACGGCCACCGGCTCCGCCACCCGCACGCCCGCCGGCAGCGGCGGCATCACGTTGACCCCCGGCCACGCGAGGTAGGGGAAGTCGTCCCAGAGCGACAGCGGTGAGCCCGTCCTGGCCACCGCGGCGAGGACGGAGTCGCGGGTACGCCGGTGGTCGACGTGATTGCCGACGGCCGCGCACGTGACGACCCGGTCGGCCGAGAACTCACCGATCACCCGCTCGATGTCGGCGGCTACGGCGGCGACCAGGTCGTCCTCGTCGTCGGCGTGGTGGTCCATCGGGTTCTCGTCGTCGATCACCCATCCGCCCTGCGCGTTCCTGCGGTAGATCGAGTCGAGGAACGGGCCGCACAGGTACGGCGGGTCGATGCCGAGCGCGGCGAGGGCCGCGTCGTTCTCGTCACGCCGCGCCGCCACGGGATCGCCGACGATCGCCCACTGGTCGTGGAAGGTGGTCGCGATCGGCGAGTACGGCGGCGTGGGACTGCCGGCGAACACCGTGTAGACGACGACGTGTTCGCCGGCGTCGGCCAACTGGACGAGGTGGCCGCCGTAGGACAGCACCGCGTCATCGAGATGCGGGGACACGACAAGGGTTGTCATGCGGCTCTCCCTTCGAAGTGGATTTCCTGCGAATGTGCGGGCGCGGTGACCGGGCTGGCGTACGAAATCGTCCGCCGGCCGATCCGGCCGGCCTCGGCCAGGATCTCTGGGCCCCAGGTGGCCCAGAGGCCCGCCATCCGGGAGGTGATGACGACAGTGCCGGCGCTGTCGTCGCTCAGCGTCGTCGCGAGCCCGAGGGCGTGGTAGCCGCTGTGGTCACCCGAGCGCACGGCGCGTTCGAGGAGTTCGTGATCGAAGTCGACGACTGTCGCGCCGGTCAGCGACGCGGGCAGCTCGCCGCCGCACCCGATGATGGTGACCGCCTCACCGTCGGGCACGTCCATCAGGGCGTCGGCGATCTCGTCGGAGACGCTCAGACCCCGCGCCCGCTGCTGCCAGTCGAGGAGCTCCAGGTACATCGGCTCCCACTGCCAGAACTCCCCCTTCTCCACCATCACGGCCAGACCCATCTCGACAGCGGGCTCGGGGAACTTGCTCAGGAACAACCGCATGTTGGCGAACAGCTCGTCGAAGTTGGCCTTGTGGTCGCGGTCGTGCGGCGCGACGACCGCCCACGCCTCCGTCGCGAGCTCGATCGTCAGGCCGGCGCGGTGCAGACGGAATCCCAGCTCCATGTCCTCGCCGCCCCAGCCCTGGAATCGTTCCTCGAACGCGCCGACCCGGCGGAAGTCGTCCATCCGGATCGAACAGTTCCCGGTCCAGAAGGCCTGCCAGGGAATCGACCGTTTCCTCAGGTCCATGTCGCAGCCGACGAAGTAGGGCTGACGGACGTCCTGGAACTCCGGTAGGTGGCGGTAGCGCTCCACCACCAGCTCGGGCGGCATCTGCGCGAGGAGTTCGTCCACCCCCACCATCGGCACGTCGGGGTTGTAGCCGTAGCTGGGCCCCACCACGGCCCGCCGCGACTCGCCGCCCTCGTGGGCGGCCAGGTGCGCGGCGAGGAATTCCGGACCCACCATCGAGCCGGTGTCGAGGATGACAAGCAGCGCGCCGACAGCCATCCGGGCCGCGCCGTTGCGTGCGGACGCGACCCGGAACCCCTGGTCCTCCTGGAAGAAGTACTTGATGTGCAACAGGTCGGCGTAGGACCGCACCACCTCCGCGGTGTGATCGGTGGACCCGTCATCGCCGACGATCACCTCGAAGTCGTCGGTGGGAATCGTCTGCCGGGCGAGCTGCCGGAGGGTCTCCGACAGCAGGTCAGCTGAGTTGTAGGTCGCGATGATGACGGATGCCCGCCGCCGGTGGCCCATGGTTCTCCTTCGCATGGTCGGTTCAGCCGTTCGAACTGGCCTACGTGTTCACGAGGTTGCCGGGCCGGCGTACGAGATGGTGCGCCTGCCGATCCGGTCGGCCTCGGCCAGGATCTCCGCACTCCAGGTGCCCCAGAGGCCGGCCATCCGGGAGGTGATGATGACCGTGTCGACGCTGTCGTCGGCCAGCAGCGTGTGCAGCCCGACGGCGTGGTAGCCGCTGTGGTCCCCCGACCGCACGGCACGGTCGAGGAGCTGGTCATCGAAGTCGACGAGGACCGCGCTGGTAAGCGTCGCGGGCAGCTCGGCGCCGCATCCGACGATGGCTACCGACTCATCGTCCGGCACGTCCGCCAGGGCCTTGGCTATCTCGTCGGCGACGCTCAGGCCGCCGGCCTGCTGCTGCCAGTCGAGGAGCTCACGGTATGTCTGCTCCCAGTGCCAGAACTCCCCCTTGTCGATCATCACGCCCAGGCCCATCTCGACGATCGGCTCCGGGAACTTGCTCAGGAACATCCGCATGTTCACGAAGAGCGCGTCGAAGTTGGCCTTGTGGTCGCGCTCGTGCGGCGCCACCACTACCCATGCCTCCGGCGCGACCTCGATCGTCAGGCCGGCGCGCAGCAGCCGAAGTGCCAGCTCCATGTCCTCGCCGCCCCAGCCCTCGAACTTCTCCTCGAAGCCACCGACCCGGCGGAAGTCGTCGGTCCGCATCGACGCGTTCAACGTCCAGAAGGCCTGCCAGGCCACCAGCCTCCTGCTCAGGTCCATCTCGCAGTCGGTCAGGTAGGACTGGCGGACGTCCTGGAATTCGGGAAGGTCGCGGAACCGCTCCACAGCCGTCTCCGGGAGCATCTGCGCGAGAAGCTCGTCCACCCGCGCCGTCGGCACCTCGGGGTTGTAGCCGTAGCTGAGGCCGATCACCGCCCGCCGCGACTCGCCGCCCTCGTGGGCGGCCAGGTGCGCGGCGAGGAAATCCGGACCCACCATCGAGCCGGTGTCGAGAGTGATGAGCAGCGCGCCGGCGGCGAGCCGGGCCGCGGCGTTGCGCGCGGCGGCGGCCCGGAATCCCCGGTCCTCCTGGAAGACGTACTTGACCTGGAGTTTGTCGGCGAAGGACCGCACCACCTCGGCGGTGTTGTCGCTCGACCCGTCGTCGCCGACGATCACCTCGAACTCGTTGGTGGGGATGGTCTGCCGGACGAGGTAGCGCAGTGTGTCGGCCAGCAGGTCGGCCGAGTTGTAGGTCGCGATGATGACGGATACCCGGATCCGGTGGCCCATGGTTCTCTCCTCGCATGGTCGTGTCAGCGGTATGCCTTGGCCTGGATGGCGAACATCTCGGCGTAGGAGCCGCCGGCGCGCATCAGGGTGTCGTGGTCTCCGACCTCGAGCAGTTGCCCGTCACCGACCACGATGATCTTGTCTGCCATCCGTGCCGTGGAGAAGCGGTGCGAGATCAACACCGTGACGGCGCCGGTCTGCGCGCTGGTACGCCTCGCGTGTTCCGCGTAGCGCTCGAACAGCTCGTGTTCGGCCTGCGGATCGAGGGCCGACGTGGGTTCGTCGAGCAGCAGCAGCATCGGGTTGTCGCGCATGAGCGCCCGACCCAGGGCGAGCTTCTGCCACTGGCCGCCGGACAGCTCGGTGCCCTCGGCGTACGACGTGCCCAGCTGGGTGGACAGGCCGTCCGGCAGGGCACGCATGACGTCGGTGGAGTGGGCCTTCACCAACGCCTCGTTGACCGCCGCCTCGTCCGACACCCGCGCCACGTCACCGACACCGACCGCCTCGAGCGCCCGGATCTCGTACCGCACGAAGTCCTGGAAGCCCGCGGCCATCCGCTCGCGCCACCTGTCGACGGGCAGCCGTCGAAGGTCGACACCGTCGATGAGGATCCGGCCGGCCGTGGGCTGGTAGAAGCCACACAGCAGCTTGACCAGTGTCGTCTTGCCGGCGCCGTTCTCACCGACGATCGCCACCGTGCTGCCGGCGGCCAACGTCAGGTTGACATCGCGCAGCGACGGCCGTTCGGCGCTCGGGTAGCTGAAGCTCACGTTCTCGAAGGCGATCCCGGTGACCAGCCGGTCCGGGACGGGCTGGTCGGCCAGGGACCCGGCACCGGCTACCGCGTCGCGCAGCCGATCCAGCCGCAGATAGGTGTTGGCGAGGCGTTGCAGTTGCTGCAGCTGCGTGACAGCGCCGGTCACCTGCTGGTTGACCTGGGTGGCCAGCACGATGACCAGGACCACCTCGCCGACGCTCTGCTGCCCGGCTATCGCGTTACGGACGACGAGCAACACCGCTCCGACGTACGCGAGACCGAAGACGACCTGACCCGCCGCCCGTAGCGCCATGGCCTTGAGGTGCGCGCCGTAGAGACCACGGGTGGCGGTTCGCCACAGGCTCGCGTACCGCTGCCGTAGTTCCTTCTCCACGCCGAACACCCGCAGCTCGCCGGCGTAGCGGGCGCTGGTCGTGGCCTGGAAGAGGTTGAGCGCGACACGGGTCGGCTCGGCGACCGCCGTCTTGGCCCGCTCCAGGGCGCTCTCGGCCAGCCGGCCGGTGAACAACGGCACGGCAGCGGCCACCGGGAGCAACAACAGCAACGGGCTCTGCCACGCCAGGATCGCCGCGCCCAGGACGACCGACAGCACCATCGTCGCCGCCTGGAACAGCGACTCCATGCTGCTGCGGAACTGCCCGCTGTCCTGGACCAGGACGGTGAGCTCGTCGGCCTGCTCCGGGCGCTCGTGATGGCCGATCCCCGCAGATCCGTTGGAGACCGCCAGCAGCTCCCGGTGCAGGTCCAGCTCGATGAGTTCGGACAGCTCGAAGTACGCGACCATGGCGAACTGGCCGGAGGACTGCGCCAGGATGGCGAGCAGAGCCACCACCCCGCCCAACACGGCGGCCTCGGTCGCGTCCCCGCCGATGACCGCGTCGGTCATCGCGCCGAGCGCGACGGCGAGCAGGGCGGCCGACGCGGCCAGGGCCAGCATGAGGAAGGTGGCGATCACCGTCTTGCGCGCGTCGATCCGCCACGCCGCGGACAGCAGCCTGCCGACGCCTGCGAACATCTCCCTCACAGCAGCACCTCGTCCCGGTCCGGGTCGCTGTTGTCGGCGAAGCGGTTGGCCTGCAACCTGAACAGCTCGGCGTAGCGCCCGTTGCGTGCCAGCAACTCGTCGTGCGAGCCCTCCTCGCTGACCCGGCCGTCGTGCAGCACCACGATCTTGTCGGCATGCCGCACCGTCGAGAAACGATGGGAGATGAGCAGCGTGGTGGCGCCCTGGGTGAGCCCCGCGAACTGATCGAAGAACTGCGCCTCGGCGCGTACGTCGAGGCTCGCTGTCGGTTCGTCGAGCACCACGACCGACGCGCCGTGCCGCAGCGCGAACAGGGCCCGCGCCAGCGCCAGCCGCTGCCACTGGCCGCCCGACAGCTCGGCGCCGCCGGTGACATGCGTGGCCAGTGGCGTGTCCAGGCCGCGGGGCAGCGAATTCACCACCTCGGTCAGGCCCATCGCCGCCACGGCCTCCCGGACGCCGTCCCGATCGTCAGCCGAGCCCACCGCGCCGAACGCCACGTTGTCCGCGGCGGAGAACTCGTAGCGCAGGTAGTCCTGGAAGATCACGGCGAGCCGGGCACGCCACTGCGACAGCTCGAACGTGCGGATGTCGACGCCGTCGAGACGTACGGCCCCGCGGTCGGGCTCGTAGAGCCGTGCGAGCAGCTTCACCAGCGTCGTCTTGCCCGCGCCGTTGAGCCCGACGATCGCGGTGCAGCTGCCGACGGGGATTCGCAGGTCCAGTCCGTCGAGCACCGGTCGGTCCTGACCGGGATAGTGGAACGACACGTCATCGAAGTGGATCTCACTGACCGGCTCGGGCGCCGGGCTCCCGGAGCCGGCCGGCTCCAGCACTGTGTGCCTGTCGATGTGATCGGCGAACCGGCGCACCGCCCGGTGGGTCTCGGTGCCGATCGCGGTCTCCAGGTCGGCCTCCGGGTAGAACACCGACAGCCGGATGGCACCAAGCGCCGCCTGCATGATCAGGACGAACTCGGTAAGCGTCAGCGTGTTGATCGCGGTGGCGCCGATCGTCGCGAAGATCGCCCCGCAGGCGAGGAGGCTGAACCCGGTGGACCACACACCGGGCCACAGGTAGACCCGCCGTCGCGCCGCCCACAGCGGCGCGAACCAGGCGCGGTAGGACGCCCGCATCTCGCCGTCCATCCAGTTCGCCAGCCCGAAGACCCGGATCTCCTTGCCCGCCGGCGGCTGCACGGCCAGGTTGCGGACGTACTCCACCTTGTTCTGCTGGGGCATGAGGCTGAACCGGGCGTGGGCGTAGCGCCGCAGACCGCCGCGCTGCACGTTGCGGAACCACAGCACTGTCACGGCCACCGCCACTGCCGCCCACCAGGAGTAGACGACGCCGATGATCGCCGTAAAACCGACCAGTTGGCCGTACCGCGCGATCAGCGCGAGAGTGCCGGCGCAGGCGCTGCCCGGCCCCCACATCTGCAGGCCGTGCTCCAGCTCGCGGGCGGCGTAGCGCAGGTCGGCGAGGACCGACTGGTCCTCCATCGGCCCGACCCCGGTGCTGCGCGTCGACGCCCGCATCACGTCGTCCACCACCGTGCCGTCGATCCGCCGCGCCAGCAGCTCACCCAGCGAGAGCTGGGCCGGCGCCAACACCTGCTGCAACACGAAGATGCCGGCGGCCGCCGCGAAGACCGGCACCAGCTCCCGCCACGCCGTCGAGTCGAGACCGCCGTCCACGGCCCCCGGCACCTTGCCCAACACCACGCTGGACGTGACGACGAACGCGATCGGCAGTGCGGCGAGGAACAGGTTGAGCAGGAGGAGCGCGCCGAGGAGACCGAAGCCCGCTCTGGGCATGAGGCGGAGGATGCTCGCACGCGCGGATATCAGGCCCCACAGGCTGCTGCGCATGTCCATCGATCTCCCTACTCGACCGCCGGTGCTGTCACTGGTTCGACGAACATCGAGCGGTCGAGATCGACACGGGGACCGAATTCCATCACGGAAGATGGCCGGAGCGGCCGGCCCTGGGACAACGCGGCACGGTTGAAGAAGTCTCGCCGTGTTCCGGCCCGTCAGAGTTCAGCCGGGCCCGTTCCCGCGCGGCGGCACCCAGCGGTCAGACGTCCGCTTCGATGGCGAAGGTGTTGCCGTCCGGGTCCTGGAACCACGCGATACGACCACCGCCGGCCCGCTCGGTGATCCCCTTCGCGTCGTGTTCGATTTGCTCGTAGCGGGCGAACTCGACGCCGGACGAGGACAGCTCGTCGACGATCTCGTCGATGTCGTCGACGTACCACGTCGCCAGCGTCGCAGGCGTCTTCCCGGCGGTGACCGACTGGTACACGTTGAGGGCGGGACCGCCACCGGAGGCGTAGATGCGGCTGCCGTCGGCGATGGTGGCGCTGGGCGCGGACCACAGCGGTACCAGCCCCAGCCTGCCCTCGTAGAACTCGACGGCCCGCGCGATGTCGGACACGGCGACCGATGTTCGCAGATGGTGTGCGTTCAATGGCATGACCCACCCTGGCACGGACGGACGGCCCTGGCACGTGACGCGGGGCGGGTTCGGCGTGGTGCCGAACCCGCCCCGGGTCGTGGGGTGGTGGAGGGTCAGCGTTGCAGGGTGAGCAGGCCCGGGCGGTACGGCAGCAGGCCGTAGTCGACACCGTTGGAGGACGGAGACCGGCCCTGGTAGAGCAGTTGCAGGTTGCAGGGGTCGACGGTGAAGGTCTGGTCGGCGCTGGTGCGGATCAGCTCGCC
>NZ_MUZA01000120.1 GCF_021442385.1 Micromonospora sp. MH99
CCCGGCCGTGCCCAGCCCGGCCGTGTGCGCCGCCCGGCCGTGTGCGTTGCTCGCCCCCGTGCGCTGCTCGGCGGCGTGCGCCGCTCGTCCGCGCACGCCCTGCCTCCACCCGATGGGCCTCCACGCGCGCACGCTCCGCCCCCGCGCGCCGGGCCCCCACCTCATGATCACGCTCGAACATGGATGTAGTGGCATCCCGGCGTTCGGTGGCCACTACATCCTGGATCGAGCATGACCTTGATGCCTGCGGGCACCCCCGACCCCGCTCCCGGCGATGGAGCAAGCGCCCGTCACCAAGATCCGCGCAATATCAGGGATGTTGCTGTCTCCCGCGCACCGGAGGCAGCAACATCCGGGAAGTTGCGTGGATCTTCACGTGGGGCACGAGACACGGGTCGCGCGGCGCGGCGGCACGTGGGGCGGGGCGCGGCACGTGAGGCGTGGGGGCGCGGCACGTGGGGCGTGGGGGCGCGGCGCGTGGGGCGTGGGGGCGCGGCACGTGGGGTGCGGGGGCGCGGCACGTGGGGCCGGAGGGAGAGAGACGGGTTGCGCGCGGGGCGCGGGGGTGCGGATGTGAGCGCCGGACACGGTGGAGCCCCCGGTCCCGTGCGGGACCGGGGGCTCTCCGACGGTCTCAGGTCAGCCGGCCTGCTCGGCGAGCTGGAGGAACTGCCGCTTGGCGGCGAGTGCCTGTTCGGCGTCCTTGATCCGGCGCGCGTCCCCGGCGCTCTGCGCCCGCGCCAGCCGCTCCTCGGCCTCCGCAACCTGCGCGCGCATCTGGGCGAGCAGCGGGTTGTCCTCCTTGGTGGTGCGGCGCCACGCCGAGTCCATCACGTCGCGGACCTTGTCGTCGATGACACGCAGCCGGCGCTCCAGCCCGGCGGCCGCCTCGCGGGGCACCCGGCCGGCCTCGTGCCACTGGGCCTGGATCTCCCGCAGCTTGGCCTGGGCGCCCTTCGGGTCGGCGTCGATGTCCAGGGCCTCGGCCTCGGCCAGCAGGGCCTGCTTACGCTCCAGGTTGCCGCGCTGCTCGTTGTCCCGGGCGGAGAACACCTCGCTGCGCCGGCTGAAGAAGGCGTCCTGCGCGGCCCGGAACCGCTCCCAGAGCTTCTGCTCGGCCTCCTTGGAGGCACGCGGGGCGGCCTTCCACTGCGTCATCAGCTCCTTGAGCTGGTTGGCAGTGGCCGCCCACTCGGTGGAGTCCTTGATCTTCTCGGCCTCGGCGACCAGCTCTTCCTTGACGGTCTGCGCCTGCTTGCGCGTCGCGTCCAGGGAGGCGAAGTGGGCGCCCCGACGCCGGGTGAAGCCGTCCCGTGCGGCGGCGAACCGCTTCCACAGCTCACCGTCGGCCTTCTTGTCGACCCCGCGAATGGTCTTCCACTCGTCGAGGATCTCCTTGAGCCGGTCACCTGCCGTCTTCCAGCCGGTGGACTCGGCGGCGAGCTTCTCGGCCTCCTCGACCAGCGCGGTCTTGCGGGCCAGGGCCTCGCCGCGGGCGGCGTCCCGAGCGGCGCGTGCCTCGGTGGCCTTCTCCTCGGCAAGTGTCGCCAGCTTGTCCAGCCGGGCGGCCAGGGCGTCGATGTCGCCGACCACGTGGGCCTCGGGCAGCGTGGTGCGGATCCGCCGAATTGTGCTCAACGAGTTCCCGGCGTCCGCCGCGCCCGAGTTGAGTCGTGCTTCGGTCAGGTCCACCTCGGTGACCAGGTCGGCGAAGCGGCGTGCGAAGTGCGCGAGACCCTCCTCCGGTGCTCCCGCCTGCCAGGATCCGACCACCCGCTCGCCCTCGGAGGTCTTGACGTAAACGGTGCCGTCCGCGTCCACCCGTCCGAAGGCAGTCCAGTCGCTCATGTGCCCATCCTCGTTCTCCCGGCGTCGAGGGAGCCATCCCCCGTCGCCGCCACGGCGCAGCCAAGTTACTTCCGGCATTGTCACAGGTCCGACCCGGTCCCCGTCGAGCGCCTATCGCCGACCGTGACCATACGGTGTCCTAGAGCCTGATTGACCGGATCGGCGCGGAGACGCACCGGGCGTTCCCGCTACGGTGAACGGGTGCCACTGGTCGCCGCCGCTGTCTGCCCGCATCCGCCCCTGCTCGTGCCGGAGGTTGCCGGTGCCGCCGCCAGCGAACTGGACGACCTGCGCGCGGCCTGTGACCTCGCCGTACGCCGACTGCTGGCAGCCGACCCGGACGCGGTGGTGCTGCTCGGCGTCGGCCCGTCGACAGGCCCGATCCGGCCCCCGGCCACCGGGTCCCTCCAGCCCTGGGGCGTCGACCTGGACGTGCCCCTGGTCCCCGGTCAGCCGGACCGCGGCGCGGTGCTGCCGTTGAGCCTGACGGTCGGCGCGTGGCTGCTGGCCCGGCACGCCGAACGCCCCGCCGCGCCGGTGACGGCCGCGCCGGTGACCGCCGTGCAGGTGACCGCCGACGCCGGGCCGGTGGAGGTGGCCGCGCTCGCCGAGCAGGTCGCCGCGGCCGGTGACCGGGTGGCGCTGCTGGTGCTCGGTGACGGGTCGGCCTGCCGGGGGGAGAAGGCCCCCGGGTACGACGACCAGCGCTCCCTCCCGTACGACAAGCGGGTCGCCGCGGCCCTGGCCGGGGCGGACCTGGACGTCCTGCGCGACCTGGACGCGGGTCTGTCGGCGCAGTTGAAGGTCGCCGGCCGGGCGTCGTGGCAGGTGCTCGCCGAGGCGGCCCGGTCGAGCGGCGGCGGGTGGCGCGGCGAGTTGCTGCACGACTCGGCCCCCTACGGCGTGGCCTACTTCGTGGCGTCCTGGGAGCGGGCGTGACCGGCGGTGCGGCAGTCCCGGCCGGCACGGTCGTGGCGGTGGTCGGTCCGACGGCTGCGGGCAAGTCGGCGTTGAGCATCGCGCTCGCGCACGCGCTGGACGGGGAGGTGGTCAACGCCGACTCGATGCAGCTCTACCGGGGCATGGACATCGGCACCGCCAAGCTGACCCCGGCCGAGCGGGAGGGGGTGCCGCACCACCTGCTCGACATCTGGGAGGTCACCGAGCCGGCCAGCGTCGCGGAGTACCAGCGGCTGGCCCGCGCGGCGGTGGACGACATCCTGTCCCGAGGTCGGGTGCCGCTGCTGGTGGGTGGCTCGGGGTTGTACGTGCGGGCGGTGCTGGAGCGCTTCGAGTTCCCCGGCACCGATGCGGCGCTGCGCGAGCGGCTGGAGCGGGAGTTGGCCGAGGTGGGCCCCGCGCCGCTGTACGCGCGGCTGCGCGCCGCCGACCCGGTGGCCGCCGAGGGCATCCTGCCCGGCAACGGCCGGCGGATCGTGCGGGCCCTGGAGGTGATCGAGTTGACCGGTGCGCCGTTCGCCGCGTCGCTGCCGCAGCCGACTCCGTACTACCCGTCGGTGCAGCTGGGCGTCGATCTGGACACCGGGCTGCTGGACGAGCGGATCGCGCTGCGGGTGGACCGGATGTGGGCCGACGGTCTGGTGCCCGAGACCCGCGAGCTGGTGGGTCGGGGGCTGGCCGAGGGACGGACGGCCAGCCGGGCGCTCGGCTACCAGCAGGTGCTGCGCCTGCTCGACGGTGAGCTGACCGAGGCGCAGGCGCACGACGAGACAGTCCGGGCGACGCGGCGTTTCGTGCGCCGGCAGCGGTCCTGGTTCCGGCGTGACCCGCGGATCCACTGGCTGGATTCGGCGACTCCGGACCTGATCGGGGCCGCGCTGCGTCTGGTGCCGGCCGCTGCGCGATGATGGGGGCGTGGAGTTCACCAAGGGCCACGGCACCGGCAACGACTTCGTCCTCCTGCCCGACCCGGACGGTCAGCTCGACCTGACCCCGGAGTTGGTCGCGGCGCTCTGCGACCGGCGGCGGGGCATCGGCGCGGACGGCGTGCTGCGGGTCGTCCGGGCGGCCAAGCATCCGGACGGCGCCGGGCTGGCCGGTGAGGCCGAGTGGTTCATGGACTACTGGAACGCCGACGGTTCGTTCGCCGAGATGTGCGGCAACGGCGCGCGGGTCTTCGTGCGCTACCTGCTGGACAACGAACTGGCCACGCCGGCTGGCGCGGCGCTGCCGGTGGCCACCCGGGCCGGCGTCGTGCGCGCGCTGGTCGAGGGCGACGCCGTGTCCGTCGAGATGCGCCGCCCCCAGGTGTACGACTCCTCGACCGCCACCCTGGGCGGCCTGACCCTGCCCGGCACGGTTGTGGACATCGGCAACCCGCACCTGGTCTGTGTCCTGCCCGCCGGCGTGGAGCTGTCGGCACTGGACCTGACCGTCGCGCCCGGGTTCGACCCGGAGGTCTTCCCGGCCGGCGTGAACGTGGAGTTCATCGTGGCGGGCGACCCGGTCGACGGCACCGACGGGCACTCCCTGATGCGGGTGTACGAGCGCGGCAGCGCCGAGACCCTGTCCTGCGGCACGGGCGCCTGCGCGGTGGGCGCGGTGGCCCTGCGCGACGCCGGCCGGGACACCGGCGTGGTCGCCGTGGACGTGCCCGGCGGCCGCCTGACGGTGACGGTCACCGAGAACTCGTGCTGGCTGTCCGGCCCCGCCGTCCTGGTGGCAACGGGCGAGGTCGACCTCTCCATCCTGTCCGCTGCGCCCGGGCGCTGAGGCCGGCCGCGCACCCGGCTGCGCGCCGGCGGCCGACTTCTGCTCACCGGCCGCTGCTGTCGGCCCTTTGCTCTGCTTCAACCCGCGCAACACCCGGTGTCCGATAACCGGACATCAGGTGTTGCGCGGGGTGAAGCAGAGCAAAGGAGGGAACGACCCGGTCGGGGGCCTCCCTCGCCTAGCGCCCGCAGGCGTCGAGTTGCTCAGGGGGTGGCGCTGGCGTTCGCGGCGATCTCCGGGAGGTCCGACGGGCCGGGGTCGGCTGCCGGCAGCGGGCTGGGGTTGTGCGCGGCGGCGCGGACGGCGGCGGCGACCGCCGGGGCGACCCGGGAGTCGAAGACGCTCGGCACGATCACCGTCGGGTTGATCTTCTCCTCACCGACGACGTCGGCGATGGCCTGAGCCGCCGCGATCGCCATCTCCTCGGTGAACTCCTCGGCGTGCGCGTCGAGCATGCCGCGGAACACGCCGGGGAAGGCGAGCACGTTGTTGATCTGGTTGGGCTGGTCCGAGCGGCCGGTGGCGACCACCGCGGCGTACTTGCGCGCCTCCCGGGGGTCGACCTCCGGGTCCGGGTTGGCCAGCGCGAAGACGATGGCATCCTTCGCCATGCCGGCGATGTCGTCGCCGGTGAGCAGGTTCGGCGCGCTGACCCCGATGAACACGTCGGCGCCCCGGATCGCGCCCGGCAGGTCGCCGGAGTAGTTCTCCTTGTTGGTGTTCTCCGCCAGCCACTGCCAGGCCGGGTTGAGGTCGCTCAGCCCGCGGTGCAGGGCGCCCTGGCGGTCGTACGCGATGATGTCGCCGACGCCCTGGCGCAGCAGCAGCTTCATGATCGCGGTGCCCGCCGCGCCGGCGCCGGAGACGACGACCCGGACGTCCGCGAGCTGCTTGCCCACGACGCGCAGCGCGTTGGTCAGCGCGGCCAGCACGCAGATCGCGGTGCCGTGCTGATCGTCGTGGAAGACCGGGATGTCCAGCGCCTCGCGCAGCCGGGCCTCGATCTCGAAGCAGCGCGGCGCGGCGATGTCCTCCAGGTTGATCCCGCCGTACGCGGGCGCGATCGCCTTGACGATCTGCACGATCTCGTCGGTGTCCTGCGTGTCGAGCACGACCGGCCAGGCGTCCACGCCGCCGAAGCGCTTGAACAGCGCGGCCTTGCCCTCCATCACCGGCAGCGACGCGGCCGGGCCCAGGTTGCCCAGCCCGAGCACCGCCGAGCCGTCGCTGACGACCGCCACCGTGTTGCGCTTGATCGTCAGCCGCCGGGCGTCGGCCGGGTTCTCGGCGATCGCCATGCAGACCCGAGCCACCCCCGGGGTGTACGCCCGGGACAGCTCGTCACGGTTGCGCAGCGCGACCTTGGAGGTCACCTCGATCTTGCCGCCGAGGTGCAGGAGGAACGTGCGGTCCGACACCTTGCGCACGTCCACGCCGTCGAGCGCGGTCAGCGCCTCGACCACCTGGTCGGCGTGACCGGCGTCGGCGGTGTCGCAGGTCAGGTCGACGATCACGTTCGTCGGGTCCGAGTCCACCACGTCCAGCGCCGTGACGATCGCTCCGGCCTCGCCGACGGAGGTGGTGAGCCGGCCGATCGAGGACGCGTCCGCGGTCACGGCGATCCGGATGGTGATCGAAAATCCGGCGCTCGGCAGTCGGGTGATGGCCACGGGATCCCTCCGTCACGGCTGTGCGGCCGGTCGGCCGCCGCCTGAGCATTTCTACCGGGTTGCCGTGGTCGACCGGTATTCGCCCCCACTTTTGGCGACCTCCAGCACGGGCATATAGCAGGTGCGTTCGGCGTTGTGTCATGTCAGGATTACGTTCTACTCATCATTTCGGACAGGAGAACCGCTTGCGAGACCAGGAGAGCTTCGTCCCCGTCGAGGACGAGTTCGACGACGTCACCACCGGCGAGATGGAGCTGTCGGAGCGACAGTCCCTGCGACGCGTCCCCGGCCTGTCAACCGAGCTCTCCGACGTCACCGAGGTGGAATACCGCCAGCTGCGGCTGGAGCGGGTCGTCCTGGTGGGCGTCTGGACCGAGGGCACGGTGACCGACGCCGAGAATTCCCTGACCGAGCTGGCCGCGCTCGCCGAGACCGCGGGCTCGCAGGTGCTCGAAGGGCTGATCCAGCGTCGTACCCGACCCGACCCGGCCACGTACATCGGCCGCGGCAAGGTCGACGATCTGGGCGCGGTGGTGCTCTCCACCGGCGCCGACACGGTCATCTGCGACGGTGAGCTGTCCCCGTCGCAGCTGCGCAACCTGGAGCAGCGCACCAAGGTCAAGGTCGTCGACCGTACGGCGCTGATCCTCGACATCTTCGCCCAGCACGCCAAGAGCAAGGAAGGCAAGGCGCAGGTCGAGCTGGCGCAGCTCGAATACCTGCTGCCCCGGCTGCGCGGTTGGGGTGAGACGCTCTCCCGGCAGACCGGTGGTTCCGGCCGGGGTGGCGGCGCCGGCGGCGGCGTGGGCGTGCGTGGTCCCGGTGAGACCAAGCTGGAGACCGACCGGCGGCGCATCCGCCACCGCATCTCCCGGCTGCGTCGCGAGATCAAGAGCATGCGCACGGTACGCGTCACCAAGCGCGCCCGTCGCACCCGCAACTCCGTGCCCGCCGTGGCCATCGCCGGCTACACCAACGCCGGCAAGTCCAGCCTGCTCAACCGGCTGACCGGCGCGGGCGTGCTGGTGGAGAACGCGCTCTTCGCGACGCTCGACCCGACCACCCGCAAGGCGACCACCTCGGACGGGCGGCTCTACACGCTCTCCGACACGGTCGGCTTCGTCCGGCACCTGCCGCACCAGATCGTCGAGGCGTTCCGCTCGACGCTGGAGGAGGTCGCCGAGGCGGATCTGGTGGTGCACGTCGTCGACGGCACGCACCCGGATCCGGAGGAGCAGGTCCGGGCCGTGCACGAGGTGCTCGCCGAGGTCGGCGCGGACCGGCTGCCCGAGCTGCTGGTGGTCAACAAGACCGACGCGGCCGACGAGGACGCGCTGCTGCGTCTCAAGCGACTCTGGCCGGAGGCGATCTTCGTCTCGGCGTACTCGGGTCGGGGGATCGACGCCCTGCGGGCGGCGATCGAGGAGCGGCTGCCGCAACCCGCCGTGGAGGTCCGGGCCGTCCTGCCGTACGACCGGGGTGACCTGGTGTCCCGGGTGCACCGCACCGGCGAGGTGCTCAGCACGTCGCACCTGCCGGAGGGCACTCTGCTGCACGTCCGGGTCAGTGCGGCGCTCGCCGCCGAGCTGGCGCCGTTCGACGTGCAGCGGGAGGGCCAGGCGGTCGGCAGCCGGCCCTGAGCGGCCCCGGCGTCATCCACCGGAAACGCGCGGCATGCGACACTGGCCGAATGCGCCGCGTTGTTTCCTCGGTCACGGTTGCCCTCGGCCTGCTCGGGGCAACCGTGGCGCTGGCCGGAGTCGCCGTAGCCGCTCCCGCTCCCGGATCATCCCAGCCGTCCGGCGCCATCCCCGGCAAGAAGCGCTGCTCGGTCACCGACGAGCGGCTGCGGGAGCTGTCCGGGCTGGTGGCGACCAAGACCGGCTACATCGTCATCAACGACGGCACCGATGTCGAGGCGCGCAAACGGATCTTCTTCCTCGACAGCAAGTGCAAGGTCGCCAAGGAGCCGGTCCGCTACTCGGGCCAGGGGCCGTTCGACACCGAGGACCTGGCCGTGTCGCCGAAGGGTGACATCCTGTGGATCGGTGACATCGGCGACAACACCAGCAACAAGGAGCGGCGGTCGCGGATCGCGGTCTGGACCATGCCGATCAACGGTACGAAGCAGCCCGTGCTGCACCGGCTCTCCTACCCCGAGAACAAGCCGCACGACGCCGAGGCGCTGCTGGTGGGGGCCGACGGCCTTCCGCTGATCATCACCAAGGTGTCGAGCGGCAACGCGGAGATCTTCACCCCGACGGCGAAGCTGAAGAACGGCGACACCGAGCCGGTGCCGATGAAGAAGGCCGGCGAGATCAAGCTGCCGAAGACCTCCACGGAGAACCCGCTCAGCGTCTACGGCCGGCTCGCGGTCACCGGGGCCGCCCGGTCGCCGGACGGTAGCCGCGTCGTCATCCGGACGTACGCGGACGCCTTCGAGTACGACGTGACCGGCGGCGACGTCCTCGGTGCGCTCACCACCGGCAAGCCCCGGGTGACGCCACTGGCCGACCCGTTCGGTGAGGCGATCTCCTACACGCCGGACGGGAAGACCTTCGTCACGGTCTCCGACGGCGGGCAGCTCACCGCGGACGAGCCCGTCGACATTCTGAGTTACACGCCGTCCACCAGCGTGGCGGCGCCTCTTGCCGCTCCCGGGGGTGGCAAGCCGGCGGCCGAGAAGTCCTGGATCGACGGGCTCAGTTTCGACGACATCACCTACCTCGTTGGCGCTGTCGGCGTGCTCGGTCTGCTGCTCGTCGGCGCCGGCATCTTCGGCATCCTGCGGGCCCGCCGCCGGCCACCCGCGGCCGACGATGCGGATTCGACTGACGGCCGGGACGACCGGCGCGGCGCGCTGCGGGACGAGGACGTCCCGCCCGGCGGTGGCCGTCCCGGCACCGGCGTGTACGGCGGTGCGGCGGCCGGTGGCGGCGTCTACGGCGGTGCTTCGGGCCGGGGCGGTCCCGCTCCTGCCGGCGGTGCCGTGTACGGCGGCGGCGGTGCACGCCCGGCCGGTGGC
>NZ_MUZA01000121.1 GCF_021442385.1 Micromonospora sp. MH99
GGGGCCGCGTCGTTCGACGGACCGGCCGGGCTGACCGGGGTGGACGCTGCGGACCGGCCCGCGCTGCGGACCGCCGCCACCGCCGAGGAGGGAGCCGGCCCGTCCGGCCGGTCGTGGTCGGCCGCCGCTGCGCGCAGCAGCTGTTCGGCCTCGATGGCGGTCAACCGCCGCCAGGGGTCGCGCTGCAACAGGCCGGTGATCACCGGACGCAGCGGGCCGGCCCGGCGCATCGGATCCGGCGGTTCGGTGGCCAGCGCGCTCAGCGTCGCCATCGCGCTGGACCTGGCGTACGGGGACTGCCCCTCGACCGTGGCGTAGAGCGTGGCGCCCAACGACCACAGGTCGGTACGCGGATCCGACACGCCTTCGCGGGCCCGTTCCGGCGCGACGAACTGCGGCGAGCCGAGCACCAGGCCCGGGCCGGTCATCGCCCCGTCCCCGCCGTCGAACGTCGCCAGCCCGAAGTCGGTGAGCACCACCCGCCCGTCGTCGGCGACCAGCACATTGTGCGGCTTCACGTCGCGGTGCAGCACGCCGGCGCTGTGCGCAGCCCGCAACGCCGCGAGCACCGCCAGCCCGATCCGGGCGGTACGTTGTGGACTCAGCGGGCCCTCGGTGTTGATGATCTGCTGCACCGACCGGGACGCCACGTACTCCATCACGATCCACGGGTTCTCGCCGTGATGCACCACGTCGTACAGACGAACGACGTTGGGGTGGTTGAGCCGGGCGGCCGTGCGGGCCTCGCGCAGCGTCCGCAGTCGTAGTTCGGCGCGGTCGGCCTCGGCCAGCCAGGCTGGCGGCACGACCTCCTTCACCGCCACGTCCCGGTGCAGCATCTCGTCGCGGGCCAGCCACACCCGGCCCATCCCGCCGGTGCCGACCAGGTCGAGCAGCCGGTACCGACCCGCGATCAGCAACTGCTGCACGGTCGCTCCCCCTCGGTCACCCCGAGTTACACGATAGCCACCAAGACGACTTTTCTCATCCGCTGAGCGGCCTCGATCCACGCCGGACGGAGGGCCCGGCAGGGCCATACGGCGCAGGTCAGCGGGGTGGTCGGAAACTCTTTCGCACTGTCCTCCAGTCCGCGTCGGCAGCCGTCCAGTCCCGATCGTCGGTGATCCAACCCAAGGTCCAGCTCTCGGGTGGGAGGACCTCCTGCCGGGCGTGCAGCACGACGCCGTACGGGGCCGCCCACCGGCACTCCCACTCGGCGCCGCCACCGCCCGCGTTGAGCCGGATCTCGTCGTAGTTCGGCAGCGCCCCGATCCGGGCCGCGTCGTCGCGGGCCGAGCGCAGTCGGGTCAGCGGGTCGGCAGCCGTGCCCGGCGCGACGCTCAACGCCCGACCGGTGGCCGGGTCCTGGAAGCAGACCACCGGGCCTTCGCGGGAGTAGTGCCAGCTCGCCGGCACGGAGACGCGGAAGCCGGTGCTGTCGGCGTGCCAGACCCAGCCCGTGGGTGGCCGGAACCGCTCGCCCGACGCGGGTGACCCGGCCGCCACCGGCGGCCCCGCGACGTCCGGATGGACGCAGGGGAACGGCGGCGGGGGCACGTCGCGGCCATTCGGCGGCGGGCCGGGCCGGCCGGGGCCACCACCGCCGTACGGGCCACCCCGGCCGTCGCCGGAGCCCTCGTTCGTGCCGCTGCCGTCGTTCGGACGGTCCGCCGTCGGCGCGGTGGACCGTCCGGCGTTGTCGGTCGGGGCGTCACCGGCGACGGCCAGAGCGGTGCCCACGCCGGCCGCGGCGGCCACGAGCAGCGCGGTGACGACGAGCGCGGCCCGCCGCGCCCTGGGCCGCCCGGCCAGTAGTCCGGCCGGTCGTCCGCCCGATCGCTCGGGCGTCGCAGGGTAGGGGGCTGTCTCCTCCGCCGCGGCCCGGACTCCCGGTTCGCCGCAGCTGGTGGCGGCCGGGTCGGGCTCGGGCAGCGGGATGGTGACGTCCTGGTCGGCCGCTTCCCCCGCAGCGGACGCCGCCGAGGCCGAGGAACCGTTCGAGTTCGGGGAACTGGTCGCCGGCGAGGAGTGGGTCGCGGCGTCGACTGCGGCTTCCCGCAGCTGCGCCGGTGGGCCGGGGTGGCCGGTCGCGGCGGCGGTGAGCAGCCGGCGGGCGCCGTCGTGGTCGAGGCGGTCGCGCGGGTCGCGGCGCAGCAGCCCGGCGAGCACCGGCGCGAGCGGTCCGGCGTGTGGGGCCGGGTCGGGTGGACCGGCGGCCAGCGCGCTGAGGGTGGCCATGGCGTTGCTGCGGGCGTACGGGGAGCGGCCCTCCACTGCGGCGTGCAGGGTGGCGCCGAGCGACCACAGGTCGGCCGCCACCGTGGACACGCCCTCGGCGGCCCGCTCCGGAGCGACGTACTGCGGGGAGCCGAGCACCATCCCGGGGCGGGTCATCGCGCCGTCTCCGCCGTCGAAGGTGGCCAGCCCGAAGTCGGCGAGCATCACCCGACCGTCGTGGGCGACGAGCACGTTCTGCGGTTTGACGTCGCGGTGCAGCACGCCGGCCGTGTGCGCGGCCTCCAGCGCACCGAGCAGGGCCAGGCCGATCCGGGCGGCGCGGGCCGGCTCCAGCGGCCCCTCGGCGTCGATGACGTCCTGCAGGGTGCGCGACGGGACGTACTCCATCACGATCCACGGGCTGCCCTCGACCGGGACGACGTCGTAGAGCCGGACCACGGCGGGGTGGTTGAGCCGGGCCGCGGCGCGCGCCTCCCGCAGCGTGCGCGAGCGCAGCTCGGCCCGCTCGTGGTCGGCCAGCCAACTCGGCGGTACGACCTCCTTGACCGCGACCTCGCGGTGCAGCATCTCGTCGCGGGCTCGCCACACCCGACCCATGCCCCCACGACCCACCAGGTCGAGCAGCCGGTACCGACCCGCGATCAGCACCTGCGCACGCTCCTCCTCAGCCGCTGTCCGGGGTACACCCTAACCAGCGGATCGGAAGTCACCTATCGGTCGTCCGACCCGCCTTCAGCAGGCGGCGTGGTCGGTGGCGGCGAGCAGATTGCCCTCCGGGATGGCGATCCGGGCGCGTCCACCGGCCAGTCGGGCGGCGGCCCGCCGAGCCTGAAGCGGGCCGTGCTCGCGACGGGCGGTGGCGTAGGTGGCGGCGGTGCGGGCGGCGATGCTGGCCCAGCCGTACCGCTCGCCGACCATGCTGCGGGCCCGTCGGGCCACCCTTCGCGCGAAGACCTCGTCGCCGAGCAGTTGGTCGACCGCGCCCGCGAGCGCCGCCGGGTCGCTGTGCGGGAACGTCACGCCGGTCACGCCGGACTCGACGATCTCGGCGAGGCCGCCGGTGCGGGCCACCGCCAGCGGCGCTCCGGCCGCGGCCGCTTCGAGGGCCACCATGCCGAACGGCTCGTAGAGGCTGGGGACCACTGTCGCGTCGGTCGCGCCGAGCACCGCCGGCAGTTGGGTGGCGTCGAGGAAGCCCGTGAAGCGGACTGTCGAGCCGAGCGCCAGGCGGCGGGCCTCGGCCTCCAACTCGGGGCGGTACGGGCCGTCGCCGGCGATCACCACGCGCAGGCCGGGGTGCCGCTCGCGCAGCCGGGGCACCGCGTGCACGAGGTGCTGCACGCCCTTCTCGTAGACCAGGCGTCCGGCGTACCCGACCAGGGGGCCGTCGGCGGCGAACCGGGCACGGGCCGTGGCGACCGCGCGCGGGCGGGCCCGCCAGGCCCGGTCGTCGACCCCGTTGGGCACCACGTCGACCAACCCGGTCGGTACGTCGAAGAGCGCGCTCACCTGGTCGCGCATGTAACCCGAACAGGCGATCACCCGGGTGGAGGACCCGCTGAGCCAGTGCTCGACGCCGTGGATGGTGCGGTTCATCTCCTCGGGCAGCCAGCCCTGGTGCCGACCCGCCTCGGTGGCGTGGATGGTGGTGACCAGCGGCAGGTCGAGGTGTTCGGCGAGGGTGGTCGCGGTGTGGGCGACGAGCCAGTCGTGGGCGTGGATGACGTCGTAGCTGCCGGCCTGGGTGGCGCGCAGGGCGGTGCGGGTGAGGGTGTGGTTGAAGGCCATGGTCCAGGCCAGGAGGCTGCTGGTGGCGAGGGGGAAGGTGACGGGGTCTTCGGGGGCGCGCAGGATGCGTACGCCGTCGGCGTATTCCTCCAGGGGTGCGCCGTCGGCGTGGCGGGTGACGACTGTGACGTCGTGGCCGGCGGCGGCGAGGGCGACGGAGAGGGCGTGGACGTGGCGGCCGAGGCCGCCGACGAGCACCGGCGGGTACTCCCAGGAGAGCATCAGCACCCGCAGCTGACGGGCGGGGTGGATGTCGATCACGTGGGCGTCGGGTGACATGCGGCCCCCTTTGAGTTGTCCCCGGGCGCGCGCCGACCGACACCGGAGTCGGTGTCGCCGTCGCGTCTGGATCGGGGCCAATCCTGCCGGGGCCGAGATAACCAGCGGAGACACCGCCGTTGCGGTCGTGTAAAGCGCTACTGGCCCTTTCGGCGCACCCGCAGCAGCTCGGCCACCGACCACGCCTGGAACGGGCAGCCGGTCGCGGAGTGCGGCGCGACGCCGTCGGCCGTCTCGCTTACCGAGCCTAGCCCATATTCGGTCAGATGGGACTCAATACCAATCAATACGTCATCGACTGACATCTTGCCCCGGCGGCAGGCGTCCACGTACGGCCCGATCAGCCACGGCCACACCGTGCCCTGGTGGTAGCCGCCGTCCCGCTCGGCCGGGCCACCCCGGTGCCGACCCACGAACTCGGCCGAATCCGGGGCGAGGCTGCGTGGCCCGAGCGGGGTGAGCAGCCCGGTCGCGATCCGGCGCAGCGTCGGCTCGTCCGGCTCCAGCGGCGCGAACGGCAACGACCAGGCCAGCAACTGGTTGGGGCGCAGAGCGTCGTCGTCGTGCAGGGCCGCCCCACCCAGCGGGTACGCCGGCGCGGGCGCGTCCAGCACGTCGTGCAGCCAGCCGGTCGGGGCCGGGTAGCGGTCCCGGAACGACGCGGTCGCCTGGGCGTGCCGCCGCCACAGCTCGCCCGCGTCCTGCCCGGCCAGCTCGGTCAGCTCGGCGAGGCCGGCCAACCCATTGATCCACAGCGCGTTGACCTCGACCGGCTTGCCCGTACGCGGGGTGACCGGCACCCCGTACACGCGGGCGTCCATCCAGGTCAGGGCGGTGCCCGGGGCGCCCTGGGCGAGCAGCCCGTCGGCCGGGTCGACGGCGATCCCGTAGCGGGTGCCGGCCACGTGCGCGTCGATCACGGCACGCAGCGCCGGCAGCAGCTCGTCGCCGAGATCGGTGTCGCCGGTGACCGTCACGTGCCGGCTCACCGCGTGCAGGAACCACAGCGTGCCGTCGACGGTGTTGTACTCCACCCGGCCGGTGTCGGCCGTGTTGGCGAGCATCCCCTCGGACAGCGTCGCCGCGTACGCCCGCAGCAGCTCACGTCCCTCGGCGGCCCGGCCCGTGCAGAGGAACAACCCCTCGTACGAGATCATCGTGTCCCGCGACCAGGCGCCGAACCACGGGTACCCGGCCACCACGTCGACAGCCGTACCGCCGGGACGGATCACGAACGCGTCGGCGGCCAGCGCGAGCGTCGCGTCCACCTCGTCGGCCGGCCGCGCCGTGGCCACCACCTGCCGGTTGCGTCGCCGGGCGGTCGCCACGATCTCGGCGGCCGGCGGCGGCTCCTCGTCGAGTCGACCGGCCCAGGCCCGCACCGACACCGTGTCGCCCGGGCGTTCCAGCTCGCCGACGAAGCGTCCCGCGTACCAGAGGTCCTCGTCCGCGTTCAATCCGCGGTTGGCCTCCTCGCGGTGGTGCACGCCCAGCCACCACTGCCCCTCCGGGGCCCAGCCGGGCCCGGCGAGCCGGTACGCGCCCTCGACCACCGCGCCGTCGGCGACCGCCTCGACCTGCGGGGTCGGGCCGTCGGCCCGCCGCTCGCCGTGCGCGTCGCGCCAGGTGCACGCGGCCGACAGCTCCAGCCGGACCGGACCGCCGGCGACCAGCCGGTGGACGACCGCCACGCAGGAACGGCCGGGCAGCATGGCCAGCTCCCGCTCGATCACCACCCCACCGATCCGCCACCGCCACCGGGGCAGCCCGTCGACCAGCTCGAAGCGCTCCAGCAGCTCGAAGCCGCGCGGGTCGACGACGCCGGAGGACCACTCGTGGGCGCCGAGCCGGACCCGGGCGCCGGACGGCAGGGTGACCGCCGGGTCGAGACTGACCAGTCCCACCTGACGGGATGCGGGAGTTTCGCCCGGCACCACCAGCAGACCGTGGTAGCGGCGGGTCCGCAGCCCACCGACGGTGCCCATCGCGTACCCGCCGAGGCCGTCGGGCACCAGCCACTCCCGGCTGGACGCGCTGGTCAGCTCGCCACAGACCTGCGGACCGAAGTGAATGTCGATCAACTTTCCTCCACCGCCGCCGAGGTGTAACACGCCACGACGAGAATGGCCGCTGTGGTGAAGTACCGCGGCGGCGTCAAAGATGTGCACGTGATCACTGACCGATCGTCCTCCGACGCCTCGCCACCCGACGCTGAGCGGCTCCGGCTCGCCCAGGCCGACTCGGGGGAGCAGGACTGGCGTGCATGGGGTCCCTATCTGTCCGAACGGGCGTGGGGGACGGTACGGGAGGACTACAGCGAGCACGGTACGGCGTGGGACTACTTCCCACACGACCATGCGCGGTCCAGAGCCTACCGCTGGAACGAAGACGGGATGGCAGGCGTCTGCGACGACCGACAGACCTTCGCCTTCGCCCTGGCGCTGTGGAACGGCAAGGACCCGATCCTCAAGGAGCGGATGTTCGGCCTCGGCGGCGACGGCGGCAACCACGGGGAGGACGCCAAGGAGTACTGGTGGTACGAGGACTCCACGCCTACCCACTCCTGGATGCGCTGGCGCTACCACTACCCGCAGGCCGCCTTCCCGTACGACGAACTCGTCGCGGTGAACGCGCTGCGCGGCCGGGACGACACCGAGTACGAGCTGGTGGACACCGGGATCTTCGACGACGACAGGTACTGGGCGGTGACCGTCGACTACGCCAAGGCGTCACCGACCGACCTGTGCATCGTGGTGACAGTGGCCAACCGGGGCGACCGGGCGGCGACCCTGCACGTGCTGCCCACCCTGTGGTTCCGCAACACCTGGGCGTGGGGGCTGCCCGGCGGCGACCGGATCCCGCGCCTCACCGGCGAGGGCACCCGGCTGGTCGGTGAGCACCGGGTGCTCGGCCAACTGCTGCTGGAGGGCGACGGCGGCCCGGTGCCGCTGCTCTGCGACAACGACACCAACGCCGAGCGGCTGTGGAGGCTGCCCGGCCGCTCGCCGTACCCGAAGGACGGCATCAACGACCACGTGGTCAACGGCGCCCCCACGGTCAACCCGGCCCGCGAGGGCACCAAGGGCGCGTTGCACTACGTGCTCGACGTGCCGGCCGGCGGCCAACGGCAGATCCGGCTGCGATTGACCCGTACCGCGTCTCCGCCGGCGGCCGCCCCGCCGCCCCCGGCCGACCTCCGTGACGGCTTCGAGGCAGTGGTGTGGGCACGGCGGGCCGAGGCGAACCGCTTCTTCGCCGGTGTGATCCCGGAGGCCGCGACCCCGGACGAGGCGCTGGTGGCGCGGCAGGCCATCGCCGGGCTGATGTGGGGCAAGCAGTTCTACCACTTCGACGTCAAGCGCTGGCTGGACGGCGACCCCGGCTCGTCGCCCCCGCCGGCCGGGCGCCGGCACGGGCGCAACAGCGCCTGGTGGCACATGACCAGCTTCGACGTCATCTCCATGCCCGACCCCTGGGAATACCCGTGGTACGCGGCGTGGGACCTGGCCTTTCACTGCGTGAGCATCGCCCGGGTCGATCCGGGCTTCGCCAAGGAGCAGATCCTGCTGCTGCTGCGCGAGTGGTACCTGCACCCCAACGGGCAGATCCCGGCGTACGAGTGGGCGTTCGGCGACGTGAACCCGCCGGTGCACGCGTGGGCGGCGCTCAAGGTGTTCGAGATCGACGGCGGCCGGGACTTCGAGTTCCTGGGCCGGGTCATGCACAAGCTGCTGCTCAACTTCACCTGGTGGGTCAACCGCAAGGACACCGGCGGCAACAACGTCTTCGAGGGCGGCTTCCTCGGGCTGGACAACGTCGGGCCGTTCGACCGCTCGGCGGCACTGCCGGTGGCCGGCGTGCTGGAACAGTCCGACGGCACCGGCTGGATGGCCATGTACGCCCTCAACCTGCTCGACATGGCCATCGTGCTGGCCGAGCACGACCGCACGTGGGTGGACACCGCCACGAAATTCTTCGAACACTTCCTCTACATCGCCGCCGCCGCGTACGAGCAGGGGCTGTGGGACGACGAGGACGCCTTCTTCTACGACGTGCTGCGCCTCGCCGACGGCACGAAGGTGCCGCTGAAGGTCCGTTCGGTGGTCGGGCTGCTGCCGCTGGCCGCCACCACCCGCCTCACCGCCAGGACCCTGCACCGCCTGCCGGAGCTGGGCGCCCGGCTGCGCTGGTTCCTCACCAACCGCCCGGAGTACGCCCAGGTGATCGGCACCCGGCGGCTCGGCCCGGACGGCCGCCAGCAGCGGCTGCTGTCCATGGTCGGCCAGGAGCAGGTGGTCCGACTGCTCGCCCGGATGCTCGACCCCGACGAGTTCCTCTCCGACTTCGGCCTGCGGACGCTGTCCCGCGCGCACCTGGACAAGCCGTTCTCCGTCACCCTCGGCGGGCAGGAGTTCTCCGTCGGCTACGAACCGGCCGAGTCGACCAGCGGCCTGTTCGGCGGCAACTCGAACTGGCGCGGGCCGATCTGGATGCCGACGAACTTCCTGCTGATCAGCGCGCTGCGCGACTACGCGGCGTTCTTCGGCGACGACCTGCAGGTGGAGTATCCGACCCGCTCGGGGGTGAAACGCTCGCTGGACGAGATCGCCGACGACCTGTCCGCCCGGCTGATCTCACTGTTCACCCAGGACGACTGGGGTCGACGGCCGATCTACGGCGCCGCCCAGATGTTCCAGACCCACCCGGACTGGCGTGACCTGATCGCCTTCCCCGAGTACTTCCACGGCGACAACGGCGCCGGCCTGGGCGCCTGGCACCAGACCGGCTGGACGGCCCTGATCGCCGACCTGATCCTCACCCTGCGCCGCTGACCGACCCGTGGATGCCTCGCGCCCGCGCCCGCGCCCGCGCCCGCGCCTCGCGCCCGCGCCCCGCGCCTC
>NZ_MUZA01000122.1 GCF_021442385.1 Micromonospora sp. MH99
CGGCGCCGCAGCGGCGCCGGCGGCAGCGGCGCCGTCCAGGAGTCGTCGAACCCGGGCAGCCCCGCGGTGTACGCCAGCGCGGCGGCGATCCGGGCGTGCCCGGCGCTGTTGGCGTGCAGCCGGTCGTCGCTCCACAGCCGCGGATCCGAGGCGACGGGATGGGCTCCCAGGTCCAGCAGCGTGGCCCCGGTCTGCGCGGTGGCCGCGCGCAGGGCCGCGTTGAGCGCCAGCATCCGGCCCCGCAGCGGCCGGGCCAGCGGCATCACCGGCGCCGGGTCCGGCATGGTGAAGGTCAGGACTGTGGCGCCCTGCCCGACGAGTGCCCGTTGCATCGCCGCGACGTCCTCGGCGACCTGGTCCGCGTCGAAGGAGGGGCGCAGCACGTCGTTCATGCCGGCGACCACGGTGGCCAGGTCGGGCGCGAGATCGAGGGCCGGCTGGAGCTGTTCGGCGCGGATCCGGGCAGTGGTCCGGCCACGGATGGCCAGGTTCGCGTACTCCAGCCCGCCCTGGGCGCGCGCCACCGCCAGGGCGAACCGGTCGGCCCAGCCCCGGTAGCCGCCGTCGTCGTCCGGATCGTCGAGCCCTTCGGTGGTGCTGTCGCCGATCGCCACGTACCGCTGCCACATCACGCGGGCGAGGTTAGCCCCCACCCGAACGCTGGCCGACGGGAGAGGCTCCGCGCCCTCCCGACCCGGGCGCCGATCTTGCACTTACTGTCCCCGCATTGCCGGCAAAGGGTGCGTATCGGCGACAGAAAGTGCAAGATCGCGGAGGAAGGGGTCAGAGCCAGCCGGAGCGGCGGAACAGGCGGTACAGGGCGAGCGCCGCCGCCGCCATCAGGGCCAGCGCCCCGGCGTACCCGTAGCGCCAGGCCAGCTCGGGCATGTGGTCGAAGTTCATGCCGTAGAGGCCGGCGATGCCGGTCTGGGCGGCCGCGATGGCCGCCCACGCGGCGATCTTGCGCATGTCGTTGTTCTGCTCGACGGCAAGCTGCGCCAGGCGGGACTGGACGATCGAGGTGAGCAGATCGTCGTACGCGGCCACCCGGTCCACCGCCCGGGCCAGGCGACCGTCCACGTCCACGAACCAGCGGTGCAGGGCGCGCGGCGGCCCGTCGGCCCCCGGGTCGAGCAGCATCCGCACGGGCGTCTGCAGGGGCAGCACGGCCCGCTTGAACTCCACCACCTCCCGCTTGAGCTGGTAGACGTGCTGGATGTCGGCCGAGCGGTCGCGGGCGAACACCGCCTCCTCGACCCGCTCCAGGTCCCGCTCCACGTGCCCGGCCACCTCCAGGTACGTGTCGACCATGCGCGCACAGACCGCGTACGCCACCGCCCAGGGGCCGGCGGCCAGCAGCTCCGGTCGGCGCTCGATGTCGGCGCGGACGTCGCGCAGCGCCCCGGCGGCACCGTGCCGCACGGTGACGGCGAACCGGTCACCGAGCAGCACCATCACGTCGCCGGTGTCGATCACCTCGGAGGTGTCGGTCAGCTCGGCGTGCTCCACGTACCCGGCGGTGCGCAGCACCAGCAGGGTGACCGGCCCGTGCCGCTGCACAGTGGGCCGGTGCCCGTCGGCGAGCGCCTGCTCGACGGTCAGCTCGTCGAGACCGAAGGTACGGCCCACGGCGGCGAGCACCGCCGGCCCCGGCTCGTGCAGCCCGAGCCAGACGAAGGCGTCGCGGCTGCGGCGGGCACGGACGTACGCGTCGTCATAGTGTGGCCGGCCCGGCTCCCGTCGACCCTTGACGTAGACGGCGCAGTCGACAACGGCGTCCGGATTGGACCGGCGGGGCGAGGGAACCTCTCCGCCGGGGCGGCCGAGCAGTCGGCGGGCCAGGGCGCGTACACCACGACCGGCCCGGTCGCGTACCGCTCGCTGATCCACGACGCGCCCCCTCCCGCGCACCGTCACGGCCACGGTGCTCGCAGGGCATGGTGCCACCGCATTCTGCCCAGCGGCGTCACGCGCCCGACAGCGGGGTGGGTTGCGCGTGCGGTCCTGACAGGTAGCGCGCACCGCAACCGTCGTCACCGGCCGGGTGCCGCATCTCCGACCCGGGACTGTGCCCGCTCCGCGAACACCTGGGCGGCGATCGTGTAGCTGTCGAAGGCACGAGCCACGCCCGCATAGACGGCGATCTGAATGAACGCCTCGACGATCTCCTCGGGCGTTACCCCGTTGTTGAGGGCGATGCGCAGCTGGCCACGTAGCGGCTCGAGGATCCCTAGCGAGGCTGTGATAGTGACGGACACCAGAGCCCGCATACGGGTGTCCAGGATTTCGCTGCGTGGCCAGGCGTCACCGAACGCGTGCTCGGTGGCGATCTGCTTGAAGTCGGCGGCGTTCGACGGCTCGCCCTCGCCTGCGGTGAGGAACTGCTCGAGCCGGAACCCCAGCATCTTCTCCGCTGTGTCGAGGGCGCGGGCGTAGTCGGAGCTGTCGGGCATGATGCCTCCTAGACCTATTTGGACCGCGTCAGGCGGTGCGGGTGGCGAAGACGACGATGTTGTCCACGTAGTTGCCGGTCCCGGCGTCGAACCGGCCGCCGCAGGTGATCAGGCGCAGCCCGGCGGCGTCCGACGGGCCGTAGACCAGGCCGCTGGGGAAGCGGTCCTTGGGGTACGCGCTGACGCCGTCCACTGTGAACGTGGAGACCCGGGCGTCGGCGCGGGTGACCTGGATCTCCTGGCCGGCGCGCAGTCGACCCAGGTCGAAGAAGACCGCCGGGCCGGCCGGGGAGTCGACGTGTCCCACCAGGACGGCGTTGCCGGTCTCTCCGGGGCTGACCCCGTGCCGGTACCAGCCGGCGAGGGTCGGCTTGTCCAGCGGGGGGACTTCCAGCACCCCGGCGGCGTCCACGCCGACGGGGACGATCTCCGCGCGTACACCGATGGCCGGAATCTGGACGCGGACGGGCGCGGCGCGCGAGAGCGGCGCCAGGTCCGGCGTGGGCCGGGTGTGTGTCGGTGCGTTCGCCGGCGGGCGTGGGGGCCGCGCCGGTTCGGCGGTGAGGCCGACGGTGACCAGCCCCAGCCCGGACACGGCGAGCAGGGCGACCACCGCCGGCAGGGTCCGTCGCCTCCACACGTGCCGGCCTCCGTAGGGATCGTCGGATGCCCGTGCCGGTGTCACCGGCACGGGCATCCGTCCTCAGGGATGGAGCGCGTCGCCGGTCAGGCGACGGTGGACACCGGACGACGCCGGCGGAACAGGACCACCGCGCCCGCGGCGGCGGTGCCGAGCAGGGTGCCTCCGGCGGCGAGGGCGCCCGCGTCGCGGCCGTCGCGGTTGTCGCCGCCCGAGCCGGCCGGTGCGCCCCCGATCGGGGTGACGGTGAACGTGGCGCTGCCCGCCGAACTGCCGTCGCCGCAGGTAGCGGCCACCGTGTACGTGCCGAGGGTGAACCCGGCGGTGAACAGTTCGGCGCTGAGCCCGCCGCCGGCGGCGGCGGTGGTGGATCGGACGTTCTGGTCGCGGTTGGGTCCGGTGACCCGGAAGATGACGTCACCCGACTTCGGGTTGCAGGTCGTCGCGGTGAGAACGACGGTTCCCCCGACCGGGGTGGTGGCCGGTGACACGACGGTGTCGGCCAGTGCGGCGCCCGGCAGCAGGAGCGTGCCGAGGCCCACGCCGAGCGCCGCAGAGCAGAGTGCTGTTGAGACCTTCATACGCGTCTTCCCTCACTTTTCGTCCGCTGACTGCGTGGGACGTCGTTCGGGTGGCCAACTCCGTGACTAGCACCGGTGTGCCCAACACTAGGTTGGTTGGGACCTCGATCAGGTGAAAATGAGAAACCTTCGTTGCCGTCACGTGTCCACCCGAAGGCGGGGGAGAGCAGCGCTTAGGCCCGGACGGCCTCCAGGGTGCCGGTGCTCCGATCGATGTCCGCTCGGGCCGGGCTGTCGTCGCTGAGCCGATGGCGAGGTATGGCCGGCGACGGAGGGAATGCCCGCCGGCCGGCTCAGCCGGCCCGCTCAGCCGGGGCCGGCTCGGGCATGGGATCGCCGGTCTCCAGGAGGGTCTTGAGGCTGGCCAGCAGCTCCGGCCAGCCCCCGCTGCCGTCGAGTTGACCGCTGATCGCCCGGTGCATCTCGCTGTCCGGGGAGAAGTCGACGTGGATGACTGTCAACCGGACGGCCGAGGGGCCGTGCGGCTCGATCTCGAAGGTCACCGTCGAGCGGCGCTCGCCGAGCCGAGCGGCCAACTCCTCGGCGGACCAGCCGAAGTGCTCGGCGTGCTCGGGTTGGAAGCCGTGCCAGCTGTAGGAGAGGCGGCGGTACGGCGCGGCGATCAGCACTCGCTGGCCGAGATCGCGTGGCTCGCACTCCGGCGCGTCCTGCCACAGCACCGGTGACCCGACCTGCCAGTCGGACACCAGTGCGACCCCACCCCAGTAGCGGCGCGTGAACGCGGGCTCCGTGAGCGCGGCCCACAGTCGCTGCGGGGTCGTGGTGACGTATGTCGTGTAGACGAACGTGGGGCTTGCCATGGGCTGTTCCTCCAGTGCGGTGCTCAGGTCGGCGAGCGCGGCCGCCCGCTGCCGGTCGTAGCGGCTCAGCCACCGGTCGGCGATGGCGTTGATCGGGGCGGCATTGAGGTAGTGCACCTTTTCCCGGCCCCGCCGGACGGTCGTCACCAGGCCGGCTGCCTCCAGCACCGACAGGTGCTTGCTGACCGCCTGCCGGGTCGTCGGCAACCCGTCGCAGAGTTCTCGCAGGGTCTGGCCGTTGCGTGCGTTGAGCTGGTCGAGCAGCCGTCGCCGGCTGGGATCGGCCAGCGCCCGGAACGCCTCGTCCATTCGCCCTCCCGGAAAAGCGCAACCATTCGGTTGCCTGAGAAGTTAGGCAACCGAATGGTTGCTTGTCAAGCCCGTGCCGCTCCGGGTCGCAAGGCCGGAGCGGCGTGTGCGGCGGCCGGGGCGGTGTGGCAGCGTGGTGCGGTGACCGATTCCGCCCCGCTCGACGTCGATCTCGCGCTGCTCGGCGGCGGGGGCGCCGCCTCGCTGCTGCTCGCCGCGCTGGACCGGCACGGCGTCCGCGACCTGCGGATCGCCGTCGTCGACCCGGTGCGCCGGCGCGGCCAGGACCGCACCTGGGCGTTCTGGGGCGACCCGAGCGCCGACCTCGACCCGCTGTTGAGCGCGAGCTGGCGGCAGGTCGAGGTGGCGACGCCCGCGCGGCGCCGCGTCCTGGACCTGACCCCGCTGCGGTACGCCATGCTGCGCTCCGGCCCGGTCTACGACCGGGCTGCCGAGGCCGAGCGTCGGCTGGACGCCATCCGGATCGTCGCGCCGGCCGAGGCGGTGACCGACGACGGCGCCCGGGTGGTCGTGCGCACCGGCGACGGGCGCGTCGTACGGGCCGGCTGGGTGCTCGACTCCCGCCCCCGCCCACCGGCGCGAGCGGGGCGGACGATCTGGTTGCAACATTTCCGCGGCTGGTGGCTGGAGTCCGACCGCCCGGCGTTCGACCCGCGGCGGGCGGTGCTCATGGACTTTCGCACCCCGCAGCCCGCCCGGGGCGTGTCCTTCGGCTACGTGCTGCCGGTCAGTGACCGCTACGCCCTGGTCGAGTACACCGAGTTCTCACCCGGTCTGCTCACCGACGCCGGGTACGACAGGGCGCTGGTTGACTACCGCGACCTGCTGGGGCTCGACCCGGCGGGGCTGCGTGTGCGCGAGGTGGAGAACGGGGTGATCCCGATGACCGACGCGCCGTTTGCCGCCCGACCGTCGGCCCGCGTCGTCCGCCTCGGCACTGCCGGCGGCGCGACCCGCCCCTCCACCGGCTTCACCTTCTCCGCCATGTACCGCCAGGCCGACCAGGTGGCCCGCGCGCTCGCCGCTGGTCAGCCGCCGGTGCCCAAGCCCGCGTACCCGGCCCGGCACCGCTGGATGGACGCGGTGGCGCTGCGCGCGCTCGACCGGGGCGGCGTCGGCGGCCCCGAGTTCTTCGACCGGCTCTTCGACCGCAACCCGCCCGAGCGGGTCCTGCGCTTCCTCGACGGGGTCACCACACCCGCCGAGGAGATCGCGATCATGAACTCCACCCGACTGCTGCCGATGATCGCCGCCACGGCCGGCGACGCGGCGCACCGCGTACGCGACCGGCTGCGGCCCGCCCGGCCCGCGCCGGCCATCCCGGCGGCCGTGGTGGGCGGGCCGCTCCGGCCCGTCAGCGACGCGGAAACCTGACCCGGGGCGGTCAGCGACTCGCGGTCACCCGGTCGCGGATCAGCACGCGCACGTCCTCCATCGGGTCACCGTCACCGGCCCCCAGCAACGTCTTCGTCGCCGCGATCGTCAACCCGAGGTCGGGGTACGCGTACGCGAGGCTGCCGCCGCTGCCGGCCGCGCCGAACGAACCGTCGTCGTCCACCGCGTACCCGAGGCCCCAGGTCGTCTCCTGCCCGAACACCCACTCCGGTCCGGGCGGCCCGTCGAGCGTCGCCGCCTCCCGCATCCGGGCCGGCGAGATCAACCGGACGCCGTCCACCTCGCCGATCAGCGCCGCGAGCATCCGCGCCGCCGCCCGCGCGGTCATGGTGCCGGTGGCCGGCACGTCGGCCGCCAGGACGTCGGCGCGGCTGCCGATCTGCGCACCCGGCCGTACGCCGGACGGGGCGACCCGGTCGAAGTTCGGCAGGTTGGCGCTCGCGTAGTCGAACAGCGCCGCCATGTTGCGGTCCTCGACACGGGCCAGCCGGCCCAGCTCGGCCGCCGGGACCCCGAGGTACAGCTCGTCGGCCACGCCGAGCGGCCCGGCCACGTCCTCGGCGAGCACCTGGGAGATGCGCCGGCCGGTCACCCGGCGGACCACCTCACCGACCAGCCAGCCGAAGGTCCACGCGTGGTACGCCTTCACCTCACCGGCCGGCGCGATCGGCTCCGCGTCGGCCAGGATGGCGCACATACGGTCCCAGTCGGTGAAGTCCTCCGGCGTCACGTCGGCGGGCAGGGCCGGCACGCCGGCGGTGTGGGTGAGCGCGTGCCGCAGGGTGACCCGATCCTTGCCGTGCCGGGCGAACTCCGGCCACACGTCGACGATCCGCAGGTCGTAGTCCAGTTCGCCGCGCTCGGCCAGCACGTGCACCACTGTCGAGGTGAGGACCTTGCCGGTGGACGCGCTCCAGATCGGGGTGTCGGCCCGCAGCTCCCGGCCGGTGTCCCGGTCGGCGACCCCGGCCTGCACCGTCACGATCGGCCTACCGTCGAGATACGCGGCGACCTGCACCCCGGCTTCCCGTCCGCTGGCGATCAGCTCGTCGATCATCTGTCGTACGTCGGCCCGCAGGCCGTCCCAGTTCCCGTCCACGGTCGTCGACTCTGGCAGACCAGGTGGCGATCGCGCGCAGGATTATCAGCCAGCGGCGAGTCCTCCCTCAGTCGGTGAGCAGGCGCCCCCGCAGCCGAGCGGTGAACGACTCGTCCACGCCGAGCCGGTCAGAGGCGTAGCCCACCACCGACCCGTACGCGGCGGTCAGGTCGGCCAGGAAGTGCCGGATGACGGCCTCGGGGGCGCGACCGTAACCGGGCCAGATCAGCTCACGGTCGGGGTTCAGGGCCCGCCAGTCAGCGATGAGGCGCTCGGTGGCCAGCTCGGTACGCGCGAAGTCGGCGGCGATCTGCTCCTCGTCGACGCCCAGCAGGGCCAGCAGCAGCGCGGCCAGCAGGCCGGTGCGGTCCTTGCCGGACGCACAGTGGAAGACCAGCGGCGAGTCGGTGGCGGCGATCACCTCCAACGCCTGACGCAGCTCGGCGACGCCGTCCTCGGCGACCTCTGCGTAGCGGTCGGCCAGGTAGCGCCACGGGTCGACCGTCGGGTCGATCGTCGCCTGGTCGTAGGGGCGGTGCTCGACGCTCAGGTTGTGCCAGGTCAGCCCGTCGATCTGCGGCGCCCGGCCCCGCGCGGCGATCTCCCACGGATACCGCAGGTCGATCACCGTGCCGACACCGAGGGCGCGGAACCGGTCCAGGTCGGCGCCCGCCAGCTTGCCCAGCGAGTCCGAGCGGTAGAGCAGGCGCCAGCGGACCGTTCGCCCGTCGTCGGTGCGGTGACCACCGAGGTCGCGGAAGTTGTGCAGACGATCGAACGCGACATGCCGGTCCATCGGCCCGACCCTAGCGCCTCCGGCCCGGCGTGGCGGCCCCCGACGGGTCGGCGCGAGGTCGCCGCCGGGTAGGTTGCCTGCCATGGTGGACGCGGCGGCCGGCAGGGGCGTGCAGATCTGGACCGACGGGGCGTGCAGCGGCAATCCCGGACCGGGCGGCTGGGGCGCGCTGCTGCGCTACGGCGACCACGAGCGGGAGCTGTGCGGCGGCGAGGCCACCCCGACGACCAACAACCGGATGGAGCTGATGGCGGCCATCCAGGCCCTGGAGAGCCTGAACCGGCCGGTCACCGTCGAGCTGCACACCGACAGCACCTACGTGCGCAACGGCATCACGAGCTGGCTGGCGTCGTGGAAGCGCAACGGCTGGCGCACGGCCGCGAAGCAGCCGGTCAAGAACGCCGACCTGTGGCAGCGGCTGGAGGCGGCCTGCGAGCGGCACGAGGTCACCTGGCTGTGGGTGAAGGGGCACAACGGTCACCCGGAGAACGAGCGCGCCGACGGTCTGGCCAACAAGGGCATGACCGAGGCGCGGGCGGCGCTGGCGAGCCGCTAGGTCGTACGCCCGGATCGGCGGGTCGCGTCGGGGTGCCCCGGCATGCTCGACCCGCCGCCGCTGCTGCCGGAGGAGCCGCCGGTCATCCCCGAGCTGTTGTCCTCGGTGACGATGTCCGGTGGCACGTCGGTATCGGCCGGCGGCGGGACTTCGGTGTCCGCCTCGACCTGCACCAACGGCACCTGGCCGGCCTCGTCCTCGCTGTGCTGCGGGTCGCCCGGCAGCTCGCCGTCGCGCTTTCGGAAGCCCACGCCGTGCCCCCCGTCGATACCGGTCCGAGTCGGCCGTGGCTACCCGGCGTCGTCACCCCGAAACCTCTCCCGGCGGCAGCAGCCGTCCCGGTGAACGGCTCCGGCGCGGCGTGCGGCTCCGGCGCGGCGTGCGGCGGCGCAGGGACCGCCGGCGGGTGAGGGGCCGGCCGGAGGTGGCGGTGCCCGCGTACGCGCGGCTCGCCGCACCCGC
>NZ_MUZA01000123.1 GCF_021442385.1 Micromonospora sp. MH99
CGGCGCCCCGGCGGCCACCGCGGCCCGCACCGCGCGCAACCGGTCCGGGCCGAGCCCCGGTGGCAGGCTCAGCGGCGGGTGGGGCAGCCGGTCGGCGGTCGCCCGGTCCAGCCGGGTCAGCCGGTCGTTGATCGACTCGACCAGCGCCGGGACGATGAGGTCCAGCGCAGGGGTGTCCGGCAACGCCCGCGCGTGCGTGGTGAGCAGTGGGCCGGCGAGCGCGGCCAGCCCGCGCGCCACCGGGGCGAGCAGGTCCGCCCCGGACCACCCGCCGTCGGCCAGCGCGGCGAGCAGAGCGTCGGTGGCGCTGAGCGTGGGCACCAGGGCGTACCCCTCGGGTGGGCCCCACGCGCCGTCCGGGCGCTGCTCGCGCAGCAGGAACCCGATCCGCTGGTGGTGCCCCGGCAGCCAGGGCGCACCGGCGACGAGCCGACCGCTCTCGTACACCGAGGGGGCGACCTGCCCCCACTGTCGCAGCGCGAGGCCGGCGATCAGCTCGCGCGCGGCGTCGGTGGCCGGCTCGGCCAGCACGCGCGGGGAGCCCTCACTCATCGCGCGCCCCCCAGAAGTCCGACAGCTGGTAGAAGCCACCCGTGAAGGAGATCTGCCGGTGCAGGTAGTCCGCCTGGCGGGGGCACCGTTCGGCGAGGGCGGCCAGGTCGCCGCGGGACCGGGTGGTCAGCTCGGCGAGCCGGGTGTGCACCCGCGCCGGGTCGTCGACCAGCAGCAGGGCGTTCAGGTCGCCCCACTCGGCGTCCCGCCCGTGCGTGGCGAGGTCGTTGACCAGTCGCAGCACCCGCTGCACGCCACGTCCGGCGTCCAGCAGGTCGGTCAACTGGGCGAGGGTCCGCTCGTCGCCGGTGGCGATCCAGTGCGTGACGTTGACGAAGGAGCAGGCGAGGTTGTCGGCGTTGTCCAGATAGCGGTCCAGGTCCGGCAGGCGCCGCCCGGTGGTCGGGTCGGTCGGCAGGTTCTTCCAGTCCCACTCGCGCGACACGGCGGCGAGCATCCGCGCCAGCTCGTCGCGCCAGATCGGGCACAGCCGGCCGAACGCCGGGACGGTCGTCAACTCGTCGCGCAGGTCGGCCAGCAGCCGCGCCAGGTGCCGGCCCGGCGGCGGCGCGGCGCCGTCGGCGACCGCCAGGCAGTCGGTCACGATCGCCCGGACGTCGTCGGCGGACCGGGCCAGGTAGTCGACCTGCCAGTCGGCGGCAAAGACCCAGAGCAGGGTACGGGTGGTGATCCGCAGTTCGGCGGCGGTGTGCCACGGCGCGGTGAACGCGATAGCGGTGGCCACCGAGCTGAGCAGCGCGGCGTCGAACGGCGCGGCGTCGAAGAGTTCGGGGTGGGCGGCGGTGACGCCCTGCAGGTCGCGGACGCCACGGACGGCGAGCGCGCACACCCGGCCCTGCTCGGCTACCGCGTCGGGCCCGGCCTGCACCGGCCACGGCGCCCCGGTCACGACGCGACCGGCCGCTCGACCGGAGTGAGGATCAGCTCGGCCCGCTGCTTGGGTTGCAGCGAGGCACCGAGCCGGGGTGTCAGGCCGACGGGCTCGCGCAGTCGGAAGCGGTAGCGGCTCAGCACGGTGCTGACGATGAGCTGCGCCTCCAGCAGGAACAGGTACTGACCGAGGCACTGGTGCGGGCCACCGCCGAACGGGAAGTACGAGTAGCGGTAGCGCCGCCGGGGCTTCTCCGGCGCGAAGCGCTCCGGGTCGAACAGCGTCGGGTCGTCCCAGAACGTCGACATCCGCTGGGTGACGTACGGGCTGACCAGCACGGTGCCACCGGCCTTGATCCGCACACCGCCCAGCACGTCGTCGCGCACCGCGGTGCGGGGGATCATCCAGCCGGCCGGGTAGAGCCGCAGCATCTCGTCGAGCACCATGCGGCCGTAACGCAGCTGCGGCAGGTGCTCGCGGCCGACCCGTTCCGCGCCGACCACCTGCTCGATCTCGTCGGTCATCCGCTCGGCCACGTCGGGTCGGGACGCCAGCACGGGCCACAGCCAGGAGAGCAGGGCGATGGTGGTCTCGGTGGCGGTGGAGAACATCGCGACCACGTCGCCGCGGATCGCGTACTCGTCGGGTTCGCTGCCGTCGGCGCGCGGTCGACAGAGGGTGGAGATGATGTCGTCGCCGTCGGTGGGCCGGGCCCGGGCCTCCCGGATGATCGGCAGCACCACCTCGTCGATGGTCCGCACGGCCTCTGCGAAGCGTCGGTCGCCGGGCATCGGCACCGCGTACGGCACGAAGGGCACCAGCAGGCGCGGAAGCATCGCGGTGGTGACGGTGTCCAGCGCGGCGCTGATCCGCAGCGCGTCCGGCACCGAGATGCGGTCGGCGAAGAGGACCCGCATGGTGGTCCGCAGCACGATCCGGGTCAGCTCGCCGCCGCCGTCGATCGGGCGGCCGTCGCGGGCGGGTTCGAGCCACTCGTCGACGGCCTCGTTGATCGCCTCGGCCATCCGGTCCACGAGCGTCTCGGCCCGCTTCGCGGTGAACAGCGGTTGCAGCGCGCCGCGGCTGGACTCCCAGATCTCGCCCTCGGCGACCAGGATGGCGTCGCCGACGATCCGACGGACCGGACGCCACAACAGGCCGTCGCCGTCGCGGGTGTAGTTGGCAACGTTGTCCCTCAGGACGCGTTGCAGGTGCTCCGGGTGACTGACGAGGTAGGGGCGGAACGAGCCGAGGTTCAGCCGGACGACCTCACCGCCGGCGGCGTCCGCGAAGTCGACCAGCGCGCCGAGCGGGTCGCGGATCAGCGCGGGCAGGGCGCGACGGAGCGGAATCTTTCGGGGTTCGGTGCTGACGGGGGCGGGGCCGGCATCGGACACCTGGGACATGCAACGTCTCCTCGTCGTTCCGCCGGCCTGGGTTGTCCACTTCGGCCGGACGGGACTGTGGAACTTTCACCTTCTGGGCGACGGAAGCATCTCACCAATTCGGGGGCACCTCTAGACCTGTGACCGGTGAGATTCCACCGACGCGCCCGATGAACATCGATGTCCATGGCGGGCTCGGATCCTGAGTGGATTGTCAGGATGCGGCACCGGTGCAGGTCGCACCCGTACCCGTCGGTGTCGTGGCCGCCGGAGGACCCGCGGGACGGCGGGCCGGGGGGCCGCACGCCCAGCGGAGCCACCCACCGGGTCGCACCCGTGCGATCCCAGAGGGCGGGCGGCGCGTGTGAGCCAGGACGCACCGGTACCTGCGAATCCGGGCGATGCCGGGCACCCTGTGCCAGGCTCTGTGGCATGGACGACAAGACCATCCTGAACCGGATCTCCGAGCTGGTCGACGAGGAACACCGGCTGCGCGCGGACGCCCAGGCCCACGAGTCGGGCACCGAGGGGGAGGCCAGCGAGCGGCTCCGCGCGCTGGAGGAGTCCCTCGACCAGTGCTGGGACCTGCTGCGCCGCCGTCGGGCCGCCCGAGAGACCCACGGCGACCCGGACTCCCAGGGCGAACGCCCCAAGCCCGAGGTCGAGCGCTACCTGCAGTGACCGCTGGGGGTGGGTCGGGCAGCCGCTCGGGCCGCCCGACCCGCTCCGCTCAGCGGATGCCCGCCTCCCGCAGCAGCTCCCCCGTCAGTGCGCCGGGGTCGACCTGCTCGGCGCTCAGCCCCCGGGCCACGAACCAGGCGCTGACCACCCGCACGTCGCGGGCCAGGAACTCGGGCCCCTGCGGGTTCGCCACCACGTCGACCACCTGCGGCAGATCGATCACGACCAGCCGCCCGGAGTGCACGAGCAGGTTGTACGGCGACAAGTCGCCGTGCGCGTAGCCGGCCCGGGCCAGTACGCGCAGCGCCTCGACCAGCTGGCCCCACAGGTCGCGCAGCTCCACCGGGCCGGGCCGTAGCTGGGCCAGTCGAGGCGCGGCAAGCCCCGACTCGGCGTCGCCGACGAACTCCAACATCAGTTCGGTACCCCGCAACTGCACGGGGTACGGCACGGCGATCCGGTCGTACCCGGCGCCGATCTCCCAGAGCCGGGCCAGCGCGGCGAACTCGGCCGCCGCCCACTGCCCGGCGATCATCTGCCGGCCGAAGGCCGTCCGGCCGGCCATCGCCCGGTTTTCCCGGGACCGCCGCACCCGGCGCCCCTCCAGGTAGCCGGCGTCACGGTGGAACAGCCGGTGCTCGGCGTCCCGGTATCGCTTGACGGCCAGCAGGCAGGATCGGTCCGTGTCCGGTACCGCACGGCGGACCAGGTGGACGTCCGCCTCCTTGCCGGTCTTGAGCACACCCAGTTCGGTGTCCTTGGCGGCCAGCTCGGTGATCAGCCACTGCGGGTGCGGCTCGGGGCCGTGGACGGCGTCGTCCCACGACGACCAGCGTTCGCCGGTGGCCGGGTCGGGTTCGCCGTCGGGGTCGGCGGGCGGCTCGGTGGGCCGCCCGCGCTTCAGAAACTGCGGTTCGTCGTCGTCGAAGCGGCTCTTGCCGCGGCTGCGGCGCTCCAGCGCCGGCAGGTCATGATCGCGCACTGTGGTGAGGTTCCCTTGGTCGAGGCTGAGTTAGGCAGCTGGAAGCGACCTGCGAAGACGGCCATGACCGACCCCCTCTCCTCGACCGGGCGCACGCCCGGGTGCACGATGCGCCGCCCATGCTGCCGTCGCCCCGACGGCGGGTCAATCGAATTACCGCGGCCGCTGCAACGGCCGGGTGCACGCCGCGTCCGGCGGCGGCGAACCCCGTCAGCTCGCGAGCACCGTGGCGACCGCGGCGATCAGCCCGTCCACCGTGCGGCTCGGCGCGAACCGGACGTCCGACCAGGTCCGTCCCCGGTGCAGCCAGACGCTCGGCAATCCGACGGCCGCGGCGCCGCCAATGTCCGCCTCCGGGCTGTCGCCGACCACCCAGGCGCCGCGCAGCGGCATCCGGACCCGCTGCGCGGCGAGCGCGAAGATCCGCGGGTTGGGCTTGCTGACCCCGGCCTCTTCGGAGATCACCCAGTCGGCGACGTACCGGTCCAGGCCGGTACGGCGGATCTTGGCGTCCTCGACGCGTACGGTGCCGTTGCAGACCACCACCGGCACCCAGCCCGCGTCGTCGGCGATCCGCAGCGCGCAGGCGGTCAGCGGATCGAGGCGGGTCTGCTCCACCACCCCGTCGTGCAGCTCCTCCACCAGGTCGATCGAGGGGATACGCAGCTCGTAGCGGTCCCGGATGGCGTCGGCGAGATCCCAGCGGTCGGTCAGACCGTCGGCGTCGATCGAGAGCAGCCAGTCGATGTCGGTGGGGGGCGCACCTATGCCGTCCAGGAAGCGCTCACCCCAGCGGCGGAACGGCCCGGCCCGATCCAGCAGGGTGTTGTCCAGGTCCAGCAGGAGCAGTGGCACTCGGGCACCCTACGGGACCGACGTGTCCGCCAACAGATCCCGCGGGCGTCGACCTGACGGTGGGCTCAACCGGTCAGCGAAACCCGTGGGCCGCCCTGGCCCGGCAGCAGATCGGCGAGCATCGAATGGGCCGACCGGGTGTCCGCGAGCGCGGCCGGGTCGAGGGTCGCCACCAGCACCGCCGTGCCCTCGTCGGCGCCCCGGGCGAGCGTACGTCCCTGCGGGTCGTAGATCGCCGCGCCACCGTTGAACCGCCACGGGTCGCTGCCGCCGACCGCGTTGGCGAAGACCACGAACATGGTGTTGTCCAGGGCCCGCGCGGCGTAGTACAGGTCCCGGCGGTGCTCGGAGCCGGCCAGGTAGCCGCTGGGGCACAGGTAGGCGTGCGCGCCGTCGAGCGCGGCGGCGCGGCCGTGCTCGGGGAAGCAGCCGTCGTAGCAGATGCCCAACCCGAGCCGCCAGTCGTCGACCAGCAGCGTGGCGCCCCGACCGCCGGGGGTGAACAGCTCGCGCTCGTCGCCCCACAACTGCTGCTTGTCGTACCCGACCCGGATCGTGCCGGCGCGGTCGACCACCAGGGCGGCGATGGTGCGCCGGCCGTCCGGGTGCCGTGCCGCCGCCCCGACCACCAGGGTGCTCCCGGCCGTGCGCGCCGCGTCGCGCAGTGGGTCGAGTCGGGCGTCGGCGACCACCCCGGCCGGGTCGACAGCCACGTCGGTGCCGACCGGGTCGGCGGCGAGGGTTGGCGGGTGGTACGCGCACAGGTACAGCTCAGGGAGGACGACCACGCGGGCGCCCTGGCCGGCGGCGTGACGGACCAGCTCGGCGGCCGCCGCCGCGTTGCCGGCGACGTCACCGGGGACGGGGGTGGCCTGGACGGTGGCGACGGTCAGCGCCGCGGTGGGCGTGGGGTGCAGCGGGGTCACCGGAGGATGGTAAACGGCACCGCACCAAGCCGTACGTACGGTTTGCATGGCCCGGGGTGACCTGCGACGATCGACGTGTGCCCAGAGTAAGCCAGGACCAGCTCGACGCGCGCCGGCAGGAGATCCTCGCCGCCGCGCGGGCGTGTTTCGCGCGGCTCGGCTACGAGGGGGCGACAGTCCGTCGCCTTGAGGAGGCCACCGGGCTGTCCCGGGGCGCCATCTTCCACCACTTCCGGGACAAGGACTCGCTCTTTCTCGCCGTCGCCGAGGACGACGCCGCCGCGATGGTCGAGACGGTGGCCCGCAACGGTCTGGTGCAGGTGATGCGCGATCTGCTGGCCCGCGCGGTCTCCCCCGACACCACCGGCTGGCTGGGCAGTCAACTGGAGGTCTCCCGCCGACTGCGGACCGATCCGGCGTTCGCCAAACGCTGGGCCGAGCGGTCGGCAGCGATCGCCGAGGCGACCCGGGACCGGTTGGCCCGCCAGCGCGACGCCGGGGTGCTGCGCGAGGACGTACCGATCGACGTGCTGGCCCAGTTCCTGGAGCTGGCCTACGACGGCCTGGTGCTGCACCTGGCGATGGGCCGACCCGCCGGCGACCTGGGTCCGGTGCTCGACCTGGTCGAGGAGGCCGTCCGCCGCCGCTGAACGCCTGCCGCATACCGGGACGGGGACCGTGGCGGTCGTGCTCCACAATGGGGCCGCCGATCCCTCCGGCGACAGGAGCAGCCGATGATCGTCCACGCCGCGTCGGGCGACACCTGGGGCATCCCCGGCCCGACCTTCCTCCGGCTCTACCTCGTGGCGACCGCCGTCGTGGTCGCCCTCGCGGTGCTGCACCGGGTCCGCCTCGCCACCGACGGGGGCCACGCCAGCGCCGACCCGCTCGGCCCCCAACAGGTCGCGTACCTCAACGGTGGGCCGGCACTCGCCGTGCACGCCGCGCTCGGCGGGCTGCGCGGCAGCGGCGCGATCGGCGTACGGCCGGACCGTCGACTCACCACCGTCGGGCCGGCGCCGACCGGGCTCACCCCGTTGGACGGCGCCATCCACTGGGCGGCCCACCAGCACTCCCGCGTCCGCGACCTGGACCAGAACGACCGGGTGGTCACCGCGCTCGCCCAGCTCCGCACCGGCCTCGAAGAGCGCGGCCTGCTCGTGAGCCCGGAGCGACGCGCCACCGCGCGGCGGTGGGCACGGCTCCTCGCCGCGCTGCTGGTGCTCGGCGTGGTGCGGCTGTTCGCCGGCCTCACCAACGGGCGGCCCGTGGGCTACCTGCTGCTCACCCTGGTCGGGGTGCTGGTGGCGGTGCTGCTGCTCTGGCGCGTGCCACAGACCAGTCGGGCCGGTCGGGCCATGCTGCGCGACCTGCGTAAGCGCAACAACCACCTGGCCCCCGCCTCGTCTCCCGCGTACGCCACCTACGGCGCGGCGGGCGCGGCGATGGGCGTGGCGCTGTACGGCACCGCGTCGCTCTGGGCGATCGACCCCGGATTCGCCGAGCAGGCCGAGATCCAGCGCCAGGCCATCGCCAGCAGCGGCTGGTCGTCGGGCTCCGGCTCGTCAGGCAGCGGCAGCTCGTGCGGCGGCGGCAGCTCCTGCGGTGGCGGCAGTTCCTGCGGTGGCGGGGGCGGGTGCGGCGGAGGCGGGTGCGGCGGATGACCGCCCCGTCCGGCGTCGGCATCGGCTGGCGTCCCGAGATCGCCGGTTTCGTGGCCGAGCTGCCCGGGCTGCGCTTCGTCGAGGTGGTGGCCGAGTCGGTGCCCGCCACCGGGCCGCTCCCGCCGGGGCTGGCGCAGCTGCGCGAGCGCGGTGTGACAGTCGTACCGCACGGGGTGCGGCTCTCCCTCGGCGGCGCCGAGCCGGTCGATCAGGCCCGTGTCGCCCACCTGGCCGCGGTGGCGCAGCGGCTCGACGCCCCGCTGGTCAGCGAGCACATCGCCTTCGTCCGGGCCGGTGGGCTGGAGGCCGGGCACCTGTTGCCGCTGCCGCGCAACGCCGAGGCTGTCGACGCGGTCTGCGCCAACGTGGCCCGGGCGCAGGCCGAGCTCCCCGTGCCGATCGCGCTGGAGCCGATCGCCGCCCTGTTCGACTGGCCCGACGACGAGCTGGACGAGGCGGACTTCCTCACCGAGATCCTCGACCGCACCGGTGCGCTGCTGCTGCTGGACATCGCCAACGTGCACGCCAACGCCCGTAACCGGGGTGAGGACCCGCTCGCGCTGCTCGACCGGCTGCCGTTGGACCGGATCGGTTACGTGCACGTGGCCGGCGGTGCCGAGCACGGCGGGTTCTACCACGACACGCACACCGATCCGGTGCCGCCGGAGGTGCTGGAACTGGTCCGCCGGCTCTGCGCCCGGCAGCGGCCACCGGCGCTCCTGCTGGAACGCGACGGCGGCTACCCACCGGCCGCCGAGCTGCGCGCCGAACTGGACGCCCTGGCCGCCGCCGCCGGCTTCCCGGCCGTGACGTGACGGGCGCCGATCCCCGTACCGGGCTCGCCGCCCGGCAGGCGGAGCTGGTGGCGACGCTTGTCGCCGGAGGTCCGCCGCCGGCGGGGTTCGCGGCCGGACCGCTGGCCGCCACCCGGGCTGCGCTGCGCCGCAAACGGGCCGGTGAGGTGGCCCGACACTGGCCGCTGCTCGCCGCCGGCCTCGGCGCGGCGTGGCCGGCGACCTTCGCCGAATGGGCCGCCGAACGCCCCACCGCCGGATCACTGCGCGACGGCTGGGACCTGGCCCGGACGCTGC
>NZ_MUZA01000124.1 GCF_021442385.1 Micromonospora sp. MH99
CCCCGCCGATCGAGCCCGCCGGGGGAGCGGGCCGCGTCACTGGCCCGCGACAGGAGCGGGTTGACGCGGGCCCGGTGCGCGTCGACGTCCACGCCGCGCAGCCGCGCCGGGTCACCGTCGGCGAGCGCGGCGATCTCGGCGCGGGCGCGATCCAGCTCGGCGCGCAGCGCGGCCGGTGGGCGCAGCGACACCGCCTCGCCGAGATACCAGAGCAGTTCGTGCAGCGGACGCAGCACCGTGAACGCCTCGGCCATCGCGGGCAGTGTCTCCGGGGCGTCGCGCCAGTCTCGTCCACCGAAGGTGACCTGGGCGACCTGCTGCCCGGCCCCGAAGCAGTCGAAGACCGTGCAGCCGGCGAACCCCCGCTCCCGCAGCTCGGTGTGGATGCCGCAGCGGTGATCCGGGCGCAGGTTCGGGCAGGCCCGTCCGGCCGGCTTGTCGATGGCGAAGTCGGCCGACGCGGCGAAGGCGGGAACCACGCAGCACAACCCGAAACAGCGCGCGCAGTCGGCACGCAGATGCGACGGCGGCGACGGCGGCGCGGGATCTGTCGACACGGGGAAACGGTCCTCCTGGCGATCGAGGCGGCGACCCCATTGTCCCGCGCCTCGGCCCGACCCAGCGGGTCGGGGGTCACCGTCCGTGCGCGTCGCCGGCCGCCGCGGAGCGGGGAGCGGGGGTACGCGCACCATCCGGCGGCGGCACCAGCCGGCGGATCTCCCGCTGCCCGTCGCCGCCGCCGTACTTCTGGTCGAAGTGCCGGCGGACGGTGGCGGCCGGCGTCCGGTCCCCGTCGACCGGCTCGGCCAGGGCGAACACGCCCGGGGCGCCGCCCGGCGCGCGTGGTGGCAGCACGGCCCGCACGGTCAGCGGCCCGGTCACCTTGAACACTCCGCAGTCGACGTAGTGCTGCCCGTCCACGCTCACGTAGGGCACCTGCACCTCGACCACGTCGGAGTCGTCGTGGCGCAGCGTGACGGCGACCGACCAGTACCGCTCCAGGTTGACGGTCGCCTGCTCGTGCTCCCACAGCTCCTCGAACCGGGCGTGCACGAACCCGCCCCAGGGGCTGTCCATGTCGACTTCGAGCTGGGGCACGTTGAACGACAGCTTCCCGATCGGGAAGAACGAGATCAGCGCCCGACTGTCCCACTGGTACAGCTGGATGGACGGGGACGCGTCGTAGAGCCGAACCTGCAACCGGTGCCGCAGTCGGGCGTCGAGCGAGTCCTGGAACAGCGCCAGGTGGCGCAGGTTGGTGCGGATCTGACGCGGCACGTCCACCCGCTGCCGCTCCAACTCCTCCGAGCGCTGCTGCGCGGCCGTGCAGTCCGGGTCCAGCAGGAGCAACTGCACCTGCGCGCCGTTGGCGAGCGCCGCCCGCATCCCCCGCAGCGCCTCCTCGCGTTGCGTGTCCTCCAGCAGGATCGTCCAGGTGTCGAGGATCCGCACCCGGCGCCCGGAGCGGTACAGCCGGGCCACGAAGGCGTGCTGGTCGAAGCTCAGGTGCTCCTGCACACGCGCCCTGCGGGCCTCCTCGAACAGCGGGTCGAAGATGACGTACGAGATGGCCGCGAGCACCACGCTGGAGCCGATGTTGAGCAGCAGGTCGCTGAGGAAGCCGCTGCTTCGCCAGGCGGCCAGCAGCATCACGAGGGCGATCCCGAGTAGCGCGCCGCCGACGCCGAACGCACGTCGTTGCCGGCCGCCACGGTTGCCCCGACCAGCCCACTCGGGCATCCGGTCCCCTTCCGTCCTGGCCCACCGATCATCGAGATGCGGAGGATACGTGCCGGCTTTGCCGCTCGCTGTCCTGTTCGCGACCGACGCGTTCGCCGACCCGGCCACCGGAACCGCTCTTAAGGTGACGGTAACGGGGTCGGGCGAGCGCGGAAGGTGACGGTGTGGACGACGCGGAACGCGAGAAGGCGCTGTTGAGCGTCCTCAGCACCGAGCACTACGCCCTACAGACGTCCCGCTCCGGCACGATCGACGAGGCCACCGGACGCGCCACCATCTTCCTGTCCGTGCTGTCGGCGGCCCTGATCGGCCTCGGCTTCGCCGCCGGCAACGACAAGGTGGTCCGGCCCTACCTGGGCGCGGTGTTGCCGATCCTGGTGATCATCGGGATCCTGACCTTCCTGCGGCTGGTGGAGACCACCGTGGAGAACTCGCTGGACCTGAGGAGGATCCAGCGCATCCGCGCCTACTACCACCATCGTCTGGCCAGCGAGCACGACTTCTTCGCCGACGCGGTGGTCTCCGAGGACACTGCGCAGGCGGCCTGGATGATGGTGGGCACCCGGCCGGGGCGCTGGGAGTTCCTGCTCACCACGGCGGCGCTCGTGGGCGCGGTCAACGCGGCGCTCGTCGGGTCGGGCGTCGCCCTGCTGCTCGGCATGGTCGGGCGCTGGCACTGGCTGATGGTCGTCGCGGGGGTGGCGGTCGCGCTGGCGGCGTTCGCGGCCCAGTTCGCGTACATCCTTTGGACGTCGGCGGGACGCACGGCCTGAGGGCACTCAGACCCGACGCCAGTCGTCGCTGGCGAGCGCGTTGGCCTGCGGGCCCATCAACAGCATCCCGCCGTCGACGGGCCAGGACGCCCCGGTGACGTAGCTGGCGGCAGGCGAGGCCAGCATGGCGACCACTGCCGCCACCTCCCGGGCGTCGCCGGGCCGTCCCACCGGCACGCCGGGCCGGTCCTGGGTGAACGGGTCGACGTCCTCCTGACCGGTCATCGGCGTGGCGATCTCGCCCGGCGCTACGGCGTTGACGGTGATCCCGTCGGCGGCCAACTCCTGGGCCATCACCCGGGTCAGCAGCCCCAGACCCCCCTTCGCGGCGCAGTACGCGGCGGAACCCACCCGCGGCGCGTGCTCGTGCACGCTGGTGATGCTGATGATCCGTCCGCCGGCGCCGACGGCCCGCATCCGTCGCGCGGCCCGCTGCGCGCACAGGAAGGGCGCGTCGAGGTCCACGGCGAGCACCTCGCGCCACTGGTCCCAGCCGGTGTCGACGAACGGCGTCGAAGCGCCAGTTCCGGCGTTGTTGACCAGCACCCCGATGCCGCCGAGCCGGTCGGCCAACTCGTCGATCACCGCCGCCGCGTCCGGCAGGTGGGTGAAGTCCACCTCGGCGACCTCGCACCGCCGCCCGGTGGCGCGGACCTCGGTCGCGGTCCGTTCGGCGCCGTCGGGGTCGCCGTACCAGGTGATGCCGATGTCGAAGCCGGCCGCGGCCAGGGCTACCGCGCTGGCCTTGCCGATGCCGGAGTCCGCGCCGGTGACCACGGCGATCCTCGGGTAGTTGTCGTATCGCTGGGGCATTGCTGCGCAGTACCCCGACCGGAGGCGGCGTACCGTCGCCCGGATGCGGATCACCCGATACACACACTCCTGCGTCCGGGTCGAGCACGACGGCGGCGTGCTGGTCGTCGACCCGGGCACCTGGAGCGAGCCGGGCGCGCTCGCCGGCGCGGACGCCGTCCTGGTCACTCACGAACACACCGACCACGTGGACGTGCTGCGCCTGGCCGGGCTGGGCGTCCCGGTGTACGCCCCGGAGGGCGCCCGGCTGCCCGACCTCGCCCCGCTGCCGGTGACGCGGGTACGCGCGGGGCAACGTTTCACCGCCGCCGGCATCACCGTCAGCGCGCACGGTGGCCGGCACGCCGCCATCCACGAGGGCCAGCCGGACTGCCCCAACCTCGGCTACCTGATCGGCGACGGGCTCTACCACCCGGGCGACTCGGTGCACGTGCCGGACGAGCCGGTGCACACCCTGCTCGTTCCCGCCCAGGGGTCGTGGCTGCGTCTGGACGAGGCGATCCGCTTCGCCCGCGCGGTGGGCGCCGCCGCCGCGTACCCGATCCACGACGCGCAGCTCAACGAACGCGGCCTGGCCAGCGTCGCCGGCTGGTTCGCCGAGACCATCCCCGGCTACCGCCACCTCACCCCGGGCGACACCGCCTGAGCGACCGCGTCGTCGCAGCAGTGGGAACCTCTTCGGGCGCGTCACCGGGACGGTCGTGGGTGGTCGGGGCACACACCGACATCGACGAGCGTGTCGGTCGGGCTCATGTCGGGTGTGGCCTGCGTCACGGTAGCTTCGGCGCACGCCGACGCCCCCGACGGCGCTGCCGAGGAGAACGTTCATGACCCCACCGCGCCGAACCGCCACCGCCGTGACCGCCGTCCTGCTGCTGATCCTGACCATCGCGGCCCCCGCCCAGGCCGCCACCCCCGCCACCACATCGCCCGTCTCCGGGTCGTTGGGCACCTACAACATCTCCGGGGTGTACGTCGCCGGCGTGTCCTCCGGTGGCTACATGGCGACCCAGCTGCACGTCGCCTACTCGTCCCGGATCCGGGGCGCTGCCGTCTTCGCGGCGGGCCCGTACTACTGCTCGCAGAACACCGTCGCCCAGGCGCTCTACGGCTGCGGTGACAACCTGTACCCGACGAACGTGTCCGCCCTGCAGACGTACACCAGAACCTGGGCGACGTACGGCTGGGTCGACCCGGTCGGCAACCTCTCCGGCGACCCGGTGTACGTGTTCCACGGCGCCAACGACACCTCCGTCAAGAAGTCCGTCACCGACGACCTGGTCCGCTACTACCAGCACTTCGGGGCCAGCGTGCAGTACGACAGCGGCTCGGCCGCCGGTCACTCGTGGGTCACGCCGTACGGCACGTCCGGGTGTACGGCCACCGCCTCGCCGTTCCTCAACGACTGTGGCACCGACCCCCAGAACGCCCTGCTGCGCAAGCTGCTCGGCGGGGTGAACGCGCCCAATCCCGCGGCTCTCGGTGGCAGGCTCGTGCGCTTCGACCAGAACACCTTCGCGGTCAACGGCTGGGCCAACGGGCTGAGCATGGACGCCAACGGCTTCGCCTACGTCCCGTCGGCCTGCGCCGCCGGGCAGTCGTGCCGGCTGCTCGTCGCCCTGCACGGCTGCGCCCAGGGGTACGGGTCGGTGGGCACGGCGTTCGTCGACCGGGCCAACCTCAACCAGTACGCGGACACCAACAACCTGGTCGTGCTCTACCCGCAGGCGGGCACGGCCCTGAGCAACCCGAACGGCTGCTGGGACTGGTGGGGCTACCTGGGCGCGACCAACTTCCCGATCAAGGGCGGCGCGCAGGTGGAGTCCATCATGAACATGGTCCGCCGGCTGGACGGCTGAGGGTGGTGGCCGCCGGGGTGCGGAAGCGGGGCGCGGCGGCGGTGAGCACCGCGGCTGTCGCCGGGACGGACCACCCGTCGGTCAGCTCCGCCACCAGGGTGTCGACCAGCCGGGTCACGGCCGGCTCGGCGCCCTGGTGCAGCGCCTCGGCGACGATCAGCACCGACGAGGTGCCCGCCCGTACGGCGGACCATCCGCTCTGCCGGTTCGTCCATCGCCGGGCGTGCGCCCGCCCGACCGAGTCGACGAAGGTGACCTCGCCCGGGTCGGGGTGTTCGGTGTCGCCGGCGAAACTCAGGTACGTCTCGTCGCCGTGCGCCGGCCGGACCACCAGGTCGCCGTCGACCCGGTCCAGGTCGAGAACGGCAACGGGGATGGCGTAGGCCGCCGAGACGGCGTTGCAGAGATCGACCAGCGGGTGCACGTGGGGCAGTTCGCCGTCCAGACGGAGCCGGCGCAGCAGGGCTTCGGCCGCGCACCGGTACCTGGTAGGTCGTAACCCCATGGCCGCGTACGCTCGCCGCCACGCCTGGATCTCCGGGAACCCGCTCTCGCTGCCGTCAGCGGTCAACCGCCGTCGGGCCTCGGCGAGGTGGTCGGCCGTGCTCCCCGTCCGGTCGGCGTCGGCGGTGATCCCGTCGGCGACGTGCACCACACCGGCGATCAGGTCGGGATGTGCGGCGCGAAGCTGCGCCGAGTGCTCGAACTGCATGGGACTTCCTATCGTTCGGTGAGGGCGAGCGTCACGCCGAGCGCGACGAACGTGCCGGCGACGGACCGGCGCAGCCAGTCGGTGACGCGGGGGCGGGTCAGCACCCGGTCCCGCAGGCGGGCGGCGAAGACGCCGTAGCCGCTGAACACCACGAAGGTGAGCAGCATGAACACCACGCCGCAGGCGAGCATCGCCCGGGCCGAGCCCGGGGCGGTGGTGTCCACGAACTGCGGCAGGAACGCGACGAAGAACAGCGTCGGCTTCGGGTTGAGCAGGTTGACCAGCACACCGGAGACGATCACCCGGGCCGCCGAGCGGGGTGGGCGCTCGCTCGTCGCCGCGAAGGCGCTGCGGTCGCGGATCGTCGACCAGCCCAGGTAGAGCAGGTAGCCGACGCCCAGGTACCGGACGGCCTCGAACGCCGTGGCGCTCGCCTGCAACAGCGCCGCCAGCCCGGTCAACGCCGCCAGCAGGTGTGGCACGACGCCCAGCGTGCAGGCGAACGCGGCCAGCACGCCCGCCCGGGCGCCCCGGGACAGTCCGGCGGAGAGGGTGAAGAACACCCCGGTGCCGGGGGTGATCACCACGATCAGGGCGGTGATCAGGAAGGGGATGCTCACGGTCGTCCTCCGGCGGAGTCGGGCGGGGGTGTCTGCGACCCACTCTCCTGCCAAGATGGACCGGTGAGCAGGGCCAAACCGAACGACTCCGAGAGGTCCATAACGGCCGGCTCGGATTTTCTGCACCTCACCGTCGCCGACGCGCCCCCCGGCGGGCGAGCCGACTGGCTCGCCGGCCGGCTGCGCCAGGCGATCGCCGAGGGGCGGGTGCCGATCGGCGCCCGGCTCCCCGCCACCCGGGTGCTCGCCGCCGACCTCGGCGTCTCCCGGGGCGTGGTCACCGAGGCGTACCAGCGGCTCACCGAGGAGGGGCACCTCGCCGGCCGGGGCCGGGCCGGGACGTTGGTCGTCGCAGCCCCGGGAGCGCCGCCCGCGCCGCCCCCCGCCCCGGCCGCGCCGGCGGAACCGGCTGCGCTCTTCCCGCCGACGCCCGGCAGCGACATCTTCGACGCGGTACGCGCGGCCCGCGCGACGATCGACCTGACCCCCGGCGTACCCGACCTGACCGCCTTTCCCCGCGCGGACTGGCTGCGGTCGGAACGCGCCGTGCTCGGCCGTGTCGCCGCGGCGGACCTCGGGTACGGCGACCCGTGCGGGGCGCCCGCGCTGCGCGCGGCCGTCGCCGCCTGGCTGGCCCGCAACCGGGGCATCACCGTCGACCCCGTCGACGTGATCATCGTGGCCGGGGTGTCGCAGGCGGTCGGGCTCCTGGCCCAGGCGCTCCGCCCGGCCGGCATCGATCACATCGCGGTCGAGGAGCCCGGTTCGCTCGGCGTACGGCAGCACCTGAACAACTGGCAGGTCGTCACCCCGCCGGTCCGCGTGGACGACGCCGGGCTGCGGGTCGACGAGCTGGTCGCCAGCGGCCTGCCCGCGGTGTTGCTCACGCCCGCGCACCAGTTTCCGACCGGCGTGGTGCTCGACGGTGACCGGCGTCGCCAACTCCTGGACTGGGCACGGGCCGGCGGTCTGATCATCGAGGACGACTACGACGCCGAACACCGCTACGACCGCCCCCCGGTGCCGGCGCTGCGGGGGCTGCTGCCCGAGCAGGTCTGCTACGCCGGAAGCGTGTCCAAACTGCTCGCCCCTGCACTGCGGGTCGGCTGGCTGCTCGTGCCGCAGCGACTGCGCGCCGCGGTGGTGGCCGCCAAACGCAACGCCGACCTGGGCAACGCGGTGCTGCCGCAGCTGGTCCTGGCGGAGCTGATGACCTCCGGCGCGCTGGAGCGGCACCTGCGGCTGCTGCGCCGCCGGCACACCCGCCGCCGGGACGCGATGATCGCCGCCCTCGCCCGGCACCTGCCCACCGCCACCGTGCACGGCGCCGCGGCTGGACTGCACCTGACGATCACCCTGGACGACGCCGTGGCGGACACGGAACTGGCGGCGGCGACACTGGCGCGCGGGGTGAAGGTGCAGCCCCTGTCGTGGCACTGCCAACGGCCCCACCGGCCCGGCCTGGTGCTCGGCTACGCGGCCCGGACGGCGACGGAGATCGACGAGGGCGTCGCCGCCGTCGCCGCCGCGCTGACGCCGACCAGTCGGCCGGCTTGCTCAGCCCAGGAAGAGCTGCACGAGCACGAGCACGGCCAGCAGCGCCGGCCCGCGTGAGCCCTGGCGCAGCAGGTCGACCGGGACCATCCCGAACGGCGTGTTGACAGTCGCGCCGCCGTAGTTGATCGGCGGGCGGGTGCCGGCCCGCCAGGCGGCGGCCACCACCCCGACCGCAAGCGTCGGTGCCAGCCAGGCCGGGCCGGCGTCGAGGGTCGGCAGACTCGGCAGGGTCAGCAGCCACCACAGGCCCGCGCCGACCGCCGGCACCACCACGTGGATACCGCGCAGCGCCGCGTCGCTGCCACCGAGCGCCCGGCGCAGCCCGGGTGACCGACTGACCGCGCGCAGGCCCCCGGTGAGCCGGTCGGTGGCGAAGTAGGCGAACACCACCTGAGTGGCGCCGGCGAGCCCGGGCAGGGCGAGCGCAGCAGCGTACTGGACGCCGATCAGCCCGGCCCAGATCAGCAGGGCGCTGGGGTGGCGGCGCAGTCGGCGTACGTCGGCCTGCAGCAGCGCCCACCAGGCCGGGCCGGGCAGGAAACGGCGGCTGCGGACCCGGCCGATGCGCCGCCACCGCCGGCTCTCCACCAGGCTGGTGAGCATGCTCGGGTCGAGCAGGATCGTGGCCGTCGCGGCGGCGTTGGCGAACTGCGCGCCGGTCGTCAGCGTGGCCCGGTCGACCCGGGGCAGCGCGCGTACGGCGAGAGCCGTGCCCAGGACGGCGAGGGGCACCCCGACAGCGACAAGCGCGCCGGTCGGCAGCGCCGCCGGCCGGGGCAGTTCGTCGCCGAGGCGACCGGCGATCACCACGAGAGTGGCGACGACGGCGGCCGTCACCATCGGCGTCGCCCCGACCACCGTCGGCCAGCGGCGGCCGGCCCGGCTGCTCTGGGCGACGACGCTCAGGGCGAGCGCGGCGGCGCCCCAGCCGGCGCCGGCC
>NZ_MUZA01000125.1 GCF_021442385.1 Micromonospora sp. MH99
CGGCGGGCGGCGCGGGCGGGCGGCGGACGGCGGCGGGCGGGCGGCGCGAGCGGACCGTGTGATCAGGAGCGGTCACTGGTTGGTGGTGGATGCCACCTCTGGCGCGGCCGCCGATGCCCAGCTCGGCGGGTGGCGGGTGAGCCGCCACCCGCGCCGTCCTACTTGAGCTGGCCCGCGGTCAGGCCGGCCTGGACTTGGCGTTGGAAGGCCACGTAGATCGCCAGCACCGGCAGCACCGCGATGCTCAACCCGGCGAAGAGCCGCGCGTAGTCGCCCGCGTAGCCCTGGCTGACCGACAGCGCGAACAGCCCCTGGGCGAGCATCCACTTGGACTCGTCGCCCTGCATCAGCACCTGCGGTAGCAGGAACTGGTTCCAGTGACTGAGGAAGTTGAAGATCGCCACGCTGATCAGTCCCGGACGCGCCATCGGGAGCATCACCCGGAAGAACAGCCGGAAGTGACCGCAGCCGTCGACCATGGCCGCCTCGGCCACCGAGGTCGGCAGCGTCCGGAAGAACGCGGTCAGGAAGAACACGGTGAACGGCATCGAGTACGCCGCGTACACCAGGATCAGTCCCGTCCAGGTGCCGAAGAGGCCGGCGTTGCGGACCACGAAGAACAGCGGCACCAGGGCGAGGAACACCGGGAACATCAGGCCACCGACGAACAGGTAGTAGACGACCTGCCGGCCACGGAACTCGTACCGGGCGAAGACGTACGCGGCGGCGGCGCCCATCAGCATGGTGAGGCTGACCGAGCCGGTGACCACCACGAGGCTGTTGAGGAAGTACCTGCCGATGTGCGCCCCGGTCCACGCGCGCGCCCAGTTGTCCCAGCTCAGCGACGCGGGCAGCCCCCACGGGTCGGCCAGGATCTCGCCGTTGGTCTTGAACGAGCTGAGGAACATCCACAGCAGCGGCAGGACGGTGAGCAGGCCCCAGAGCAGCAGGAAGCCGTGCGAGAGGGCGTTGGCGACGCCGATTTCCCGCCGGACGGGGCGGTCCCGGGCCGGGGTCGACGTCGGCGCGGCGGCGGTGGGCTGGTCCAGTGTGGTCACGAGTACTCGATCCGATCGCGCCGGCCGACCCGCAGCGACAGCACCGCCACCGAGAGGGTCAGGAAGAACATCACCACGCCGATCGCCGAGGCGTAGCCGAACTTGGTCTCGCTGCCGAAGGCGGTGTCGTACATCCGTACGCCGATCACGTCGGTGGAGAAGTTCGGTCCACCGTTGGTCATGAGCTGCACGAGGATGAACCCGTCGAGGGCGAAGATGGCCAGGTAGACCCAGGCGACCTGCACGGTGTCCCAGAGCAGCGGCAGGGTGATCCGCCGCAGCGTGGTGAACCGGGACGCGCCGTCGAGCAGGACCGCCTCGTAGATCTCCTTCGGTACTGCCGACATCGCGGCGCCGAACAGGACGACGTAGAAGCCGACGTTGCTCCACACCATCACCGCCAGCACACACCAGAAGGCGGTCGCCGGGTCGCCGAGCCAGGTCGGGGCGGGCAGGCCGACGGCGTGCAGCGCGCTGGTCAGCAGCCCCTTGTTGGGGTGGTAGACCTCCTTGAACAGCAGCGCGATGATCACGACGGAGAGCACTTGCGGGAAGAAGTACACGGTGCGGTAGAACGCCCCGCCGCGGACCCCGGTGACTCCGGCGCGGCCCCGACGCCCGCCCAGGGCGAGCATGGTGGCGAAGAAGAGCCCGAACCCGATGGTCAGCACGGGCACCAGGGCCAGCAGGATCGCGTTGTTCTTCAGCGCGTTCCACACGTAGTCGTCGTGCCACAGCGCCTTGAAGTTCGCCAGCCCGACCTGGTTGGCGTCGGCCGAGTAGCCGAGCCAGTCGGTGGTGGAGATCTGGAACGCCTGCAGGTACGGGGAGACGACGAAGAAGACGTACAGCAGCACCGGCGGCACCAGGAACGTGACGATCAGCGGCCACTTGCCATGTTTCACTGTGGACCTTTCCCAAGGTGCGGTCGGTGGGGGCGCGCTCGCCCCCACCGGCCGGGCTGTCAAGCCGCTCGCTTGTACTTCTTGATCGAGCTGTCCTGGGCGATCGAGTCGGCGCCCTTCTGACACTGGTCGAGGAACTCCGCCGGGCCGATCCGGCCGCTGAAGAACTCGCCGCACGCCGCGTCGACGAGGTTGCGCTCCAGCTTGCGGTAGTAGTTGTTGTAGACCCAGTTGAAGCCGTTGGACCCGGACGCGTCGAGTGCCTTGACCACGGTCTTGAGCCCGTACGGCAGCTCGACTCCCTCGGTGGCGCCGGCGACCACGGTGAGGCTGGCGACCTTCTTCGTGAAGTCCTGGGCGCCCTTGAGGGACAGCATGGTCCGGAAGTACTCCAGCCCGCCGGCGACGTTGCGGGCCTTGGCCGGCACCATGAACGGCTCGCCGGCGGTGCCCCGGATCGCCTCGAACGGCAGCTTGTCGCCGCTGCCCAGGCTGGGGGTGGGCGCGATGGTCATGTTGAACCCAGCCGGGGTGACGTCCTTCTGCTCACTCTCCAGCCAGGATCCGCAGGAGATGAAGGCGGCCTTGCCCTGGCACCAGGCGGTCTGCGACTGCTTGTGGTCCAGGCCGGGCGAGCCCTCCAGGATGAACTTGTCCTTGACGATCTGTTGCCACGCGTCGGCGGCGGCCCGCATCGAGTCGGACTTCCAGGCGTTCGGCTCCAGGTTGTCGATGGCGGTCGCCACCGACGGCCCGCCGAGCTTGATCGCGGTGGCGATCAGCGGCCAGCTCATGTAGCGCGGGTGCAGGCCCGCGTACGTCCAGGGGGCGATGCCGGCAGCCTTGATCTGCTTGCAGAGCGCGATGTGGTCGTCCCAGGTCTTGGCGTACTCCCACCTGCGTTCGGCGAACAGCTTCTCGGAGTACCAGATGCCGTAGGCGGTGTAGGTGTAGTTGAGCACCAGGAACGTGCCGTCGTACGACCCGACCTCGACCGCGCCGGGCAGCAGGGTTTCCTTGACGGTCTTGCCGGGCACGTCGAGGCTCGGCGCGGCGAGCAGCTCGCCCAGGTCGGCGATGGCGTTCTGGCTGACCAGGCCGTTGAAGTCGATCTGACTGGCGCCGGAGTTGTTGACCACGTCGGGTGGCGTGCCGTCGACGAAACGCGGCTGGAGGGTCTTGCTGATCTCCTGGGTGGCGGAGTGCTTGATCTTCGCCTTCGGGTACTTCGCGGTGTACATGGCCTCGTGGGCCTTGGCGTACTCCTCACCGAACCCGCCGCCGAAGATCACCACCTCGAGCGGGGCGTCTTCCTTGACGCCGAGCGGGTTCTCGGCGCTCTTGGTGCCCTTGTAGGTCTCGGCATCGCCCTTGTCGCCGCCGCCTGTCGCACAGCCGGTCAGCAGGCCGGCGGCGGGGGTGGCCAGCAGACCGGCGGCGGCGCTGCGCCGCAGGATCTCACGCCTGTTCATAAGGTCTCCTCGGTTCGGGTCGGGCGGTCGCCGGGGGATGGGGGAAGGCGTCCGTCGCGCGAGGCACGGGGGGTGTTGCTTGTCTTCAGTTAGCGCAAAGTTGCTGAAGAATTTCTACGGCAGCGACGAGCGGACTTCAACCCCCGGCAGCCGAACCGTTATCACCACCGGCCACCACCTGCTCGCCTAGCCTGAGGTGATGGGCCGCCTGCGCCAGCTCGCCGAGCGCACCCCGGCGGGCCGGGAGCGGTACGTCGACCTGCTCCGCGCCCTCGCCATCACCATGGTCGTTCTCGGACACTGGGGCGTCGCGGTGATCGTGCGCGACGACGACGGGCTGCCCACCGGGCACTCCGCGCTCAGTGACCTGCCGTGGGCGTACCCGCTGACCTGGGTGGCCCAGGTGATGCCGGTCTTCTTCCTGGTCGGCGGTTACGCCAACGCGATCTCGCTGACCCGCCTGCGGGCGCGGGGTGGCGACGCCGCCAGTTGGCTGCTCGACCGCAGCGCTCGGCTGGTCCGCCCCACCAGCGTGCTGGTGCTGGTGCTCGGCGGCGCCGCGGTCGTGGCGCGGTTGCTCGGCACCGACCCGACCCGGATCCGCGAGGTGGTCTGGTTCGCCACCATCCCGCTCTGGTTCCTGGTCGCGTACCTCGCGGTGGTCGCGCTCACCCCACCGATGTACGCGCTGCACCGCCGCCTCGGCCTGGCGGTGCCGCTGGTGCTGGTCGCCCTGGTGGGTCTCGGCGACCTGGGCCGGCTCACCGGACCGGTGGGGCTGAGCTACGGCAACTACCTGTTCGGCTGGCTGGCGATACACCAGCTCGGCTTCGCCTGGTACGACACCCGCCAGGCCGCCGGGCCGAAGCCAGCCAGCGAAACCGCCCCGCCGGCCGACACCGCCGGCCGTCCGACCGCCGCTGAAGCCGACCCGTCGGCCGACGAGCATTCGGGGGTACGTCGCCGCCGGCTGCCGACCTCCCGCCGGGCCGCTCTGGTGTTCCTGGTCGGCGGACTGGCCGCGCTGCTGCTGCTCACCGTGCCCGGCCCCTGGCCGGTGGCCATGCTGAACGTGCCCGGCGAGAGGCTGGACAACGCCGGCCCGCCGAGCCTCGCGCTGCTGGCCGTCGCCGCCACCCAACTCGGCCTGATCCTGCTGCTGCGCGGCCCCGCGGAGCGCCTGCTGCGGCGCACCGGCCCGTGGCAGGTGGTGATCGCGGTCAACCTGGTGGTGCTGACCATCTTCCTCTGGCACCTGACCGCCGCCATCGGGCTGATCGGGCTGCTCGACGCGACCGGAACCCTGCCCACACCGGAGGTCGGCTCGACTGCCTGGTGGGCGTGGCGGGTGCCCTGGCTGCTGCTGCTCGCGGCCGTCCTGACGGTGCTGGTCGCCATCTTCGGCCCGGTGGAGGTCCACAGCAGCGGGCACCGCACCGGGCAACGGGCCGGCCAGGGCACCACGACCCGCACGGCGCTGACCGTGGCCGGTTACGCCGCCGTGGTGTTCGCGCTGATGCTCAACAGCGCGACGCCGAAACTCACCGCGGAGCCGCTCGGCATGCCCGCCCCGGCCCTGCTGGCGTACCTGGCCGGGGCGGGCGTGCTGCGTCTGCTCAGGTCTGGGTGGGGAACCCGAGGTTGACCCCGCCGTGGCGTGGGTCCAGCCACCGGCTGGTGACCACCTTGCCCCGGGTGAAGAACCGCACCCCGTCCTCGCCGTGCGCGTGCAGGTCACCGAAGAGCGACGACTTCCAGCCGCCGAACGAGTGGTACGCCATCGGCACCGGGATCGGCACGTTGATCCCGACCATGCCGACCTCCACCTCGTGCTGGTAACGCCGGGCCGCGCCGCCGTCGTTGGTGAAGATCGCCGTGCCGTTGCCGTACGGGCTGGCGTTGACCAGCTCCACGGCCTCGTCGTACGAGGCGACCCGGACCACGCTCAGCACCGGCCCGAAGATCTCGTCCGTGTAGATCGACATGTCCGGGGTGACCCGGTCGAACAGAGTCGGGCCGAGCCAGAAACCCTCCGGGTCGCCGTCGGGCGTCACGTCCCGGCCGTCGACCACCGGCACCGCGCCGGCGGCGACACCGGCGTCCACGTAGGAGCGCACCTTCGCCGCGTGCGCGGCGGTGACCAGCGGACCCATGTCGCAGCCCCGTCGGCCGTCGCCGGTGCGCAGACCGGTCACCCGGGCGGCGATGCGCTCGACGAGCGCGTCCGCCACCGGCTCCACCGCCACCAGCACCGAGATGGCCATGCACCGCTCCCCCGCCGAACCGAACCCGGCGTTCACCGCCGCGTCGGCGGCCAGGTCCAGGTCCGCGTCGGGGAGCACCACCATGTGGTTCTTCGCCCCGCCGAGCGCCTGCACCCGCTTACCCGCGGCCGTGCCGCGCTGGTAGACGTACCTGGCGATCGGGGTGGAGCCGACGAACGACACCGCCCGCACCTCCGGGTGCTCCAACAGCGCGTCGACGGCCTCGGAGTCGCCGTTGACCACGTTGAGCACCCCGTCGGGCAGGCCCGCCTCGGCGAACCACTCGGCCAGCAGCAGCGCCGCGCTCGGGTCCTTCTCGCTCGGCTTGAGCACCACCGCGTTGCCGCAGGCCACGGCCACCGGCACGAACCACAGCGGCACCATCACCGGGAAGTTGAACGGGGAGATCACCGCGACCACGCCCACCGGCTGCCGGATGGTGTACGAGTCGACCTCGGTGGACACGTTCTCGCTGAACGCGCCGCGCAGCGCCGACGGCAGGCCGCAGGCGTACTCGATGACCTCCAGGCCGCGCTGCACCTCGCCGGCGGCGTCGGCGAGCACCTTGCCGTGCTCGGCGGTGATCACCTCGGCGAGCCGGTCCCGCCGGGCGTGCACCAGCTCGCGGAAGGCGAACAGCACCGCCGACCGCTTCGCCAGCGACGCGTCGCGCCAGTCGCGGGCCGCGCGGGCGGCGGACCGCACCGCGACGTCGACGTCCGCGGTCGAGGCCAGCTCCACCTCGGCGGTACGCCTACCCGTCGCCGGGTCGAACACGTCGCCGCGCCGCTCGGACGTGCCGCCGACCCGCTTGCCGTCGACGAAGTGACCGATGCTCGTGCCGCCGATGCTCATGCCGCCACCGCCGCGCACGAGCGGATCGCGTCGACGAGGATCGCCAGGCCCTCACGGGCCTCCTCCTCGGTCAGCGTCAACGGTGGACCCATCCGCAGCACGTTGCCATACAGGCCGCCCTTTCCGGTGAGCAGTCCACCGGCGCGGCACGCCTCGAAGACCCGGTTGGTCAGCGCCGGGTCCGGCTCACCGCCGCCCGGCCGGACGAACTCGACGCCGAGCATCAGCCCCTTTCCGCGTACCTCGGCGACGCAGTCGAGACCGCCCACGGCGGCCCGCAGGCCGTCGGCGAGGATCGCGCCGACGCGGGCCGCGTTGGCCTGGAGGTCGTGCGCGAGAAGGTAGTCGAGCACCGCGTTGCCGGCCGCCGTGGAGATCGGGTTGCCGCCGAACGTGGAGAAGCTGATCCCCGGCACCGCCTGGAGCACCTCGGCCCGGCCGACCACCCCGGCGAGAGCGAACCCGTTGCCGACGCCCTTGGCGAAGGTGAGCAGATCCGGGGTGACGCCGTGCGCCTGGTAACCCCAGAAGTGCTCCCCGGTACGCCCCCAGCCGGTCTGCACCTCGTCGGCGATGAACAGGATGCCGTGCTCGTCGAGGACCTTCTTCCAACCGGCGAAGAGCCCGTCCGGCGGGTGCACGAAGCCGCCCACGCCCTGGATCGGCTCGGCGATCAGCGCCGCCACGTCACCGGTGGTCTGGGTGGCCAGCACCTCGCGCAGGTCCTCCACGGCCGCGTCGACCTGCTCCTCGGCGCTCAACCGTGCCAACAGACCGCGAACCCGGTCACCGGAGTGCAGCCAGGCCACCTGGAGCGGGTTGAGCGCGCTGGCCGACCAGGTCCGGTTGCCGGTGACGCCCATCGCCGCGTACGACCGGCCGTGGTAGCTGTTGCGCACGGCCAGGACCTGGTGCGAGCGGCGGTAGTTGGTGGCGACCAGCAGCGCCGCCTCGTTCGCCTCGGTGCCGGAGTTGGTGAAGAACACCCGGGCGTCTCCGATGCCCGAGCGCTGGGCGATCTTCTCGGCCAGCTCCACCTGCTGACGGATCAGGTAGAGCGTCGAGGTGTGCACGATGCCGGTGGCGAGCTGCCGCTCGACCGCCTCGCGGATCTCCGGGATGTCGTACCCGATCATGTTGGTCAGCACGCCGCCGAAGAAGTCCAGGTAGCTGCGGCCCCGCGCGTCGGTGACCCGGCGGCCCGAACCGGAGACCAGCTCGATCGGCTCGTCGTAGTAGAGGGGCATCCAGGACGGGAGCACGGCCCGGTGCCGGGCCAGCAGGTCGTCGGTCATCGGGGCAACCCTTCAGCGGCGTTCGTGGATACCGCACGCTCCCACCGCCGGCCCGCACGGACAACTGTCAGGGTGTAGCGCAAGGCCGTTCCGGCCTGACAGCACGTCAACGGTTTCCAGAGCCGTGGCCGCCGTTGGCCGCTGATCTCCTCAGCGAACGTGCTCTTCCTCCGCTCGATCCGCAGTCTGGTCGCCCACCGCTACCCTGGGTCCGTCCACTGTCGCCGGGGAGGCACGCGGTGCGCATCGACGAGACCATCGCCGCACTGGAACGCGTCGCCGCACGGGAGGTGGGCCGGGGCAGCGAGGCGCTGGCCGCGCCGGCGGCCGGCGGGCTGCTGGCCGCCGCCCGGTCGCTCGCCAGC
>NZ_MUZA01000126.1 GCF_021442385.1 Micromonospora sp. MH99
CGGGCGGCGGTCGCGCGCCCGCACCGGGCGGGGACGCACCACCGGCGCCCGGGTGCCGGCCGCTCGGGTCGGCGCGCTGCATCTGCCGGCCACGATTCGCGCCGCCGCGCCACACCAGGCGGCCCGGGGGAGGGTGACCGGCCCGCTGCGACTACGCCCGGACGACGTGCGGGAGGCGGTCCGGGAGGGGCGGGAGGGCAACCTCGTGCTGTTCGTGGTGGACGCCAGTGGGTCGATGGGCGCCCGGCAGCGGATGACCGCCGTGAAGGACGCGGTCCTCGCGCTGCTCACCGACGCCTACCAGCGGCGGGACAAGGTCGCGGTGATCGCCTTCCGGGGCAGCGGTGCGCGGACGCTGCTGCCGGCCACCTCGTCGGTGCTGGCCGCCTCGACGCGGCTGGCCGAGCTGCCCACCGGTGGTCGGACGCCGCTGGCCGAGGGCCTGCTCGCCGCCGCCGACCTGCTGCGGGTGGAGCGCCTGCGCGACCCGAAGCGCCGTCCCCTGGTCCTCGTGGTGACCGACGGCAGAGCCACCGCCGGGCAGCGCCCCCTGGACCGGGCGGCAGGAGCGGCGGCGGTCCTCGCGGCAACGGGCGCCCCCTGCGTCGTCGTGGACTGCGAGTCCGGCCCGGTCCGCCTGAACCTCGCCCGCCGCCTGGCCACCCAGCTCAACGCCCCGCTGCAACCCCTGACCACCCTCACCCACCCCCGCGATCTTGCACGTTAGGTGCCGACATGAGGGGACGAGCTACGCAGATGAGCAACAGAAACTGCACGATCGCGCAGACGAGGGAGGACGGCTGATGCCGCAGGGACAACCGGCGTCCGTGCCCGCTGACGGGTTGACGACCCGGCAGCGACGGCACCGGCCACTGCTGATCGTCCACACCGGACAGATGAAGGGGAAGTCGACGGCCGCCTTCGGGTTGGCGCTGCGGGCGTGGACCGCCGGCCTGCCGGTCGGGGTGTTCCAGTTCGTCAAGAGCGCCAAGTGGCGGGTGGGGGAGGAGAACGCCTTCCGGGTGCTCGGCGAGGTGCACGAGCGTACCGGCCAGGGCGCACCTGTCGCGTGGCACAAGATGGGCGAGGGCTGGTCCTGGATCCAGCGCGGCGGCGAGGCCGACCACGCCGCCGACGCCCTGGAGGGCTGGCGGCAGATCCAGCGCGACCTGGCCGCGCAGCGGTACGGGCTGTACGTGCTGGACGAGTTCACCTATCCGATGAAGTGGGGCTGGGTGGACGTCGACGAGGTGGTCGCCACCCTGGCCGACCGCCCCGGCTTCCAGCACGTCGTCATCACCGGCCGGGACGCCGACCCGCGCCTGGTCGCCGCCGCCGACCTGGTGGCCGAGCTGACCAAGGTCAAGCACCCGATGGACGCCGGCCAGAAGGGCCAGAAGGGCATCGAGTGGTGAGCGCTGGATGGGCGCTGCCCCGAGTGGTGGTCGCCGCGCCGGCCAGCGGCCACGGCAAGACCACAGTCGCCACCGGGCTGCTCGCCGCGCTGCGCCGTCGCGGCCTGACGGTCAGCCCGCACAAGGTCGGCCCGGACTACATCGACCCCGGCTACCACGCCCTCGCCGCCGGGCGGCCCGGCCGTAACCTCGATCCGTTCCTGGTCGGGGCCGAGCGGATCGCCGGTCTGCTGCGCCACGGCGCGAGCGTGCCGACGCCCGCCGACATCGCCGTGGTGGAGGGTGTGATGGGCCTGCACGACGGCGCGGTGGGCCGCCGCGACTTCGCCTCCACCGCGCACGTCGCCCGCCTCCTCGACGCGCCCGTGCTGCTGGTGCTGGACACCACCGCGCAGGGCCGCTCGGCAGCCGCGCTGACCCTCGGCATGGCCGCCTTCGACCCGGCCGTGCGCATCGGCGGGGTGATCCTCAACCGGGTCGGCTCGCCCCGGCACGAGACGCTGCTGCGCGACGCGCTCGCCGAGGTGGGCGTACCGGTGCTCGGAGCGGTCACCCGCGCCGCCGAGGTCGCCGCGCCGGCCCGGCACCTCGGGCTGGTCCCGGTGGCCGAGCGGGCCCCCGAGTCCCTCGCGATCGTCACCGCCCTCGCCGAGCTGGTGGAGGCCACCGTGGACCTCGACGCCGTCCTCGACCTGGCCCGCACCGCCGCACCGCTGACCGCCGCGGCCTGGGACCCGGCCGTCGCCGTCGGCGGTCCGGCCGGCGACGAGCGCCCGCTCGTCGCGCTCGCCGGTGGTCCGGCCTTCACCTTCTCGTACGCGGAGACCGCCGAACTGCTCACCGCCGCCGGCGCCGACGTCGTCACCGTCGACCCGCTGCGCGATCAGGCCCTGCCCGCCGGCACCCGCGCGGTCGTGATCGGCGGCGGTTTCCCCGAGGCGTACGCGGAGGCCCTCGCCGGCAACGGCACGCTCCGGGCCGAGCTGGCCGACTTCGACGGGCCGGTCGTGGCCGAGTGCGCGGGGCTGCTCTACCTCGGGCGGGCCCTGGACGGCGTACCGATGTGCGGTCGGCTGGACCTCACCGCCCGGATGACCGGCCGGCTCACCCTCGGCTACCGCGAGGCCTGGGCCGTCAGCGACTCCCCGGTGGCCCGCGCGGGCGAGCCGGTACGCGGCCACGAGTTCCACCGCACCACCACCGACCCCGCGCACGGCGAGGCGCCGGCGTGGCGCTGGAACGGCACCGACCACGGCTTCGTCGCCGGCCGCGTGCACGCCTCCTACCTGCACACCCACTGGGCCGGCCACCCCGGGGCCGCCCGCCGGCTGGTCGAGGCGTGCCGATGAGCGCGCAGCGCGCCGACGACGCGAGGCCGACCACCGACGCGGGTTTCGCCAATGCCACGCTGACCGGTGTCGGTGTCGGGCCGGGTGACCCGGAACTGCTCACCGTCAGGGCAGTGCGGATCCTGCGCGAGGCCGACGTCGTCTTCGTACCCGTGATGGCGGACCGGGTCGCGCCGACAGCGACCGCCGGTGCGACGCCGCCGGGCGCGCAGGCCGGGCGGGCCGAGGCGACAGTCCGGGAGTACGTGCCGGTGGACCGGCTGCGTCGGCTGCCGTTCGCCCTCGACGACCGGGGTGGGGTGACCGCCCGTCGGGCGGCGGCCTGGGACGACGCCGCCCGGAGCGTGGTCGACGCCCTCGACGCGGGCGCGCGGTCCGTCGCGTTCGCCACCATCGGCGATCCCAACGTCTACTCCACCTTCGGCTATCTGGCGCAGGGCGTCCGCGCGCTGCGTCCCGCCGTGCGGGTGGCGACAGTGCCCGGCGTGACCGCCATGCAGGAGTTGGCAGCCCGCAGCGGTGTCGCGCTGTGCGAGGGACGCGAACCGCTCACGCTGCTGCCGGCCACCGCCGGTCTGGCGCTGTTCGCCGACGCCCTCGCCGGGCCGGGCACCGTGGTCGCCTACAAGGGCTGGCGGCGGCACCCGGAGCTGATCGCCGAACTGCGTCGACAGGGCCGCCTCGACGACGCGGTCCTCGGGCGCAACCTCGGCCTGCCCGGCGAACACGTCGGCGCAGTCGACGACACCGCGCACGACCTGCCGTACCTGTCGACGCTGCTGGTGCCCGCCCGCCGCGACCACCGAGGAGGAAAGCTGTGACCAGCAACGGCAAGGTGTGGTTCGTCGGGGCCGGCCCGGGTGCGGCGGACCTGCTGACCCTGCGGGCCGCCCGGGTGATCGCCGCGGCGGACATCGTGATCTGGGCGGCCAGCCTGGTGCACGCCGACGTGCTGCACCACGCCCGCTCCGACGCGGAGATCGTCGACTCCTCGCAGCTACCCATCGAGGGCGTGCTCCCGCTCTACCAGCGCGCCGCCGAGCAGGGGCTGACAGTGGCCCGCATCCACTCCGGCGACCCGGCGCTCTGGGGCGCCGTGCAGGAGCAACTGGACCTGTGCCGGACGCTCGACCTCGCCGTCGAGATCGTGCCCGGAGTGTCGTCGTTCACCGCCGTCGCGGCGCTCGTCGGGCGGGAGTTGACAGTGCCCGAGGTCGCCCAGTCGGTGATCCTCACCCGCCTCGAAGGCGGCAAGACCCCGATGCCGCCCGGCGAGCGGGTCCGCGACTTCGCCCGGCACGGCACCACCATGGCGCTGTTCCTCTCCGCCGCCCGCTCCGGTCAGGTGCAGGCCGAGCTGCTGGCCGGCGGCTACCCGGCGGACACCCCGGCCGTCGTGGCGTACCAGGCGACCTGGCCCGACGAGCTGGTCGTGCGCTGCACGGTCGGCACGCTGGAGGCCACGGTCAAGCAGCACAAGCTGTGGAAGCACACGCTCTTTCTGGTCGGGCCGGCGCTGGCCGCCGAGGGCACCCGCTCGCACCTGTACCACCCCGGGCACTTCCACACCTTCCGTCGCGCCGAGCCGGTCGCCCGTGCCGAGCTGCGCCGCCAGTCCGGCGGCCGCGCCGGGGGAACAGGCACACCATGACGTACGCCGAGCCGCCGCTGCGCGAGCCGGACCTGCCGCGTACGGCGAAGGTCCGGCCCACCGCGCTGCGGACCGGCTGGACCACCGGCGCGTGCGCGACGGCGGCGGCGAAGGCGGCGGTGACCGCCCTGGTCACCGGCGAGATCCAACCGGACGTGGAGATCGGGCTGCCCGCCGGTCGCCGGGTGCGGTTCCCGGTCGAACGCTGCCAGGTGACCGGCAGTCCACCGGTGCACGCCGAGGCGGTGGTCGTGAAGGACGCCGGTGACGACCCGGACGTCACCCACGGCGCCGAGCTGACCGCCACCGTGGACTGGACCGACGTCCCCGGGCTGCGCCTGGCCGGCGGGCCCGGGGTCGGCACCGTCACCAAGCCGGGCCTCGGCCTCGCGGTCGGTGGCCCGGCCATCAACGACACCCCACGCCGGATGATCGGCGACGCGGTGGCCGAGGTCGTCGACCTCACCGAGGTCGGTGTCCGCGTGGTCATCAGCGTGCCCCGGGGCGAGATCATGGCCCGCAAGACCACCAACCGGCGGCTCGGCATCCTCGGCGGCATCTCGATCCTCGGCACCACCGGGATCGTCCGTCCCTTCTCCACCGCCTCCTGGCGGGCCAGCGTCGTGCAGGCCGTGCACGTGATGGCCGCCCAGGGGGAGCGGACGGTGGTGCTGTGCACCGGCGGGCGTACCGAGCGGGCCGCCCGCGCGCTGCTGCCCGAGCTGCCCGAGGTGTGCTTCGTCGAGGTGGGCGACTTCACCGGCGCGGCCGTCACCGCCGCCGTGGGCGACGCGATGACCGGTGTGGTCTTCGTCGGCATGGCCGGCAAGCTCGCCAAGCTCGCCGCCGGGATCCTGATGACCCACTACACCCGCTCGAAGGTGGACCTGTCGCTGCTCGGCGCGGTGACCGCCGACGCCGGCGGAGATCCCGCACTGGTCACCGCGGTGACCGAGGCGAACACCGGGCGGCACGCGTACGAGCTGTGGGAGGCCGCCGGGCTGCTCGGCCGGGCCGGGGACCTGCTCTGCCAGCGGGTCGGGCAGGTGCTGCGGCGCTTCGCCGGGCCGACGGTCACCGTGGACGTGGCGATGGTCGACTTCGCCGGCGCGCGGGTGGTCGCCTCGTCGAGCCGGTGGCCGCGATGAGCCGGCCGACCGCAGCGGCCGCCGACCGCCCGGCGACCGTGGCCGCTACGGACCCGCCGGTGACCGTGACGTCCCCGGACCCGGTGGTGACCGTGGCGTCCCCGGACGCGGTGGTGACAGTGGTCGGGGTGGACGCGGCAGGTGCGCCACCGCACCCCGCAGTCGTTCCCGCGCTGGCCGGGGCCGGGCTGGTCGTCGGAGCGGCCCGGCACCTGGCCACCGTCTCCGTGCCGCCCGGTGTGGACACCGTCGTCCTCGGGCCGCTCGCCCCGGCCGTACGGCGGCTGAGCGCCGCCGTGGCCGCCGGCGTGCCGGCGGTGGTGCTGGCCAGCGGCGATCCCGGACTGTTCGGCATCGTCCGGCGGCTGCGCGCGGCCGGGCTGCCGCTGCGGGTGGCGCCGGCGGTATCCAGTGTGGCCGCCGCGTTCGCCCGTGCCGGGCTGCCCTGGGACGGCGCAGCCGTGGTCACCGCGCACGGCCGCGACCCTCGACCGGCCCTGAACGCCTGCCGGGCGCTGCCACTGGTAGCGGTGCTCACCGCGCCGGGCGTCGGCGCCGCCGAACTGGGCGCCGGACTGATCGGCTGGTCCCGCCGTCTGGTGGTCGCCGAACACCTCGGCACCGACGCCGAACGCGTCCGCGCGGTGACACCCGAGCAGGCCGCCGCCGGCGCCTGGTCCGACCCGCACGTCCTGCTCAGCATCGCCGTGCCCGTGCCCGCCGTGCCCGTGCCCGCGACTGCCGTGTCTGCCGCGCCCGCGACTGCCGCGCCCGCCGCGTCTGCCGGGCCCGTGACCGCCGCGCCGGGCCCCGTTGTGCCGGCTGGGATGCGGGTGGACAACCAGCCGGCCGCCGCGCCGGCCGGCGGTTGGGCGCTGCCGGAGGACCGGTACGCCCACCGCGACTCCATGATCACCAAGTCCGAGGTGCGCGCCCTCGTCGTCGCCCGGCTGCGGCCTCGCCTGGGCCGGCTGGTCTGGGACGTCGGCGCGGGCAGCGGCTCGGTCGGCATCGAGTGCGCGCTGCTCGGCGCCGCGGTGCTCGCCGTGGAGCAGGACGTCGCCAGTGCCGCGATGATCCGGGACAACGCCGCCGCGCACGCCGTCGACGTGCGGGTCGTCGTCGGGCGGGCCCCGGCGGCGCTGGCCGGGGTGCCTGAGCCGGACGCGGTCTTCGTCGGCGGTGGCGGCACCGACGTCCTTGCGGCAGTGGTGGCCCGCCGACCCGAGCGGGTGGTGCTCACCCTGGCCGCGCTGGACCGCGTCGCGCCGGCCGTGGGTCTGCTGCGCGCCGCCGGCTACACGGTCGAGGGCAGCCAGCTCTCCGCCGCCCGCCTCGCCGACCTGCCCGGCGGGTCGATCCGCCTCGCGGCCACCAACCCGGTGGTCGTCCTCACCGGGGAGCGCCCGTGCCCGACCTGACCGTCACCACCCGCGTCGGCCTGGTCGCGGCCACCGCCGCCGGCCGACGACACGCCCACACCGTCGCCGCCGCCTGGCCGCACGCGCGGGTCGTCGAGGGGGAGAGCGTCGCCGACGCGCTGCGGACCGCCTGGGCGCGTTGCGACGCGGTGGTGGCGTTCCTGGCCACCGGCGCGGTGGTGCGCATCCTCGCGCCGCTGCTCGGGGACAAGCGCACCGACCCGGCCGTGGTGGTCGTCGACGAGGCCGCCCGGCACGCGGTGGCGCTGCTCGGCGGCCATGCCGGCGGCGGCAACGACCTCGCGGAAGCCGTCGGCGCGCTGCTGGACGCCCGACCGGTGATCACCACCGCCACCGACGCGGTCGGCCTGCCCGGACTGGACAGCCTCGGCTGGCCGGTGCAGGGCGCGGTCGCCGCGGTGTCCCGGGCCATCCTGGACGGCGAACCGGTCCGGCTGATCGCCGACGCCACCTGGCCGCTGCCCGCCCTGCCCCCGAACGTGCGCGTCATCGCCCCCGGGGCAGCCTCCGACGACCCGGCCGCCCACCACGACCCGACCGGTGATGCCGCCGCCCCCGACGACCCCGCCGACGACGACCCGGCCGGCGATGCCGCCGGCCCTGCCGACGACGAAGCGGCCGACGACGACGGGTACCGGGTGCTGGTCACCGATCGGGTGGTGCCGCTCGACGGGCGGACCGCCGTGCTGCGGCCACCGTCGCTGGTCGCCGGGGTGGGCGCGAGTCGGGGCGTACCGGCCGCCGAGGTGGCGGAGCTGCTGCACCGGGTGCTGGCCGAGGCCGGCCTCGACCCGGCGAGCCTGCGCTGCCTGGCCAGCGCCGACGTCAAAGCCGACGAGGCGGGCATCCGCAGCACCGCCGACGCGCTCGGCGTACACCTGGTGACCTGGCCGGCGACGCGGCTGGCGACTGTGGACGTGCCGCATCCCAGCGAGGTGGTGCGCGCCGCGGTCGGCACGCCGAGCGTCGCGGAGGCCGCGGCGCTGCTCGGCCCGGACGGCCGGTCCAACGACGCGACGCTGCTCGTGGGCAAGACCGCGACGGCGATGGCGACAGTGGCGGTGGCGCGGCACGCGCCGCGCGGCCGGCTGGCCGTCGTGGGGCTCGGGCC
>NZ_MUZA01000127.1 GCF_021442385.1 Micromonospora sp. MH99
GTGCGCAGTCGGGTCGCGCTGCGCGGCACCACCGCCGGGCAGCAGTGGGCCCGCCTGGACCGGGCGTCGCTCACCCTGGCCGGAATGGCGCCCCGGCTCACCGGGCTGGCCGAACCGGCCGTGGTGGAGGCGGCTGCCGCCGACCGGTCGTTGCGTGACCTCGCCGCGCGGGTGGCCAGCGTGGAACGGGCCCTGCGGCTCGCGCCGACCGACGCCCGCGCGCCGCTGGCCGAGGCGCACCGCACGTTGACCGCCCAGCTGGAGAGCGGCGTGGCGGCCTACGAGCGGCTGGTGGTGGCCGCCGCCGGTTACCTCGCCGAGGACGCCCGACCGGAGCCCACCCACCCGGCCGCCGACCGCCTGACCGAGGCGACCGACCTGCTGCACGGGGTCGCCTCGGCCCTGGCCGAGCTGCGCGCCGGCGGCTCCGGGCTGCGGGCACCCACCAGCTGAGCCCCCCGCCCCGCCCGTCACGGTGGGGTGGTGACCGGGATCGGCCCGGTGTACGGCGAACTGCCCACGACGTTGAACGACCGGATCCGGTAGTGGTAGGTCACGCCCCGGGCCAACCCGGTGTTGGTGAAGCCGCGACCGGTCACGGTGAAGGTCGCCACCTCCTGGCCGAACGCCGGGTCCAGCGCCCGCTGCACGATGAACCCGGACCCCGGACCGGCGGGCGTGTGCGCCGTCCACCCCAGCACCACAGTGGCGGTGTCCGGCCCCGGCGCGGTCGCGGCGGCGGTCACCCCGCTCGGGATGCCCGGCGCGGGCGGGGTGCTCGCCGCGGCCACCGTCGACCAGGCCGAGGCGGCGCCCAGGTACGTGGTGCGGACCCGGTAGTAGTACGTGGTGTCCGGGGCGGCAGTGGTGTCCAGGTGGTTGTCACCGACCCCGATGGCAGTGGTGCCCGGGCCGCTGGTGAAGGTCGGATTGGTGGCCCGCTGCACGTCGATGCCGGTGGCGAAGGAGCGGTTCGTCCAGCGCAGGGCCACCCGCAGCGGCGCGGCGGGCGGGATCGCCGCGATCAGCCCGCCCGGCGCGGCGAGATGCACCGAGGCGGGCACGCTGTTGGACCAGGACGAGTAGCTGACGTCGTTCTCGGCACGGATCCGGTAGTGGTAGGTCTGGCCGGGGGTGACCGTCGCGTCGGTGTAGCGGGTGGCGGCGGCCGCGACGGTGATCGTGGTGACGTCGCCGCCGAAGGTCGCGTCGGTGGCCCGTTGCAGCAGGTGGCTGGTCGCGGGCGGGCGTCCGCCGTTGCCGGTCCACGCCAGGGCGATCGCCGGCAACGCGGTGGCCGAGCCGGGCACCGGCGTGGCGGTCAGCCCGGTGGGCGCCCTCGGCGTCACCCGCAGCACCAGGGGACGACTCATGCCCAGGTCGCGGTGGCCGGCGAGCTGGCTGTGCCAGCGGTACTCCCATCCGAGGTTGACCATCTGGTTGACGACCACGGCGGCTCGCCCGTCGGTCGGGCTGATCGGCGTCGACCCGGCCCGCGCGCCGGGTGGACGGCCGGGGTCGAGCAACCGGACGCTGTCGCCCAACTTGAACGGCAGGGCCGGAGCGACGGGACGGAGCGCCACCACCACGTCCTCGCGTGGGTTGACCCGGACGATCTGCTTCCAGCCCAGCTCCGCCGGGTGCGGCTGGCGCTGCGTGCCGTCCCAGCCGACCCGGTTGACGACCTGCACGTCGCAGCCGCCGAAGTGCAGCGGCTCGGTCTGCCGGACGTTGCCGCTGATCCGCCACAGCTGGGTGCCGTCGGCCGGGGCGCCGACCGGGATGGCCGGGTCGGCGGCGTACAGCACCTCGGTGACCGGGTCCGTCGGGCCGAGCGGCAGGGTCGCCGGTGCGAGCGGCCCGGCGTGCGGGTGGGCGACGCCGAGTCGCCCGGCCAGTCGCCCGTGACCGGGTTCGAACACCTGCTGGGCGGCCTTGACCTCGATCGGCAGGGTCACCGGGCCGCCGCCGCCCAACGGCGTGAACGTCACCGTGTCGGCGTGCGCCGACACCGTCGTCTCGGCCGCCGTCCGGCTGCCGAAGGCCGGGTCGTACGCCGGCTGCGGCACGATCGGCGGGCGCTGGCTGGCCGCGTACGCCCCGGGCAGCCGTTCCCGCAGCCGGGCCAGGTCGTACGCCGGTTCGGGCACGCCGCGCACCCGGAACTGGAGCAGGGTACGGGTGTTCGGCCCGTACCCGGGCTCGGTGGGCGGTGGGCCGCCCTCGGCCGTCCGGTCCGGTGCGTCGGTGTGCTGGTCGTTGCGCGGGTCGAAGCCGGGCAGCGGGGCCGGGGCGTCGTTGTAGAGGATCAGCGTGCTGCCCGGCGCCACTGTGGAGAAGTCGACGAGCACGTCGGCGCGCTCACCCGGGGCGAGCAGCAGCGTGTGCCCGTCCACGTTCAGCACCGTCGGGTCGAGCCGGTCGTAGCGGTAACCGATCGGCCGGTTCGGCAGCACCACCGGGGCGGGCAGCAGCCCGGCCTCGTTGCCGATCTGGATGAACTCCGGGCCGGCGGCCCGTGGGTCCGGCACACCGCCGTCCCGCCCGTCGCTCGGCCAGGCCGCCGGCCGGTCCGGCGCCCGTACGGCGGGCACCATCGGCACCTCGCCGGCGTCCGCGTCGGCCAGGACGCCGTCGTCGGTCCACATCGGCGCGTCCGAGCAGGCCCGGTAGAGCTGGAGGTGGAGGCTGCGGTCCAGGCAGGCGTTGAGGATGCGGAACCGGTACGCGCGCGGACGCACCTCCAGGTATGGATAGGCGACGCCGTTGACCAGCGGGGTGTCGCCGTACGCCGCGGGCACCGCGGACGGGTGTGGCACCCCGGGGCGCAGCGGGGGCTCGGTGGGCGCCCCGACGGGGTCGTGGTGCGGGTTGGGCACCGGCCCCGGCCCGGTCGGTGGTGGCCCGCCGGTGATGCGTTCCGCCAGCGGCCAGCCGTCGACGGTGGGCTCGCCGTCGGCCCGGCTGCCGTCCGGGGCGGGACTGCGCGACCAGGGGCCGTAGTCCCACCGGCCGGTGGGGTTGCGCCCGCCCGACCGGTACGGGTTCTGCCGGGGCTGGTAGACGTGGGGGTGCCAGAGGCTGCCCCGGGCGCCCCACCGTTCCCGGTCCCAGGTCGGGTCCTCGGCGGCGAGTTGGGTGTCGTCCGGTACGAACGTCTTGTCCTCGATCACCAGGGGCAGCTGGTCGGCCGGCAGCACCCCGTCGGCGACGAGCTGGTCCTCGACCGGGTCGGTGAGCAGGTAGGGCGCGAGCTGCCCACCGTAGACGGTGAGCCGCGCCAGCCCGACTGTGTTGTCGTGGAACCAGAGCAGCCGGCCGCTCTGCTCGTTGGGGAAGTAGAGCGTGGTGGCCCCGACGCCGGGCGGTGGCATGTCGGGCACCGGCGTCAGGCCCGTCCCGGTCGGGTACGGGGTGATCTCCCCGGCCGGGGTGATCCAGTGCCCGGGGTTGCCCGCGCTGGTCCAGCCGGTCTGCGCCCCGGCCAGGTGCAGCACCGCCCGGTTCTGCGGGTACGGCGCGGGGCCGTCCAGCGGGCCGATGCCGGCCCCCTCGACCGTCTCGTCGACAGGCAGGAACAGCTCGCCGGCCCGGCCGGTGGGGAGCTGGTTGATGAACTTCACCCGGACCGGCCGGCCCCGCCGGGCGTGGATCATCGGGCCGAGGTGCCAGGGTCGCTCCGGGGGCGCCACGGTGTTGTGGCCGGACGCGTCGGTGCCCAGGTTGAGCTGGCGGTAGCCGCGCAGCCGGGTGGCCGGCAGGTCCCGGTGCAGGCGCTGCGTGTACTCCTGGAGCCCGATCTCGTAGTAGTCGCAGCCCGGGTAGCTGATCGTGTCGGGCACCGCCACCGGCAACCGCCCGCCGAGGTCGGTGCCGCCCGCCCGCCCGGGGATCGGCAGCGCGTCGACGAACTTGCGCAGCCCGGTGCCCGGCGCCGGCCGGCCGTCGGGGCCGCGCGTCGGGCGGGGACTGTACGCGACGTTCGGCACCGGCCCGAAGCAGCGCGGCACGGCGGTCGGGTCCAGGCTCGCGGCGGGTGCGGCCTCCTCGGCGGTACGCGCGGCCGGCACGGACACCGTCCGGCCGAGGCTGTCGGGGGTGGGCCGGTAGAAGAAGGTGGAGCGGAGTCTGCGGAAGATCGCCATGACTCTCCCCAAAGGTTGGGGCACGAGGATCGCCACCCCGGCGTGGCGGCCCTCGGCACTCTGCTGACGGGCGGTGAGCACTCAACCGCAGCATGCGACGTCGGAGGCCGGATAGGAATTACCCAATCGTCCGTATCTGGGCTGGCGCCGGCCGGCGAGGGCCAGTTCAGGTGTCCGGCTGCTCCGGCTGGCACACCGGGCACCAGTAGGTGACCCGTTCGCCCAGCTCCTCCTTGCGGATGGCGGTGCCGCAGCGGCGGCACGGCTGGGCGCGGCGGCCGTACACGTAGCTGGTCTGCCCCCGGTGCAGCGAACCGGTGGTGCTCTGCGTCCAGCGGCCCCGGTTGGCGGCCAGCAGCCGCTGCGCGAGCGCCACCGTGGCGGGCAGGTCGGGCACCGCGCCGACGGGCGTCCACGGCGACACGCCCCGCAGGAACAGCACCTCGCACTTGTAGAGGTTGCCCACCCCGGCCAGGTTGCGCTGGTCGAGCAGGGCCTCGCCGATGGTCTGCTCCGGGTGCCCGGCGAGCCGCCGGACCGCCTCGGTCGGGTCCCAGTCCGGGCCGAGCAGATCCGGCCCGAGGTGACCCACCAGGCCGTCCTCCTCGCCGGTCGGCACCAGGGCCAGCTCGTGCAGGTGGTAGCCGACCGCCACCGCGCCAGGGGTGCGCAGCACCACCCGGATCAGGTGCGCGGGTCGGCCGCTCCACCGTTCCCCCGGCGCGTACGCCCGCCAGGCGCCGTCCATCCGCAGATGGGAGTGCAGCGTCCACCGCGCGTCGTCCGGGGCGGTGAGGCGGAGCAGCAGGTGCTTGCCCCGGCTGGCCGACTCGCGGACGGTCCATCCGGTGAGGTCGGTGGTGGCCAGCTGCGGCACCCGGAAGTCGGACCCGGTGAGCCGCGCGCCGGCCAGCGCGCGGTGCAGCACGCGGGCGGTGTTCCAGACGGTGTCACCTTCGGGCACCCTGCCATCCTCCCTCTTTCGAGCAAGATTCGCATGTGTCGCTATTTGTAGTCAGGTTCCTCATGATCTCCTGACATGCGAGGGTCAGGGAGTTCTGAGGAGAATGCCCATGACGCGACCTCATTGTCGTATCCGACCCGCCACCCTCACCGCCGCCCTCGCCCTCACACTCACAGCCGCCGTAGCGCCCGCCACCAGCCTTTTCCCGACCACCGTCCCCGCAACCGGCACGTCGCTCACCCTGACCGCCGCCGCGCCCGGTGCGGAACGGTGGAGCGCCGACCTGTCCGTCGACCGGGACGACGTCAACGTCCGGCGTACCGCCGCCGGGCTGCGGCTGCGCGAGGCGCGCACGGCCGGACGCACCCCCCGCAGCCCGCACAGCGCGCTCGCCGAGGGCATGCTGTTGACTGCGCCACGCGCCCTCACCCGACCGGCCACCCGGGTCCGCGCCGCGATCAACGCCGACGTCCCCGCCGGCGCCAGCGTGGAGGCACAGGTCCGCGGATGGCGGGTCAGTGGCTGGACCGAGTGGCGGGCCGCCACCGCCACCGCCGGCACCGTCTTCGACCGGCCGGTCAGCCAGGTGCAGACCCGGGTGGTGCTGACCGCGCGGGCCGGCGGCGCCACCGCGACGGTACGCGACGTCCAGCTCACCGCCGACGCGACAACAGCCGTCTCCGCCGCCACGCCCGGCCTCACCTACCGGGTGTACGCCACCCGGATCGGGCTGGTCGGCGAACTGACCGCCAACGGCCACACGATCCAGCCGCGCGACCACTTCGCGGCGCTACCGTCGCGCCGGGGCCTCTCCCCGCTCAACAGCGGCGACTACACCGTGCGGGTCTGCACCACCACTGGCGCCCGCTGCGAGTACGCCCCGGTCTGGGACGTCGGGCCGTGGAACACCCGCGACGACTACTGGAACCCGTCCGCGGTGCGGGAGAACTGGAAGAACCTGCCGCAGGGCCGGCCCGAGGCGCAGGCCGCCTACCAGTCCGGCTACAACGGCGGGCGGGACCAGTTCGGGCGTACGGTGCTCAACCCGGCCGGCATCGACCTGGCCGACGGCACCTTCATCGACGGCCTGCAACTCACCACCAACGCCTGGGTGGACGTCGCCTACCTGTGGACCGGCGGCGGGCCGCGCGGCGTCGTCGGCGACGGGCCGCTCAACATCCGCAGCGGACCCAGCACGTCGTACGCGGCCCGCGGCTTCGCCGCACGGTTCGCCAACGTGCCGATCCAGTGCTACGTCACCGGTCAGTCGGTCGCCGGCCCGTACCGCACCACCACCAGGTGGAACCGCCTGGCCACCGGGCAGTACGTCAGCCACGCGTACATCTCCGCCGTCTACGGCGGCACCGTTCCCGTCTGCTGAGTCGCGACCCCGCCTCGGCGGGCGTCCTCAGGGACGCTCGTCGGGGCGGGCGGGACGCACCATGTCCTGGTAACGCGGGTGGCTCGCCCCGTACACGGCGTAGTTGAGCCGGGCGTGCGACAGGCTCAGGTCGCCGTTGGCGCCACCCCGCACGGCGTCGGCGTCGGCATCGCTCTGACCGTCGTCGGTCCAGAAGCAGACCGGGCAGGTCCCGCCGCCGGTCCGAGAGGCACAACAGGGACAGCCCACGGGAACTACGTGTTCACCCACCGGGGCAGCATTCCATAGTCGAATGTCACCCGGCCACCCGCAGGAGGTCACCCGGAGACACACCGAGGACGTCCACCGCCCGGCCGCCGTTGACCGCCACCGCCACCAGATCGGCCGAGTCGACGTACACCACCAGGCCGCCCTCCGGCGCGTCGCCGAACGTCCGTCCGCGCACGGCCGCGCGGGCCGGTCCGGGCCCCGGCGAGCTCACCCGGACGGCGGCCGGGAGTGGGCCGAGCACCTCGGCCGGTGCGGCTAGTTGCACGTTTCCGAAATGGTCGACGGTCAGCACCTCGGCGGTGAAGCCCTCGGCGTCGCGGGCCACGACCGGCGGCGGCAGCCGGACCAGCCCGTCCGGGTCGACCGCCGGACCGGCCCCGGCCAGCGGCGCACCGAGCGCCAACCGGGCCGCCACCGGGGCGAAGACGTCCCGACCGTGGAACGTGCCGGACACCCGCGTCGCCAACCAGCGCGGCTCGGTGAGTTCCACCGCGGCGGTCACCCCGCCGAGCGCGGCGGCGGCGTCCGGCAGCAGCCCGTTGTCCGGACCGACCAGCAACCCACCCGGCGTGGCCAGCGCGACACCCCGCCGGGCGGTGCCCACCCCCGGGTCGACCACCGCCACGTGCACGCCCACCGGCAGGTAGGGCACGGTCTGCGCCAGCACCGCGGCTCCGCGCCGGACGTCCGCCGGCGGCACCAGATGGGTCACGTCGATGACCCGGGCGGCCGGCGCGATCCGGGCGATCACCCCGTGGCAGGCGGCCACGAAACCGTCGGTGAGGCCGTAGTCGGTGGTCAACGAGATCCACGGTGTGCCGGACATGCCCGCAGGTTAGCCTCCCGGCGCGTCGTTCCCTGACGAGTCGTGCCATCGGGTTGGCGGATATGGGACAGCGCGCTGCCCGACCGGCCACTGCCGCCGTCGGGCGTGGGCCGGCAGACTGCCCTGGTGACACATCGGAGCCTGCCCGCCGTCGGGATCCTTCTGGTCGCCGTCGCTCTGACCGCCGGCTGCGGCAGTGACGACAACAGCTCTCGGGCGGCCCCGCCGGCCTCGCCCGTCGCGACCCCGGCGGCGAGCGACCTCGCGAGCGCGCCGACGCCGTCGCTGGTCCCGTCCGGTTCGGCCGATGCCGCCGAGCCCTCGGCTCGCCCCGGCCAGTCGACAGCGCCGCCCGCCGTGCCGCCCGC
>NZ_MUZA01000128.1 GCF_021442385.1 Micromonospora sp. MH99
GGCGGCCCGGCGCAGCGTCTCCGGCGCCGGGGCGGCGCCCGTCGGCTCCGGGCCGAGCCCGACCGCGACGACCAGCGGGGCGGTGACGGTGCCCAGCGTGGCCAGCTTGATGACCTCACCCGGCCCACCTGTCGCACCGAGCAGCGCGAGGGTCTCGGTCAGCTTGCCGTCGAAGGCGACGGCGATGCTCTCCGCGCCGCTGGCGAGCAGCAGGGTGCCGGCGAGGCCGCTGGTGGCGCCCTGCTCTCCGGTCTGGCTGTGCACGCCGATCACGATCGCGTCGACGGCGAGCTCGGCCGGGTCGGTGTCGACCAGGCTCAGGTTGGTGGTGCGGGGTGATGTCACTGAAGCTACTCCGGGCGGGCCGGGCCGGTCGCGACGTCGCGTACCAGCGGTGAAGGTCTCCGGCGGAACCTACCCGCCGGACGTCAGGGCTGTCCCGTCGATCACGCCAACGGGGTCCCGCCGATGCTAACCAGCGGCGTTGCCCCCGGTAAGTTGCCACCCATGACCGACGTGACCTCCGACGCCGCCGCGACCCGGCTGCGTCGTTCCCCGCTGCACGAGCGGCACACCGCCGCCGGCGCCAAGTTCGCCCCCTTCGGGGGCTGGGAGATGCCGCTGGAGTACGCCGGCGGCGGGGTGCTCAAGGAGCACGCCGCGGTGCGTACGGCGGTGGGGGTCTTCGACGTGTCGCACCTGGGCAAGGCCCGGGTGACCGGCCCCGGCGCGGCCGAGTTCGTCAACTCCTGCCTCAGCAACGACCTGCGCCGCATCGGGCCCGGCCGCGCGCAGTACACGCTGTGCTGCGACGACGCCACCGGCGGCGTGGTGGACGACATCATCGCCTACCTGTACGCCGACGACCACGTCTTCCTCATCCCGAACGCCGCGAACACCGCCGAGGTGGTGCGCCGGCTGCGCGCCGCCGCCCCGGAGCGGATCACCGTCACCGACGAGCACGAGGCGTACGCGGTGCTGGCCGTGCAGGGCCCCCGCTCGGGCGACCTGCTCGCCGCCCTCGATCTGCCCACCGAGCACGGCTACATGAGCTTCGACGCCGCCAACCTCGCCGCCGTGGAGCTGACCGTCTGTCGCACCGGCTACACCGGCGAGCTGGGCTACGAGCTGGTGGTGCCGGCGGAGCACGCGGTGACCGTGTGGGACGCGCTCTTCGCCGCCGGCGAGGCGTTCGAGCTGCGCGCCTGCGGGCTGGCCGCCCGGGACACGCTGCGCACCGAGATGGGCTACCCGCTGCACGGGCAGGACCTCTCGCTGGACATCACCCCGGTGCAGGCCCGCTCGGGCTGGGCGGTCGGGTGGGACAAGCCGGCCTTCTGGGGCCGCGACGCGCTGCTCGCCGAGAAGGCCGCCGGCCCTCGATGTACGCTGCGCGGCCTGGTGGCCGTCGACCGCGCCATCCCGCGCCCCGGCATGACGCTGCACGTGGGTGACAAGCAGGTCGGCACGGTGACCAGCGGCACCTTCAGCCCGACCCGCAAGCAGGGCATCGCCCTGGCCCTGCTGGACACGGACGCCAACCTGGCCGAAGGCGACGAGGTGCAGGTGAACATCCGAGGCCGCCAAGCCCCCCTGCGCCTGCAGAAACCCCCCTTCGTAACCCCCTCAACCCACTAACCCCACCCACCCCCGACTCCCACGGGTCCGCCGCCCGCCCTCGCCCTGGTGATCAAGAGCTTTGCGTCATTCTCGGGCGAGATTCTGACCCAAATCTCTTGATCACCGGGCGAGGGAGGGCGGGGGCGGCGGGCGGTGGGGTGGGGTGGGTTAGGGGGTTGGGGTGGTGGGGGGTTCGCCGGAGTCCAGGACCGCCTGGGTCCAGCCGCCTTCGATGACTCCGGTCGCGTTCAGGACCGCCCAGTCGACGACGTCTGTCGCCTCCACCACCACGGGGGCGCCGATGCGTACGCTCTCGTCGGTGTTGGCGTCGCTGGCGCTGACGCCGACGATCCGCTCCGGGGTCTCCCACGAGGTGACGCCCGCCCAGACGTACTCGGGCCCGTCGTCGCCCGGCAGGCCGTACTTGACGACCAGCTGCGACTCCGCCGGTAGCTGGCCGGCGACGAAGCGGGCCCGGGCGTCGCCCAGCGCGGCGCGGGCGGTGGCGACCGCGCGGCTCATCGCGTCACCGGAACGCGCGTAGCGCACGTCCGGCTGGATGCCGGAGAACAACGTCGCGCAGGCGGCGGCGTAGTAGCGCCCGTCCGGGCCGGGATGCCCGGCCGGCGGTCGCAGGCTCAGGAACGAGTCGGCCTCCGGGTCGGTCGCCGGGTCCAGTTCCAGGCGCAGCAGCACCGGGGCCGTCGCGCCGTGCTGCTCCGGGTTGCCGTACGCCACCGCGATGTCGTGCCCGGTCACCGTGGCCAGCACCGGCAGCTGCACGAACGCCGGCACCTCCTCGCCGGTGAGCCCGTCGGTCCAGTCCCGCAGCAGCCGCCGGGCCGCCCCGGTCATCACCGCGCCCCAGGCGCGGGTCAGGTGGTCGGGCACCCCCTGGGTCTGCAACTCCAGCAGTCCGAAGCGCCGCAGCCCCTTCGTGGTGAACCACAGCCCCTCGGTGTCCGAGGAGTACGGCACCAGCACCCAGTCGACCAGCCGGATCCGGCCCTGCTCGTCGGGGAGTGAGCGCAGCGCGGTCGCCGGGTCGAGGAACTGGAGGCCGAAGACGTCCACCACGTCGCCGTCGACGGACTCCGCCACCGCCGCCGCCACCGCCCGGGCCGCCCACTCGTGCGCGGGCGGCCACCCCGGCCGGTACTCCGCCTGGACCACGACCAGGTGTGTCGCCGCGGCCAGCCGGGCCAACTGCTCCTCGGTGGCGCCGAACGCGGTGAGCAGATCCGGCGGGAGCGCGGGGAACTCGGCGATCGGCCGGGTGTCGACGCTCATCAGCGGGCTGTCCAGCATCTGCCGGGCGAGCCCGTGCACCGGCTCGGCCAGCCGGCCGGTCAGCGCCTCCACCGCAGTCTTCGCGCTGACCTTCGGCAGCCCCGCCATCGGCACCAGGTAGGTCGCGCTGAGCGACTCCGGCACCGGTACGGGCAGGAAGTCGTCAGTGATGAGCATGTGGGTTCCCCCGGTGGCCGTGCCGGTGCTGTCGAGCCGAACGCTACCCGGCCGGCCGCGCCCGCTTCAGGCGGACAGCACCACACCCAGGTAGACCAGCGTGGTGACCACCTCGACTGTCGCGCCGAGCACGTCGCCGGTGATGCCGCCGAGCCGGCGTACCACGTGGGCCAGCAGCGGCACCGCGACGGCGAGCGCGGCGACGACGGCGACCGGCCCCTGCCACGGGCGGCCCGGCACCGCGGGCACCGCCAGCAGCACGACGGCGACCGCGCCGACGGCGAGCGCCACCGGGCCGACGGTTCCCGCCACCATGGCCCCCAGCCCGTCCGGCCGGGCCGCGGGCACGCCCCGCCGGCACGCCACAGTCACACCCAGCCGCCCGGCCGCGGTGGCCGCCACCACCGCCGCGAGACACGCCGGCCAGGACCGGCCGGCCAGGTCGGCGAGCGCAGCGGCCTGCACCAGGAGTACGACCACCAGGGCGACGACGCCGAACGGCCCGACGTCCGGCTTCTTCATGATCTCCAGCGCGGCGGCACCCCGTCGGTACGACCCGAGCGCGTCCACGGTGTCGGCCAGCCCGTCCAGGTGCAGTCCCCGGGTCAGCAGGGCGGCGGCGCCCACCGTCACGCCGGCGGCGACCAGCGGGGGAGCGAGCGTGCCGGTCAGCAGCAGGACGCCGCCGAGCAGCACGCCGAGCAGCGCGCCGACGGCCGGGGCGAGCGCCATCGCGGTACCCGCCACCGGGCGGTCGATCCGCCCGGCGCGTACCGGCAACGTGCTGAAGGTGGTGATCGCCAGCCGGGCGCCCGCGACGAGCCGCGGCTCAGCCGGCACGCCAGCCCGACGCCGGCTGCTCGTCGGTGGCCGTGCGGGTCGGCCCCGGCCCGGCCGGCTCCGGCTCGGTGAACTCGGGGTCGGTGTAGTCGGGCCCGGTGTACGCCGGCTCGGCGTAGTCGGGCTCGGCGTCGTCGGTCTCCGGGTCGGCTTCCGGCTCGTCGGTCGGGTCCGTGTCGCCGGTCAGCGACGGGTGCACCGGCAGCGCGGCGGCCAGTGCCAGCACCGAGCGCAGCAGCGGCAACGCGACCAGGGCGTTGGCGCCCTCGCCGAGGTCCAGTCGCAGGTCGAGCAGGGGCGTGAGGCCGAGCACGTCGGCGGCCAGCCGCACCGCGGGATGCTGGCCGTGGTCGGCCAGCAGGCACCAGTGCCGCGCCTGCCCGGCCAGGTCCCGGCTGACCATCCCGGCGGCCAGCCCGACCGGCCCGTCCAGCAGCACCGGCACCCGGCGGGCGGTGGCGCCCAGCAGCACGCCGGTGGCCACCGCCACGTCGCCGCCGCCCAGCTCGGACAGCACGTCCTTCGCGCCGCGCGGCGAGCGACGGGTGCGGTGCAGCGCGTCGCGCACCGCCGCGCAGCGGACCATCCAGGCCGCGTCGTCGATCTCACCGGAGTCGGTGATCACCCGGCCCAGCACCGCAGGTGGTTCCGCGCCGGCCGTGGCCGCCAGCACCGCCGCCGCTGCCGCCTCGGTGCCGGCGCCGCACGCTCCCAGGACCAGCAGTTGTACGCCCGCGTCGGCGGCCTGCTCGGCCAAGCGCCAGCCGTAGCGCAGCGCCGACTCGACCTGCTCGCCGGTGAGGGCCGGCCGGGTCTCCATCGGCGCGGAGGCGGGGGTGTCGACCACCTGCAGGCTCGCGCCGCTCTCGGCGGCCAGCCGGGCCAGCGCGCCCCGTCCGGCGCGCGCCTGGGCGGCGCGACGTGCCGACTCGCCCGCGACGGTGCCGGCCGACGCGCCGCCGGCGTGGTCGCCGTTGAGCAGCAGCACCCGCACCGAGCCCCAGGCGGCCGGCGTCGACGTGCCCTGGGTGGCCGCGGCGAAGCCGACCACCCGGTCCAGCACGCCCAGCCCGGCACCGGGCACGTCCAATGTGGCCAGCCGGTCCACCGCCTGCGGGCCGGCGTAGTCGTCGGGCATCGGCAGCTCCATGCCCGGCTGGATGACCAGCCCGGTGGCCACCATCGGCAGCGCCATGGTCGGCGCGGCCCAGGGGTTGCCGGGCTCCTGGTTGGGGGCGGCCGGCGGGGTGTGGGTCAGCACGTCGGGCAGCTGGACCTCGGGGGTGGGCTCGGCGTCGAGCAGGCTCGTGCCGGCCTGGTGTGCGCCGACCCGGCCCGTGCCGGTCCGGCTCGCGGCAGGTGGGACGGGGCTCGCCGACGCGCTCACCGTCGCGGCGGCGGCGGCAGCGGTGGTGGGTGCCGGCTTCAGCCAGGCCGGTTGGCCCGCGACCACCAGCACCACGGCGTCGCAGGCGTCGGCGACCGCGCGGTTGGCCGCGCCGAGCGCGTCGGTGAACGCCCGGCCCAGCGGGGTGGTCGGCACCAGCGACAGCCCGACCTCGGGGCTCACCAGCACCACCCGCGCCGCGCAGGTGCGCATCGCCTCGGCCAGTTCGGCGATCGTCGCCACGTCGTCCGCGGGCTGGTGCTCCGGGTCGAGCAGCACCGTCACCCAGCCGCCCAGGTCGTCCACGAGGAGCGTCTCGTTGGGCTCGGCGGATTCGAGCACGTCCGCCAGCCGGCGCGGCTCTCCGGCGGTCTCCTCGGTGGTCCAGCTGCCCGGTCGTCGGGAGCGATGCGTCGCCAGCCGGGTCGCCCACTCGGTGTCCTCCGGGTCGCCCTCCGGTGCGGTGGCGACGTAGCGAACCACCGGCGCGTCGGCGACCAGGGACTCGGCGAACTCGGACTTGCCGGACCGGATACCGCCGAGCACCAGGACCGTGTTCCACCCGTCAACGGACATGTCCGTACCTTAGTTCTCATGCCCCGGGTCTGGGCACGTCGCCCCAGCCCTACCGACTGTCGACAGTCCGTTCCGCGTCCATTGCAGGCAAGCGTCCGCTTCCCTGTCGCCAGGTGACGACCGGACCGGGCGGCGTCGTGCGAAGCACCCGCGATCGCCGGCGTTCGTCGGTGGTCAGCCGCAGTGTTCGAACCCGCTGCCGTAGCTCACCCCGCCGGTGGCGCCGCCCCACTTCACGCACGCGCCAGCGGCGGCGGCCCGCACCGGCCCCGCGTAGTAGTCGAACGACCCGCTGTCGGTGCTGCGGGCCCGTCCCTGCACCTCCAGGTACGCCGACGCGGCCGTCCTGGCCCCGACCGCGGTGTCCTTGAGGGTGACCACGCAGTTGTTGCCGTTACCCGAGTGGTAGAGCAGGTAGACGCGGCCCTGCCGGCGGCCGCCACCGTCGGTGAGCGTCGCCGAGTCGATCACCTGATAGCCGCTGCCGCACGCCTGCGCCGCCGTGTACGGGTTGGGCCGGCCCGCCGGGCTGCCGCTGGACGTCGGTCTGCCACTGGCCGCCCCGGTCGGCGTGGTCCCCGGTGCCGCGCTGCGGGTGGCCGGACTGCCGCTGGCGGGCGTACCCGATCGGTCGCCGCCGGTCGGTGCGGCGGTCGCGGTCCGGGCGGCGCTCGGCGTGCCACCGGCCCGGGATGCCGGGGTGGTGGTGTCAGTGGTCGGTGGCGCGACGACGGCGCCCGACGTCGATTCACCCGCCAGCGCCGCCGGACCTGTCGTCGCGCCCGGCCCGGCGTCCGGACGCAGCGCCGCCACGGCCCCGCCGACGAGCGCGATCAGTACGATCGCGCCCACGCCGACCAGCAGCGGCCCGCGTCGCCGGCTCGACGACGTCGGCAACGGATCCTCGCGGGTCGGCCCGGTCTCGGCCTGCCGGATCTGGGCCAGCCCGGCCCGGAAGGCCGGTGGCCGGGCCGGGTCCGTGGGCGGGACCGGCTGCGGCGTCGGCACGGGCGGCGTCGAAATCGGAACGGGCGAGGCCGGCGGCGCGAGGGCCGGGGTGGTGC
>NZ_MUZA01000129.1 GCF_021442385.1 Micromonospora sp. MH99
TCCCCGGCCGCACCGGGCACCGGCCGGGCCACGCCGATGCCACCCACACCCGTCTCCCCGGCCGCACCGGGCACCGGCCGGGCCACCCCGATGCCACCCACACCCGTCTCCCCGGCCGCGCCCGGCACCGGCCGGGCGACTCCGGTTCGTCCGGTGTCGCCGGCAGCGCCGGCAGCGCCCGCCGCGCCCGGCCGGGACCGGCCGGTTTCTGCGGCCCCCGTCTCTCCCGCTGCGGCGGACAACGGGTGGCAACCGTCCACGTCGTCCACGCGCGCCGAGCGCGACCGGCCGGTGTCGGCCACACCGGTCTCCCCGGGGGACGTCCCCGTCTCCGGTCCACCGGCCGCCCGACTGCGGCTGGAGTTCCTGCCCGCCCCGGTGGATCCGCCGGCGGCGGACGAGCGGCCGGAGCCGCCGCAGCGGCCCGAGCACCGCACACCCACCGAACCGGCGTCGACTGCCGATCCGCGCGCCACCGCTCCACCGCGCTATCCCGGCCCGGACAACCGCGCGCACCCGACACCGCCGGTCCGGCAGGGCCAGCAGACGCCTCCCAGCCCCGGGCAGCGTCCCTCGCCGCCTGCGGATGACCGCCCGCCGGTCGCGCCCCCACCGGCCTGGCAGCGGCCGGAGCAACCCGCCAGCCCCACGACGCCGACGTCCTCGGCACCCGCGCCGGACGCCGAGCCGGCGCTCCCGATCGCCCCTGGCGTACCGCGTCGCTACGTGCCCCCGGCACCTTCGGAAGCACCCGTGCCGACTCCTGCGGAGCCAGCGGAGGCGTTGACCCGGGGACCGGAAGCCTGGTTCAGCCCCGGTACCCAGCCGGTCGAGCCCGACCGGGACGGGACACCAGCGGACCAGCGACCGGCCGCGGAACCCGAGACAGCCACCGTCGCCGAGACGAGCGGGGACTGGAAGCCCGGCGACGGATCGGCCGGCTCGCCGCCACACGCCGAGGACGAGCACGACCCGTCGGCGGCGTCCGCCCAACCACTGGTCGGCGACCCCGCAACCGACCGACGACCCGACTCGACCGTCGAAGCCGCTGCGACACCGATCGCCGAACCGCTCTCCCCACCACCGATCCGGCCGGTGTCCGCACCGCCGGCCGATCCGATCGCCGCACGCCCCGCCCCATCCGACTCGGCACAGCCCGTCTCGGCACCACAGGACGTGGCACGGCCGGTCTCGGCACCGCCCGACTCGGCCTGGCCCGTCTCGGCGCCGCCGACACCCGCGTCGCCGGATTCGACCCGGCCGGTCTCGGCACCGCCGGGCGCCGCGACGTCCGACTCGGCCTGGCCGGTCTCGGCACCGCCCGTCTCCCCGACGCCCGACTCCGCCTGGCCCGTCTCGGCACCGCCCGCTCCTGCGCCGGCCGACTCGACCCGGCCCGTCTCGGCACCGCCCGCTCCTGCGCCGGCCGACTCGACCCGGCCCGTCTCGGCACCGCCCGTCTCCACACCGCCGGACTCCGCCTGGCCCGTCTCGGCGCCGCCGGCCTCCGCCACGTCAGTGGAGGTGGCCGAGGGTGAGCGTCGCTCCTGGGTCGACGACCTCGCCACCCACGTGGAGCCCACCACCGAGCCGACCCCGACCGACGAACGGGAGCCGGTCTCCGGACCGCCGGCACACCCGGTCTCCGGTGCTCCACACACCTGGTCGGACGAGCTGGTCGACGATGCGGACGACACGACGGCAACCGTCGAGCCGACATCGGGCGATAGCCATAGCCACCGTCCGCACAGCGGTGAGTCGTACGCCGAGACGCCGGGACACCACAACGACCTCGCCACCGACGACGGCCACGACGCCGCCGGCCCGACAAGCACGCCGACCGCCGACGCGTCCACCGATGCGTCGCGGGACGGCCTGGTCGACGCCGAACCGTCGGACCGGCCGGTATCGCCCGCGTCGAGCAGCGCGTACCCATCGACCGCCAGCCCGGACACGGTTACCGACCCGGCCGGGTCGGGTTCGACGACCGATGCGACGCGCACACCGCCCGAGCCGGCGGCCGAACCGCCCATCGCGGCAGCGCCCGCCCCCGCACCGCCGACCACCGCACCGCCGACCGCACCCGTCTCCGCGCCACCTGCCGCGCAGGCACCCGTTCCCGCACCGCCCGCCTCCGCACCGCCGACCGCACCCGTCTCCGCGCCACCTGCTGCGCAGGCACCCGTCTCCGCACCGCCCGCCTCGGCAGCACCGGCCGCGCAGGCACCCGTCTCCGCGCCACCAGCGACGCCTGTCTCCGCGCCACCCGTCTCCGCCCCTCCTGCCGCGCCCGTGTCTCCCGCTGCCGCCGTACCGCTCGCTGGCATTCCCGGGCCGCGCAACGGGTCGTCCGACCAGGACGCGCAGGTGTCGGCGCCGCCCGCCACGGCGCCGGAGACGCCCCGCCGGTCGCTGGCCGATCAGGGCGATCCGGAGCAGGTTCTGGCCGCGTACCGCTGGCGGCTGGACCCGGTGACCCTGCGCGAGGAGCTGACCGAGCCGGACGCCATGCGGGCCATCCGACGGCGGTTGACCGAGAAGCTGGGCTCGGCCGTGGACAACAAGGCCCGTGCACGGCTGCTCAGCCTGCGCGCGGTCGCCTCGCGGATCCTCGGCGACCTCGACGACGCGTTGGCCGACGGCCGGCTCGCCCTCACCTACGCGGAGGCCACCGGCGAGCTGCGCCGGACCGCGCTGGCCCAGGCCCGGCTGGCGCACGTCCTGCGCTGGCGGGGCGACTACGCCGAGGCCGACCAGCTCTTCGCCGAGGCCAACTCGATCGAGCTACCCGACCGGCTGCGAGCCGCCCTGCACGAACACGCCGGGCGGTGCTCCTATGACCAGGGTCGGCTGATGGAGGCCTGCCACCACTTCGAGCGGGCGCTGGACCTGCGCGGGGCCGGCGACGCCGAGCTGCTGGACCGGATCCGGGTGGCCCTGGACGCGGTCACCGCGCGGGCTTCGGCCGACGGCTTCGGGCCGTACCCCCGGAGTCGCGAAGAGGTGCTCGACCGGGACCGGCCCCCGCAGCCGGACCGCGACGGACCGCTGTGGGGTTACACCGACCACGCCGGCGACGTTGTCATCCCCGCCCGGTACGCCGAGGCGCAGCCCTTCCACGACGGGCTGGCCTGGGTCCGGCGACCGGACACCGACCGGTGGTCCCTGATCAACCTTCTGGGTACGACGGTGATCCCGCCCTCGTACCGGGCGGTGCGCCCGTTCAGCGACGGCCTGGCCTGGGTGGTCACCGACGGCGGGTGGACGGCGATCGACCCGACCGGCGCGGTGCAGGTTCCGCCGAACTTCGCCGACGTACGGCCGTTCCGCCGAGGGCTGGCCGCGGTGAAGCGCGAGGGGTGGGGCGCGGTCGACCGGACCGGCCGGATCGTGGTGCCGACCCGCTACCACGGCTTCGTCACCGAGCTGACCGACGCGGGTCCGGTCGACGGCTTCACCGACGAGGGTCTCGTGGTCGTGGACGTGGCCGGTCGGCGCGGTGTGGTGGACCGGACCGGCGCGGTGCTGGTGCAGCCGTCGTACCCGATGGTGGTCATCCACCCGGTGGCGTTCCTGGTGGTCAGCGGCAGCGGCCGGTGGGGCGCGCTGGACCGGCGGGGTGGGCCACTGATCGACCTGGTGCACCCCGATCGCGCGGCCGTGCTGGAGGAGATCGACCGGCTGTTGACCGACGCGAACCCGGTGCTGTGAATCGCCGCACGGCGATCGTGATCCACCGGGGCTAGGGTCGGAGTATGGAATTCCGACACCTGGGCCGTTCCGGCCTGATGGTCAGCGAGATCTCGTACGGCAACTGGATCACCCACGGTTCACAGGTCGAGGAGGACGCGGCGAACGCCTGCGTCCGGGCCGCCCTCGACGCGGGGATCACCACCTTCGACACCGCCGACGTGTACGCCGGCACCCGGGCCGAGGACGTGCTCGGCCGGGCGCTGCAGAACGAGCGTCGCGAGGGCCTGGAGATCTTCACCAAGGTCTACTGGCCCACCGGGCCGGGTCGCAACGACCGTGGCCTGTCCCGCAAGCACATCATGGAGTCGATCAACGGCTCCCTGCGCCGGCTGCGCACCGACTACGTGGACCTCTACCAGGCCCACCGGTACGACTACAGCACGCCGCTGGAGGAGACGATGGAGGCGTTCGCCGACGTCGTGCACTCCGGTAAGGCGCACTACATCGGCGTTTCCGAGTGGACCGCCGAGCAGCTGCGGGCGGCCCACTCGCTCGCCCGGGAGCTGCGCATCCCGCTGGTCTCCAACCAGCCGCAGTATTCGATGCTGTGGCGGGTCATCGAGACCGAGGTCGTGCCGGCCAGCGAGGAGCTGGGTATCGGCCAGATCGTCTGGTCGCCGATGGCCCAGGGCGTGCTCTCCGGCAAGTACCTGCCGGGGCAGCCGCCGCCGGCCGGTTCCCGGGCCACCGACGAGAAGTCGGGCGCGAACTTCATCTCGCGGTTCATGAACGACGACGTCCTGACCCGGGTGCAGCAGCTCAAGCCGCTCGCCGAGCAGGCCGGGCTGAGCATGGCCCAGCTGGCCGTGGCGTGGGTCCTGCAGAACCCGAACGTGTCGTCGGCGATCATCGGCGCGTCCCGCCCGGAGCAGGTGCACGACAACGTGAAGGCGGCCGGGGTGAAGCTCGACGCCGGGCTGCTCAAGGCCATCGACGAGATCGTCGAGCCGGTCACCGAGCGGGACCCGGCGAAGACCGAGTCCCCCGCCGAGCGGCCCTGACGCGGGTCCGGTCCGGCCGGCGCGGGTGCGCCGACCGGGCCGGACAGCTCGGCTCGGCTCAGCCCTGCCAGAACCGGATCAGGTCCAGGCCGGTGGCGTAGAGCCAGGAGGGCAGACCGAGCAGGTCGCCGACGGCGAAGACCGCGTCGAAGAACCAGCCGCCGATGCGCGGGTTCCACAGCAGCGCGAACAGCAGAATGAAGCCGTACGGGGCGAACAGGTCGTACATCCTGCGCCACTGCGGATTGAGCCACGGCTGGATCATGTTGCCGCCGTCCAGGCCGGGCACCGGCAGCAGGTTGAGCACACTCGCGGTGAGCTGCAGGAACGCCAGCAGCGCCACCCCGGCCCAGAACTCCACCGGGCCACCCGAGGACGTGCCGAGTCGCACCGCCAGCACGAGCAGCAACGTGAACAGCACGTTGGTCGCCGGGCCGGCGAGGCTGACCAGGGTGTGCCGCAACCGCCCCGGGATGGCGTGCCGGTCCACCCACACCGCGCCGCCGGGCAGGCCGATGCCGCCGAGCAGCACCACCACCACCGGCAGCACGATCGACAGCAGGGGGTGGGTGTACTTGAACGGGTTGAGCGTCAGGTAACCGCGGTGGGCGATGTCCCGGTCACCGGCGCGGTAGGCCACCACCGCGTGGGCGTACTCGTGCAGGCAGAGCGACACCAGCCAGCCGGACACCACGAACAGGAACACGGCGAAGCGGACGCTGCCGTACCCGTTCCAGGCCAGCACCCCGCTGACCGCGAAGAGCGCGACCAGGCCGAGGAACACCGGGCTGGGCCGGAACGCCGCCTTGGGCACGCCGAGCACCAGCCCGTCGGCCCCCGGCCGGTCGTAGGCCATCACTCGGCCGTGGGCAGCAGGCTCATCCGGTACTCCACCCGGTCGTCCTCGACGAGCGCGACCGAGGTGACGCCGGACGCCGCGAGCTCACGCCAGGTCTGACCGATCCAGGATTCGGCGTCGGCCTGGCTGCCGAACGATTCCGCCGGGCCCTCCACCGTCTGACCGTCCGTGCCCTCGTACCGCCAGCTCCACGCCATGCCGCGTCTCCCCTCGCCGCTGAAGTCCCCGTGGGACGAACCCCCGCCAGCGTAGTCGGCCCGGCGCGCAACGGCCGCTCGCTCGCCCCCGCGGCAGCCCACGGGGTGGATCAATCCGATCGACGCCGGCCGGTACGGTGGCTCGGTGCTGACTCGGGGAGTGCTGCTCGGCGACCGCTACCGGCTGGGCGAGCGGGTGGCGACGGGCGGGATGGGCGCGGTCTGGCGCGGCACCGACGTGCTGCTGGAGCGCGAGGTGGCGGTGAAGGTGCTGCTGCCGTCGCTGGTCGCCGACGCCGAGTTCACCGCCCGCTTCCGCGCCGAGGCGCGGATGCTCGCGGCGTTGCGGCATCCCGGCGTGGTCGCGGTGCACGACGTCGGGCAGGCCGCGCTCGCCGACGGCAGCCGGGTCGACTACCTGGTGATGGAGTACGTCGAGGGCGAACCGTTGTCGGCCCGGGTACGCACGGCGGGGCGACTGGACGCGGCCACCACCATGTCGGTGCTGGCGCAGGCGGCCGACGCCCTGCACACCGCCCACCTCGCCGGCATCGTGCACCGGGACGTGAAGCCTGGCAACCTGCTGGTCAAGGCCGACGGTCGGGTGGTGCTCGTCGACTTCGGCATCGCCCGGTCCCGCAGCATGGCCGGGTTGACCGCCGCGAACATGGTGCTCGGCACCGCCGCGTACATGTCTCCCGAGCAGGCCACCGGCCAGCCGGTCGCCGCCGCCACGGACGTCTACGCCCTCGGGGCGGTGGCGTACTTCTGCCTGGCCGGGCGGCCACCGTTCGACGGTGACAACCCGCTCGCGGTGGCGTTGCGGCACGCCCAGGACGAGCCGGCCCCGCTGCCGCCGGACACGCCGCCCGCGGTGGCGGCGGTGATCGCGCGGGCGATGGCCAAGCGGCCGGCGGAACGGTACGCCAGCGCCGCTGAGTTGGCCGCTGCCGCCGCTGACGCCCGCGACGCGACACTGGCCAGCATCCCGCCGGCCGCCCGCCCTCCGTGGGCGGTGGCCGCACCCG
>NZ_MUZA01000013.1 GCF_021442385.1 Micromonospora sp. MH99
ACGGGTGGCGGCCGGCGCGGGTGCGGCCGGCGCGCAACCCGGAGTTCCTGTTCGGGCTGGTGCTGGCCGGCGGTGGGGTGGCCGTGGAGCCGGCGGCGCTGGCCCGCCGGGAACCCCGGATCGCGTGGCGGCCGATCGCCGACGCCCCGCTGACGAAACGCACCTCGGCGGTCTGGCCGCAACGGTCGGCGCATCCGGCGGCCCCGATGGTCGGGCAGATCGCCGCCGAGGTGCTGGCCGTCGCCGAGCCGGCGCCGCCCACGCCGCCCTCGGTGCCGGCGGCGCGACCCTGGCCGGTGTTGTTCGACACGACCGGGTGAACCGGCCCGACGTTGCGCTCGTCACCTCGCGTTGGACGGTGGATCGTCCACCCGCCCGGGTATGGATGACGGATACCGAAGACGCGAAGGAGCCGCAGTGGCACTCACGATTCCTGACATCAGCCTGAACGACGGCACCACCATCCCGCAGCTCGGCTTCGGGGTGTTCCAGATCGAGCCGAAGGACACCGTCGCGGCGGTGACCACGGCCCTGGAAACGGGCTACCGGCACATCGACACCGCCGAGATGTACGGCAACGAGGCCGAGGTCGGCGAGGCGATCCGCGTGTCCGGCCTCGACCGGGGTGACGTCTACGTGACCAGCAAGCTGAACAACGGCTTCCACCGCCCGGACGACGCCCGCAAGGCGTTCGACTCGACGCTTGCCGCGTTGAAGATGGACTACATCGACCTGTTCCTGATCCACTGGCCGCTGCCGACGCTGTACGACGGCGACTACGTCTCGACCTGGAAGGTGCTTGAGGAGTTCCAGCGCGACGGCCGGGCCCGTTCGATCGGCGTGTCGAACTTCCAGGTGGCGCACCTGCGGCGGCTGGCCGACGAGGCGAGCGTGGTGCCGGCGGTCAACCAGATCGAGGCGCACCCGTACTTCGCCAACGACGAGGTCCGTGCCTACGGCCGCGAGCACAACATCCTCACCGAGGCGTGGTCGCCCATCGCGCAGGGCAAGGTGCTCGACGACCCGACCGTCGTCGACATCGCCGAGGAGCTCGGCCGCACCCCGGCCCAGGTGGTGCTGCGGTGGCACGTGCAGCGCGGCGACATCATCTTCCCGAAGTCGACCACGCCGAAGCGGATCGAGGAGAACACCCGCATCTTCGACTTCGAGCTGGACGACACGGCGATGGAGCGGATCACCGCACTGGACAAGGGTGAAGCCGGGCGGCAGGGCCCGAACCCGGACACCTTCGCCTACGTGCCCCGCTGACGCTCGATCGACGGTGCTGCCGCTCAGTCCGCACGCTGGCTGAGCGGCAGCACGTCGCCCGCGGATTCAGGAGCCGACGCGCTCGGCGAGCCTGCGGAACACCGCCTGGGTCGGCGAGTCCGGCTCGGCGACGTAGACGATCAACCGCTGCTCGGTCTCCGGCACCAGCAGCACCCGGCACTCGAACTCCAGCGGCCCCAGCTCGGGATGCGCCACCCGCTTCACGATGGGACGGCGCTCCTCGACGTCGTGCTCGGCCCACAGGCGAGCGAAGTGCGGCGAGGTGCCGAGCAGTTCGGTGACCAGCTCCCGGATCGCCGGGTCCGCCGGATAGCGGCCGTAGGCGGCCCGCAGATCCGCCACCGTGCTGTGCACGAACCGGCGTACGTCGGCATCGGTCCAGTGGGCGTCGGTCATCGGCTGCCGGAACGTCCAGCGGATCATGTTGCGCCCGGCGTCCGGCACTGTCGCGAGATCGCCCACGAAGTGCGTGGCAAGCCGGTTCCAGGCCAGCACGTGGTAGGCGGCGTCGACGAGGTACGCGGGGGCTTCGGTCATCGCGTCGAGCAGGTGCCGCAGCCCGGGGCTCACCTCCCGGCTCGGGCCCACTGTCGCGGGCGGATGCTCACCGGCGATCCGGAACAGATACTCGCGCTCGTCGCGGCTCAGCAGCAGCGCCCGGGCCATCGCGGCGAGCACCTGCCGGGACGGGTGCGGCCCACGGCCCTGCTCCAGGCGGATGTAGTAGTCGATCGACATCCCGGCGAGCTGGGCGACCTCCTGTCGACGCAGCCCGGGGGTGCGCCGACGTGTCCCGTCGGGAAGGCCGACCTCGGCGGGGCTCAGGCGGGCGCGGCGGGTGCGCAGGAACGCCGCCAGTTCGTCACGTCGCAGGCCGCTGCTCGTCATTCCCCCAGCATGCCCCGGACGGCGTCGGCCAGGGTGGTACCGCCGGTCCCAGGCTCGACCCGTCCCTGTCCGCTGGCCGCCGCCGGGGTGAGGCTCGACGGCATGACGAACATGATCGCCCTGATCACCGGGGCCAACAAGGGAATCGGCTTCGCCACCGCACGACAGCTCGGCGGCCTCGGGATGACAGTCCTGGTGGGCGCGCGCGACGCCGAGCGGGGTCGGGCCGCGGAGCGGAAGCTGCGCGACGGCGGCGCGGACGCGGTGTTCGTGCCGCTGGACGTCACCGACGCGGAGTCGGTGACGGCCGCCGCGAAGCGGGTGGAGGCGGAGTACGGCCGGCTGGACGTGCTGGTCAACAACGCCGGCATCGTGCGCGCCGACGGTACGCGGGGGCTGCCCAGCGAGACGACCGTGGCGACGCTGCGCCAGCTGTACGAGACGAACGTCTTCGGGGTGGTGACGGTGACCAACGCGCTGCTGCCGCTGCTGCGCCGGTCGCCGGCGGCGCGGATCGTCAACGTCTCCAGCGAGGTCGGCTCGATCGCGGTGATGACCGACCCGGACGGCGCGCTGTTCGAGTTGACCTCCGTGCCGTACCCGTCGTCGAAGGCGGCGCTGAACATGCTCACCGCCATGTACGCCAAGGAGCTGCGCGACACCCCGATCAAGGTGAACGCGGCGAACCCCGGCTACTGCGCCACCGACCTGAACGGCAACAACGGCTTCCGCACGCCCGAGCAGGGCGCCGAGGTGAGCGTTCACCTGGCGACGCTGCCGGCCGACGGCCCGAGCGGGCTGCTGTGGGGCTTCCAGATGGACGCCGGTGGCGGATACGGCGTACTCCCCTGGTGAGACGACGGCTTGACCTGGAGCGCACTCCAGCCGCCACTGTGGTCCTCGGGCGCCCACCGGCAGGGCGCACGAAAGGAGATCCCCATGCGGTACCGCACGATCGGCACCGACCCGGCGACCCGGCGCGAGGTCAGCGTGCTCAGCCTCGGGGCCATGCTGTTCGGCAGCGCCACCGACGAGGCCACCTCGTACGCGATCCTGGACCGGTACGTCGAGGCCGGCGGCACGTTCATCGACACGTCGGACAACTACGCGTTCTGGGTGGACGGCGGCCAGGGCGGGCAGAGCGAGGAGCTGCTCGGCCGGTGGCGGCGCAGCCGCGGCGTCGGCACCGAGATCGTCATCGCCACCAAGCTGGGTGCCCGACCGCTGGCCCCGGGGACCAGCTACCTGGACAACGCCGAGGGCCTCTCCGCCAAGGTGATCCGCGAGTCCGCGGAGCGCAGCCGGGAACGGCTCGGGGTGGAGCGGCTGGACCTGCTCTACGCGCACATCGAGGACCGGACCGTGCCACTCCAGGAGACAATCGAGGGCTTCGCCGAACTGGTCGCCGAGGGCACTGTGGGTCTGCTGGGCGCCAGCAACCACCGGGCCTGGCGGGTGGAGCGGGCCCGCGCGTTGGCCGCCGCCGCCGGACTGCCGGGGTACGAGGTGCTCCAGTACCACCACAGCTACCTGCCCCGGCGCACCGACGTGGCCGGCGAACTGGACCCGGACGGCGACCCGGGCGCTGCCGGCGGTGACCTGCTCAGCTACCTGCGCGCCGAGCCGCAGCTGACCCTGGTGGCGTACTCGCCGCTGCTCAAGGGGGCGTTCACGCGGGCGGACAGGCCGCTGGGCGCGGAGTACGACCTGCCGAGCGCGCCCCGGCGGCTGGCCGCCCTGCGGGAGGTGGCCGGGCAGACCGGCGCGACGGTGAACCAGGTGGTGCTCGCCTGGCTGCTGGGCGGTGACCTGCCGACGATCCCGCTGGTGGGGGCCTCCTCGGTGGCCCAACTCGAGGAGAGCCTGGCCGCGGTGGAGCTGGAGTTGACCGCCGAGCAGCGGCACCGCCTCGACACCACCTGGTGACCCGCGGCGGCCGCCCCGCCGACCTCAGTCGTCGGTCGGCGGGGCGGTCAGGTCGAGCTGCCAGTCGTTGGCACGCATCAGGTGCCCGGGTGGATACTCGAAATTCGTCTCTCCCAGCAAGGTGAAGCCCGCCTTGCGGCAGACCGCGTTCGAGGCGGGGTTGTCGACGGACGGGTACGCGTGCGCGTAGCGCCGGTCCCGTCGGGCGCGAACCACGTCGAGCGCCGCGCGCACCGCGCCGGTGGCCAGCCCCATTCCCCGGTACGCGGGCAGCACCGCCCAGCCCAGCTCGTACACCTGTCGGTCGCGCCACTCGCGGGCCCAGTAGCCGACGCTGCCCGCCCGCGCGCCGTCCGGCAGCACCACTGTGAACATGCACCCCTGCCCGCCCTCGGCGAAGTGCACGTACCGGTCATGGCGGGCGAGCACCTGCTCGTCGGTCTCCGGGCCGCCGGTGTGCCGGCGCGTGTCAGGTGAGTTGAGCTGCCGCAGCAGATCGAGATCATCCTCGCGCCACGGCTCGATGCGTACCTGAGTCATTCCGTCCCCCTCGTCGACCCCCAGTCAAGCCGATCCCACCGACATTCCGGCCCGGAACAGCGCCCGCTAGTTCCGATCTAGCGGGCGGGTGGTCGTCACCTCGCGCCCTGTGGTGGGCGGCGTCGTTGACCTCACCGACCACGACGTCGCCGGCCATCGGACGAGAGGTAGGGATGATGAACAGACGCTCCACCGGCCTGGCCATCGAGGCAGAGGGGCTCACCCGCTCCTTCGGGGAGACCCGGGCCCTGGCCGGCATGGACCTGCGGGTGCCCGCCGGCACCGTCTACGGCCTGCTCGGCCCGAACGGGGCGGGCAAGACCACAGCGGTCCGGGTGCTGGCGACGCTGCTGCGCCCCGACGGCGGCACCGCGCGGGTGTTCGGGCACGACGTGGTCACCGAGGCTGACAAGGTCCGCAGCCGGGTCAGCCTCACCGGCCAGTACGCCTCTGTTGACGAGGACCTGACCGGCACGGAGAACCTGGTGCTCCTGGCCCGCCTGCTCGGCCTGCGCAAGCCGGCCGCCCGCGAGCGCGCGGCGGCGCTGCTCGCCGCGTTCGGGCTGACCGAGGCGAGCGACCGGCAGGTGAAGAAGTACTCGGGTGGGATGCGGCGGCGCATCGACATCGCCGCGAGCATCCTCAACACGCCTGACCTGCTCTTTCTCGACGAGCCGACGACAGGTCTCGACCCGCGCAGCCGCAACCAGGTGTGGGAGATCGTCCGGGCTGTGGTGTCGCACGGCACGACCGTGCTGCTGACCACGCAGTACCTCGACGAGGCCGACCAGCTCGCCGGGCGGATCGCCGTCGTCGACCACGGCCGGGTGATCGCGGAGGGCACCCCGGGTGAGCTGAAGTCGTCGGTCGGCTCCGGCACCGTCCACCTGCGACTGCGCGACCCCGGTCAGCGGCCGCAGGCCGAGATGGTGCTCCGCGAGGCCCTCAACGTACCCGTGCAGCTCGCCGCAGATCCGGTCGCGTTGACCGCCCGGGTCGGCGAGGCCGGCAGCGACCTCGACGCCAGCGCGCAGGCCGCCCGCGCGCTCGGTGACCTCGCCCGCGCCGGCATCGTCGTCGACGACTTCTCCCTCGGCCAGCCGAGCCTGGACGAGGTCTTCCTGGCCCTGACCGATCATCCGGCCGTGTCGGCCGACGAGCGCGACGACGAGCTGGAGGCAGCCCGATGAGCGACACCACCACCACTACCGAACGGGCGCCGTCGGTCTACGTACCGTCCGCCGAGGCGCTGGCGACAGTCCTCGCGCCGGGCGCGCGGCCGGCCCGACCCAGCGCACTGGGGGCGTCGCTCACCTTCGGCTGGCGGGCCCTGCTGAAGATCAAGCACGTGCCGGAGCAGCTCTTCGACGTGACCGCGTTCCCGATCATCATGGTGCTGATGTTCACGTACCTGTTCGGCGGCGCCCTCGCCGACAGCCCGCGCGACTACCTGCAGTTCTTCCTGCCCGGCATCATGGTGACAAGCGTCGTGATGATCACCATGTACACCGGCGTCGGCCTGAACACCGACATCGAGAAGGGCATCTTCGACCGCTTCCGGACGCTGCCCGTCTGGCGGCCGGCCGCCCTGGTCGGCATGATCTTCGGCGACGTGCTGCGCTACATCCTCGCCGCCCTGGTCATCCTCGGCGTCGGGCTGGCGCTCGGCTTCCGACCCGCCGGCGGCGTCGTCGGAGTGGCCAGCGGCATCGGGCTGCTGGTGATCTTCTCGTTCGCGTTCTCGTGGGTGTGGACGTTCTTCGGGCTGATCCTGCGCAGCGAGAAGTCGGTGATGGGAGTCAGCATGATGGTGCTGTTCCCACTGACGTTCCTCAGCAACGTCTTCGTCGAGCCGAGCACCATGCCCGGCTGGCTCCAGGCGTTCGTGAAGGTCAACCCGGTGACGCAGCTGGTGGCCTCGGTGCGCGCAGTGATGGCCGGCGAGTCGGACCCGTCCGCCACGATGTGGCTGCTGGCGTGGAGCGCCGGCTTCGTACTCGTCTTCGGCACGCTGACCATGTACAAGTACAACCGCCGCTAACCCCTCCCGCGCCCTACCGCCGCGATCTTGCACTTCCTGCCCCGACAAGAGTGACGAAACCCCATATTTCGGGGACCGAAAGTGCAAGATCGCGGCGGTGGGGCGGGTTAGAGGCGCCAGGGTGGGCGGGTTTGCGGGAGGTAGCGGCAGGTGGCGCCGGTGGAGACCGAATCGCGCAGGTGGTTGGCGAGCGCGGGATGACGGTCGTCGAGTTTGCGTAACGTGTCGCGGATCCGCGCGGTGACCGTCTTGCGGGCGCGTTCGGCCTCGTCGCCCAGGCGTCGGCTGCGTCCGGCCAGCCCCGCCGCAGCGCGCAACTCACCGAGCAGCGCGCCGCGCTCGGCGTCCAGCGCGCTCACCTTCGCCTCGTCGCCGCGCGCGGCGGCCCGGTCGATCTCGTCGTCGAGGCGGGTCAGGTGCCGCCGGTAGCGGGCCTTCGCCTCGTCGTCGAGGACCGGATCGCCGCCCATCCGGCGGGCGGCCACCAGCTCCGGCCCGGCGGCCGGATCGAGCAGTTCCACCGCCGGCACGTCGCTGCCGGGCCGACTCAGCAGCAGCTGCAGGTCGTGCAGGCCCTTGGCGTCGGGCAGGTGCGCCACCACCCCCGCGTAGGCGAGCCGCCAGACCGGCCCGTCGTGCCGAAAGGCGTACCCCTCGGTCGTCGGGTCGGACGGCGTCACCTCACGCCGCCCGACGACCTGGCCCACCTCGGAGGTGCGGCCCGGAAGGCCGACCCGGTCCGGCCCGGCGTCGTCGCCCCGACCGGCGACGTGGCCCGACTCGGCGTCGGTTGGTTTTGAAGCGGCGAGCCGCTGGAGCACCTGTCGCATGTCGAGAGCGGTGGCGTCCCGTGCGGTGGTGGCGCGCAGCTCGGCCAGCGTCGCAGCGTCACCCGGGCGGTCGCGGCGGGCCAGGGCGTTCACCAGCCCGGCGCGGGCGATGAGCGACCAGGGGCGGGAGCCCATCCGGTCGGCGGCCTCGCGGGCCGCGGTGAATCCGGCGATCGCGTCGTCCCAGCGTTCCTCGGCGGCGTCGACCACGGCGAGCCAGTGGTCGACGGGCCCACTGATGTCGCAGCCGAAGAGCCCGACCGCCCACTGCCCCCGGTGCGGAGCCAACGCGGCCCGCGCGTCGCGGCAGCGTTGCGGATCGCGGGACGCGGCGGCGGCCTGCGCCCGCAGGCGCAGCCACAGCGGTGACACCGGGCGCGGGTAGTGGATGTCGGCGGCCTCGATGACTGCGGTCAGCCGCACCGCCGTCTCGTCGTCGCCGCGCTCGGCCGCCGTGATCGCCGACAGCAGCTCCCGGTAGGGGTAGTCGGTCGGCGCCCACTCGTGCAGCAGCGCGTCGATCTCGTCGAACCGCCCCTGCAACAGCAGCCGGGCCCAGCGCAGGTGATGGCCCATGAAGGCGAACTCGGCGTGCCCCGGGTCGGACAGGTCGGTGATGACGGTGAACCGCTCGTCGGCCTCGGCGAAGTCGCCCCGGAACGCCGCGATGATCCCGCCGTCGACCGCAGCCGCCATGCGGGGACGGGCCAGGTCGCCCTGCTGACCCACGGTGACGAAGGCGGTGAACTCCTCGACGAACCCGGGGTCGCCCAGCTCCAGCAACGCCACCCAGCGCAGCGAGGTGGCCCACAGCTCGGTCTCCCGGTCGCCCGAGCGACGGGCCACCTCCCTGATCTCGGCGGTGAGCGCGGCTCGCGCCGCCGCGGTGCCCAGACCCCAGGTGGTGTCGTGACGCGCCCACAGGCTGAAGGTGAGCGCCTCGTCGTCACGGCCGGACCGCGCGATGGTCTCCGTAGCGGTGATCAGATCGGCCACCAGCGTGGCCACCGACGCGGTGGCCGACGGCTCGCCGATCAACCGCTGGTAGGCCTCGCGCACCAGGTTTGCGGTGTCGACCGAGCGGATGGTGTCGACCTGACGCGACCGGTGCACGGTGAGCGCGACGCGGGCCAGCAGCAGCGGGTCGTCGAGGGTGCGGGCCAGCGTCGCGGCCTCCGCGAGCAGGCGTACGGCCTCGTCCCGACCGGCGTGGTGATATTGCACCTCACCGAAGTCGACGAGCAGCCGGACCCGCTGCGCCGGGTCCTCGACGATCTCCAACGCCCGGCGGAAGTGCACCCCGGCCTCGTCGGCCGCGAGCCGGGCGAACGCGTCCCGCCCGGCGGCGACCAGCAGCTCGACGACCCGGGCCCGGTCGAGCGACGGGCCGGCCAGGTAGGCGTGTCGGGCCAGGTCCGCCGGGATTAGCCGGTCGGTCAGGGCCGTCGGCGGGTCCACCGCACGGACCACCGCGGCATGGCGGGCCTGCCGGTCGTCGGCGGTGAGCCCGTCGTAGAGGGTCTCCCGGACCAGGTCGTGGGCGAAGGCGAACCGGCCACCGCTGCGGGCCACCACCAGCCGGGCTGTCACCGCCTGGTCGAGCAGCCGGTCGACCTGGGCCGCCGGAGCCGCCGCGCTGGCCGCCAGGACCTCCCGGTGAAACTCACGGCCGAGCACGGCGGCAACGGTCAACGCCTCGACCACCGTCGCGGGCAACTGGTCGAGCCGCTGGCGCACCGCCTCCCGTACGCCCGGCGCGATGGCGCCGGTCGTGCCGTCGGCATGCCACAGCCGGGCGGTCTGTTCGACGAAGAACGGGTTGCCGCCGGTACGCCGATGCACCTCGTCGGCCAGGTCGGCGTCGGGCTCCCGCCCGGCGGTACGCGCCATCAACGCGGCCACCTCGTCGCGGGCGAGGCCGGTGAGGGTGATCGTGGTGGCCTTGGCGACCAGCGGCATCAGCAGCGGACGCAACGGGTGCTCGCCCGCCTCGACCTCCGCGTCGCGGTACGTGCCGATCAGCAACAGCCGCTCGAACCAGGTGTGCTGCGCGGCGAACGCCAGCAGCCGCAGCGAGGCCGGGTCGGCCCAGTGCAGGTCGTCGAGGACGACCACCACCGGCCGGTGCGCCGAGACCGCGACCAGCGCGGCGGTCGCCGCGTCGTACAGGGCGAACGCCTCCTGCTCGGCGACGTGGCTGCCGCCGGGCGGAGCGGTCCAGGTGGCGGCGAGGCCGGGCACGTCACCGCCGGTCTCGCCGAGCAGGGCGGCGAGGGCCGGCTCGGCGTCCGGTCGGGCGAGCGCCCAGTCGTCGGCGGAGCGGCGCAGGGCGCGCAGGACCTGCACCCAGGGCCAGTAGCCGGGGGCGCTGTCGGAATCCCAGCAGGCCGCGCCGAGCACGAGCGCGCCACGCTGGCGGGCCTCGCGCGCAACCGACGTGACGAGGGTGGTCTTGCCGATGCCCGGCTCGCCGGTGACCAGGACGAAACCGCCGTGGCTCGTGGCGGCCCGATCCAACTCGGCGCGCAGCAGACCCGCGGGGTGATCCCGCCCGATGATGGCGTCGCCGACCCGCGCGTCCATGGTTCCCAGACGGTACTGGACCCCACCGACGCTGAGCGTCTCGCTGTGACTGCCGACAGGCAACGGCTATCCCATGAATCCCTATCCTTCCCTATGGGGTTAGGATAGGGAACGATGACGGAAGAAATGTACTCGGTGGAACAGGTTGCCGACCGGCTCGGCCTACACGTGCGGACGGTGCGCGGCTACATCCGCTCCGGCCGGCTGCGCGCCGTACGGATCGGCAAGCAGTACCGGATCGCCGCCAGCGATCTCGACGCGCTCACCGGACGGCCGCCCGCCCCCACCGTGGCCGCGCAGGCGGAAGTGTCGAGCATCGTGCAGATCGACGGTGTCGACCGCGCCGCCGCCGACCGGCTCGGCACGCTCGTGCTGGCCAGCGTCAACACCGGGCACGACCCGGCCCGGCCGCTGCGGGTGCAGACCGTGCATGACGATGACCGCCGCCGCCTGAAGATCATCATCCTCGGTGATCCCGCCGGCACCGCCGAGGTGCTGCACCTGCTCGATGCCGTCCTCAACGCCGACAACGGCCTGATCGACCGGGAGGTCCACGATGCCTGACGAGATGCAGCAGCGCGCCGGCGTCACGGTGCTGGTCTGCGACCCGGCCGGCCCGACCGTCGCCACCGAACAGGACGCGCTGGACCTGATCGGCGCGGCCTTCGCCGGCGCGCAGGTGGTCGCCGTGCCCGCCAACCGACTCGACGAACGCTTCTTCTCGCTGGGCACCCGCTTCGCCGGCGACGTGATGCAGAAGTTCGTCAACTACCGGCTGCGCCTGGCCATCGTCGGTGACATCTCGACGCACCTGGACGGCAGCTCGGCGCTACGGGCTCTGGTGCACGAGTCGAACCAGGCCGGGCACATCTGGTTCGTCCCCGACCTCGACGCCCTCGACGCGCGCCTCCGCGCTATGTCCTAGCCACCTCGGCGTTGTGCACGACAGCCATTTCGACCGCGTCCGGCTCAACGCCTCTGGCCTGTGCCTGCTCGGCAGCCCAGCTCAGGTATGCGAGCCACTCCTCCGACAACCAGCCGGAGTGACGGCCGACGCCGGCCTCGCTGGGGAGACGGCTGGCCACGACACGGTCGAGGATCAAGGGCTGCACGCCGCCAACCCCTCGCCGGTAGCCGGCGAAGTAGAGGACCTTGGTGAACAATCCCGGCCCCAACCACGGCAGACGAGCGTGGTTGGGGTCACGGAAGCGGCGGTACGCCGTGCGGAGCGCGTCCTCGTCGGCCGCTGAGGTGGACACCTCCTCAAGCGCGTACGCCAGGCGTTTGCCGTCCGGGTCGGCGCCGAGCGATTTGGCGGCGCGCCACGGCCCGTACCCGATGGGGCCGTAACCCCAGACCAGCACAGCGGTCAGCAGTTGCCGCGCGCTGGCGTTGCCGGCTCGGTACGCATCGGCCACCGCGAAGACGTCACGCCGCCAGACCTCGCCGCTCAATGGGAAGTTGTCCGGCCAGGCGTCCGGCGGCAACCCCGCCCGCCAGCGATCCAGCTTGACGGCGACCGGGGCCTGTTCCCCCGGTAACGGCTTCCACATGGCTGCCTCCCTCAGGTCGCGCGCTTCGACCTTTGGGACGCTACGGTCGGGCCTTCGTGCCCGCCGTCCGCCGACGCCATATCGGGGTAACGACCGCCTCGCTCATCGTTGCAGCGTGGCGGTCGCGTAGCCGTCCGGGTAGAACTGGTAGTAGTCGCGGTACCGGACCGTGAAGGTGGTGGTGCCGCGCGGCAGCGAGTAGGTGAGGGCGTATCTGCCGCTGGCGTCCAGCTTGCCGCGCCAGAATTCCCGCTCGGCCCCGCCGTTGGTCGATGCGGTGATCCACCAGTAATTGTCGTCACCGATGGGCGAGCTCCAGGTCACGGTGAGCTGCGCGATGCCCTTGTCCTTGCCGGCCCCGACCCCGGCGGTGACGGCCAGGTCGGTGACCGGCGGCTTCGGCGGGTGCGCCGGCCCGAAGGAGTGCAGCAGCTGAGTCTCCTGGTAGGGGTCGGTCGAGGTGACCGCCCACGCCCGGGTGCCGTCCCGGTTGACCAGCAGCGTGCCCTCCCAGAGGCTGTCGCCGCTGCGGAAGTCGACCGCGTACGTCGGGATCGTGCTGCCCTTGCCGTAGAGGTAGACATCGGCGTCACCGGTGCCGGTCGAGGCGCGGCCGATGGCGACGGTGGAGCCGTCCCCCGACCAGGCCGCGTCCTGCGGGTAGACCCCGCTGGGATAGACGGTGGCGTCGGCGAGATCCGGCAGCCGGTACGAGTGGTGCTCGTACGGGTTGCCCACGGTCTCCACCACTTCGGTGCCGTCCGGGCTCACGGCGTAGTCGATGAGGTTGCTGCCGGTGTAGTCCCGCTGGGCGACGATAGTCGGGCTGTCACCGGATACGTCGATGACGTAGGTGGTGACGGGCGAATACCCGGTGTCGCCAGCGACGAGGAGACCGGGCGCGCCGGGGCTGGCGTCGATGATCGGGTGGTAGTTGGGGCCCGCGGTGTAGACCAGCGGCTGGGTTTCGGGCGCGGACCAGATCAGCAGACCGCCTGAGCCGATGCCGGCGTCGATGAACCCGCCGACGACCTTCTCACCTGTCGGTTCGACCGTGTACAGGTGTGTGCCGTTTGGTGCGGGATAGCTGGCGATGATGGTGAGCGTCGCGGCATCCAACGCGATGATCCGGTCGAAGCGCTGGGCCGCGTACAGGATGCGTCCGTCGTCGCTGAGCACGAGGTCGGAAATGTCAGTGACGGCAGTGACCCGGGACAGCAGGCGGCCGTCGAGGTCGGTCACCACCAGCGGCAGAGCGCCACCAACCCCCTGTGCGATGTAGAGGCGGCCGCGCGCCTCGTCGAGCTCGATCGCCCGCAGGTCGTTCACCGGCAGCTGGACGCCGACGCTCTTCAGCACGGCCGCGTCGGCGGCCGCAGGCGCTGCTCTCAATAGCTCCCCGGCACTGAGCCCGATCGCCGCGAACATCCCGGACGCCAGCAGTTGGCGACGCCGCATGACACCTCCCCGTGTCGGCCAGCCGCGTGCCGACGGCCAGGCGAAATCTTAGTACCGGGCCCTCTGCTGGCGCTGTACCTCAACGCCCGGCCGCTTCGTCGCAGCCGTCCGCAGTGGGCGGTGCGGTGCACGAACCGTACGCACGCGCCGGCCGCCTGCCAGTTCCGCCGGCTTCATCAGCGCGGCTTCGGCACCTGCCGATTGAAGCGGGGCTTGAGGGCTAGGACCAAGGCTTCCTTCGTACCCTCCGGGTTGTCGGTCTCCTGCCAGCGAAGCTCGCAGCGACCCAGCCAGTCGGCGATGTCCTGCGCTGTCGCCACCGGACCCTGCTTGTCGAGGAGCTGGCCGACCTGCTCGTGCAGCACCGATGACTCGCGGTTGCCGGTCAGGTGCTGCCGGAGGCGATTGCGCAGGTTCCCGGTCCGGCCGACGTAGATGATCGTGCCGCCATCGAGAACAACGTGCACGCCGGGCGCGCGGGGCGCGTCAGCGACGGCTTCCATCGTGTACGGCCGAGGAGCCGCGAAGCCGGCCAACAGGTCGTCGATCAAGGGGTCGAGCATGCCCGGAGGCTACTCCCCTGCGGCCCCGCGCGGGCCGTCGTTGTCGTTGCGGCGTCGCAGGCGCCATCGAGCTTGGCGTCACACAAGAATCGGGCACGCAGGAACAGGCGTTTTACGCAGGTCCATTGTGGTTACGATTCGGGCCATGCGTGCCCGCCGCGTCACCGCCGTCGTCGCCCCGCCGCGCTGGCGAGCCTGCCTGCCGTCTCCCCCCGCCCGCGCCGACGACACCTCGGCGCTGACCACCCCCGGCAGCCCGACCGTGCTGGCCAACGAGCCACACCAGCTCACTTTGAGGTCAAGTCATGCTGCATCGGGTGGAGTCGTCTGATGGCGCGGTGACAGAGGTGCTGGGATACCCGGCCTTCTGCGACCGCCTCGAAACCGACCCGAGGTTCCCATCCTGGTTCACCCGTCTTTTGGCGGAGGTGCACGAGGTGGAGGCCCAAGGCCACCGCGGGAATGAGCGGTTGGTACGCCTGCAGAACGAACTCGTCGGTCTCATTGAACTGATCGATCCCAAGGGTGAATGGCTCCCGTTGGAGCAACGCGAGCGACTGCCACGATCGACCCCGCTCCTGCCCACCTCGCGGACACCCAACGGCTGACGATCGGGTGGTGGCTCGTGACTAGCCGCCGGGTGACCGGGTACGCGCGGGGCATGGGTAGCCACAAGCAGAACAAACACGACAGCGGCGGCGAGTCGGCACGAGGCCGGCGGCATTCGGGCAGCGGCGCTGCGGGCCGTCAGGGCTCGTCCGTGGAGCACTCGCCCGACCAACGGCACCGCCGTACCGCGACCGGCCCCGCTGGCACTGAACGCGACCTGCGTCGGGCCAAGGTCTCCGGCGACGGACGTATCCAACGCCAGGGCGGCTCCTGAGCCGACCAGTCAACGGTGCGGCCGCCCCGCGAACGCGCGGGGCGGCTGCACCGGATGAGTGACTGCTACGCCGTGGCGCAGATGGCGTACGTACGCCGTGTCGGACCAGCTGCCGGCTAACGCGTCCTCCTCGTACGCACCCGAGGCGGCCGACACCGGGCGTCGCGGGACCACCGTTGGGGCGAAAGTCGTCCACGATGCCCTCGCCGGTGACACCGTTCAGCTCGTAGCCGGCTCCAGTCAGCACCTTCGCGACCGGGCAGGTCGCGACGACGCTGCGGAAGTCGAGGGAGTTGCTGGCACCCACCACGGACGCCCGCACCAGGCCGGGCAGCGGGTTGGCGCAGATTGCGTACGCCGTCACCGACCAGTTCCCCGCGACGCCTCCGTCTCGTAGGCGCCGACGGTGACGGCCGCCGGCGCGGTGGCCGGACCGCCGTTGGGGCGCAGGTCGTCAACGGCACCCTCACCGGTGACGCCGTTCAGCTCGTAGCCCGTACCGGTCAAGACCTTGCCTGGCGGGCGGGGTCGCCTTGGCGCTGTCGAAGTCGGCGAAGTCGCTGACGCTGGTGGCGGAGATTCGCACCAGGCCGGGGACCGCCGCGGATGCCGGGCTCGCCGAGGCGACCACCGCACCGGCCGCGACGAGACCGAGCACGAGTACGCAGGCACGCGAACCGAACCGCCGGGATTCCTTCTGAACACGCATACGTTACTCCCGTCTGAGACCGGGTGGCGGCTGCTCAGTTCCAAGGAACCGACGCCGGCACCAAGGCCGCTCGCGAGGACGGGGTTCACGGTAGGTAGTGGCGTGACCGGGCGTTATCTCAAAACCGACTACGTCACGTAACGGACCATGTCATCTGACGGCTCGATCCGTCTGCCATGGGCACGGGGCATTTTTCGGCAGGCGCGGCGTGCAGAGCGGGACGACGTCGCCGGCGATGCCTGCGATCAGGGTAGGTCTACGCGCCTGCCGGAACGAGACCACATCGCGCATGCGGCTCGGTGACGGCGGCTAACTGGCGGGCAATCCTTGCTGCGGTACGCAGATCACCAGGTTTCCGAGAGGAGCGAAGTGCCTGTCTTGTCCGCCTCGCCGATAGTGGCGAAGGACGTCCAGCCGATCACCAGGTAGACGGTGCCCGCAATCCACCAGGCCGGACGCCGGGCACGCGGGCCCAACATAGAGGAATCCGGCCGGCGGGCGAGGTCCCCTATTCACCAAGGTCCGCGTAACGCGGCTTCGGCACCTGCCGGTTGAAGCGGGGCTTGAGGGCCAGGACCAGGGCTTCCTTCGTACCCTCCGGGTTGTCGGTCGCCTGCCAGCGGACCTCGCACCGGCCCGGCCAATCGGCGATGTCGGCGGCCGACGCCGCGCTGCCCGGGGTGTCGAGGAGTTGGCCGACCTGCTCGTGCAGTACCGCCGAGCCCCGGTTGCCGGTCAGGTGCTGCCGGAGACGAGCCCGCAGGCTTCGGGTGTGGCCCACGTAGACGACCACGCCGCGGTCCAGGACCACGTGCACGCCGGGCGAGCGGGGGCGGCGGCCTCCATGGTGTACGGCTGAGCAGCGCCGAAGCCGGCCAGCAGGACCTCGTGCGTGGTGTCGGGCATCCCCGGACGCTACCGGGGTGGGTCCTCATCCGTGGCCCCGCAGGTGCCAGCCCGGAAGAATCACCTGTGTCCCCGATCCCGCTCAGCTATACCGACATTGCCGCCGACATTGCCTCCAGGATCAAGGGGCGAGTACGAGCCAGGGGCAAAGCTGGCCTCGTACTCGCAGCTCGCCGACCTCTACTCCGTGTCGTTCTCCACTGCGGCGCGCGCGGTCGCCTTGCTACGAGACCGCGGCATCGTCATCGGCGCCCCCGGCCGCGGCGTCTTCGTCGCCGACCGGGCCAGCAGACAGTCAGAAGGTTGAGCGAGAAAGCGTTTTGAGCCCATGGCGCTGCGATCAGCTACCTCGAACGGCCGCCGCCCGATCCACGTCGCGAGGGCAGACCTCACGCAGCACGCAAGGCGCCGCAGTTAGGGATCCGACGCAGCACAACCGCCGCACGATTGGCCAGGCGGGAAAGTCGAGTTCGCCCGGTCGCTTGGGGTGCAGACGTCGGGTCACATCCACGATGTGGCCCAGGTCGTCGTACTCGGCAAGCCCGCCCCCGGTTCGCCGAGCTCGCGGTTCGCCTGTGCCCGTTTCCCAGCATCGAGCAGAAGAGCGGCGTGGCAGTGGAGATTTTCGCCCGCGACATGGGCGTGGCCGATCGCCGGTCTGTTCGGAGCGGCATCGCCTTCGACGTACATGTACGGCGGGTCTTCCTGCGGACGCAGCACTCAGATCGAGCCGGCCTGACCGGCGCCACTTTATCTAATGTTTGGCGCCGAATCCCCAAGCCGACGCCTCAGGCTCTCGCAGTGTTGATTTCCGGGCTCACGCGCCAACCCTTCGACAACCCAGCGGCCTGCCGATTCAGCATCTTGATCATGCATGCACAGCCATGCAAGCCTTGAAAGATCGGTCGCGTCAGCCTCTTCGGCTCTCGCCTCCATAAGAGCACGAAACTTGCGAATGATCAACCTTCGCTCGTCCGCGTTGAAATCAATCTCTTTCCGCGACAGCAGCCCGTTCAGGCGGGATGCAGATTCACTCAGATCATGGTAGGGCGGTTGCGCAATCTCTGCCAGCTGAAGACGAGCGTGCATCTCTGCTACAGGATTGCCGGAGCTGCGGTATCGAGAAATAAGCCGCTTCCAAGCATCCTGGTCACCCGGCCGAGCCTCTAAATACCTGTTAATGGCCGTAATGACTCGCTCATTGCCATATCCAAGCTCCTGATACAGGTCGGCAAGATTCAACCAGGCCGGGGGGTAGGAACTAGCAATATACTCAATCACGCCGAACTCTTGAGACAGATCAGCTCCTTTCCGTTCCCGGCTCGCTATTGCACGGACGAGGCGATCCACCCGGGGCCCCAATCCTCTTGCCAGGTCCGTCGTTGACGTCGCGCCGAATCCTCGGATGAGTTCTAGATCCGCCTCGATAGCAATCTTCAAAGAGCTCGTTACTAGCCGCTTCCTACCAAACAACGCCGCCGCGAGCGGAACGGATAGGTATTCGGCCATGGACGGTTCCTCAAAGGTAGTCTCAACCAACGACAACTGCTGAAGTTCGGCAAGCGCCTTCTCGATGTCCAGTCGCTCATTTCCCGGCCGAAGTAATACCGCTTCAAGCCCAATACGAGGAACTAGCGACCGCCAGCTACATAGCGTCAAGAATACGCGCTGACCGGCTGGCGAAAGAGCGGCAAACGATCGATCGAAAAGCGCATCGAGCATTGCGTCCTTCCCGGCTATGACGCGCTTCAAAGATGCCTTCTTGCGGATACTTGCAACTTCACCTAGCAACACTTTGGTGATATAAGGGTGACCATCAGATTCCTCGAATAGTTCATCCTCAAACGAAGCATCGATTAGGTCGGAGATGTCCAGTCGTCGACTCACTTCCGTGACCAGAACGGAGAACTCGGACCGCTTCATGCCTCCAACCTCTACCGGGTAGTCAGCCTTAAAGTCGCGGCTTCGCGTCGTTATCAGCACCTTGTTCGGCAACCTGACGGCGTTGCTCAAGTAAGCATACAGCTCCGCCTGTTCTCGAATTGTCTCGAAGTTGTCGAGAACAAAAAGGAACGGACCATCGCCATCCTTACCTGATAGACAGCGCGTCAGATACTCTTGGGCTTCCGGCAGCTTCAATCGCTTCTCTGGAACCATCAGCTGGGCAAAGTCTTTGGCCACATCCTCCGTGGAGACTACGTCGGCCTTAACTACTCGCGGCCCCTCAGGCATCAAATCGATGTCTCTCGCACTGAACCAAACGATGCCAAAAAAATTGTTCTCGTCGGCTAAACGATGAAGGACCTCGAGTGCTAATGACGTCTTGCCGATCCCACCTCGGCCGTGGAGTGTAACAACTGGATGTCTACTGTCCCGTAGGAGGCTCCCCAGCTCGCGCTCCAACTCGTCTCGCTTTACGTAGGAGGGACGACGGGGTGGCATATTAGAGAAGGAGTTTCCGATAATGTCGAGTTTCGGTTTAGCTGTAGTCTCACTGGCTGGCTGTGCTTGAACAGGAAGAACGTACTTGCCGCCGTCCTCGGTCCTTCGCTCGTCGGAAATGTAAGACAACACCTCAAACGTCAGCTTTTGAAAGTTCCCATTTGGAAGGAAGAAGTCAGTTAGATCAGGATCAGTGAATAGCAGCCGCACCTGACGGTAACCACTCAAATAAACGTATACACCGTCAGAAAGGCCGTGATTGCTCTCCTTGGCCAAACGCGAAAAGGCGGCTCTTTCTCCGCCAAATCCGCTGACCCTGTACTTGCCGGACATGTTCCTTCGCACATAGGCCCATGACCTCGCAAAGGCCGGGGCCGAGCCAATAATCAATTGCAGCGACTCTTCAAGCTTAGGACACACCTTCGATAGAGTCGCTGACTTCGGTGCACCATGCCCCCTCGTGCGATTTCGTAGCCACACAAACTGACGGACCCATTGCCTAAGCGTCACTTTTTGACGATTCAACTCTACTATTGACGAATCAATGCAACGGCACGCCTCGTTAAGCAGGTTGACTGCGTCTCTCTGCCAAGTGGTCTCCAAGGGGCCCACCTGTGCAGTGAGGGCTCGCTGGGAATCCCGAGCGGCAGCGACAAGGAGCTGACTTGCAGGGCCAGTCAGAACTTCATCTAATACATCCGCCCACTCACCGATGCTATTGGCACGGACAAGCCGGTACTCCAATGAGTACCGGTGTTGTTGGCGATCATCCTGCAAAGCGGCCAAGAGTTCAAGGGTAAGTACCTTAATCAGACACTCGCCCATGTAGAGGAGGTCGAAGAAGTACGAGGTATCGGAATCCTCTTTTGCCCTTTCCGCTCGTTCGGCCATCCTAACAATCGGCAGAAACTCATTAGCCACGAACACTTCTCCCGTCTTCCGCCAATGTCATCCACACGAAGAGGCCCCAGGCGTCATCCCAGGCTGCCCACGCCCAGGCAGGAAAGCCATCACAGCATGATCGCCGTGCAGCCTCTGGAAACTTGACCGGGAGATGGAGGTGTACGAAGTCAGTCGACGGATGAGCTGGCCGGCAACCGCCAACTCGACGGCGGCACGCATCCCCAGTGTCGACTTGCCGGCCCCAAGCGGAGAATCCACCACTACGGCCCGGGCGCCGCCCAAACGCAGGTGGGCGAGTACGGCCGTGATCGCCCAGTCCGCTTCGACCGCGGGCGGTACTTCCAGCCCAACAAGAATGGACCCCACCTCCCCACAAGGTGTCCCAAGACACTACCGGCAGGAGTCCTGCCAACGGGACCCCGATTCCTCTCGGGCACGCTGGACGAGGTTCGTCGCCCTCAGGAAAGGAGCTGCGCAGTTGCCTGGACGGAGAACCTGCTCTGAGCTGGCAGCACGGCAGGCTCAACCCCGTGAGCTGCAGTAGTAGGACTTCTGACCGCTCGTCAACGAGGTGTCACCCCTCCTGCCTCTAGGAGCCTGCCGTTCCATCGATGCAAGCGGCAACTGTCCGGGATCTGACACCGCTAGGGTTGTCCGACACCAGTGATAGGGATGACGCGTGCAGGAAACATGGTCGTCGCGACGAGGTGCGGGGGCGTGGCGATGACCAGCGCCTCTGGGGGGCCACCCGCGCGTCGACCTGCTCCGTTGAGTGAAGCGGTCTCCAACCAGATGAAGCGGATGCGCAGGGCCTCCACCAAGCCGGAGTTACTCATCCGCCGAGAACTGCATCGCCGCGGTCTGAGGTTCCGGATCAACCATCCCGCACTACCGGGACGACCTGACATCGCCTTCACCAGAGCACGTCTGGCGGTCTTCGTTGATGGGTGCTTCTGGCACCAGTGTCCGAAGCACGGGGTGATGCCAAAGAACAACCGTGAGTGGTGGCAGGCGAAGCTGCATCGGAACGTCGAGCGGGACCGGGAGAAGGACGCAGCACTGACGGCACTGGGCTGGCAGGTTCGGCACTTCTGGGAACACGAGGACCCGGCGGCCGTGGCGGATGAGGTGGAGCAGACATGGCGACATCTACGGACACCGCCGGCGCCTGCCTCAAGATCACGACGTAGGTTGTGACATCCTGGTCGTCACCAGGGACGAGCTGACGGAGGTGGGCAGATGCCCGGCAAGGCGTGGTTTGACGTCGCACCCTCGGCTGCACGCCTGACGAACTCGCTGCGCGACATCGGCTATGACTTCCCGACCGCAGTGGCGGACATCGTCGACAACAGCGTGGCCGCCGGCGCGTCGCGGGTGGAGGTGATGATCGAGTTCGCGGGGTCGAAGACGCGGGTGTACATCGCTGACGACGGACGCGGCATGTCTCCCGGAGCGCTGCTGGAGGGACTCCGGTTGGGCACACGCCGGACGTACAAGGCTGGTGAACTCGGCCGCTACGGGCTGGGGCTGAAGACCGCATCGCTGTCGCAGTGCCGCTCGGTGGCCGTGATTTCCCGGAGTACCCCCGACGTCGTGCGGACCTCAGCCCGAGTCCTCGACCTTGACATCGTCGAGGAGTGGGATCAGTGGGTGGTGGTCGACCCTGGCGCGGATCCGGATGTTGCCAGAGCTCGCCAGTGGCTGGCCGAAGGGACGGGAACGGTCGTCCTCTGGCGCAACCTCGACCGCGTGCTTCCGGAGAACCGTCCCGAGGGAGGCTGGGCGCGCCGGCGATTGGAAGCGCTGGCGACGAAGACAGCGGAACACCTAGGGATCGTTTTCCATCGATTCCTGGAAGGGGTGGGCGGACTGGCCCCGATCGTCATCACCGTCAACGGTCAGAAGGTACGACCGTGGAACCCGTTCGCCCCTGACGAGGACGGTCGTTCTGAACTGCCCGCACAGCGCTTCGAGGTCGCCGTCGGCAACGTGTCCGGGCACGTTGACCTACGCCGTTTCATCTTGCCGTCCCGTGACAGGTTCTCCAACACGAGCGAATTCGAGCGGCTGTCCGGGCCACTGAACTGGAACCGTCAGCAGGGGCTCTACGTCTACCGCGCCGACCGGCTGGTGCAGTGGGGTGGCTGGAATGCCATCCGCGGCATCGACGAGCACACCAAGATGGCCCGGGCTTCGCTCGACTTCAGCACAGACCTCGACTCCGCCTTCAACATCAACGTCGCGAAGATGCGGGTCTCACTGCCAGCCCAGCTGCGTCAGATGCTGGAGGCGCCGGTCAACGAGCTTTGCCTCTACGCCAATGACGCCTACCGCAAGAGCGCCCGGGTGAAGGCAAAGCCCTTGCCACAGGACCTGAACGCGTCCGCCGACGTCCGGTCCGCCACCCAGGCGGCGACGACCACCGGGCTCGCCCTGAGAGCGGCAGCGATGCAGTCCGGCGAGTGGGTCGCCTGGCAACGGATCGCGGCGACCCTGCGCAAGGACGCCCCTGAGGTCGCCCGGTCGCTGGGTTTGGAGCCGTGAGCCGCTGACGGACCCGGCTCAGAAGAGCCGTAGCGGGTCCGCGCGCGACTCCGAGCAGAGCTTCTGGAGCGGGCAGGCGTTGCACTCCGGTTCCACCGGCCGGCACAGGCTGTTGGCCAGTTCGACCAGTCCCAGATGGGCTCGCCGGGCGTCCGCGTCCGCGCCGATCATCCGGGCAATCTCCAAGCGGCCGTCCGTGAGCCGATTCCGACGATCCACAGGATCACCGCTGAAGCGGGCAGCAACCCGAAGTACGCCCTTCGTCACGAGAACCGGCTCCTCGGAGTCCTCATCGCCGTGGGCCGGGACCACGAGGATCGCGAGATCGGCCACCGCTTCAGTGAGCCCCGGGACCTGCCGGAGGTGGTCGTCATCCTGGAGCAGCTCCGGGTTGTCGGCGAGCCGTCCGGCCAACTCCACGATCGCCCCGGCTCGGCCCGGCCGCCCAGCCCACTTGCTGATCTCCAGCAGCTCAGCCTCCGCAAGGACGGTCTCCTGCGGCTCACGCCAGCGGGCCAGGAGAGGCCAGATGAACCGCACCACCTCCGCCGGCGCACGGTCCAGAAGCATCTCGGCCTGAATCACCTGCCAACGGGTTTCCGCCCTCAGCCACGGAAGACCGCGGACCGCGGCGCTGTCGAACCATGCGGCGAGAAGCGCAGCGATGTCCTGCGTCGTCGCGGGCACCGGTCGCGGATCGTCCAAGGCTGCACGGACAGCACCGGCGAGGTGCTCCCCGAGCAGCGGGGGAACGGCGTTGCCGATCTGGCGGAACGCCGCCGATGGCGGCCCGGCGAAGCGGAACCAGTCCGGGAACGTCTGCAGTCGTGCGGCCTCACGAACTGTGATGGTGCGGTTCTGCCGCGGATGGATGTACCAGTACCCGTCCTTGGCGATGTGCGCGGTGATCGTACGGGAAAGGTTGTTCTCATCGAGTCGCTTGTACTTGTCGTCGAAGATGTCCTCGCGGTAGCGCTTGACCTCGTCCGGAAGATCCCGGTACCTCGTGGTGGCGTCCATCGCCTCGAAGGCCCGAGCGTCATCTTCACGGACGGGTCGCGTGACGTGGTCGAAAATCTTGTTCGCGTCGGCGTCAGGCACCGACTTCCGCATGCGCCGCTGAAACTCGCTGTACGGTCGGTCGTAGTCGCTCCAGCCCTCGGCGCCGCCCGCCGGCCGCCATCCGCCTTCCACTTCCGGCAGGTCCCCGATGGCGTTCCACACGGTCACCCGCTCGCGCTGCTCCCGAGGCCAGGTGAAGGCCACGCCGTCACGGAGCGCCACCAGGATGAGCCGCTGCCGGAACTGCGGAACGCCATAGCGGAAGGTCTCGACCGAACGCTCCTCGACCGAGTAACCGATCGACTCCAGCTCATGGACCATGGTCCGGAGAATGAACATCTCCTTGTCCAGTGCCATGTCCGGCACGTTCTCCATGAGAACAGCCTGAGGGCGGGCGATTCGAGCGATCTCAAGGTACGAGCGCCACAGGTCCCTGCGCTCGTCGTACGGGTCGCGCAGCCCGTGACGGACACGGTGCCTGATCTTTGAGCGTCCCGCCTTCGAGAATGGTTGGCAGGGAGGACCGCCAGCGAGGAGTTCCACTCCCGCTGCCTTGATCAGGTCAGCCACCTGCCGCACCCGCTTTGGGTCTCCGAGGTCCCAGTCGACACTCATCCCACCGTGATGGTGCCGGTGGGTCTCGATCGCCTCCTCGTCGTGGTCCACCGCGATCACGACCTGATAGCCAGCTGCTTCCAGTCCCAGGCTCAGCCCGCCAGCACCGCTGAAGAGGTCGGCGGCCAGCCGGCCGCCGTCGGCCCTGAGTCTCGACGCCAAGGCAAGAAGATCCTCCGGCTCGGAGCAGGCGTCAGGGTGAGGGGCGAGGCGGACGAAAGGACCGCGAACCAGCTTGACTCCGTACCCACGGCGACGAACAGGTGCGGCGGCGGGCTGGTCTTCACTGGTCACGATCAGGCAGGTTACCGCCAGGGCGCCTGCGGCGACGATAGTCCGTCCCGACACACCGTCGGATCGTTCAGGGCTGCTGTCAACCCGACCGTTGACCTGAGCAACCAACCATCCGTACGGGTGGAAGCTTCATGAGCAAAAGGGGCAGGTCGACCAGAAGCGCAAGAAACGATCTTGACGCACCACATGAGAGGAGCATCACCTCCCTATACTCGCGCTGTCCGCCACCGGTCACCCTCACACCGTCACAAGGGATGGTTGGTCGTCGGACAGCAACGAACGCGACGTGCGGCGCCCCGAGCTCCGTGCCCAACTGGAGCCGACCTGCTTTGAGCTACGACATCGCCAACCCCGACCCCGCCGGAACAATCACTTCACTTCGGTCCTTCGGGTACAGCGTCGAGGCTGCCGTGGCGGACCTCGTTGACAACAGCGTCTCGGCCGACGCTCGGCGTATCGACGTATATTTCACCTGGGCGGGCCCTGCCTCGTGGGTGGCGGTCGTCGATGACGGCCGAGGCATGACGACCGGGGACCTTGTCAGTGCGATGACCGTCGCTGCGCGGGGCTCCTTCAAGGCTCGCGCATCTCAGGATCTGGGCCGCTTCGGCATGGGCCTGAAGAGCGCCTCGTTCTCGCAGGCCGCCCGACTAACGGTTGCGACAAGGCCCGAGGTCGGCGCAGCCGAAGCTGTCCGTACCTGGGACCTGGCCGTCGTGTCCGCCACCAGCGAGTGGCGCCTGCTGCACGGCACCGACGACGAGACCATTGAGACTCTGGCCCGACTGCGGCCGGACGGGGGCGTCGGCACGACGGTGATCTGGCGAAGCCTGCACCGGTTCGACGTCGTCGGCCTGACGGTGGAGGACACCCGGGCCCAGAAGCAGTTCTACACCGAGGCGACCCGCGTCGAGGAACACCTCGGCATGGTCTTCGCCCGTTTCCTGATCGGCCGGAACCGGATCGCGATGACGGTGAACGGCAGTCCGGTGAAGGCGTGGGATCCGTTCCTCAGCGGCCATCCCTCGGTTCAGCGACTTCCGACCGAGGAGTTGCCCGTCGGTTCGCACACCGTACGGATCGAGCCGTTCATCCTGCCTCATCCAAAGAAGCTGGACTCCGAGCAGCAGGAACAGGCCGCCGGTCCCGCAGGCTGGCTCGACCAGCAGGGTTTTTACGTCTACCGGCGGGACCGACTGATCCTCGCCGGTGACTGGCTCGGCATCCGCGGCTTCCGACGCGACGAGCGCTACAACCTCGCGCGGATCGTCGTGGACGTCCCCGCCGAGGCGGATGCGGAATGGGCCATTGACGTACGGAAGTCCACGGCCGTGCCCCCGGTGGGCGTCCGGCGCCATCTCCAGCGCATCGGTACCGCCACCCGCAGCAGGGCCGCGGAGGTGCTCAGCCATCGCGGTCGGATCGCTGCACGTGAGCACGGCGCCGAGTTCATCTACGCATGGCGGGTGGACAAGCGCGACGGCAACATCCGATGCCGTATCAACCGAGACCACCCACTGGTCCGGGAGGTGATGCAGGGCGGACCTGACGCCGCCGTAGACGCCAAGGCGTTGATCAGACTTCTGGAGGAGACCGTCCCGGTGGCCGCACTGCGGATCATGCACGACGGTGACGTGGCGGACGACCCGGAGCCGTTCCTTGGAGCTGCACCGAAGGAGGTGGGCGACGTGGCGAATCGCATCTACGCCGCCTTCGTCGCCCAGGGCCGGACACCCCGCGAGGCGAAGGAGCGACTCTCGCTGATGCCGCCCTTCGACCAGTTCGACGGCTTCTGGCAACAACACTGACGGCCCTGCCGCCGACCAGACATCAGATCAACGGGAGGGCCACATGACCGCGAAGACGCAGGACAACGGTGACGCGATGCAGCAGGCCATCCGGTTGGTGCTCGCACTGCTGCCGCAGGAACGCCAAGCGACGCACGACGAGATCGCGGAGAGCGTCGATCCGATCTGGGTGATGCAGCAGACCCGTGGGCAGTTGCTCGATCGGGACGTCCTGCTGAAGGAGATCGAGTCGCGGGTTGCGGTCTGGCAGGACGACTCGGTCGGCTTGAAGGACGATCGCAACCACATCGAGTGGCTCACCGAGGCCCAGCTGGAACGCAGTTGGGATTTCTGGGACCGCTACCGCCGGTATCTCGAGGACGTGCGCCTGATGCCGCCGAGGGTTGTCCGTCGGCTGGACCAGAGCACGGACCGCATCCTTCGCCAGATCGAGGATCCGCGGCGTCCGGGCGCTTGGCGTCGTACCGGCCTGGTGGTCGGCCAGGTGCAGTCGGGTAAGACCGGCAACTACATCGGCATGGCATGCAAGGCGGCAGACGCCGGTTACAAGCTCATCGTCATCCTGGCAGGCATACACAACAGTCTCCGGAGTCAGACTCAGCTCCGGGTCGACGAGGGCCTGCTCGGCTTCGACACGCAGTACCAGCAGCGCTACGACGAGGCGACGAACACGGCACGCATCGGTGTCGGAGTGATGCCCGGCGTGAAGCGGCTGAAGATCGCCTCACTGACGAACAGCGCGGAAGGCGGGGATTTCAAGCAGCAGATAGCCAGGCACCTGAACCTGCCGATCGGCGACTACCCCGTGGTGCTCGTCATCAAGAAGCACAAGAGCATCCTCGAGAACGTCCGCAAGTGGATCGTCGAGATTGAGGGCGTGCCCGTCGGGGACGGTAAGTCCAAGGTTGTGCGGGACATTCCACTCCTCGTCATCGACGATGAGGCGGATCACGCATCCGTCGACACGACCAAGGACGATGACACCGACCCCTCGACGATCAACCGGTCGATCAGACATCTGCTCAACAGCTTCGACAAGGCGGCGTACGTCGGGTACACCGCGACGCCCTTCGCCAACATCTACATCAAGCCGAAGGCGGACCACGACACGTTCGGGCTCGACCTGTTCCCCGAAAGCTTCATCGAGAGCCTGCCTGCGCCCTCGAACTACCTCGGACCGGAACGGGTGTTCGGGCTAAGCGCGACGGACCCGGATGACGACGGGATCAAAGCGCTTCCGATCTTCCGCCCCGTCCACGACCACGAGGCTTGGATGCCTCCCCGGCACAAGAAGGAATGGGTGCCGCCCGAGGAGCTTCCCCCGTCGCTCCGCGAGGCGATCGACGCCTTCATTCTGACGTGCGCTGCTCGTCGGGTACGGGGGCAGGGCACTCAGCACAACTCCATGCTCGTCCACGTCACGCGGTTCGTCAGCGTGCAGAACCGGATCCGCGACCAGATCGACGAGCACGTGAACCTGACGCGTGACCGACTCCGCGACGGCATGGGCGACGAGGCCACCCACGTGCTCGCCCGACTCCGGGGTCTTTGGGAAAAGGACTTCGCCACCACCAGTGCGACGTTCCCGGCCGAGGAAGCCTCGCCGGTCCAGTGGAACGATGTTGAGAAGGAGCTGCGACCGGCTCTCCGGAAGATCGATGTCCGGGCCGTCAACGGCAGCTCCCGGGACGCGCTCGAGTACTACGAGAACCGCAAGGCCGGTCTGTCCGTCATCGCCGTGGGTGCGGACAAGCTCTCTCGTGGGCTGACGCTGGAAGGCCTCAGCGTGAGTTACTACCTTCGCGCGTCGAGTATGTACGACACGCTGCTGCAGATGGGTCGTTGGTTCGGCTACCGCCCTGGCTACGAGGACCTGTGCAGGCTGTACACGACGTTGGAGCTCTTCAACTCATACGGGGAAATCACTGCAGCGGACAACGAGCTCCGTCAGGACTTCGCGGAAATGGCGCGTCTGGGCCAGACGCCGGAGAGTTTCGGACTGCGCGTTCGCGCTTCTCCGGCCGGGCTGGCGGTCACCGCCGCCAACAAGATGCGACGCGGCGTCAAGGTGCGGCTCAGCTACTCCGGGGAGCTTCCTGAGACGACAGTCTTCAGCCTGCACCCCGAGGCTGTCCGGCGGAACTTCGACATCCTCGAACGCTTCATCACCGGCTTGGACCAGCAGGGCGGTCCTGAGCCCGACGGGACCAGCCTGGTCTGGCGAGGCGTGCCGCCGACCGAGATCATCGATGGCTTCCTCGACGGATACATCTCCGACCGCGGTTCCTACCGGGTGCGCCCGGCGCTCATCGCGCAGTACATCCGTGGGTGCATCGCGGTGGGCGAACTGTCGAGTTGGACGGTGCGGTTGGTGGGCACGCCTACCGGAACGCTGGAGGAGATTGGCACTCACCCACTTCGCCTCGTGACCCGTTCCCGTCCCGACGGCTTGGAGGCGGAGCCAGGACGGCACACCATCAAGCGCGTGCTCAGTCCAGCGGACGAGAGCAGGGATCTGTCCGAGCATCTCCGGACACGGGCTCTGGAAGCGACGAGCGCAGCTCGACGGCTCGAAGCCAACCGCAAGGGGAAGGAGTTCAAGGAGCCGACCATACCCACGGGGCAGCCTCTGCGGAGATTCCGCCCAGTGCAGGAACCCCTGCTCCTGATCTACCCGATCGAGCATCCTGAGGCAAAAGCTGACGTGGGCCTTCCTCCCTTGGTCGGCTTCGCGATCAGCTTTCCGTTCTCGGAGCATCCGACCGAGACCGAGTACGTGGTCAATGACGTCTGGCGGCAGCTGGAGATCGACCTCTTCGATGACGAGGATCCGGACGAGTGAGGATCCGAGAAGAAGACTGGGCGCCCCTCGAGGCTGAGCATCACCCGTACGGCATCGTCGCCCGGCGTCTGTTTCCACGATCGCGGCACGACATCTTCCTGGCGGTCCAGCAGCCAACGGGGAGGCGCGTGCTCCTCTTGCGGGTGCCAGCGTCTGCCGGTCAGCCGGTGGCCCAACGGTATCCGTCATTGCCCAGCACCCGAGGCCTTGCGATCGAGTTCGCGACGGCTCCTGACGGGAGCACAGAACTTCGGGTCGTCCTCACCGCGAACGAACGGCGGGAGGTCTTCAATCCGCTGATCGCCGACGTGGCCACGACCGCGCACGCGGCCGAGGGCCCCGCTGAGGCTCTGACCGCGGCCATCGAGCGCTTCGGACACTGGCGTCATCTCCTCCAGTCCATCCGTGATACCGGACTCAGTGAAGAGGCACGACGAGGCCTGTTCGGGGAACTTGTCGTCCTACGCGACCACCTGTGTCCGGTCCTGCCGCCTCAGGAGGCGGTGTCGGCCTGGCGCGGGCCGATGGGAACGAATCAGGACTTCGAACTGGGGACCTGTGCCATCGAGGTCAAGACCGGAACGGGAAGAAGCCCCCGGACCATCGTCATTGCGAGCGAACGTCAGCTCGACGACACCGGAACTGATTTCCTGCTGCTGGCTCACTTCTCGCTGGACGAACGCCGGGGCGGCTCCGGCGAGTCGCTCAACGCCGTGGTCGACTCTCTCAGGGAGGCATCACCGTCGGCGGCGGTGCGAGCGGAGATAGATGATCAGCTCATCCGTGCCGGCTACCTCGCCGAACACCGGTACCTGTACGACGAGCTCCGCTACACGGTCCGGGAGACGCACTTCTGGCACGTCACTGGCGACTTCCCGCGAATCACCGAGGGTGACCTACGGCCGGGGGTCGGGGGCTGCCGCTACCGAATCAGCACTGTCGGACTGGACCAGTACGGTGTCTCCGCTGAGCGGGTCGCCAGCATTGTCAAGGGGGAGGCATGAGCCAGAGCAGCCTGTCGGCCTACGCGCAGGAACTCGTCGCCGACGTGCTCGCCACGGCCGAGGCGGAGAACGCCACCGCTCCAGACACCTTCACCCGCCGGGTGCTGGATGAGTTGGAGCAGGCCGGCGAGGTGGAAAACACCTTCACCGCGTACCACAAGGCGATCGGTCTTGAGGTCAACGGCTACGGAATGAACGAGTCCCTCGGGACCCTGGATCTGTTCATCACCCACTTCAGCCTTCAGCCCGAGGAAGGCCGCCTCACCCGGAGCCAGGCCGAGGGACATTTCAAGCGGCTGCAGACCTTCGTCCGCAAGTGCCGTGATGGCTTGGCGAAGGACATTGATGAATCGTCTGACGTGCATGACATGTGCATCGCGGTCCAGAAGGCTCTGCCCGACGCTCCGCGGATCCGCCTGTTCCTCCTGACGGACACCGTCAGCGCAGTCTCGACGCTGCCACCAGGCGAGCTGGACGGCCTCACCGTCACCCATGAGGTCTGGGACCTCACCCGGCTCCACCGGCTGGCGTCCTCGGGGACGCTCAGTGAGCCGATCGCGGTCGAGTTCAATCCACCGCTCCCCTGCCTCGCCACGCCCGAGACCGACCGCAACTACTCTGTCTTCCTGGCGATCATTCCGGGGCAGGATCTGGCCGACCTCTACGGCCGACACGGCACACGGTTGCTGGAGCTGAATGTCCGGTCGTTCCTGCAGACCAAGGGTGGGGTCAACAAGGGCATCCGGGAGACCCTCCTGACCAACCCGGACCGTTTTCTGGCCTACAACAACGGCATCACCGCCACCGCTTCGACCGTCGAGTTCACTGAGCTGCCCGAGGGCGGTCAGGCGATCAGCAGGATCCACGATCTGCAGATCGTCAACGGTGGTCAGACCACGGCCTCGATCCACTACGCGCACACGCGTGACAAGGCCGATCTCAGCCGGGTCCACGTACAGATGAAGCTGACCCGGGTTTCCCCCGACCGTCTGCAGGAGATCGTTCCGGAAATCTCCAGGTACTCGAACACCCAGAACAAGGTCACGGTCGTCGACTTCAGCTCCAACCACCCGTTCCACGTGGCCATCGAGCAGGTCACGCGATCGCTGTGGGCACCGGCAGCGGACGGGAGCGGGCAGGAGACGAAGTGGTTCTACGAGCGCGCCCGAGGGCAGTATACCGACGCTCTGGCCCGCGAGCGCACCCCGGCGAACCAGCGCAAGTTCAAGAGCCTGCATCCGACCGGTCAGAAGTTCACCAAGGCCGACGCGGCCAAGTTCATTCACTCGTGGGCCGGCTTCCCCTTTCTGGTGAGCCGAGGAGCCGAGAAGAACTTCCGCGAGCTCATGGTGCGGATGGGCGAGAACGCCCCGGCCGTCAACGTCAGCTACTCGCAGCGTCTGCTCGCCAAGGCGATCCTGTTCAAGGCCACTGACAAGATCGTCGCGGCGAGGGACTTCGGCGGCTACAAGATCAATATCACGTCGTACACGATCGCGCGGCTGGCCGAGGCCACCAACCGACGAGTCGACCTGGATCGCATCTGGCGAGAGCAGCGCCTGTCGCCTGCACTCGCCGCCGCCCTGGACGACCTGTGCGTGCCCGTCCGCGAGGTGATCGTCAATCCGCTCAGGGGAGGCACCAACATCGGCGAGTGGGCGAAGCGCCCGGACTGCTGGGAGGCGGTTCTCGCCCTTCCGTGGACGGTTCCCGACCAGCTGGCGGCGGAGCTGGCTGATCAGCCTCTTGAGGACAGCGCCCTGACAGACCCGGACGACGGCACCGGTGGTGATGTCGCATTGGTGATGGCGATTCCCGCCCCCGAATGGTTCGGCTTGGCGCGATGGGCCAAAGAAACCAGCAACCTCCAGCCGTGGCAGCGGCAGTTGGCTGACAACGTGGGCCGCTACGTCAACAACAGCTGGACGATCAGCGACAAGCAGGCGGCGCAGGCATTGCGGGTGATGGCCGAAGCACGGCGACTCGGATTCAGGAGCACGCCTTGACGCCGTTGCTCATCGTACGAGCATGAGAGGACCACTGTGACCAGCGCTCCGTTCGGGGATCTTCCTCCCGAGGCGTACCACGACGCGCTCTGGAACCGGGTGCTGCCCTGGCTTGCTCATCACACCCCTGCCACGGCGCGGGAGCTGGCTGATCTCACCCCGTCTCCCGACTGGTGGCTCACCGAGTCACCAGCTGTTACGACAATGATGGTCGAACACGAGGCGCTCTGCCGTCAGCTGGCCCGGTTCTTCCTGGCCCGGCATCTGGACGCGGCGTTCGGGAAGAGCTTCCCGACGGTGCCGGCACGGATGCCCCTCGCCACCCTCACGATGGCAGCCAGGGCGCGGACCGCCTTCCAGAGGCTGCAGGCGCAGACCGTGGCCGACCTTGAGATGCTGTCGGTCAAGGATCTGTACGACGTCCGCGGCACGGGCCAGGGCACTGTGGAGGAGGTCATCGCAGCGCTGGTGTCCGCTGCCATCATCCGGTCCGGTGATCTGCCCGAGACCGACGTGAGCGGAGAGGACGACCCATCCGCCAACGCACCGGTGGCGAGCCTGCCCCCAGCGCAGGCGCAGCTACTCGAGGATCTGGCTCAGCTTGCCGCATGGCATCACCTTCGGCGACGCAGCGGTCAGTCTCTGCTGAAGGTCGTCATCGAGGATGGGGCACCTGAACAGATCCAGGAAGTGGCCCTACGCCTCAACTCCCTTACAGCAGCTGACCTGGGGACCAATAGCGGCAGCTCTGACCCGGTCCTGGAGTTCACCGCCGTCCTGTCCGAGCTCGATGAGCGACAATTGCGGATCCTCCGTGACCGGCTCCTCGGCAGGCCACCCAGGACGCTGGCGGAACTCGCGATTGACTTCGACGTCACACGTGAGCGCGTGCGTCAGATTGAGATCCGGCTCAAGGAACTGTTGGCGCGTACCTTCCACTTCGGCACCAGCATCGGCAACCTCCTGGCCAGTCTCCGTGCCGAGATCCAGCCGATCGCTGCGCTTGACCGGTTGATCACTTTGCACCCCGATCTCGCCCGTGATGTTCCAGGGGTCGGTGTGCCTCTGTGGCTGGTCCTCGACCGCCTTGACGACTACTTCGAGGTCAGTGAGGGGTGGGCCGCCGCTCCCGATGTGAGCGCTGCACGCGAGCAGACCCGAATCCTGCTGGAGGACTTTGCGACCGAGCACGGCCTGGTCGACCTCGCCGCGGCAGCCTCCGCCACCGCGATGCCGAAGGCGGAGCTGCTCTCCTGGCTGAGCTGGTGCGGTTACATCGTGTACAACGACCAGATCCTGACCCGCACGCGGTCCCTCAACGATCACGCGGCGGGGGTGTTGGCGGCGACGGGCGAGCCCTTGCAGACCGACGAGCTGCACCGGGAGATGGGCCGAGACACGACCATCCGCAGTCTGACCAACGTGTTGGGCAGCGACGACCGGTTCATCAGGACCGATCGGGCGACGTGGGGCCTGGCGAGCTGGGAACTGGAGGAGTACACGTCGATCCGCCAGCAGATCGGTATCGAACTTGCCGCGGCTGGCGGACAGATCGAACTCAGCCGGCTGGTGGAGTCGATCACCAACCGGTTCGACGTGTCGCCGAGCAGCGTCCAGGCGTACGCAGGCAATGGTGAATTCGAGATCGTTGATCGCGTTGTACGGCGGCGGGAATCGCCAGCGGCGCCTCGCAAGGCGCCCAGCGCCACCCGCCGGCTCTTCCGGCACGGGGACGTATGGAAGCTCCGCATCGTCATCACCCGCGATCATCTACGTGGTTCGGGCTTTCCTGTGCCGTCGGGTGTCGCCAACCTCGTCGGCTGCGTTCAGGGCGAGGTGGTTGAGCTCGACTCTGAACTGGGCACCCAGAGCATCCGCTGGACGGGACTGCAGCCGGCCAGCGGCACCATCAAGAGATTCCTCGACCAGTTGCAGGCCAGGGAAGGGCAGAGCGCCTTCCTCGAGTTCCGCCCGTACGGCCGCTTCGGCCTCACGGTCCACGAGCCGCCTGCGCCGAGCACGGATCCGCTGGCGCAGGCGCTGAGCCTGATCGGTGCCACGGAAATCAGCGGTGCGGAGGTCGCGAAATCAGCCCTTGCCACCGCTGTCGACCTTCCCGAAGACGCGAAGCCACGACGCATTCTCGCTGCCTACCGGCAGCGCGGTGACGACGACATCGCAGCACTCCTCGAGCAGGTATGGACGGGTCAACGGCACTACCGGGCGGGGGAACGGGTCACCGCCGAAAGCCACGCCGTGTCACTGGCAGATCCCGATGATGGCCACCAACCGCAGCACCACGATCTGGACGCCGACGTCAACGCAGATGACGCCCCCCCGGACGGTGGTGTGCCCGAGGAGGATTCCTCCGCGGCGTGGGTGCCGGTGCCAGCCGGATACCGCAGTGTTGGCTGGGTCCGCCCCCATGAGGCGGAAGCGGCCGTACTGGCGTACCAGTTGCACGCAGACGTGCCGGTGCACAGCGGCGATGAGATCACGGGTTGGGCTCGCTACGTGGATGAGGCCTCGACGAACAACTTCAACAGCCATGCCAACGTGAAGCTGGTGAGAACCCGGGCCCAGGGCGAGCGGATCGCCTGTTGGATCAGAGAGCACGAGGCATTCAGCGTCACCCAGGCCTCAGCCGAGAGGCGCTCGATCACCGTGACCGGCCCGGACGGTGAGACAGCCGGGCTCGTGGAGTACTACCGACCGGGCAGCGAGGAAGCTGAACGCTTCCTGAGTTCCACAAGGCTGCTCCGGGGCCGCCCGCCGGGCTGAAGGGGACCGCTGAGGCGGCTGTCGTCCTTCCAGAAGGCACCGACGACAGCGGCCTCAGGATCACGTCAGGAGTTCAGGAGGATGCCGCGTCCACGCGGCTGCGAGCGACGTTCAGTTCCTCCTCGGTGAACAGCGCACGAAACTCCGTCCGAAGAGCCAGTGCCTCCGCCGTGAGGTCCACCCGTCCGCGCTCCCACAGTGCAGTGAAGCCGTCCGACACCACCGGACTACGCAGCAGCTGCCGCGCGCTGGCAAGTCCCCCCTTGTCGGTCACCAGACGCAGCAACAGAGTCGGCTGGTAGCTCACCTCATCCCGCGCCCGCTGACAGATACGGACCATCTCGCGATGGAACAATGCCTCGAGGCTACGCCGGTCCACCGTGCCGCTTCCGGAAGCCGCAGCAGGTCCGACGGTTTCCGGGGGTCGCTCCTGCGGCTTCCGCTGCGCCGACAAAGTCGAAGACCCACCCTGGCCCGTCCTTTCAAGTGAAGCCGGGCGAGGCTCCGGAGGCTGCGGTTCCGTCGGCTTTCCACTCGCCGGAGTGAGCATCGTCTCGGCTGACGCCCTCAGTGGAGGCCGGGACGGAACCTCCTCCCAGGATGAGCGCAACAACCGGGTGACACTCCGGTTCTGGATCGCCGCGGGGCTGGTCGGAGCGAAGTACTGAACGAGTCCCTCCCTTCGACCGTCATCGGTGTCGCAGGGGCTGTCCTTTCGGGTGCTGGCCGTTCGGACGACAGCCTCCGCCTCGTTCTGGCGTACCCAGCAGATAACAAGCGGGCCTCCGGCCTCCGCGCGCTCGATCCGAATGTCTGCCCCGAGCGGGCGAGCCCCCGCCGAACTGCCGCCCCCGTGCCGCGCCCAGCCAAGCACCTTGCCACCATGACGGATGGGAACGTCGTGGCCGGTCCGGTAGCTTTCGATGGCGGCCATCGCCTCGTAGGGGCGAATCCAGGCGATGCTGCGGTAACCCGGTGGCACCCACTCGTCCGAGACTCTCTCGTCCTGCCGCTGCCGGCTGACGGGCGTAGCAGGAACGGCCGGCCTCTGCCCAGGAGTGTCTCCCACCGCCGCAGTGGGCGATGTGTCGGTCGAGTGACGCTCCGCGGCATCAACACTTTCTGATGTGCGCCGTGGCTCGTCGACCGCAGATGGCGGAACATCGACCGGCACAGGTTTCACGGCCTCACCCCCGGCCGCCCTGGGCATGCTGCGCTCGTCCTCCGCTCCGGAGGCGTTCTCGACAGACTCGACCGGTGCCTCTGTCCCATCCTGGCCGCCCCGGTCCGCTGGTAGCGACGTAACCTCCAGCGCCTCGTCGATGAAGCGGGCAGCGTCATCGCGTCGCGCGTCCGGGCCCGTCGCTGCCAGATCGGTCCCGGTCCCGGCGGCTTCGTCGGCGCTGGGGCCCGCGTTCACCGGCTGGGTCCGGGCGGATGCATCCACCGGCTGCGGGACCGCGATGCCCAGCTCGTCGATCCGCTGCCACAGCGGTCCCAGCGCCGCCTCCGGATCCCGGCTGAACACACTCCCCCGGATCCGCACGAAGACGCAGTTGCCGACCCGCTCCAGCACCGCCTGTCGGCGCATGTCGCTCTCCCACTGATCCGGCCCGTGGTACGCGTCGCCGTCGCACTCGATGGCCAGCCGCCGCCCGTCCGGCGCTGGGAGGACGAAGTCGATCCGGTACCCGCCGATGCGGAACTGCGGCAGCGGCCGGTACCCGCGACGCAGGATGCGGCGCAGCACCTCGCGTTCGAAGTCGCTGTCGCAGCGCTTCTCCAGGTCGTCGTACGCCTCGTCGACGGCAGTGACGTTCTGGCAGTAGGTGAGCAGCAGTCCTCGGGCGTCGTCCTCGCGCAGGTCGGCGGGCTGCACCGAGTGGAACACCCACAGCTGGTCCCGGGCGCGGGACGCGGCGACGTTGACCCGCCGATGGTGGTCCCGCTTGGTGAAGGCCGAGACCGGCCCATGGTGCGGCTCGACGACCATCGACACGAGGACGATGTCCCGCTCGTCGCCCTGGAAGGTGTACGAGTCGCCGACGCGCAGCCGACGCCGTTCCATCTCCTCCTCGCCGACCTCCTCGCGGAGGCGGGTGAGCAGGTAGAGGGCCTGTCCGCTGGTGCTGAGCAGGCTGACCACCCCGATGCTGCGTCCCCCGTAGGCCGGGTCGGCGACGATCGCCGCGACCCGTGCGACGAGGGCTTCAGCCTCGGGGACGTTGACATCGCCGTAGCCGATGAGGCCTTGGCGGATGCCGTCGGGCACATGGACGGCGTTGACCGGGTCGCCGATGCCGGCGGGCCGGTCGGTGCGCAGCGGCTCGATCTCCCCGCCGTAGTACGTCTCGCTGGAGAAGCCGATGATCGCCGGTACGGAGCGGAAGTGCTCGGTGAGCAGGATGCGCTCCGGGGAGCGTCGGACGGCGTGGTCGTACAGGCTGCTCTCCGGGTCGAAGTGCTCGGCGGACGGCACGTCGACCAGGTGCGAGTTGATCAGGCCGGTCACCGTGCCGACGAACGACAGCTGCGGTCCGATCTGCTGGTCGTCGCCGACCACGACGGCCCGCTCGGCGAGGCTCAGCACGGGCAGCGAGAACATGTCCGCCTGAGAGGCCTCGTCGACGATGACCACGTCGAAGTGCGCTCCGCCGGCGAACTGCTCGATGGCCCGGTCGACGGACATGACCCAGACCGGTACGGCGTCGACGGCGGCGCTCATGGCCCGCTGGGCGTGCGCCTGCCACTGGGCGGCGTTCTTGCCCGTACCCTTTCCGATCTTCCTCAGGGCGGTGGTCCAGTCGGCGAGCGCGGCCCGCCGGCGGTCGTCGAGGGCCTTGGAGACCTCCAGCCAGGAGGAGGCGACGACGAGTTCCTGGGTGAGTCGCCGGATGCGGTCCCGGGTCTGCTCGACCCGGTGCGCGAGCGAGACCGGGTCGACGCTGCCCACGACGGTGTCGAACCAGGTCTGGGCGCGGCGCCACTGCCAGCGGTGCGGGCAGTCGCCGCCGCTGCCGGCGAGGGCGTACGCGGTGCCGGTGTCGATCTCGGCGGTCCAGGCGGGGGCGGCCGGGCGGAGCCGGCCGGCGAGCTGGGTGAACCGTTGCGCGTCTGGGCGCAGGCCGGCCAGGCGGCGTACCTCGTCAAGGATGCCGTCCCAGCCAGGCAGGTCGTCCTGCTGTCGGCTCTGGTCGAGCAGCCGCCACAGTTCGCTGGCGTCGCTGGTGGACATGCCGGCCTGGAGCAGGGCGCCCAGCTCGCGCTCCTCGGCGACGAACCGGTCGTGGGTGAAGACGGTCGCGCACCGGGCGACCAGGTCGGTGAGCGCGGTCAGCCGGCGTACGTCGACCGCCGGCTCGACCCGGGGCACCAGTCGGCGGACGGTCGCGTGCAGGGTGGGCCAGCGGCGGCGGTCCCAGTCCAGGGCGGTCGCCGCGTCGCTGAGCAGTCGACCGGCCCAGAGTTCGGGCTGGTCGCCGGGTTCCTGCGGCAGGTTGAGCAGGTTCCGCCACTCGGTCCACCGGGTGGCGAGTTCCTGCCGCAGCCGGAGACGGTTGACGTACGCGACGACGATCTCGACGTCGTCGGCGGTGCGCAGGACCTCACCGTCGATGCGGCAGTCCGCGGCGAGCTTGGCGAGGGTGCCCTGGAAGAACTTGTTGACGCCCTTGCCTGCGGCGAAGCGCTGGCGCAGTTCGCCGAGCTGTGCCAGCAGCCGGCGCGGTTCGGCGAGATGCGGGTCGGCGACGGTCACCCGGTGGCCAGCGACGACCCGGGTTGCCGTGGCGAGTTCGGCGAGCGCCCGCTGGCAGGCGGCGACGTGGTCCTCCCAGATGGCCCGCCAGTTCGGGTCAGCCTGCAGGAGTTTGGCGAGGGTGTCCGTCCAGGCACCCTCTCTGGCGGTGAGCAGGGTGAGTGCCTCCCGCAGGTGCCCGGCCAGCTCGTCGAGGGCGGTCCGGCCGAACGCCCGTACCTCCGGCAGCACCACACCTGCGGCAATGAGCTGGTCCAGCTCAGCACGGGTGGCGGCGAGTTCCCGCCGCGCCGCGAGGACAGCCGAGGCGGTCGGCATCGCGGCCACCGTCGGCAGGTGCCGCAGCGCCTGCGTGCGGTCCTGACGGGCGGTACGACGGGCGATGTCGAGCAGGTCGGTGAACTCCTCGACGGTGAGCGGCGCGTCGAGGTCCGGTGGGATCTCGTCGGGGATGTCGCCGTACCGGTCGGCCCGGTCCCGCAGCCAGCTGCCGACGTCGCTCGGCGACAGCCGGATGCCGTCGATCTCGTACTGCGCGGACTCGTTCTCCGCCAGGGTGCGCAGCGCCCCGAGCGCCTGGCCGAGGTCCCGTTCGGCCTCCTCGATCTGGCGGCGCAGCCGATCCACCCGCTGCTGCTCGCTGCGCTTGTCGAGGGTGGCGCCCCGGTCGGAGAGTTCCCGGGCGGCGAGCTGGAGCTGGACGAGCTGGTCGGTGGAGCGGCCGAGCACCGCCAGGCAGAGCGACTGGATCTCCTCGGGCAGGCCGTCCCGCAGGACCCGCAGCGGATCCTCCTTCTGCGCGACCACGAGCACCCGCTTGCCGTGCGCCATCAGGTGGCAGATCAGGTTGCGGATGGTGTGGGTCTTGCCGGTGCCGGGCGGACCCTGAACGGCCACGTTGCGGTGCTGGGCGAGCCGCCGGGCGATGGACTCCTGCGCCTCGTTGGTGGGCAGCGGCATGAGCAGCCGCTCCCCCAGCGGCGCCCACCGTTCCGGCTGGTCGTGCGGCATCTCCAGGCGGCTCGGCTCATGGGCGAGGATGGCGGCCAGCGCACCGATGCTCGCGGTATCGCCGCTGAGCAAACGGGCGCGGAGTTCCTCGAGGAAGCGGCGCAACATCCGCTGCCGGGGCCGGACGAAGAGCACGCCGGTGTCGTGGACGTACGGGCCGACCGGGGCGGGAGCGTCGGCGGCCCGGACGGTCGGGTCGTGCCCGAGGCGGCGCAGGGCCCGATCGAGGAACTCCTGGCGGGCGAAGTCGTCCCAGACGTCGAGGTCGAGCTGCCCACCGGAACCGGCGAGAGCGAGCAGCTGGCTGAGGTACCGCTCGTCGAGGCCGGTCAGCGGGTCGGTCTGGAGCCGGCCGGCGCCCTGCGGCACCACCCGGATCATCGACCGGTCGGCGTCGAACTCGATGGCGACCGGGGTCACGACGAGCGGGTACTGCACCCGGTTCCCGACCACGTCCATGCGCAGAACACCGTGCCCCCACACCAGCTCGTGGGTGGCGGCGTTCATGTCGATGCGGTGCTTCAGGTCGAACAGGCTCCGGTGCAGCCTGCGGACCGCCTCGGCACGTCGGGCCTGCTCGGCCCAGGGCCGCCACTCCCGCTCCCGCCACTGCTCGAACCGGGTACGGAGGTGCTCGACCGTCTCCTCGTCGCCGGCCAGCCGCGGATCGCTCTCGTACGACAGCGGCCCGGCGAGATACGGGCCGAACTCGGCGGGTGCCCGCAGCTGCTTCGGCGCGGGCGGCAGACCGACCCGCAACCAGCTGCTGCCGTCAGAGGAGACGCCCACCTGGCAGTCGGGGTGAGCCGGCAGGTCGTGCTGCCAGAACGCGTCGGTCTGCGGCACCGTCCGGGCCGGCTTCTCCATCTGGGCCCGCACGGCCATCAGATAGTCGACCAGGGAGGTGGCACGGTCCATGATCAGCGCCGGCGATTCCGTGGCGGACGGGGATCGGGAGAGCATGCGGCACCTTTGGTTCTGCGGGTAGGACTGGCCCCAATGACGAGTCTGGTCCGGCGTCAGCACGCGTGATGCGGCACTCCCACCTCCCCACCGGCGGTGTCCGAAACACTACCTGCGGCACGCCAGCCAGCGGGACCCCCGGCGTTCACCCGATCGGGCGGCCCCGTCGGCCCGCTCAAACCCTGTCAAGAACCTGCACAGGCAATATTGCCCGCAGCAACAATTGTCATCGAGCGGGTGCACCTGGCGCGAGCAGAGCGGACATACGCCGCGCTGCGCCGTCGCCTCGTCGGGGACAAGGCGCTCGGCGACGGCCGGCGCTCATCCGCAGCGCGACCGACGACCAGAACACCCGTCGACATGTCACTCGAGGTCAGGTAGGGCGCCAGCGGCGACAGGAGGAGGCCTCGGCCCCGCAGCCGAGCGGATACCGGCGGGGTCGGAAGGCCCGAGGACGCCTCGGGGGGACGTACCAACGGGCGCGGGCCGCACCGCAACGACCGACGCCGGACCCCGACGTCGGCCCCAGTCGGCAGGGGGCCTGCCTCTCACAGGATGGTGGCCGCCGATCCATAGTCGGCGGCCGCCAGTGTTCAAGCGGTGAATTAGGCTATTGGACGCCCGCCCTCTGCTTGTTGTAGTTGCTGCCCTGACCGTCCGGCTTGTAGTTGCTCTCCACGTTGCCGGCGATGTCGATCGAGAACCAGTTGACGGTGGTGTCGCTGTTCACCGTTGCGGGCGCTCGGGTTCTGCGTGAGCATCGGGCACGCCGAGTTCATGGCGGACTGGTTCACCAAGCACGGCGTACCGTCGGCGACGGTGACCTCGCGGGTCGACGCCGCCGGGCGGCAGGCGCTGCTGACCGCCTTCCGCAAGCGTGATCTGCGGGTGCTCTTCACCGTCGACCTCTTCAACGAGGGCGTCGACCTGCCGATGGTCAACACGATCCTCATGCTGCGGCCACCGTGAGCGCCACGATCTTCCTGCAGCAGCTCGGCCGCGGCCTGCGCCCGGACGACGGCAAGTCCTGCCTGACCGTGCTCGACTTCATCGGCGGGCAGCACGCAAACTTCTGCTTCGACCTGCGCTGGCGGGCGCTGACCGGGGCCAGCCGACGGGCCGTAGATGTGGCCGTCCGGGATGACTTCCCGTCGCTGCCGAGTGGCTGCCCGGTCGAGCTGGACCTGGTGGCGAAGGAGATCGTGCTCGCCAACCTGAAGTCGGCCCTGCCCACCTCGAAGAACGGCCTGGTGGCCGAGCCGCAGCAGCTCGGTGACGTGAGCCTGGCAGAGTTCCTGCGGGAGGCCGGCCTGGAGATCGAGGACGTCTACCGTCCGGCGAGCATCGCGGCTGGGCCGGGCTGCGGCGCCTGGCCGGCATCGACACCTCGGCCGGCCAGATGACCGCGAGCTCGGCCGGGCCACCGGCCGGATGCTGCACACCGACGACGTCGATCGGCTGGACCTGCTGGCCAAGGTGGCAAGCGGCTAGCACCCCGGCGGCGTACGGCTTCTGGACATGCTGCACTTCAGCCTCTGGGGGCCGTCTGTGCCGCTGACCGAGCGCGACGCCCGGCTGTAACGGCTGTGGGCAGAGCCGGCGCGATGCGCCGAGCTGCGCCAGGTCGCCGAGGTTTGCGGGACCGGATCCACTGAGTGACGAGTGGGAGTCGCAGAGCACGACATTGGCTGCCTCGGTGACGGGGCAGCGCTACATCCACCACACCGAGCGCGGGTCGACAGTGCACCTGTTCGCCCGGGAAACCAAGGTCGCCGACCGCGACCTGGGCGCACCGCCGAATCGGTATGCCGGACCGATGATGTACCAGGAGCACAGCGGCGACCGGCCGATGCGGATCATCTGGCGGCTGCGTCACCCGCTCCCCGCCGACATTTACGCCGCTGCTCGCGCCATCGCGGCATGAAGAGCGCGGACGCAGGCACGAGGAACCTTCGCCGTCAGCACCTCGCCTGGTAGGCGCGGTGCGCGCCGTTGACGCCCAGTCCGGCCGTCACCAGTGAGCCGAGCGTTTGGATACTGGCAGGTTCCGTCATCGCCGCCGCGACGGATGCTCGATATGTCGCAATCGCAAACACGAGGTCGCCCACCTGCGGATCCGAAAGCGCGGCCACGGTTGAACGGTAAGCCTGCGCGTCCGTGTTCAGCTGCTCCAATTCATGAGGAGTGGGCGGAGTTAGTCCATCTGTAAGGGGACCAAGCCGGTCGTGCCAGGAATCGTAGGCCCGCTGCTCGGTCGCGCATGAGTCACTGGCCGGCGAACCCGCTGGCGGGGCGATGGGCGGCTCCGGCATGCGGGTCGCCTGAGCCTGCCCGTCCAGAATTGCTAGCGCCCGCTCAGCTCGCCCCTTATCCGGGGCGGAGGACTCGTTCCGAGAACTGAGCCAGTTCACGCAGCTTCCCAGGAGGCAAAGGACCGACATGAAGACAACGATCCGTCCTATGCCTCCCTGCCGTTCCTTGCGGATGACGCCACGGTAGGACGAAAGCCTGTAGTGGTCGCTGCGGTAGTGCGGGCTCACCCACCTACCGTTGCGCATGTGTCCGCGTACTGAATGGCCCCGCACGTAATGGCGCCGCACCCTAGCTTCCTGCCTCGCCGCTAGGTCGGCTGCCGGGCACGCAACGGCTGATCACGAGACAAGCTCCGCCGCTACGGCCGGGTCGTCCGCCAGTTCCTCGGGCTCAGGCTCGTACGCCGCTGGCGACTCGTCGCGCTCGGTCTCGCCGCTGCGGACCGCTCGCTTGCCCATCGCCGCCCCTACGAGCTGCAACAGGGCTTCCGTCCGCGCTTCGAAGAACTTGTCGAAATTGGCTCGGCGGAGGTGCCTCGGCTCGATGGCGTGCGTCTCCAGGATCGCATCGAGGTCCTTCGGCTTGATACCGGCGGCATGTTCGATCTTCGGCAGGTAGTCGCGAGGGGATTGGCCGCCGATCCGCTGATTGGTGAGCCGGGACAGGGCCGTCTTGTTCACGATGCTCTCCCGCCAGATCGGCTCAACGCCGTTCTTGTCGCACCATGCCTTAGGGAAGATGTGGTGGATATCGACCTTGTAATTGTAGAAGGTCGCCTGGCCTAGGGCCTCGGCCTTCATCCAGTCTCGGCCACCCTGCCGCATCAGGAGGGCGTAGATGCCCTTGTAGGCCGCGCTGTTGCGGGTGCGGAGCGTGTAGAGGCGCTCCTCGTAGAACGTGGCCTCTTGGACCGTGCCGGGTTCCTTACCCTTGCCAGCCAGCCACGCGACGACCTGCTCGAGGTCGCGCGCGAAGCGGGTTTCGGTCGCACCGCCATACAGCTCGCCGAGCACTCCGCACCAGAACCACTGCCGCAACTTAACGTCGTGCCCCCAGAGCATCGCCTCGTCGCCGAGGGCGGCACGGATCGCTGTGAGCGGCACGAGCTGCGTGCGGTAGGGGACGTCACGAGCATCGAAGATGTGTTCGGCAGCGAGGAACGCTGCGGCCCACTCCAACGCCTCCGTCACCTTGGGCGCCCAGTGCAGGAACTCGGTCAGCTTCAACCGCAGCATGTCCCGCCGCTTGCAGCTCACGCCTGGTGCGTTGTGAGCGTCCCCGTGGTAAGCCCGCTTCCGCTCCCATGTCGCAAGCAACGTCACCGCCTGGAGGAAGTCCGTGTTCTCCAGGAACCGGAGCACGGGATGACGCGCCAGCCGCCGTTGCGTCGCCAGCCAGTAGTCGTTCAGGCGGAAGTCCTCGCCGTGCGTGGCGAAGTAGTCCTTGTCGCCCGCGTAGGTAGCGGTCAGCAGCTCGAAGACATTGAGCGCGACCCCACCCGTGTTGACCTTCTCAAAGACGGTACAGACGGCCTCCTTGGGCGTCGTCTTCGTCAGTTTGATGACCGGCACGAGGTAGGAGGTGAGGTTGTCCAGGACAGCGCTTTGGAACTGCTTCCACATGGCCCGCCGGTCGTGGTCGACTCCGATGAACTCGAGTGACCAGTCAAGCTTGGCGTCGCCGTCGAGGGCGATACGCAGTGGGAACATGCCCGCCGCGCACTCCTTCTCCATCGTGCTGTAGTCGGCAACTATGCGGCGGCCGAAGTTGTCGCGAATTGTCAGGTCCTCGGGCGCGCTGATGATCGCGTCTTCCCGGTCACTCTCATCCTTCAGCGTCTTCTCGATGTTGATGTAGTACCACCGCTTGAGCCGCTTACCCCGGTCGTCCGTGGTATCTACCACCTGTCCCGACATCAATGACTGGTAGAGCGAGGTCAAGCGCTGCTGCCCGTCCAGCAGCAACTGTTCGGGTTCCTGGAGCCCGCCTAGCGGAGCACCGGACAGCGGCTTGGGCTTGAAGCGTGCCCCATCGCCACCGGTCTCCAAGGTCATTACCACGCCGATCGGGTAGCCCCGCGTAATTGTCGCGAGCAGGCTGACGATGCGTGCATCGTCCCATTTCCAGTCGCGCTGGAAGTCTGGCAGCTGCACCTTGCCGGCCCGAATGTCGCGCAGGAGATCCGCCAACGGCCAATCGGGACTTTCAAATGGCATGTCGAGGCGCCCTTCGCTGAATACGGCGATGCAGTGGGGCGACTGCGATCTGGCGGGACCGGTCCGCTTGCGTCATGCCATCCATCACGGCCGGCCCTTGAGGACAACCCAAGTCGACCCGCCTCCCCACTAGCGGTCTTTGGACAGTACCGGCGAGAGTCCCGTCCGAGGGACCCCATCGACGTCCTCCTTTCAGCTATCTCTTGTGGACCGGAGGATTAGGAGGAGTGCGGCTACGCTACGGCCCCGCAGCGCCCGTACTACGCCGTCGACCGGCCCCGCCGGCACTGAGGGTGACCTGGGCCGAGCCACGGTCTCCGGCGACGGACGGATCCAACGCCAGGGCGGCTCGTGACCCGACGTCGCCTGACGGACCATGGCGTCCCGAGTGGCGACGTCAGTCCGTGCGGGCTGCCGGCGGGCGAGCGCCCAGCAGCTCGGCGAGGCTCACCATCGCGGCCTGGAAATCGACCCGGTCGGCGGCATGGAACCGTCGGAAGAACCAGTCGGGCACCCGGGCCTGCCCCTGCCGACTGTGGAAGATCAGATCCTGCGTCTGCCGGGCGAGGGTGAGCAGGCGCGATTCCACGTCGGGGTCGTCGCCCTCGACGGCCACGGCGATCTGCCTCTGCAGGATGGCGAGGGCGCGGTCCCGCTCGGCGGCGACGTCGCGCTGACCCCGGTAGATCTCCACGCCCAGCAGGAGGACGCCGAGGGACGGGACGAACCACTGGGTCAGCAGGTCGGCCACGGTCAGCTCGGCGGTCACCGCGAAGACGACGCCGACCGCCGCCCAGAGCGCCACCCCGGCGAGCACGGTGTACGCGTAGCGCCGCCGCACCCGCGCACCCCATCCCAGGTTCTGCTGCTGACAGGCGAGCACGTCGTACGGGCGGGGCAGGTGCGGCACCTCGTAGTAGTCGCGCAGGTATCGCTCGTCGCCCCGGTAGGCGCGGTCGAGCCGGCTCACCTCCTCGGGGCCGAGGGGTTCGCCCGCCGCGACCGCGTTCCAGGGCAGCTCGAAGAGGCGTACGTCGAACATCTCCTGAAGCGTGGCCGCGCGGCGGATCTGGCCGGCGGACCAGGAGCCGAGCCCGAGCGCGTTGACGACGGCCCAGAGCGCGCCCGCGGCGGTGACGGCGACTGCCGACACGCCGGTGAAGGCGACCACCGCCCCGGCGACGCCGATGGCGACGGAGAGCGCCATGCGGAGGTTGTCGAGCCGTTGAGCCCGAGCGTGGCAGACCGACATGGCGTGCAGCAGCGCCATCATCTCGGGCCGCCGCTGCCGTTGGAGCAGGGATTCCGTGCGCTGTGTCACCGGCACCTCCCTTATCCGTGACGATCCTATATCCACCTTTCTAGATGTCACGGAACGCGTACTGACGGAAGCGGAAAGTAGCCATTTATTACTTTTAGGTAGATGCGGGGGCGGCTGCGAATTACTAACGCGTTCGCCCGAAAGTTGCGGTAGCTTGAGCCTCGCGCCCACCCGCGCATCCCTCACTCGGACGTGCCACCCCCGCCCGTCCGCGTCCACTTTCACCACTCGTGGAAGGTCCAACGGCGGACATGGGCGACGGCCTCGTTGACGAGTTCGAACAGTACATAGAGGATGCGACGATGTCGGTCGCGCTGCGCGACTGGGCCGCCGGCCGTGACGCCATCGTCCGCCCGCCCTGCCACGGCACCCGACTGCGCGGGCGCAGCGGCGCGCAGCTGATACCCGTGATCGTGCAGCAGAGCGACGGCCAGGATCCCGAACAGCTGTACGTGAAGGTGCTGTCGGACAAGCAGGCGCACGAGGAGACCGCCCGACACGCACGAGCGGTCCGGCTCGACGCGGGCTTCGCGGCACGCCACCTGGTCCCCCAGCCGTACCCGTCGCACCCGGTGGGCGACGGCCGGTACCTGATGTTCCAGGACATCGCGCACGGGGCGGAGCAGGTCGTTCCGCTCGCCAAGGTGGGTGACGACCAACTCAGGGACGCCTATCGCGCACTGCTCGACGGGGTGTGGGACTGGCACCCCAAGGGGCGGCGGGTCACCCGGACCAGTGCCGGCCGCTTCGTGCGACGAGAGCTGGTCGATGCCGACGCCGAGACCGAGGTGTACGCGGCCGTCACCGCGCTCGGCCTCGGCGACCTCGACACGGACTGGCTGCACGACCCCGCCAGCAGCGAGGTGCTGCCGAACCCGCTGCGGTTCGCCGCGGCCGGGTCGCTCTTTCACGACGGCCAGCTCGACCAGCTCTGCGGGGCGTCACACGGCGACCTGCACGGGCGCAACGCCCTCTTCCCCTGCTCTCGCACGGGCCACGTACAGGTCAAGAAGTTCTGCCTGGTGGACCTGGACCGGTTCGCCATCGACGCCCCGCTCACCCGCGATCTGGGCACCCTGCTCCTGGATTTCGTCCTCCCCGAGGTGGCCGCGGCCCCGCGCACCGTCCCGGCCGACGCCCTGCTGGCCCTGCTGATCGACCCGACCGGCACCGCCTCGGACCGACTGTCGAAGCGGACGGTCAAGGTGATCAAGGCAAGCTACGCGGCCGGGCAGGCGGTCGCCGAGAAGGGGAACTGGGCGGCGATCTGGCGGGCACAGTACCTGCTCACCCTGGTGAGTCAGGCACTGATCTGCTGCACCTACGAGAACGCCGGCCACGAGGGGCGTATTTGGTACCTCCGACTGGCCGCGCACGCCGCGCTCGCCTATCAGCGGGAGTTCCGGACCGACGTTGTCCCACCGTCGGCGGCCGGCCTACCAACCCTGCCGCTGGTCGGTGCCGCCCTGCGGCCCGCGTTCCCGGCCAATGACCGGTCGGCCCGGTTCGACGCGGTGGGGCCGCTGCCCAGCCAGCAGAACCGCGGCGCACCGCTGGACCGGACGCCGACGGACCAGGCCCGGCCTCCCGCCGACCCGGAGGCACCGGCGTGGCCCTGGGGCATGATTCCGCTTCAGCAACGACCGACGCCCGGGGGTTGGCACGGGCGGCACCCGGCCGCACTCCCCACCGGCCGCTCCGGCGACGAGGCCAGGCAACCACACCGCCACCAGGCCGCACCGACGCCGGCCGGCAACCGACCGGGCGCGACCCCGCCGGGGAACGCGGCCAGTGCCATCCGTGCCGGTGCGCCGGGCCGGCCGACGAGGCACGACGGCGAACGGCGCGTCAACCAGCCGTCACCACGGCCTGCCGTCTCCGCCCGGACGAACGCGATCCCGCGACCCCGTCGCCCCACTGGCGAGGGCGCCAGGGTGACGCCGACCGGGTCGAGCCGGATCGGTCGGCTGCCCCCGAAGCTGCGGGCCGTCCTGGCGATCCTGCTCGGTGGGGTGTCGTTGACATCGCTGGTGGCGGTCGGCACCTCCGCGAGCCGGGGCCGCGGGGAGACCCGGGTCGCCCCGACGGAGGCCCTACCGGGTGGGCTGTCGTCGTCGGGCAGCGCCACCCCCGCGTACACCGGAAGTGCCCGGCGTCTCGCGGACCTCGCGCTGGATGTCGCCGGGTTGACGCCGACGATCACCGACGGGTCGTACACCGTTGTCTGCCGGCGGATCTGGGCGCCGGCGGACCTCGCGCCGGGAGTCGATCGGGGCAGCTACCGGGACGAGCAACTGTGGTGGAACTCCGCGCTGTCCGGTCACCGGGTCGTCACCGCGTTCGCGGGCGGTCGCCCCTCCGGTGAACCCACGTCGGCGCCGTACGGCCCGGGGGACCTGTCCGAGATCCCACCGGTGCCCTCGGCGGACCCGGTGGAGCTGCGCCGGCAACTCGCCGACCAGTTGGGCGAGCTGCCTGAGGAGCTGCGCACCGCCGCCGGGATGATCACCGTGGTCAGCCGCTTCTTCCGCTATCACCTGCTGAGCCCCGCGCAGATCTCGACGCTGTTGTTCGAGTTGGCGGCGACGCCGGGCATCCAGGACCGGGGCGCGTACCCGGACTGGAACGATCGGACCGGGCTCGCCTTCAGCGCCGACGACACCCTGGGGCGCCGGGAGACGGTGCAGTTCGACGGACACAGCGGCGAGCTGCTCAGCCACGAAACGACCACAGTGGTCGACAACCAGATCCTCGAATACGTGCTCATCCTGAGCAAGGCACGGACCGACCGGACCACCGGACCCGGGTGCGCCTGACCGGTCGACGCGAGTCAGCAGCGACGCTGCACGTAGTTCGGCCAGTTCCGATAGGGCGCCGCGTCGCTGCGGACCCGGTTGGCCGCGCCGATGTCGAAGAGGCGGGTGTCGTAGTAGTAGAACGACACCGTCCCGCTGCCGAGGTTGTAGTGCGCAGACTCGACCCGGAACTGCCACTGCCAGGTGGCGAGGCTCTGCCGGCCGCAGTCGGAGAGCCGACCCCGGGGATAGCCGTAGTTGGGCCACTCGTAGAAGCAGTACCAGCCCGAGGGGCAGTCGGCGGCGACGAGCGTGCCGATCGGCCGTCGCAGCGTCACGACGAAAGCCCCGCCGTCGTAGCTGATCTCGTTGTCGCTGATCGCCTTTCCACCCGGGTGTGCGGCCAGATAAGCCGCCACTTCCGGACCGTCGGCCACCGCCGCGCGAGCGGGACCGGGCGTCGAGACAACGAACAGAAGACAACTGAGTACGGCGGCGAGCAGCGTACGAACAGAACGGGAAATGACCATTCGACACCTCACGATGTGAGCGCGCAGTCGAGTCAGCGTATGGACAACCCGCGATTGATCGCCAGGTGGAGTCGGTGCAGCATTCTGACAACGCGCTAATGGGGCACGGATGCGCGCTTCCCATTTCGTCGTACCGCGAGTCGATGGAAGTTGCAGCCACCAATCGGCCACCACGTGGGAATAATCATTGATCGTTGTCCATTGTGGTTACGATTCGGCCATGCGTGCCCGCCGCGTCACCGCCGTCGTCGCCCTCGCCGTGCTGGCGAGCCTGCTCACCGTCGCCTCCGCCCGCGCCGACGACACCCCGGCGCTGACCACCCCCGGCAGCCCGACGGTGCTGGCCAACGAGCCACACCGGCTCACCCTGACCTGGGCGCCGGCCGCCTGGGCGGGTGAGCCGACTGGCGACGGTCCGATCAGCTACGAGGTGCAGGTGCCGCTGGGCCCCTACACGTACCGCCTCCTCGGCACCACCACCGCCACCACCCTCACGCTCACCGACCTGGCGCCCGGCACGACGTACCGGATCGCGGTCGCCGCCCGCGCGCCCGGCGGCTACTCCGACAGCTCCCCCACGACGACCGTCCGCACCGCCGCCGGCCGGGCCACGGTCAGCTACCGCAACCTGGACTGGTCACCGACGAACAACCAGATCCAGTACGTCCTCCAGGTCACCAACACCGGCGACGGACCGCTCGACCTGAGCACCGTCCGGGTCCGCTACCACCTGCGCTTCGAGGGCGGCAACACCTCGCTGGTGACCAACTGCGACTGGGCCGCGCTGGGCTGCGACACCGTCCGGCAGACAGTGCTGTTCTTCGTCCCGCCGACCATGCCGGGCACGCCGACGCCACCCCGCTACCCGATCCCGGGCACCACGATCCCCGGCTGGATCGAGCTGACCTTCACCGGCGGAGCGCTCGCCTCGGGCGCGTCGACCGGGCCGATCCAGCTCCGCCACCATCGGCACAGCTGGAGCGACATCGACGAGCGCGACGACCCGAGCTGGCTCGCCCCCGCAGGCCAGTGGACCGAGAACGACCGGGTCACACTTGACGTCGACGGGGTCCCCGAGTTCGGCGACACGTTCTGACGCCTCACCCGTCGCGGCGGACCGGAGCGCCCTGGCGGAGACGGCGACCGGCAATGACGGTTAAGGCGCCGAGCACGACGCCAACAGCTACCGCGGTGACACGGCCGTCCCTGGCGGCCTTCTCGGACATGCTCGCGGATCCGGTCGTCCGCGCAGCCTCACGAGGCCCGTTTTCCGCTGGCCCCGCTGCGACCGCCGCCAGGTAGCGGCGGTCGACAGTCAACGTGAAGCGCCGCGCTCGCCGCGACGTCTCGGCCTTCATCCGAGGGCCACGCGCCTCGGCCCAGAAGCGGCGGCCAACCTGTCCCTTGAAGAACTGGTCGGCGAGCACTTCCAGATGCGGCGCGACGAGGACATCCACCTCCCACATCAGCTGCCAGTGGGACACGATCAGGTTCGCGTAGACGTGCTTGCGGAACCATTCGACATCGGCGGCGTCCTCGATCGGCCCCCAGCATTCGAGGAGGGCGGGATCGTCGATGGCCATCTTGAGTAGGTCGGTGTGCAGCGCACGCAGCGCCTGCTCCCGGGCCGCCTTGGCCTCCCGGGCCTGCAGCCTGAGCGACGAGACCACCCCGATGAGCGCGAGGCCCGCGAGAATCGCCGACGCGGCACCGTACGTCTGACCGACGTTGCCCAAGAGCGGCCAGTCGTACCCGGGCCGCCTGCCGATCCAGAGCAACACGACGGGCGAGAAGAGCACGGCTGCCAGCATCGCCAGGACGGCAAAGGCCAGGGTCGTTGACGCGGCGGATCGACGGGCCAAATCAGAGATCATCCGGAGTCGGGGCACACTGCCTCCACGCTCGCTGTGGAGGCAGGTTACTACAGCTGCGGCCCGGCCGGCCTTGTCCCGTCGACCTCCCGAACGAAGAAGGATTCGAACGGCTCAGCCTTTTCGAGCAGGGCCAGGACCTCGGTTCGGCAGGCTTGCACCACCATCGGCTCCACGCTCTTCTCGGCGCCGATCGGCGTGCCGGAGCTGTCATAGAGGACTTCGTAGACGGCTCGACTGCCAACCACCATCAGCTCCGGAACGGTGCCGGCCGCAGCCTCCCAGTCGCTGACTGATCGCGCGTCCAGCACGCGGATCTGCTCTCCAACTTGGGCGCGGTAGCGAAGAAAATGCAGCTCCCAGGTCAGGTACGGCGTCAGCGGCAGCTCGACGATCCGCAGGCGCCGGAGCCCGGAACCGAGCTGGTCGAGGTGCTTGAAGAACGCGGCCAGCTCCGGGTTCGGCTCGGCGGCGATCCGAAGAGCATCCTCCCATCGACCGTCTGCGTACGCCTCCCAGCTGGGGCTTCCCGGCTCGCGGAAGGTCTGGATCCGCTCGGTCTTGAGGATGGGCCCGTCGGTCGACTCGACGGTGGCGTAGAAGTCGGCGTCGTACTCGGCAAGGCTCAGTCGCTGCCGTTTGGCTCCACCCAGTAGGTCACGCATCCGGGATGTCCGGCTTGGCGGCCACGAGCATGCTTCGCGGAATGACGACCACCCGTTCGTCGGCTCCGACGCTCACACCGTCGGGCAGCCGAGTCGCAAGGACGTCGGTCAGATCGCGGCCGATGACCGCGACATCACCGTTGGACAGCTCCCAGACGTCGGGACAGGTCGTCGTTCCCCCACTTTCGCCCAACTCCGCGGCGGACTTGCCGAGTCGGCGCGAAAAGCGGGCGGCCCGGTCAGCTTCCCAATGTCCGGTCATGTTCATCTCCCACGATCGTGGATTGGCGGTCAGGCTAACAAGATGAGGGCCCAGCGCTGGACCGATTTACTCGTGCTTTCGGATAGGAGGAAGTAGATCTCCCATCAGGTGAAGGTCGCGGGCGTGTGGAGGCGGGCGGCGGGGATGCCCAGGGCCAGCAGCCGTGACCGGGCGCCAACCAACATCGCGGGCGGGCCGCACAGGTAGATGTCCTGGCCGGGGCGGTGGTGGTCGAGGGCGATGGTGAGGGCATCGCCCTGCTCCGCCGGCCCGGCGCAGGGGTCGTCGGAGAACGCCGGCACGATCGTCAGCCAGTCGTGGGCGCATTGCAGCTTGTCGAGGGCTATCGCGTCGTACAGGTCGACGAAGGCGCGGGCCCCGACGACCAGGGTCACCCGCCGGCCGTCGGGGGCGGTGGCGACCTGCTCGACCAGGGCGCGCAGCGGCGCCAGGCCGGTACCACCGGCGACGAGCAGCAGATCGCCGGCACGCCTCGGGTCCAACCGCAGGCCAGTGTTGCCGGGTGGGCCCAGCCAGAGCAGCTCGCCGGGGCGTACCTCATGAACCAGGCGGTGGGAGACCGTGCCGGCGGGTACGGCGCGGACGTGCAGCTCGACGGTGCCGTCGGCGCGTGGGGCGTTGGCTGGTGAGAGCCAGCGCCAGCGGCCGGGCAGGCGTGGTGTGCAGACGGGGACGGCCTGACCGGGGTGGTGGGGCAGCCGCCGCCAGGGACGTACCGTCAGGATGGCGACGCCCGGCGACGGCCGCTCGTGGCCGATCACCTCGGCGGGCCACCAGGCCGGGCCGTCGCCGACGCGGGCGGCGGCGCGACGGACGGCGTGCGTGGTGCGGTCCACGGCGCGCTCCCACACGGTCGTCCACAGGGGAGGCGGTGCGTGCCGGGCCAGGATGGCGAGCAGCGCGTCGCCGACGGTGGTGGCGTGTGGGAGCAGGTCGTAGCGACGGTAGGCGCGGCCGAGCACCATGAGCAGCGCGGCCCGACCCGCCCGGTCATCGCCGCCAGCCACGAGACCGCCAAATGCGGCGAAGAACAGGGACGCCTCGCGCTGCGGCAGCAACCCGGGGCGGCGGTCCTCCAGCATGCACCAGAAGTCACCAGCCGCCCGGTCGTCGACAGACGTCCAGGCGGCGGCGAGGTTCACGCACCCACCTCGAACGCCCGCCTGACCTGGGCAATCCGACCGTCCGGCAGCTCGGCCGCCCGCAGGACGCCCTCCAGGTAGTCGACGACCCGTCGATGCTGCGTCTCCGACAGCCCCAGACCGCACCATTGGGTTGCGTTCCCGTCGAGCACGGTCGCCAGGTGCGTGGCGAGCCTGTCCAGATCAACCCCGATGAGGTACGGCGACAGCTCCGCGTCCGCCGCCACCAGGCGCAACCATCGGGCGACCAGGTCGGCCGGTGGCGTGGGTTGATGAGGGGTGGGCATGGCGGCTCCGAGACGTCGACGGATCGGGTGGCGCCGGGGCGGGCGGGTGCGGAGCTGCGCCGTTGAGGGCCGGCCAACTCCGGAGCCAGCACCCGCCCCGGGCCGTGCGTCGACCCTCTCCTTTGACCAGGCACGACGGCATGCCACGGTGATCATCGGCAGCATGCGCGCTCCGTATGTGGTCGACTACGCGACGACCGGATCGGGCAGACTGCGGGCATGACGGAACGTCCGGTGCTGTACCTGGTCGTCTGCGCCGCCGGGCCCGCGGAGCATATCGACGAGCTGGTCGACCTGCTGATCGCCGACGGCTGGCAGGTGTGCATGATCGTCAGCCCCACCGCCGCGCCGTGGCTCGACCGGGCGGCGTTGCAAGAGAAGACCGGCTATCTCGTACGCGTCGAGTGGCGGATGCCCGGCGACCCCGAGCCGCACCCACCGGCCGATGTGGTGGTAGCCGCGCCGGTCACGTTCAACACGGTGACCAAGTGGGCTTTGGGCATCAACGACACGCTGGCGCTCGGCGTCCTCAACGAGTCGCTGGGCGCGGGCCTACCCATCCTGGCCTTCCCGCACGTCAAGACGGAGTTGGCCGACCATCCGGCATATGCCGGCCACCTGGCGGTGCTGCGCGGCGCTGGTGTCGTCGTCGCCGACGGCAGGGCGCTGGGCCCGACGGCACGACGAGATCGCTGGGTCGTGGTCATCGAGGCGGTGCAGATGTATCGCCCGTCCTGAGGTCCCCGTGATCGGCGGCCCTTGAAGATATGCGTCGTGCGTATACCAGCGCTCCACGCACCGTGTTCAATGGACAGGTTCGATGAGGCGAACTGGACGGAGCCGCCCGTGACACACGCGAACTGCCCTCGGTGTGGCGGTCGGCTGGCCCGGGACAACGACAGCGGACGGTGCACGCCGTGCCAGGCCGCCGAACGTGACCGGCTGAGCAGGCCGCCCGTGGTGCCAGCGAGCTTCTGGGAACACGAGCCGGTGCGGCAAGCCTTGGCCGAGCGACATCTGGGACGGGTGATCAGGGCTTACCGATGCCATCCGTACCACGGGCGGGTCGCGTTGCCGCAGACCGTGGTGGCGGGATGGCTCGGGATCACGCAGGCGCAGTTGAGCAGGGTGGAGAACGGGCCACCACTGGTGCACCTGGACCGCCTGTCGCATTGGGCGCAGCTTCTCAGGATACCAGCCCCTTGCCTATGGTTCGCGCTCCCTGGTCAGCCTCGGCGGTCTGTTGAAGGGGCTGAAAGCCCCCGCGACTCAACGGATCGAGGGAGCGGCGGGCCGGACGAGGGTAGACGGGCCTTGTTAGCCGGTATCGCCGCTGTCGCTGCGGGCGCCGGCCTGCTCGGTGGGAGCGAATTCGTTCAGCCCCGGCGCATCGGCACGGCGGATGTCGCTCGACTGAACGCGGTCTTGGAGCTGTACCGGTCGGTGGACCGGGAATGTGGCGGTGGTCTGCTGTATCGGGAGGTGGCTCGGTTCGCCGAGTCGGTGTACCGGATGCTTGATTGGTCGCACACCGCTGGGCTCACGCCGCCTCTCGTCGCAGCGGTGGCGGCAGCCCGGCAACTGGCCGGCTGGACCGCGCTCGACGCGGGTAGGCACGACGACGCGCAGCGGCACTTTGTCGCCGGGGAGCGGGCTGCGCTGACGTCTGGGAACGTTCCGTTGGTCGCGATGATCCGGTACGCGCAGGCCAAGCAGCTTCAGCACCTCCGCCACAATCGGGACGCCCTCGCGACACTGCAACTAACTCACGCGCAGCTCGGTCCACAGGCCACCCCAGCGGCGAAGGCCCTGCTCTGGGGCGCGGAAGCAGCTTCGGTCGCAGCCCTCGGTGACCACCGAACTGCCCTGAAAACCCTCGGGAAAGCAAGTGACCAGTTCGTGCGCTTCGACAAGGAGCGCGAGCCTTCGTGGATGGGCTTTTACGACCGCGGGGAGTTGTTCGCGCAGTACGGTCGCGTGTACCGAGACATGGCACGGCGGGACAGCAGGCACGCGGCCGAGGCGGTGCGCTGGGGCAGAGAGTCCATCGCCGCGTTCGGCGCTGGGAACGTGCGTAGCACGGTGCTGAACGAGATTGGCCTGTGCAGCGCGCTGTTCCTCGCCGACGAGCCCGAGCAGGCGCTCGCGGTCGGCACGCGCGTGCTGAAGATGGCCGAGGCAATGAGTTCCAAGCGCGTGATTGATCGGGTCGTCAATCTGCGTCGTGATCTCACTCGGCATCGGCCGCTTCCGGAGGTAGCCGCGTTCGAGAGCGCCCTCAATGCTCGGGCGGCGATGGCTGCATGAGCGGACGCTTCTCCGAGGAGACCATGACGGCGGCCATGCGGGACATCGCCGCTGCCCTTGACCAGTCGGCCCACGATGCTCACCTGCTGCGATTCACCAACAACGCTGTCTTCGCGCTGCCCACGGCTGGAATCGTCATCCGAATCGCGCGGACCCACCAACTGAGGGATCGGGCGACCAAAGTCATACGCCTTGCGCGCTGGTTCGCTGACATCGACGCGCCGACGATCCGCTTAGCGCACGTCGAGCAGCCCATCGACGTCGGGGATCTGGTTGCTTCTGTATGGCAATACATTGCACCGCGCACGCCTGCAGCCACGGTGGAAGACCTCGGTACAGTGCTGCGCGATTTCCATGCCCTCGGTGTGCCGCCCTTCCCAGTGCCCAAATGGAATCCCATCGGGGATGCAAGGCAACGCCTATCCGATGCCGAGGGCCTAAGCGAGCCCGACCGCGATTTCCTCGCCACTTGGTGCGACCTATTGGAACCGAGGGCAGCAGTCCTCAACGAAGGCGGACCGCAGGCGCTCGTACACGGCGACGCGCACGTCGGCAATCTACTCCGAGAGCCATCGGGCCGAGTGGTCATGTGCGACTTCGACTCCACATCCGTTGGCCCATGGCAGATTGACCTAGCGGCGGTAGCGGTCGCTGAGTTGAGGTTCGGCACGAATGGGCGGCACCTCTCTATGGCTACCGCTTACGGCTTCGACGTCACCCGTGACCCTTTGTGGGAGATCCTAAGAGAGGTTCGAGAACTGAAGATGATCGCGGCTGTCATGCCATACCTAGCCACGTCACCGCAGGTGGCGGCCGAGTTTACAAATCGCCTGAACTCCATAAGTCACGGCGATTCGACCGCCCGCTGGATACCTTTCGCCGACCTTTCCCGCCCGAAGCCTATTCGCTGACAGTGCGCCCTCTTAGGGCACCCGGTCTCTGCATCTCATACCTGGTGATCTCCGCGCCTGCAGGGAAGTCGCAGCCACACGGAGACCAATGGCAACAGGCGAGAAGTCCGTTTCGGCGCCGACATTGACATGTCCCTACAAGATGTCAGAGTAAACTGGTACTACAGATGCACAAGGAATCACGCCAAATGATCATTTTGAGCCATGGCAACCTACTTAATGCCGAGGCGGACGGGCTAGTCAATCCCGTCAACACAGTCGGGGTGATGGGAAAGGGGATCGCCCTTCAGTTCAAACGCGCCCACCCCGCCAACTACGCGGCTTACCGCACGGCTTGCCGCGAGAGAAGAGTCGAATTAGGGCGAATGTTCATCTTTGACTCGGGGCGACCTGGCCCGCAGAGGTATGTGATCAACTTCCCCACGAAGGGCCACTGGCGGACAGACTCGAAGCTGGACGACATTGAGGCTGGACTGGCCGATCTAGTCCACGTGGTTGATGAGAAGAAAATCAATTCAGTAGCGATTCCCGCCCTGGGCTGCGGAAACGGCGGCCTCAACTGGAACGATGTTAAGCCGCTCATTAAAAGTGCCTTCGCCACGATCCCGGAGGTCCGGATCCTGCTCTTTCCGCCAGAGTGGGCACCCGGCGAAGTCGACGGTCGACCGAGAGGGCATCGCTGAAGCCCTCTGCGGTAAGGCGGTGGCAGCCACTTCACTCAACGGGCCGAAGGCGGCTGCCCTTGACAAGGTCTTCAACGCGGTCCGCAGCCGCCACAGGGTCCTCGTGCTCCCAGACCCTAATCACCGACCAGCCGGCATCCGCGAGCATCTGTTCTGTCTCGCGGTCCCGCGCGCGGTTTCGGTCGATCTTCTCGTGCCAGAAGCGGTCATTTACTCGGGCCGGCCGGTAGTGCTCCGGACATCCATGCCAGTAGCAACCGTCGACGAAAACCGCTACGCGGGCGGCAGAGAATATTATGTCAGCAGTGCGTCGCACATCGGCCAGCGGTCTGCAGTTAACGCGGTAACGCAGGCCCCTCTTGTGCAATAGCGAACGTAGCCGTCGTTCAGGTCGGGTATCACGAGCCTTGTTGGCGCGCATAACAGCGCGCACGTTCGAATTCTTCGCCCAAGATTTCGCACTCTCTCCCGTATCGGGTAGAGCAAGAAAGCCTCGACTCCACGCAAGGCGCCAGCCCTCAGTCAGGTTCTCGGCTCGCGTCGTGTACTCAACCTCACCGAGATAGCGAGTGGGTGAGCGGCCGTTATCGGACCAGCGCAGATACGCCCTAATTCTGCGAGTTTTCGGCAACAGTTTGAGTTCTACAGACGCTCGGGCCTGGCGCCCATCGCCGAGATCGACCCAGCGCCGCTCAGGGCCACCGGCAGCGCGGTCCTGCTCAAGCGAGGCCGCTCTCCGGGTGCGGCCCTGTCGCCCCTTCCAGGCCCTTGGTTCCGGTGGCTTGTCCGCCCAGCCACCCTCTACCCGGGCAGCATTCAAGTTCATTGATGACTCTCAGCCTCATCGAGAGCATCGGCGATAGCTCGGGCGAAGAACTGGCCGAGCGCGACGGGTACAGCGTTGCCAAGCTGGCGCATCTGTTCCCCCCTGGGGCCAGCGAGCCTCCAATGATCAGGGAAGGTCATAACTCGCGCCGTCTCACGAACTGTCATGTAGCGGTGACGGTAGGGATAGGGCGAACCGTCAAGTGGTTCGGGTAGAGGTTCGTCAGTCAGTAGGACTGATTCACCACCTGGCACACCGTGCACCCCAGCTTTGACTGTCTTCGCCGGTCGATCAAGTTCGTTCGGTGTATGGCCAGCGTAAATACGCGCATCAGGCCAACCTATGTGACCGGTGAAGCCACCGAGGTTGTACTCCCTTCGGTCCAGCCGATCCCACGGCACCTCAGGAAGGGGCGGCTGCCCATCCAGTCCTTTGAGCGCATCTCGCAAGGTGCGCCAGGGCGACAGGCCGTCGTCCATGGGCGCAACAGCCGGCAGTCGGGACATGGCACGGCGCCGAACATGGCCGGGCGTGCCGCGATGCCTCTCCCAGTAGCTACCATCCAGCATGGACCGGATCAGCGCAGCTTCCGAGAACTTTGGCCGCACCGCCTTCCGGAATGCTTTGATGTCGACTCCGAGGTCTGACCGGAAGGCGACCATGATGATTCTGTTTCGAACCTGTGGCACGCCGTAGTCGGCTGCGTTGACCTTGGTGGTAACGACCTGATATCGCCGCTTGGGGTCAGACGGCTCTTCAGCGAGACGCGCCTGCAGGACCGCGTCATGCTCGCGCCAAGTGGCGTCGTCATCACGCTCCTCGAAGGGGAGTTCCAACTCGCGCTCGATGTACTCGAAATAGGGACGGAACGAGGGACGAAGCAACCCGCTGACATTCTCACAGATCACGGCCTTCGGCTGGATCTCGCGAATGGCCCGAAACATCTGTGGGAACATGTTGCGCTTATCTTCATCGCCTCGCGCGACGCCCCCCAAGCTAAAGGGCTGACAGGGCGGGCCGCCAGCCAACAGATCCACGCGATCCCATAGATAGCCGAACTCAACCCGCGATACATCGCCCTCCACGAGAGGCCATCGCTCGTCGGTTGAAGGAATCCGCTCGCCCTCGCCCCTCGACACGGCCGCGTTGGCCTTGAGCGTCTCGCACGCGTACTTCATAAGCTCGTTGACCAGCAGGGGGCGAAAACCCGCTCGATGCACAGCCATGGCCAAGCCGCCGCCACCAGCGAACAACTCCACCGAGGTACGGTCACTGACTGGCTTCCGTGGCGGCTCGAGCATCGGAGAAGCATACCGCGGAGTTGTGGATCTAGGAAGCGACACACCCTAGCCACAGCCCTGGGTCGCGGGAGTCCGGGACCCGCAGCCGCTCCTCGTGGCGGCGCCCCGGCTACTCGCGAACATGATCCCTCCGACTGCGAGGCGGGCCGATGTGGTTTGGTTACACGACCACGAGGAGGTGCGATGGCGACGTGGCAACTAGGTCCCTTCGATAACGATGACGCGGTCGAGTGGTGCGGCGAGCTGGAGAACGTCGCACCCGATCAGCGCGCCAACTTTGTTCGTCTGACCCTCGACGCAGCAGTCGCGGCGGGGCGCGGCCTCTCACCCGAGGACGCCGCGCGAGCCATAGCTGCCGCCGCGACCCTGCTCCAGGCAGTCGACGGAGCGTCCCCCTCGGACTCCGCCTACGCCCCTCGCTTCCTCCTCGGCCGGACGGACGTCCGGGTCACTGCAGAGCTGCGCAGACTGGCCACACGGGCGCTGGACGCGGCGCTCGCTAATGGTTCAGCATGGCGACTTGGCTGGGCCGAGGACGTCGAAGAGGAGGAGGCGTTCGAGGTCGTCGACGCGCTTCGCGACAAACTCGCTCAGGCAGCGCATTAGCTGTAAGCATTTGACGCTCTCATAGGGTCACGGGAGACAACGGGACTAACGCTCATCCCATTTCTCACCCAGGCAACTAAAGATCCCGGAGCCGATCCTCTAGCGGCGTGAGACCCTCCTCGTTGAACATCGCTTCTTGAACGTCCTGGCCAATGACTGGAACGGCGTCGAGATTTGGAGGTTCAACGGCAGCTAGGTGGGTTCCTACCTCGTACCTAAGGTCGTGAGCACTCTTCTTAGTGGCCGGACGCTTCGCTGCCCACGCTCGTCCAGGGTGGAGCATGTCCCACGAAGATCGGGCTTGCCCCCCTCGCCCTTTGCCGGGGTCATGGTTCCCGAAACCATCAATCAGTACGTTCCAGACAGGCCGGTAGTGCGCGATCAGCAGTGCCTCCGCGAGTGGAACCCAGATATCGTCCGCAACGAGGTAGCGGCATAGGAAATCCGCAAGATGTAGGCCTGGCTGGCCCTGCTCGTCGCTGTACACCTCGGCGAGCTGTACCGACTTAGCGTGCTCCTTGAGGCGATTGAACAGTGCGGGCTGTCTAGTTGTGCTTCGCAGGCCCAGCGCTCCCTGTCGGGCACCGGGCGCGCTCGCACGCCCAACGTATATTGGAATCTCTCCCGGCTCATGCCTGGGCGGAGCGATCGATCGGTAGAGGTCCAAATCGCCGACGTAGTAGATGGCGTACAGACCGGCACCGGGGAACGCTACTTTCGGCGGCAGTGGCGCTAACGGCCGCGCAAGCAGAGCTCGCTCCACACTCTTACCCAGCTCCACACGGTCGAGCGGGTTGTAAGGCTTCGTGTGCTCAGGCATAGACGTGAGGCTAGCGCCTCATGATCGTCCCGCATAGTGCCAGGCCGCAAGAGCAGCTTGATTCGAAGAGCGTGATGCTCATCGGTCAATCAGGAATCGCGGATGCACGGCACAACTAACCAGCTTATGGCCGTCACGCACGCCTGTGGGCCTACGACACGTTCACTGCGACGTTCGAGACCGTGGACCTGTTCAACGAGGGCGTCGACCTGCCGATGGTCGACACGATCCTTATGCTGCGGCCGACCGAGAGCGCCACGATCTTCCTGCAACAGCTCGGCCGTGGCCTGCGCCTCGACGACGACAAGCCCTGCCTGACGGTGCTCGACTTCATCGGCGGGCAGCACGCCAACTTCCGCTTCGACCTGCGGTGGCGTGCCCTGACCGGGGTGAGTCGGCGGGCCATCACCGAGGCGGTCCGCGACGACTTCCCGAGCCTGCCCAGCGGATGCCACGTGGAGCTGGACCGCGTGGCGAAGGAGGTGGTGCTCGCCAACCTGAAGAGTGCGCTGCCCACCTCGAAGGCCGGTCTGGTGGCCGAGCTGCGGCAGCTCGGAGACGTCAGGCTGGCCACCTTCCTGCGCGAGACCGGCCTGGAGATCGAGGATGTCTATCGCTCGGCCAGCATCGGCGGCTGGGCCGGTCTGCGCCGACTCGCCGGCATCGAGACGGCCGCGCCGGGCGAGGACGACCGGGAGTTGGGCCGGGCCATCGGCCGCATGCTGCACACCGACGACACCGACCGGCTGGAGCTGCTGACCCGGGTCGCGGCGGGACCGCCCGCGCCAGGTCAGCAGGTGTACGCGGGGAGCAGTCGACTGCTGGACATGTTGCACTTCAGCCTCTGGGGGCCGAACGCCCCTCTCGCCACGCGTGACGAGCGGCTGGCGCGATTGTGGAAGGAGCCCGCGCGCTGCACCGAGCTGCGCCAGGTCGCCGAGGTGCTGCGCGACCGGATCCACCGGGTCACGCCCACTGCTGCCCCGGGTGCCATGCCGCTGCGGGTGCACGCCCGGTACAGCCGCAACGAGGCGTGTGCCGCGTTCGGGATGACCAACCCGGGCTCACTGCGCGAGGGGGTGAAGTGGTTGCCCGACGCCCAGGCCGACCTGTTCTTCGTCACCCTGGTCAAGTCGGAGGCGCACTACTCCCCCACCACCATGTACGCCGACCGGGCCATCACCGACACGCTGTTCCAGTGGGAGTCGCAGAGCACCACCTCGGCGGCCTCGGCGACCGGTCAGCGCTACACGTCAGGTGGTTCGACCGTGCACTTGTTCGTCCGGGAGACCCGAATCGCCGACCGCGATCTGGGCGCGCCGCCGTACCTCTACGCCGGCACCATGACGTACGAGTCGCACACCGGCGACCGGCCGATGCGGATCCTCTGGCGGCTCGACCACGCCCTACCCGCCGACGTCTACGCCACCGCCCGCACCATCGCCGCCTAGGGCTGTTAGGGCGTCGGGGAATAGTCGTGTCGAATCCTGCCGTCGCAGTGCCACTAGCCCGGCTGGTCGACGGCGCGGGCGTGTCGTCCACTGTTCGGCCGCTCGTCGCCGTGCCCCGGCCACCACGCCTTGTGCCCGATCAGAGCGGTCAGCGCGGGAACGAAGAACATCGACATCACGAACGCCGACAGCACGATGCCGATCGCCACCGCGAAGCCCATCTGCTGCAGGAACGAGATCGGCGCGAGCAGCAGCACCGCGAACGTCCCGGCCAGGATCAGTCCGGCTGCCGCGACCGTCGGGCCGGCGTGCTGCACGCCGATGGCGGCTGCCTCATGTGGCTCGTTGCCTTCCCGCGCTTCCTCGCGTAGTCGGGCGATCATCAGGATGTTGTAGTCGGTCCCGATGGCCACGACGAAGAGGTAGAGGATGATCGGCAACTGGAAGGTGACACCTGGCTCGCCTTGCAGCCCTTGGAAGAGGTAGACGGTGGCGCCCAGCGTGGCGGCGAAGTTGAGCAGCACCGCGATCACGAGGTAGATCGGCGCGACCAGGCTGCGCAGCAGCAGCGCGAGGATGAGCGCGATCAGGCCGGCAGCTACCGGCAGGATCACCGACAGGTCGCGGTTGTTCGCCGAGTTGATGTCCGCGAAGATCGCGGTGGTCCCGCCGACCAGCGCCCGGGTGCCGGGCGGGGCCGCCGTGTGCACGGCGCCGCGCAGGTCTTCGCGGACGAGGGTGATCGCCTTGTTGGAGACCGGGTTCTCGTTGAGCAGCAGGTTGACCCGGGCCACACTCGGGTCGGTACTGCGCTCCGGGGGCTGTGCCTGACCGACACCCGGGGCTTTCGCTACGGCTGCAGCAAAGTCGTTGACCTGTTGCTCGGTCAGCGGCGACCGGTTGGTGGTGGTCAGGTAGACCTCGGTCGGGGCGAGCGCACCGGCGGCGAACCCGCGCTGGAGGTCCTGCGCGGCCTTCGCCGACTCGGTGTCCTGTGGGAAGCCGGCGCTGAAGTCGTAGTCGGCCTTGTAGCTCAGCACGCCTGCGGCGAGCGCGACCAGGATGACGCCGGAGATCGCCGCGACGAGTGCCGGCCGGCGCCCGACTGTGGTGCCGAGCCGGTGGGACAGGGTGGCCTTGGGCGTACGCTGCCACGCCTTCGACGGCCAGAAGACGTACCGGCCGAGCAGGGAGACGACTGCGGGGACGAGGGTGAGCGAGGTGACAAGCATGACGCCGACCGCGATGGCGAGTGCCGGGCCGAGCGAGCCGAAGAAGCCCAGGGAGGCGAGGAGCAGCACGAGGAACGCGACGATTACCGCTCCGGCGGCCGAGGTGATGACCTCGCCGACCCGCTGGACGGTGACGATCATCGCGGTGCGCTTGTCGTCGCCGGCGCGCAGTCGCTCCCGGTAGCGGAAGAGCAGAAACAGGATGTAGTCGGTACCGATGCCGAACAGCACAATCAGCAGGATCGTCTGCAGGTCCTGGCTGACACTGAGATCGAATGCCTTGCCGGCGGCGGCGACGAGACCGGTCGTGATGCTCAGGACGACGCCGACGACCACCACGGGCAGCAGTGCGGCGATGGGACTCCGGAAGATGATCAGGATCAGTCCGATGATCAGGATGATCGTCGCGATGCCGACCACGGCGAAGGCGTTGTTGAAGGTGTCCTCGTTGTCGACGAAGCTCGCCACGTCGCCGGCCACGCCCGCGGACAGTCCACTGTTCGCCAGCTCCGGGCCGATGTCCGCCCGCAGATCGCGGACGGCGTCGAGCAGCGTCGGATCGTCAGGGGTGGGGGCGTCCAGTCCGACGTTGATGATCTGCACCGACTTGTCCGGCGCCACAGCTGGCGGACCGGTCAGGTAGCCGGACGTGTGCGGGATGTTCTTGGCCTTGAGCTCCTGGGCGAGCTGGCCCACTTTCGCCTCATCCGCCGGCGTGAGTTTTTGACCGTCGGCGCGCTTGACCACGATGACGGCCGTTGCGGTTGCCTGCTGCGGAAACGCCTTCTGCCCGAGCTCGGTGGCCTGTACGGACTCGTACGAGCGGGGCAGGAAGCTCTCCTGATCCGCTGAGGTGATGTCACTCAGCGAGGGTGTGGTGAGGATGATGGCGGCCGCCGCCAGCACCCACCCGGCAATCACCCACCACGCTCTGCCCACAACGAATCTGCCCAGCCGCTCGAACATGGTTTCCCCCGTACGTTCGACACCACCGTCGTCTGGGCCTGGAGCGCCCAGGGCGGACACCCCATCACTCTTGTGGGTGGTTTCACTACCCGCTGTGCAGATTACAGTCGTCCGCCACTCCTTTTCGGATGCATGGCCCTCAAGGGCCGCGGGAGTTTCAGCTAGGTCGGCGAGCCTCGCCGCGCACCTCGACGCTTGCCGCCGAGGGCGCGGCGATCCACAGGCGGCTCCGATCGGAGCCGTACGACCTGCGGCTATGTCCTACGACTGCTCACGGGCTGGCGCAGGTCGGTGACGCGTTTGCTGGCGTACCGGAACCGAGGAAGCCGAAGGTCGTCGTGCCGCCCGGGGCGAGCGACCCGTTGTAGGAGACGTTGCGGACGGTCGCGGTCGAACCGCTGGTGCTCAGCGTGCCGTTCCAGACCTGACTGATGCTCTGGCCGTTGCTGAGGTTCCACGTGACGGTCCAGCCGTTGACGGCGGCGGTGCCCGCCGTCACGGTCACCTCACCCTGAAAGCCACCGGACCACGAGTTGACCGTGCGGTACGTCGCGGTGCAGGCGGCGCCGGAGGGCGGCGGCGTGGTCGGCGCACTGGTGGTGGGCGGAGTGGACGTGGGCGGGGTGGTCGTGGGCGGGGCCGTCGTGGGCGGGGGCGTCGGCCCGTCCGGCGGCACCAGGGGGCAGGTGGCGCTGTATCGCGAGACGCCTGTGCTGTCGGCCAGCGGGCAGAGGAACTGGGTGTAGCGGGTGTCGTTGTCCAGGAAGGTCTTGAGCCAGGGGATCAGGAGTCGCATCTCGGTGGGGTTCGACCTGGTGAACGAGAGGTGGTCGTTGCCGGCCAGCTCTGCCCAGGCATGTTCCACGCCGGCGGGCAGGGTGTTGTAGATGCCCTGCACGTAGGAGGGCGTTACCGTGCCGTCGTTCTGTCCCGACAGGAGCATGGTGGGGACCTGGGTGGTAGACATGTTCAGGTTGTTGCCGGGCGTACCGGGTGCGAGGCCGACCGCCGCCTTCAGGGTCGGCCGGCGGAGGGCGGCGAGGAGGGTTCCCGCTCCGCCCGCCGAGTGGCCCATGACGCTCAGCCGGTTGGGGTCGACCCGGTTGCGGATCGGGCTGGTGCGGGTGAGGTAGTCCAGCGCCGCGAGCAGCTGGGTGGCGCGGGCGTCGGCGCCGTCGGTACGGCTGTTGGTCTCGATGCCGATCACCACGAACCCGAAGGACGCCAGCCAGGGGCCCATCCAGGCTTCCTCGTTGGCGAACAGGGCGGAATAGCCGGGGACGATCGCTACCGCACCCCAGGTGCCCTGGCTGGTGTCGGTCGGGTAGTAGACGTACCCACCGTTGAAGCCGTTGCCGGCGGGCACCGTCGCCTGGGTCGTAGCGAACGGGCCGCGGGTGGCGGCGACGCTGGCCAGGGTCGGATCCGGCCCCCGCTGGTACGGGCTGTCCGCGGCCGCCGCGTCCCGTGTCGCTGTCGCCATCGCCAGGCCGAGGACCAGCGCGAGCGCGGCCGTCAGCCATCGTGTTGGCTGCTTCATCGACGGCTCCACTGCTGGTTGACCTGGCCGGTGCAGGTCCAGAGGACGAGCTTCGTGCCGTTGGCGGTGCCCTGGTTGTACGGGTCGAGGCAGAGACCGGACTGCACGCCGGTGATGGTGCCGTTCGCGTTGACGTTCCACTGCTGGTTCGTCCCGCCGTGGCAGTCGTAGATGGTGACCTGGGTGCCCGGGGAGGTGCCGTTGCCGGCGGCGTCGAGGCACTTGTTGCCGTAGACGGTCAGCGCCTTGGTGGACGTGTAGGTCCACTGCTGGTTGGTGCCGCCGTGGCAGTCCCACAACTGCAGCTGGGTGCTGTTGGTGGTGGAGGCGCCGGGGACGTCGACGCACCGGCCCGACCGGGTGCCGACGATCGTGGTGGTCTGTCCGCCGCCGCTGCTCGGGTTGCCGATGCTTCCGGGCACCGACTGCAACGCGCTGTACCAGCGGGCGGCCATCTTGTCGTAGCCGCTGGCGGTGGGGTGGACGCCGTCGATCAGGTCAGAGGTGCTGAGCGCGTTGTACATGTCGACCAGGTGCACCCGCTTACCGGCGCTGACCTTGCTCTGGACGATGCCGGGGATCGCCGCGTTGAAGGTACGGGCGGCCGCGTTCTGGCCGCTGTTCGAGATCGGGATGATCTGCGCCACGAACACCTCGGCGGTGGGCACGGTGCTGGTGATCTTGTCGATCAGGGTGGAGAGCCGGTTCGGCGCGGTGCTCACGTTGTAGTTCTGCAGGATGTCGTTGGTGCCGATGTGCAGCAGGACGGTCTGCGGTCGCTGGGTGTTCAGCCAGCCGACGATGTTGGCGTCGATCTGGTCGATGCGCCAGCCGGGGTGCCCCTGGTGGTCGTGGTCGCCCAGGCTGGCCGGCCCGTTGAACTGCGATCCGACGAAGTCCACCGTGTACCGGCCCGCGGCGAGACGCTGCCAGAGCCCGATGCGGTACCCGCCGGGCACCTGGGTGCCCTCGGTGATGGAGTCGCCGAGCGGCATCACCCGCACTCCACCGTTGGATTCCGCGTTGGCCGGTCCGGTGGGTGTCACCACCGAAGCGACCACGACACCGAGCGCGGCGAGCGTCGCGAGCCATCGTGCCCTCGTTCGCATAGCTTTCTCCCCTGGATTGGTCGAGCTGGCCGAGGGCATGGGCCGACCGGTAGGGCCGCCACGGGCAGCCGGCAACCGTCTGGGATCGGGGCCGGCCGGACCGAGCAGCCGCCGGCTGCCGGGCGTTCACCCGGCGCGCGCCGATCGTCACATCGGCACGGCGTCACTGCCTCAGCACTGGGACGAGTGTGAGCGTTAACAGCGACGATTGTAGATACATTGGATTGCTCTGGTCTACGGGCAACGTCGGCTGCCGAGGGATCGCGCGTTAGGTTACGACGATGGAGCAGCGGATCAGCCTGATCACCCTCGGCGTCTCGGACCTGCCACGCGCCAAGACCTTCTACGAGCACCTCGGCTGGCGCGGCCAGGAGGTCGAGGGGACTGTCTTCTTTCAGGCCGGCGGCCTAGCCCTCGTCCTGTGGAGTCGCGACAAGCTGGCCGCCGACGCGGACGTTCCCAACCCGGACACCGGTGGCTTCGGCGGAATGACCCTGGCCCAGAACGTCCGCTCGCGGGCCGAGGTGGACGAGGTGATGGCCACCGCCAGCGAGGCCGGCGCCGAGGTGACCCAGCCGGCGCGCGAGACGTTCTACGGCGGCTACGCCGGCTACTTCGCCGACCCGGACGGTCACGTCTGGGAGATCGCCTGGAACCCCGGCTTCACGCTCGGCCCGAACGGCTCGCTCACCCTCCCCGACTTCGGCACCACGGCCTGACCCGACCGCAGCGGCAGCGGCGGCGGCGGATCACGGCCCGGTCGGCGGGCAGAGCAGCCGGTCCACAAGCGGCAGCAGGGTGTCCAGGCACACCGTCAACAGGGCGGGATCGGGTGTCGTGGTTGGCGAGGGCGACGGTGCGCCGGGCCGGGCCGCGGTGGGCGGGTCGGTAGGCGTCGTCGCGCTGGCCGACGGTTCGGGAGCGCTGGAGGGCGTCGGCACGCTGGATGGCGGCGGTTCGGTGGACGACGGCGGCTCAGCGGACGGCCGCGGAGCGGTGGACGACTGCGGAGCGGTCGCCGGCACCGGCGCAGCAGCCGCGACGGCGGACGGGACCGGCGCGGCGGGCCGCAGCGGTTCGGCCGTCGGAGGCCGTGCCGGCTCGGCCGGACGGGCGGGCGGAACCAGGACCGGCGGTGCCACCAGGACGGCGGGCACCCGCAGCGGGGCGAGCACACCGGTGTTCCGGGCGGCCGGTTCGACTGTCGCCGCTTCCGCCCGCCGCATCGGCCCGGCCTGCTGCGGTCCCACGGCACCGGGGCCCAGTGCCGCGAACACCACAGTCGCGACGGCGGCGACGGCGAGTGCCCGGCGGTCGGGGCGTACCGCAGTCAGCGGCGCGTCGGCCGGCCCGACCGTCGACGGCGGCACGGGCGGGGATGCCTGGTGCGCGGCCAGCAGGGCGTCGAGCTGGGCGGTGACGGCGGCACGATCCCCGGCGGCCGAGGCGGCCGCGAGGGTGAGATAGAAGCGGAAGTTCACGGCGGTGCCGGCCGGGACCAGCAGCCCGGAGAGTCGGCCGTCGTCGTGCAGCAGGGTGACGGGCACGTCGGGGTGGTGGGCGGCGCCGAGCAGGTCCGCGTACCGCCACTCGCGCCGGTGCTCGCGGCCGGCGAAGGCCACGCGATGGCTGGTCACGACGGCCAGGCCACTGTCGACGCTCCGCAGGCCCGGAGGCACTGCCGCGTCGGTGGTCTCGGTGAAGGCGCAGCCGCCGGGCGTGGGCAGGCCGGCGACGTGCCGGGCCTCCGCCTCGACGAGCTCTGCGACGGGTACGACCCGGAAGACGAGTTCGTCGACGTCGAGGTCGACGGGGAGGCCGGCGCGTGGCCGCGTACACCCGAGGAACCCGGCGGCTTCGATCCGTAGCCGGACCAGGTGGTCCCCGCGTCGGCGCCAGGCGGCGGTGGCGTCGCGGTACGCGCGCCGACGGCGCTCGTTCTCGCGCTCGGCCCAGGCGAGCCGCCAGGAGGGAGGTGCCAGCAGTGCGGTCACGGTCACACGCGGTACAACCGCTCACGTACGTGACAGGCAACGCTCGTCGAATCGATGTCTCCCGTTGCGCCCGAAAGGAGAGAATTGACGGACGCCGACGGCTGCTCCGGCAAAGAACCGGAGCAGCCGCCAGTCAGGACGGCAGCGGCAGCCCTACGAGCGCAGCGAGGTGAAGAAGTCCCGCAGCTCAGCGGCGAGCAGGTCCGGTTCCTCCAGCGGCATGAAGTGCCCACCTCGGCCGGGTTCGCTCCAGTGCCGGATGTCGGTGCAGGCCCGCTCGGCGATCTCGCGCGGGAAGTTGGCCTGCGAGGGTTCGGTGCTCACCGTGAACGCGGCGGGCACGGTGATGTTCGGCCGTGGCGTGTTGTGGTCGAAGTCGACGTACTGCCGGAACGACGAGCCGATCGTGCCGGTCACCCAGTAGAGCGTGATGATCGTGAGCAGCGTGTCGGTGTCGAAGCTGTTCGACAGGTCGCCGTGGTTGTCGCTCCAGTCCCGGTACTTGTCGACGAGCCAGGCGGCCAGCCCGGCCGGGGAGTCGGCGAGCGCCGCCGCGAGGGTGTCCGGCCGGGTGCCCATGATGGCGCTGTAGCCGCCGTCGGTCTCGTCGTACACGGCCTCGGCGTCCAGAAACGCCTGCTCGGCCGTCGACAGCGGTTGGCCGTCGAAGCTGGCCGGGAACGGTGGATGGATCATGTGGATGCCCGCCACCTGCTCCGGATAGAGGGCACCGAGCCAACCGGTGACGACCCCGCCGACGTCGCCGCCGAAGGCGCCGTACCGCTCGTAGCCGAGCACGTCGGTCATCAACTCGTGCAGCGTCCGGGCGAGGACCGCCCGGGTCAGCGGCACGTCGGGCAGCTCCGAGTAGCCGAAGCCGGGCAGTGACGGCACCACCACGTCGAACGCGCCCCCGAGCGGGCTGGTCAGCCGGTCGACCAGCGGCAGCATCTCGACGAAGCTGCTGGGCCAGCCGTGGCTCAGGAGCAACGGCGGCGGCGCGGGCGTACCGGCCGGGCGGTCCGCGCGGACATGCACGAAGTGCAGCTTCCGGCCGCCGACGAGTGCCAGGTACTGGGGATACGCGTTGAGCGCGGCCTCCCGGGCACGCCAGTCGAACCCGTCGTGCCAGTAGGACACCAGGTCCCGCAGATAGTCGGGATCGGTGCCGCCCTGCCACTGTCGGTGGCCGCTGCGCTCGGTGAAGCGGGTGCGGGCCAGTCGGGCCCGCAGGTCGTCGAGGACCGCATCGGACACGTCGATGCGGAACGGGGAAACAGACATTGATCCTCCGATGAAGGAGGGCGCACTCCCCGACGCGAAGACGTCAGCTGAGGGGGACGGACGAGAAGGGCGCCCAGACGTGACAACTGGTGTTCACAGGGCTCACCTCCTTCTCGTCGCTGACGTGGATCACCGTACCTGAGCGGGTTGGAAGAGTTCGACCGGGTTGCCGGCCGGGTCGTCCAGGACGATCTGCTGGCCGCCCGGACCGCTGACGACGTCGCTACGGAAGGCGATTCCGGCCGCCCGCAGCCGGGCGACCTCCGCGGCGATGTCGGCAACGATCAGGTGGATGCGGTTCCACCCGCCGGGGTGTGGACGGCGTCCGTCGGGCAGGGCCCGGCCTGCGGAGCTGGCCGGGCCGGACAGCAGCAGCCGCAGGTTGCCGCGCCGCACGTCGGCGAACGCGGGCAGGAACGCGCTGATCGGGGTGAAGCCGAGGTGGGTGGTGTAGAAGTCGAGCGCGGCGGCGACGTCGTCGACGAGGTACCGCACGCTGACGACGCTGGCTTCGGTGGGGTTGGTCATGATGCCTTCTCTCATCGGGCGGAGAGGGTGTGCAGCAGGAAACCGATCCGCTGGGCGAGCTCGTCGGCGACCCGTTCGAACGCGGGCAGTCCCTCCGGGTCGACTGCCGGGTCCGGGATGCTCCAGTGCGCGTGCCGCGGCGAGCCGGGGAACTCGGGGCAGACCTCCCTGACCCGGTCGCAGAGGGTGATCACGGCGTCGAACCGCTGGCCGGTGAACTCGTCCAGGTGTTTGGGCCGCGCCGCACCCAGGTCGATGCCGCGCGTCGCCATGGCGCTCACCGCGAGGGGATGGACGACCTTGGGTCGACTCCCGGCGCTGCACGCCCGCACGGCACCGGCGGTGCGGTCCCGCAGCAGGGCTTCGGCCATCTGCGAGCGCGAACTGTTGCCCGTGCACAGGAACAGCACGCGTCCGGTCACTGTGGTGGCCGGCGCGGGTGGGGTGAGTCGCAGCCCGGGATGCAGGGCCGCGCCGGCGCCGGCCAGCAGCTCCCCGCAGTGGGCCAGCGCGAGCGAGTAGTAGGTGTCGCGGCCGTCGGCGCTGCTGCGTCGCGCGCTCACCAGCTCGGCCTTGCGGAGTTTGCCGAGGTGATACGAGACGAGGTTCTGCGGTTGGCCGAGTCGTGCGGTCAGCTCGTGCACGGCGAGGTCACCACGGGCCAGTTCGCTGAGCAGCCGCCACCGCACCGGGTGCCCGGCGGCGGTCACGAACCCGGGCGGCGCGATGGTGTCGACTGACGTCACCTCCGCAGATTACATCAAACTGGTTTGATGTAAATGGGTTGAGTTAGCCGGCACGCCTACGGTGCGGCAGGGGGCCGAGCAGTGGACCGTCGGCCGGAAACCGCGACCGGGTACGCGGCGGGTACGCCTCGCAGTGCCCGGCCCACTGGTCGGCGGCGACGGCGAGGGCGTCCGCGGAGACGGTGAGGACCAGCGGGTAGACGGCGGTGGCCGGCCGGCGCATCCACGGGGGCAGCGACTCGGCGGAGAACTCGACAGTCAACTCCAGCCGGCGGCGGCGGATCGCCCGGGTGCGCAGGGCCAGGTTGGGCTCGGTGAAGCGGACCAGCGCCGGTGGCGGGGTCGGCCCGCCGGCCGCCGTCGCCTGCCCGTGCAGCCAACTGCCCAGCGCGCGGGCCTCCTCCACCATCAGGCTCGGGTAGTGGTGCGACCAGGTCTGGCCGTCGGCGGTGCGGGCGTCCACCTCGATGAGCAGCCAGTCCTGCCAGCCCGGCGCGGCCCGCTCGGGATCGTCGGGCGGGTCGATGCCGGGCTGGTAGCCGACCGGGCGGATCCGCACCCGGGCACCATCATCGGACCGGATCTCCACCCGATCATTCTCGCCGACCGAAGCGGACAACAACCCCCAAATCAGGTTACTGAGAGATGCTCCGCCGAACGCCCCGATGGTCGGCGCACGCGCCCGCCCGGCCACCGGTCAGGCTGACCGAGCCGTCCCGGCACTGGACCAGATAGCCCCGGCCCGCCCAGAACTGCGGCACGCAGTCGAACCAGTCGCAGACCTCGGCGGCCGGCCGGCGGATCCGGGTTCCGGCACAGAAGTCGTACCCGAGGGGATTCTCCGGCGCCCCGCAGCGCGGTCCGGCGGTCGGGGTGGACGACGGGCGCGGCGACGGCGGGCGCGGCGACGACGACCGCTTCGGCGCGGTGGTGTGCGCCGGCGGCGGGGACGCCGGGCGCAGCAGCGCGGGAAGCGCGCTGGGGGTCGGCGCCGGCGTGGCCGCCACCGCGACCTCCGCGCCCCCGGTCGGGTCCGACGGGTTCGAGTCGAAGAGCGCCGCCGGCACCAGCAACGCGATTCCCGCGGCCACCGCGATCGTCCGACGACCGCCGGGAACGAGTGCGGAGAGCCGGGCCTGCGCCGGCGTGGTCACCGCCGGCCGGAACGGCTTGAGCTGGCCGTGCTCCGCGATCAACTCGTCGAGCTGGGCGAGTACCGCGGCGCGCTGCTCAATCGCGTCGGCGAAGGCCAACGTCAGCTTGAACCGGAAGTCCGCCGCCGCGTCGGTGGGCAGCAACAGTCCGGAGGTACGCCGCCGGTCCAGCACCTGGATCAGGGTCACCGGCGCCGCCGGGTCGTGCGCCAGGCCGGTCATCCGGCCGTACGCCCAGTCACGCCGGCCGCGCCCGCCGAGCAGGACCAGCCGACGGCTGGTGATGACGGCCATGCCGGCGTCGGTGACGCGTACGCCGTCGGGCCGGCGTGGGCGCAGCGGCGCTGCCGGCGCGGCGACCGTCAGGTCCGGTGCGGGCAGCACTGTCGTGTGTCGTACCTCGACCAGTTGAGCGGCGGGCAGGGCCCACAGCACCACCTCGTCGTTGGCCAGCTCGAGTGGGAGGCCCGCGCCGGCCGCCGCCGAGCCCTGGAAGTCGGCGGCCAGGGCGCGCAGCCGCCGTAACTCGTCGTCGCGTCGCCGCCAGGCCTTCTCGGCGCCGCGGTACGTGCTGACCCGCCGCACGTTCTGCCGCTGCGCCCAGCGGTACCGCCACGTGGAACCCGTCGATTCAGTCTTTGCCACGCCGACTCCTTCGCCGCGCAGGCCACCAATCCGGGGTGCACTCGGATTAACAGCGTTGACGGTCGACCGGGACACGCCACGACGGACGAACTATCCGAACGGCGGAGCAACCCGGACGATAGGGCGATACTGCTGCGTCGATTCACCTTCCGTCGTGTCGTGCGGGTCCGTCGCGGTCTCGGTAACGTCAGCCGCAGCCGGGTGGCGACGCCGCCGCACCGCCTGCACGAAAGGGGGGTGAGGGTCATGCCGCCAGACACCCTGCCCGGTGTGGTGATCGGGGTCGACATCGGCACCACGAGCACCAAGACCATGGCGTACGACACCGACGGGCGGCTGCTGGCCAGCCACTCCGCCGCCTATCCCCTCGACGATCCGCACCCCGGGTACGCCGAGCAGGACCCGGAGGTGATCCTCGCCGCCGTCGTCGAGTCGATCCGGACCGTGGTGAGCGAGCTGACCGTTCCGGTCTCCGGCCTGGCCTTCTGCTCCGCCATGCACAGCCTCATCGGGCTCGACGCGGCCGGCAAGCCGCTCACGCCGTCGGTGACCTGGGCCGACTCCCGGGCCACCCGCCAGGCCGAACGGCTGCGGGCGGTGCCGTCCGGGCTGGCGCTGCACCGGCGCACCGGTACGCCCATGCACCCGATGTCACCCCTGCCCAAGCTGCTCTGGTTCGCCGAGCAGGAGCCCAGGCTCTTCGAGCGCGTCGCGCACTGGGTCGGCATCAAGGACTGGGTGCTGCTGCGACTCTGCGAGGCGCTGGTCACCGACCACTCGATCGCCTCGGCCACCGGCCTGATGAACATCCACACCCTCGAATGGGACACCGAGGCGCTGACGATCGCGGGCATCACCGAGGAGCAGTTGCCGCAACTGGTCGCCACCACCGCCGTCCTGCCCGGCCTCACCCCGCAGGCGGCCACCGCCCTCGGCCTGCCGCCACGCACCCCGGTGGTGGTCGGCGCCGGTGACGGACCGCTGGCCAACCTGGGCCTGGGCGCGGTGCACCCCGGCATGGTGGCCTGCTCGATCGGCACCAGCGGCGCCATGCGGGTCATGGTCGAACGCCCCGGCGTGGACCCGCTGGGCGGGGTGTTCTGCTACGCGCTCACCGAGGATCGCTGGGCGGTCGGCGGCGCGATCAACAACGGCGGCATCGTCCTCAAGTGGGCGGGCGCGGCGCTGGCGCCGGAGCTGGGCGAGCACCCCGAGGAGGATCTGGTGGCCCTCGCGGCCCGCGCCCCGGTCGGCTCGGGCGGGCTCATCATGCTGCCGTACCTGCACAGCGAACGCGCTCCACACTGGAGCGCGCTGCCCCGCGGCGCGTACGTCGGGTTGACCCACGGGCACCGCCGCGAACACCTCGTCCGGGCCGCGATGGAGGGGGTCTGCCAACAGCTCGCGCTGGTGCTCACCTCCGTACGGGCCGCCGGCAACGAGGTTCGCGAGATCCGGGCCGGTGGCGGCTTCGCCCGCAGTGGCCTGTGGCGGCAGATGCTCGCCGACGTGCTCGGCATGCCGGTGAGCTTCCCGGGCGGCCGTGAGGGGTCGAGCTTCGGCGCGGCGCTGCTCGGCATGCAGGCGCTGGGCCTGATCCCCAGCATCGACGTTGCGGCCGACCTGGTCCGCATCGAGGAGGTCATCCGCCCCGACCCGGCCGCCGCCGCCACGTACGCGGCGCTGCTGCCGCTCTTCGCCGAGCTGTACGACGCGCTGGTGCCCACCTTCACGTCGATGCGCCGGCTCGAACCCGGCCTGCCGGCCGAGCCGGCCACCCCCGCAGGACCACCGATGTAGGCCCTTCGGCCGGCCCCGCCCAGGGCCGACCCCCGTCCCGAAGGTCGTGATCGCCGTGCTCCCACCCCTCACCGAACCGCTGACCTCCCTCGCCACGCCGGCGTCGCTCGCCGCGCACGCCTCGCTCGCTGCGCCGGCCGAGCCGGTCACCACCGCCGGCGACGGCCAGCTCGTCCTCGCCGCGGTGCTCGGCATCGTCGCCGTGGTGCTGCTGATCGCCTGGGCCAAGGTTCACCCGTTCCTGTCGCTGATCCTCGGCGCGGCGGTGCTCGGCGTGGTGGCGAGCGTCGCGCCCGACAAGATGATCACCTCGTTCACCGGTGGCGTCGGCACCACTGTCGGCGGCGTCGGGCTGCTGATCGCGCTGGGGGCCATGATCGGCGGTCTGCTCGCCGAGTCCGGTGGCGCGGACGGCATCGTCAGCCGGGTCGTCGGCCGGGTGTCCGGCCGCGCGCTGCCCTGGGCGATGGCCGGGGTGGCGGCGCTCATCGGCTTGCCGCTCTTCTTCGAGGTCGGCGTGGTGCTGCTGGTGCCGATCGTGCTGCTCGTCTCGATGCGCACCGACGTGCCGCTGATGAAACTCGGCATCCCGGCGCTGGCCGGCCTGTCGGTGCTGCACGGCCTCGTGCCACCGCACCCGGGGCCGCTGGTGGCGATCTCGTCGCTCAACGCCGACCTGGGCCTGACGCTCGGGCTGGGCCTGCTGGTGGCGATCCCCACGGTGATCATCTCGGGGCCGGTCTTCGGCAACCTCATCGCCCGGTACGTGCCGGCGACCGCACCCGCCGCGCTGCTGCCCACCCGCCGCCGGCCCGCCACCCCCGCGGGCACCCGCGAAACGCCGGGCACCACCGCAACGACGGACCCGGTCGGAACGACTGGCGCAGCCGGAACGACGGGCCCAGCCGGAACGACCGGCATCACCGGAACGACGGGCCCAGCTGGAACGGCTGGCACCGCCGGGACGCCGGCTCGGCGCGATGTGGACGGCGACCTGCTCACCGACGACGATCTCGTCAACCCGGGCGGCGGTCGACCGGGCGAACCGGTGGACGACAGCGGCACGGAGACCGCCCGGCGTACCCCGGCGTTCTGGCCCGCGGTGATCACCGTGCTGCTGCCGGTGGTGCTGATGCTGCTCCGCGCGATCGGCGAGCTGGCGCTGGACGAGGGCACGGCGGGCCGCAAGACGCTCGACATCGTCGGCACGCCGATCGTGGCGCTGCTCGCCGGGGTGATCCTGGCGATGTTCACCCTCGGCTACCAGGCCGGGTTCAGCCGGTCCCAGGTCTCGTCGGTGCTCGGCGGTTCGCTGCCCCCGATCGCCGGCATCCTGCTGATCGTGGCGGCCGGCGGCGGGTTCAAGCAGGTGCTGGTGGACGCCGGGGTCGGCAACCTGGTCGCCGACGCCGCCAAGGACGCGAACCTCTCCCCGCTGCTGCTGGGCTGGCTGGTCGCGGTCGGCATCCGGGTCGCCACCGGCTCGGCGACGGTAGCCACCATCACGGCGGCGGGCATCGTGGCACCGCTCGCCGCGACCCTGGACCGGCCGGGGGTGGCCCTGCTGGCGCTGGCCATCGGCTGTGGGTCGCTGTTCTTCTCGCACGTCAACGACGCCGGGTTCTGGCTGGTCAAGGAGTACTTCGGCCTGACCGTCGGACAGACCATCAAGAGCTGGTCGGTGATGGAGACGCTCATCTCGGTGATCGGCTTCGCCGGCGTACTCCTGCTCGATCTGCTGGTGTAGCGCGCGGAGGGGTCAGGCCGCCTCGACGCCGGAGATCAGATAACGGTGCACGTCGGCGTCGAGGATGGCCACCGTCTGGGCGTCGCTCGGCCCGGCGCCGCGGAACGCCGCCAACTGCTCCGGGGACTCCCAGCGCTCGAAGACGTGGATCCGGCCCGGGTCGAGCGGATCCGCCGCGAGCAGGAAGTCGAGGCAGCCGGCCGCCGCGCGGGCCTGTTCGATGACCTGGCGGCAACCGGAGAGGTAGTCGTCCCGGGCGTCCGGCTCGACACGCAGACTGCCGGCAATGATCAACATGGGTGCCTCCCCGGACCGGGTGTCGCTGATGCCCTTGATACCGCAGAGTCATCTTTATACCTCTGAGGTATGTCGCCCCCGGGCACGTCGGCTCCCGGACGGGTGATGGCGGTCCCGGCAGCCCCATCCGCCTCCCCCGCTTCTTATCGTGCAAACGTGAGAAAAAGCGACAAGAAGCGCTCATCTTCCCTCTTCGCGCCGTACCCCCGCGTACCCCTGCGGTGGTTGGCGACGACAGTCGCGCTGGTCGTCGTCGCGACGACCGGGCCGGCCACCGCCGACGGCCTCGACCCGGCAACCGGCCCGGACCACCGGACCACGCCGGGGTACGGAACCGAGCCGGCCCACGACGGACCGACGGGAGACGACGGGCCGGTCGACGAGGACGGGCGCAGCGACGAGCCGGGCGTGGAGCCCGCGCCGGAGCGGGCGCCGACAAGTGAGGTGTCCTGGCTGTCGTTCCCCGGCGGGGCGTTCGCGGTGGACTCGCTCGGGCACACCGTGCGATACCGGGCCTGCGACGGCGACACCGGCCGGGTCGCCGATCCGGACATGCGGGTTGCCGCCGGGGTGGCCAGTGGCGAGGTCACCGTCGAGGGCAGGAGCTTTCGCTACCGGGTGCCGCTGATCGGGCGCAGCGCGGGCACGCTCGTGGTGTCCGGGCCGCAGGCTCAGCCGTTGGAGCTGCCCGGCGTGGTGGTCACCAGCCCGCAGCCGCCCACCGATCCGGTCGAGGGCGCCCGGCTGTTCCCGCTCAGCGGGCAGCTCGCCCGGGTGGTCGCCGACGCGAGCCTCAACCCGTCCGGAGCGACAGTCCGGGACCTGTCCGGCCGGTACGGGGACCAACAGATCTCGGTCAACGGCGCGCTGCGCCCCAAGGCCGCCAGCGTCATCAAGCTGTGGATCCTGGTGGAGCTGCTCCGCCGGGTCGACTGTGGACAGGTGTCGCTGGACGACGGCGTGCTGGTGACACCTGCCGACGTGGTCGGCGGCACCGGTCAGCTCCAGTTCGAGACGTTTCCGCAGGTGGTCACGCTGTACCGGCTCGCCCGGTACCTGATCAAGTACAGCGACAACGTCGCGGCCAACGTACTGATCACCTACCTGGGCGGGTTCGCCCCGGTCAACGCCCTGATCGACTCGATGAACCAGCGGTCCACCATCCTGGCCCGCCGGATGCTCGACAGCTCGGCGGCCCAGCGCGGCGAGGAGAACTACACCAGCCCGGACGACGTGGTGTCGCTGCTCGGCGCGGTCTGGGACGGCGAGATCCTCACCCCGGCCTCCCGCGACCTGATGATCGGCTTCATGCGGGAACAGACCCTGAACACCAAGATCCCCGCGGCGCTGCCACCCGGAGTCCCGGTGGCCCACAAGACCGGCGACCTGCCGGACGCCTCCCACGACGTCGGCTACTACCTGATCCCCGGCACCGAGACCGCCGTCGCCTTCCTCACCGCCGGCCCGATGGCTACCGGCGACGAGACAGTCCGCCGGATGGCCCGGACCGTCTACGACTTCCTGGTCACCCCGAGCGACGGAGCGGTCGAGGAGTGAACCGGCGTCAGGCGCCGGGGATGTTCGCCGGCGGGTCCTCCCCGACCAGGTCGGCCGCCGGCGGGTCCGCCGCCACCGGCAGCCCGAAATCCGAGTACGTCAGGTCGAGTTGAGCCGTCTTCTCCTGCTCGGTGGCCAACTCGATCCGGTAACGGACCAACCGGCCCTGCTCGTCGATGCTGGCGGTGAAGGGCACCTTCGCGGCCCGGTCGCCAAGCACCCCGCCGATCCCGCCGCCCAGCACGGGGGCGCTGTCGCGCAGGTCGAGCGTGCCCGCGTACTCCCGGGCGCCGGTCTGGCGGACGACGGACGGCGCGGTCAGCGTGCTGGCCAGCCGCGTGTTGTCCAGGCCCTTGTTGGTGACCGGCCGGCCCGGCCTGCCGACATGCCACCAGGTCTTGCCGTCCCAGACCGGCACCCGGCGGTCCGGGGCGCTGACCCGCACGTAGACGTCCGCACCGGTGGTCAGCCGCTCGATCCTCACCTCGCCGTTGCGCACCTTGAGCGAGGTGGTCTCCGTGCCGCGCCGCGCCTTCGGGTCCCACGTCAGGACCGTGGTGTCCCCCTCGGCCGTCGCGCCGCTGCCCACCGTCAGCCGGTACGCCTGCTCGTCGACCTTCGCGGCGGCGGCCACCAGCACACCGGCCGGGTCGGTCGGGGCCGGAGCCGCGCCGGTCGGAGCGGTCGACGCGCCGGCTGACGGGCGGCCCGCCTCCGGCTCGTCACCGGCGGCGACCACTGCCCACACGCCGGCCGCGACGGCCACGACGAGGACAGCGCCGACGGCGACCAGCTTGGGCTTCTTCACTGTCATCTCCCCTGGGCGGGGCGCCCGCCGGCCGGTCGCCGATCGACGCGTACCGCGGTGCGGTCCGGCCAGAGTAGCCGGACCGCACCGACAGCCGTTCCCGGCCGACCACCCCCGTCGATCAGGCGCGGCTGATCGCGTTGGCGTGGATCGCCTCGTGCAGGTACGCCGCCAGGCCGGCGGCGATGTTCTCGTAGTACGCGGTGAACCGCTCGTCGGCCAGGTACATGTCGGCCAACCCGGTGTGCATCTCGTACGAGCACTCGTAGAACCAGCGGCTGATGAGCTGCCGGTGCTCCTCGGCCAGGTCCATCGCCTCCGGGCCGTCCGCCGGTGCGCCCGCGGCCAGCAGCGCGACGATCCGCCGGCCCCAGTCCTCGTTCTCGGCCTTGTTGCGCAGCCAGTCGTCCTTGCTGTACCGCGCGACCCGCCGGTTCGACTCCCGGTACGCGTCGGTGTCACCCCAGCGCTGCTCCGCTTCGGCCGCGTGCTCCTCCGGCCTGAAGTCGCCGAAGACCTCGAACCGTTCCTCCGGCGTGAGTTGGATGTTCAACTTGCTCGCCTCCATCGCGAACTCGACAGCCGTGACCATCTCCTGCAACCGCTTGATCCGTACCGTCAGCAGCTCGTGCTGTCGGCGCAGATGAGCGGCCGGGTCGGCCGCCGGGTCGTCGATGATCGCGGTGATCTCCTCAAGTGGGAAACCCAGCTCGCGGTAGTACAGGACGAGTTGCAGCCGTTGCAGGTCCGCGTCGTCGTAGCGGCGGTAGCCGGTCGGCGTCCGGCCGCTCGGCGAGAGCAGACCGATTTCGTCGTAGTGGTGCAGCGTCCGTACCGTCACGCCGGCGATCCTCGCCACCTGACCCACCGTGTACGCCATGGTTCCCCTCCCTTCCGGGAACCAGGCTCCCGCCTGCCGTTACGTCAGGGTCAAGCTCGATTCTGACCCACCGTGGCGGGGCTGTCCGGACGCCCGTACAGATAGCCCTGGCCCCGTGGGCAGCCGATCGCGGCGACCGCGTCGTGCTGGCGTTCGGTCTCCACGCCCTCGGCGATCACCGCCAGGTCGAACGCTCCGGCCAGCCGGGTGACCATCTCCACCGTGGCGTACGCCCGGTCGTCCGTGCCCAGCCGTGCCACGAACGACCTGTCGATCTTCAGCTCGGTGGCCGGGATGCGGTGCAGGTAGCTCAACGACGAGTAGCCGGTACCGAAGTCGTCGATGGCGATCTGGATGCCCAGCTCCCGCAGCTGGTGCAGCCGTTCCAGCACCGCATCGGTCCCCTCGATCAACGCCGACTCGGTCAGCTCCAGCGTCAACGCGCGCGGCGCCAACCCGGCGCTGGCGGTGGCCGCCGTGACCGTGGCGATCAGGTCGGGCCGGCGCAGGTGTGCCGCGGCGATGTTCACCGCGACCGTCGCCTCCGGCGCGCGGGCCCGCCAGGTAGCCGCCGCCCGACACGCCTCGTGGATCACCCAGCGGTCGATCGGGAGGATCAGCCCGGTCTCCTCGGCCAGCGGCAGGAACTTCGCCGGCGGCAGCATCCCGAGCCGGGGATGCCGCCAGCGCACCAACGCCTCGGCGCTGCGGACCGCACCGCTGGACAGGTCGACGATGGGCTGGAACTCCAGGTGCAGCTGCTCCTCGTCGACGGCCCGGCGCAGGTCGGCGATCAGCTCCGCCCGGGACACGGCCGACTCGCGCAGGCCCGGCGTGCACGTCCGGTACGCGGACTTGCCGGCCGCCTTCGCCGCGTACATGGCGATGTCGGCGTCGCGAAGGAGGTCGGTGTGCGAGGCGTGCTGCGGCCCGTACTCGGCGATGCCGATGCTCGCCGACGGGTGCACGCCCACGTCCTCCTCACCCTCGGACGGCCGCAGCGCGTCCAGCAGACGTTCGGCCAGCCGCTCCGGCGACACCGGCCCCTCCCGCTCGACAAGCACCGCGAACTCGTCCCCGCCTAGCCGCGCGATGGTGCCGTCGCCGGCCACCGCCGTCCGCATCCGAGCCGCCAGGCCGGTCAGCAGGGTGTCGCCGGTGGCGTGCCCGAACCGGTCGTTGACCTGCTTGAACCCGTCGAGGTCGAGCAGCAGGACGGCCACCGGCCGGCCGTCGCGCAGAGCCAGGCGCAGCAGCCTGTTGAACAACAGCCGATTCGGTAGGCCGGTGAGCTGGTCGCCGTACGCGAGCCGGCGCAGTCGCGCCACCAGGCGCAGGTTCTCGTTGGCGGCCAGCCCCTGACGCACGGCGAGAGCCGCGAGCAACGTCATCATGGTCACGAAGACCAGCGGCGGGGTCTGGCCGGTGGGCCGGCGGGCCAGGAGCACCGCGATGATCGCCCCACCGACCGGCAGGTACGGCAGCGCCACCCGCCACCACGGCGGCAGCGGCGACTCGGCGGTCTCGTCGGTGCCGTCGCAGTCCGGCGGCGGCGGGTTCCCCGTGGCCAGGCCGATCAGCAGGTAGCTCAGCGGCCAGCACAGGTCGATGGGGTGACCGGCGGCGTAGTCACCGCGGGCGACAAGCGAGACGTAGACGACGTCGGCGACCACCCGGATGGTGAGGCTCACCGCGAGCACGCTCATCGGCCGCCACAGCGGTCGCGCCGGCCCGGCCACCGCCACCAGGATGGTGAGCTGCATCAGGTCGAACATCGGGTAGAGCAGCCCCAGCGTGCGCGCCGGGTCGGCCAGCTCGGCGGCGGCGACCCCGCGGAACACCAGCACCCAGCCGATCGGCACCAGGGCCAGCGCGACGATCACGCCGTCCAGCAGCGTCCGGGCCCGCCCCACCCCCGTCCGGGGCCCGGACGGGGAACTGAGCAGCGCGGCCGTGCCGGTGAGAATGCCGGCGGTGAAGACCACCCCGACCAGCGGAGTGTGCGGCAGGTCGCCGCCGACGAGCCGCTGCGCCGTCCAGATCGCCCGGCCCAGCGCCGCGAGCGCCATGGTGCCGGCGAGCAGCCTCCAGAATCGGCGCAGCGGGGCCGGGTGCCGACGGGCCACGCCGGCGCAGGCGACGGTCGCCCAGCCGGCCACCACCAGCGCGCCCACGTCGCTGACCAGCGCGGCCCCGGGCAGCGCCGCGACCAGCCAGAACGCCTCCAGGAGGACCACCGAGCCCGCGCCGACCAGCCCGACGCGGCTGAGCCGGGCCGGCGCGACGCCACTGGTCCGCGCGGCCTGCTTCACGTCCTGTCGCGACACGGTCGCTCCGGCTCTTCGTCGTACGTGCACCCTCGGCGGACCTGTCCACGGCAAACCCCGAAAGCCTAGCCAGCGCCCCGGGTGCCCGCCAAGGTCCGGACGGTCGCGCGAGTCGTGCCGGTCCGGCCACGTAGGACGGTCCTTCCGGAACGGGCCCGCTTCCGGGTGGGGTCGCGACGCTCGGACGTACCCCCGCCGCCACCCGTTGCGCCGTACCATCTCCGCGGTGACCTCTCCGCGCCGACGGCTGGTGGCCGCGTCCGTCCTCCTGGTGGTCGAAGCGCTGCTGTTCGCGCTCGTCGTCACCGAGTCCCTGGTGGGTGCCATCGTCGTCGTCGGCATCACCTGCCTGTCGCTGTGGGTGCATACCGTCCTGCACGAGTGCGGGCACCTCGTCGCGGCGAAGCTGCTGCGCCTGGAGGTCGTCGCGGTCCGTGTCGCACCGTTCACCGGGTGGCGCAACAACGTGGCGATCCGGCCGGCGCCGTCGACGACCGCGTTGCCGCTGCGGCTGGTGCTGTTCTACCTCGCCGGCCCGGTGGTCAACCTGTGCACCGCTGCGGCGCTCGGTGCGGCGACGGCGTCGGCGACCACAGCGGTGACCAGTCTCGCGCTGTTCGGCACGGCGCTTATGGCGGCGCTTCGCGGCCTGGTCAGCCTCGTCCCCTCGCCCAACAGCGACGGCCGTAACCTGCTCCACTGGCTCCGGGCGCCGACCGCCACCGGCGCGGCGCTGTGGGCTGCCTACTACGAGGAGGAGATAGCCCGGACGCTGCGGACGATCAGCCCCGTGGAGGCGGCCGACGGTCACCGCACGGATCCGGATCGCTTCGGTGACGAGCCGCGGCTCGCGCTCGCCGCCTTCCAACGGCGCTGGAGCACCGGCCACGGGCGCTCCCCGACGGACTTCGTGGCCGACGCCGAGCGACTCGCGGCGATGGCTCGCGCCGACAGCACCGATCCCGCGATGGCCGCCGCGATCGGGCAGGTCCTCAGCGTCCAGTTCGGCTTGTGGTACCTGCACGCGGCGGTGGTGGCCCGATCGCCGGTCGCGCACAAGGAGGTGGTGGAGATCTGGGAACTGGCGGAGCTCGGCTCCCGGGTGCGGCCACAGAGCTTGGCCGCCCGGGTCGCGATGAGCCTGGCGTACCTGCTCAACCAGCGGCCCGAGCAGGCGCGGTCGCTACTTCTCGACGTTCGGCCCGGGGTGGACCCGCCGGACCTGTGCGCCGTCGCGTCACTCCTGCGGGCCATCGCCGAGTGTCACCTCGGCAACCGCACCGACGCGGACGCCCACATCAGGGCGGCCGGCGGCGGCTACCCGCGACTGGCCCAGCTCGTCGCCACGATCCGGGCGGCGGATCCGATGCCCCCGCTGTTCGCCCCGGCACCGATGGCTGACACCTGACCGGTGCGCCGCCAACCACCGGTCGGGGCGTACGTCAGCGGCCGGCGGAGCGGTTCCACGGCGAGCGCGGCAGCGTGGTGCCGGCCAGCGGTCGACGCGCGCGTCGGCGCTTGCGCCGGCCCGGGGTGCAGGGCGGGCGGCGAACGGTGTGCACCAGAGGGCCGGCGGGCCGGGGTTGCCTGCCGATCAGCCAGCACAGGAAGCGGGCCATCTGCGGCTCAGCCGACCGGGAGGCGCTGGGCGTCGGACTTGGCGATCTCGTACTGCGCGCCGCAGAACGTGCACTGCTGCGCGTAGCGGGTGCGGATCGGGATGAGCGGAACGAAGAAGAGGGTGAACCTGGTCGACCGGCGGGTGATGACCTGCGCGGCGTGATTGCCGCAGTGGCGGCAGACCTGCTGCACGACGCCGGACCTGTCGACCTTCGTACGCAGACCGAAGATGAAGAACATCGCCCGCCATTACCCACTCGGCCCCGAAAAGTCACCCGCTCGCCGAACAACGGTATGAGATCTACTTGAAGGAACGCACACAGCAGGAAGGGGGATGGCGGTGAGCGGTCATGTGCGGTGGTCGGACGTTCGGGCGGAGTACGTGCAGCGCGCCGGCGGCGAGGCGGCCGTCGAGGCGGGCAAGGAGGAGCTGCTCGCGCAGGTCGTCGGGCACCGTCTCGCAGAGGTCCGACGTGCTCGCGGTTTCACTCAGCAACAGATCGCTGAGCGGATGGGCGTGACCAAGGGCCGCGTGTCCCAGATCGAGCAGGGCCGGATCTCCGGCCAGGATGTGGTGGCCCGGTACGCCGCGGCACTCGGCGGCCGGCTGCACCAGGCGATCTACTTCGATGACGGAGACATTGCCGCCATCGCCTGAGACGCTCGGGTGGCGTGCCCGACCGGATCCGCCCCGACCAACACAAGATCCGCACAAGTGCCGGGAAACTGCTGCCTCCGCACCGCTTGAGGCAGCAGTTTCCCTGATGTTGCTCGGATGCTGAACCCAGCTCGCTGGGCGGATGGGCGTGACCACCGGGGTGGGCGTCCCGGCGCGACGGTCAGCTGGCGGGCTGGGGCTCCAGGCCGGGCACCTCGGTCGCGAGCCAGATCGGCTGCCAGTCCGGCACCTCGTGGAAGCGGCGCAGCTCGGCCAGGCCGGCCACCGACCCGCTCCAGGCAGCGTACGGAGGATTGCCCTCGTCGAAGCCGCTCTGCACGAAGGTCAGCGTGGTCCGGCCGTTGGACTCGGCCAGCTCCCAGTTCGTGACGCCTGTCGGTCCCCAGTCCACGGACATCTTCCGGCCCGGCTCCAAGTCGACGATCTTGGCCGCGTACCCGGTCTCGAAGCCGCCCATCGCGTACCGGCCGCCGACCCAGGGCTCGATCCCGATCGGGTAGCCGAACCAGGCGCTGGCCTGCTCGGAGTCGGTGAGCGACTCCCACACCTTGTCCATGGGGGCGGCGATGACCAGCTCGCCGCGCAGGTCGGCGGAGGTGAAGTCGGTGCGGGGCAGCAGCGGCCGACCCTCCAGGTGGGCGGCCAGGTTGGCGATGGACAGCGCCCAGAACGTCTGGAGCACGCCCCGGATGCTGGAACCGCTCATCGCCTCGGCGAAGTCGAAGTGGCTCTGGGTCAGCGTCAACACCGTGCTGTCCGTGCCCTCGGCTGTCAGCTGGAACTCGGTGGTGGTCTCCACCCCGTCGAGCAACCAGCCGAAGCGCAGCGTGTCGTCGTCGGCGTGCAGCAGACGCTGGTGCGGGGCGTCACCCTCGGGCGTGTAGCGACCCCAGAACTCGTACCGCTGGGGCAGCTCGACCTCGGCGTGCTCGGCCAGCCAGAGTCGCAGCTCGGCCGGGTCGGTCAGGGCCTCGCGGACGCGCCCGACAGACGCGGAGAGGCGGGCCTGGACCTTCAACTGTTCACTCATTGTCGTTCCCTTTCGGATAGCAGGCGACAGCGAGCTTGAAGGCATCGCCTTCGCTCCCGCCGTAGCGACTGAACAGGTCCTGAAGTGCGGTCTGCAGGTCGTGCAGGAACTGCTGGCGCTGCTCGGCGGGCACCCGGATCTCGCCGGAGACCCCGATCGAGGGCAGTTCGGGCGCCGAGCGGTCCAGGTCGGCGATGTCGGCCTGGACCTCCTCCATCAGGTCGAGCAGGTAGCCCAGGCTCAGCTCGTCGCGGGCCCGGCGCAGCCCGATCCGGCCGACCAGCCGCGGGGAGAGCCAGTAGGACCGGGCGGCGGCCTGGTAGATGCCTTCGGTGATGCCGCGAACCTTGCGCTCGTTGACCAGCTCGACCAGGCCGGCCGAGACGAGCTGCTTGACGTGGTAGTAGACGCGCTGCGGCGTCTGGTCGAGTCGGGCCGCGACCTCCGTGCAGGTGCGCGGTTCGGCGAGTTGCCGCAGCACCTCGACGCGCTGCGGCTTGAGCAGGACTTCGGCCTGCTCGATCTGCTCCAGGTACAGGACGTCTCTCATGGCAAAATCAGTTTGTACGTACAAAGTTTGTTTGTCAATCGCTTCGCGAGAAGCCGCGCCGACTTTCTCGACGCGGCTTCAGGCGACGTTCAGCTTCAGGCGACGTTCAGTAGATGATCAGGGCAACCAGTCGGGTCGCAGCGGGTAGCCGTTCACACCGTCCGGGCCGTTGTGGGTGGCCAGCACCTGGTGCAGCTGGATGCCGTTGCGCTCGAAGGCCATCCGCGAGCCGGCCATGTAGAGGCCCCACACCCGGGCGGTCCCCGCGCCCACCTCAGAGACGCAGAAGTCCCAGTGCTCCACCAGGTTGCGACACCACGCGGCAAGCGTCAGCGCGTAGTGCTGGCGCAGGTTCTCCTCGTGGTGCACCTCCAGCCCGGCGTCGTGCACCTCGCTGATCAACCGACCCGGGCCGGCCAACTCGCCGTCCGGGAAGACGTACCTGTCGATGAACGCGCCCGAGCGGTGGGGCGCCCGGTTGTCGGCCCGCGTGATCGTGTGGTTCAGCAGCCGTCCACCCGTACGCAGCCGCGACCGCAGAGCGCCGAAGTAGGACGGGTAGTTGCGCACACCGATGTGCTCGGTCAGACCGATCGAGGAGATGGCGTCGAACTGCTCCGCCGGGGCGTCCCGGTAGTCCAGGTGCCGCACCTCGGCCAGCTCGCTCAACCCCTCCCGCTCGATCGCCGCCTGCGCCCACTGCGCCTGCGCCTTCGACAGGGTCACCCCGAGCGCCTTCACGCCGTACTCCCGGGCGGCGTGGCGGACCATCCCGCCCCAGCCGCAGCCCACGTCCAGCAGCCGCATGCCCTTCTTCAGCGCCAGCTTGCCGGCGACCAGGTCGTACTTCGCCGCCTGGGCCTGCTCCAGCGTGTCGTCCGGGGACCGGTAGACCGCGCAGGTGTACGTCATCGACGGGCCGAGCACCTTCTCGTAGAAGGCGTTCGAGACGTCGTAGTGGTGCGAGATCGCGGTGCTGTCGCGCACCCGCGAGTGCCGCATCCCGTTCATCACCCGCTTCCAGCGCGGCAGCGCCTCCTGCGGCGGAGCCGGTGGCGGCAGCAGCCGCTCCCAGCCCAGCCCGCGCACGAGCGCCACCCCGTCGGCAACCGACGGCGGGCGCAGCCGCAACTCGTCCTTGAGCACCCGCAGCGCCTCGTACGGGTCACCCGGGTGCACCCCCTGCAACGCCAGGTCACCGCTGACGTACGCCCGGGCCATGCCCAGGTCACCGGGTGCGGTGAGCAGGTACGACAGACCCCGCTCGGAACGGATCGACAGGGTGATGCCCGCGTCGGCCGGGCCGACGGCGCTGCCGTCGTACCCGGTGATCCGCACCGGCAACGGCCCCCCGGTGACCGCGCGGACGACGTCCGCCACGGTCGGACCGGTGCGCCGGCCCCCCGCCGGCGGGGTGGCGGGGACGCTCGCCGCCCCCTGGTCTCGATCGGTCAGGCTCATGCTCGTGCTACCGCCTTCTCGTACAGTCCCGTCAGCCGGTGGTCCGGGTCGTAGCGGTCCTTCACCGCGCGCCAGGTCTCGCCGCCGTAGAGGCGATCGAAGGCGTCCCGGTCGTAGTACGCGTCCGAGTAGAGCGACTTGTGCCCGCCCGACTCCGACACCCTGCGTTCGATCGTGCGGTTGACGTCGCCGTCGGCGGCGCCGGGCGCGATCGGAACGCTCCCCCAGAAACCAATGTTGACGTAGTCCTGCCCCGCGTGGAGTGGATACAGCGGCCACGACCGCGCGGAACCGGGACCTTCCGGCTCGCGCAACCGCAACGGGCAGAGCCACACCGGGGTCATCCCCACGCTGCCCGCGAACCAGCGCAGGAAGTCGGCAGTGCGGTCCAGCGGGATCTCCACGTCCTGCACGACCCGCTCGCGGGCCGGCTGGCCGCGCAGCCGGTCGATCCGGGCCGCCACCTGGTGCCGGTGCTCGAGGCGGACCAGTCGGTGGTAGACGTCGCTGCGCCGATAACGCGCCGGCCAGAGCCTGCGCACGACCGGGTGCTGCGCGCCGAACGCCGCCGAACACCAGAACCAGTCGGTGTCCCAGCGCCACAGATAGTCGTACGCGGTCAGCACGTCCCGCGTACGCCGACGCAGCGACCGGTAGTAGATCGACTGGCCGGTGTAGTCGCTGGGCGGGTCGGCGGCGTCGGTGAACGTGCCCAGGATCAGGTACGCCTCACCGGGGCTGAACATCACGCCGTCCATCACGTCGACCGGCTCGCCGGCCCACGACCGGGTGGCGGTCACCTCGGCGATCGCGTCGGTGAGCGCCTCCAGTTGGGTGAACCGGATGTTGCGCAACGCCACGTACCGGCCGATCGGTTGCAGCTCGATGCGCAGCCGGGTGGCGTACCCCAGGCTGCCCAGCGAGTTGGGGAACGCGGTGAACAGGTCGGCGTGCTCCCCGTCCGGCCGGGCGGTGACGATCTCGCCGGAGCCGGTGAGGATGTCCATCTCGCGTACCGATTCGTGGGGCAGGCCGTTGCGGAACGAGGTCGACTCGATCCCGAGGCCGGTCACCGCCCCGCCCAGGGTGATGGTGCGCAGTTGCGGCACCACCAGGGGCATCAGCCCGTGCGGCAGCGTCGCGTCGACCAGGTCCTCGTACGTGCACATGCCCTGCACGTCGGCGGTCCGGGCGGTCGCGTCCACCGTGAGCACCCGGTTGAGGCCGCTCACGTCGAGGCCCGGGGTCCGGGGTGCGGACCGGGGGCGGAACAGGTTGGAGGTGCGTTTGGCCAGCCGGACAGGCTCGCCCGTGGGCACCGCGGCGTACGACCGCCGCAGCGTGTCCACCGCTTCATCATGGTCAATGGGGTGATCCACACGCTCAGCGCGCATGTGATCACCTTACGCCCGGCCCCCGGAAACGGTGGGATGTCGACGCCCGCTGTTTCCCGTCCGACGCCAGGTTCGACGGTTACCGTGGCGGGCATGCCGTCGCCCGCGATCGCCGCCCTGGACTCCGCCGGACTGCCGTATCGCCTGGTCAGCCACGGTGCGGTAGGCAGCCTCGCGGAGGCCGCCGCAGCCCGTGGCGTGGCGGTCCCGGATGTGGTCAAGACCATTGTCGTCCGCCGTGGCGCCGACGATCACCTGTTCGTGCTGACCCCCGGCGACCGGGTCATCTCCTGGCCGAAGCTGCGCGCCCTGCTCGGTGTGCAGCGCATCTCCATGCCGGACGCGGCGGGCGCCCTGGCCGCCACCGGGTACGAGCGCGGCACGATCACCCCGTTCGGCGCGAGCACCGCGTGGCCGGTGATCGCCGACGAGCGACTGCGCGGCCGGGAGATCACCCTCGGCGCGGGCGAGCGCGGTCTCGCCGTCGCGGTCGACGCCGACGCGGCGATCACCGCCCTCGGCGCGACTGTTGCCGACGTCACCGACCCGCAGCCGACCCGCTGATCCCGCCGGGCCGGCTGCCCCGCCCGGCGTGGCTCGGCTGGCCCCGACCCGCCGGACTGGGCGAGGATGGCCACTATGTCCCTGCCCGAGGAGCGCCCCGATCCCGCCGGCACCGTCTACGGCGGTCGGCGGCGAGCGCGTTCCGGGCCGCTTGCCGACCCGCTGTTGCGGGTGGCGTTGGCGGTCGGGCTGGTGGGCGTACTCCTCGGGGTGGTCTTCGCCACCGGCCTCCTCGACGGCGACGACAAACCGGTGGTACCCGCCACCGTCGCCGCGCAGTCCGGCGCGGCCGAGCCAACCACCCCGGCGGCCGAGCCCAGCCCGACGCCCTCGGTCGAGCCGTCGCCGACCCCGTCGGCCACCCCGGCCGTCCCGACCACCGGGCCCCGCGTGTTGCGCTCGCCCTCCGGGCTCTGCCTCGGGCTCGACGGCGACGGCGAGAAGGCGCAGGCCGAGTTGGCCGCCTGCACCGGCGGCCCGGAGCAGCAGTGGGTCGTCAACCCGACCGGAACGGACACGGTGACGCTTACCAACGCCGCCCACGGACAGTGCCTCGACGTCGAGGGCGGCAGCGGTGACGACGGCGCGAAGTTGCAGCAGTTCCCCTGCCACGGTAAGGCCAACCAGCAGTGGCGGCTGACCCCGACCGGCACCGGTCCGGTGCTGGTCGTCGCCGTGCACAGCGGCAAGTGCGCGCAGGCCGACGACGACGGCGCCGAGGCCGGGGACGAGATCCGGCAGCGGCCCTGCGACGGCCGGCCCGCCCAGCAGTGGACGGTGAGCTGACTCAGCCCCGGAAGCTCCACGCCCGGGGTGCGGTCGCGGCGAGGAGGACGGCCTCCGGCACGGGTCGGCCCGGCCGTCGACGTAGCAGCAACGACAGCCCGGCGGCGCCGATCGACAGGGCACCCGCCACGTACCAGGCCAGCGCGTAGTCGCCGAGCCGGTCGCGGACGAGCCCCGCGCCCGTCGCCGCGAGCGCCGCCCCGAACTGGTGGGCGGCGAACACCCAGCCGAACACGACGGCGCCGGTGCCGCCGAAGTACTCCCGGCACAGCGCGACAGTCGGCGGCACGGTGGCCACCCAGTCCAGGCCGTAGAAGACGATGAACACCAGCATGCTCGGCCGGGCGGCGCCACTGAACAGGCTCGGCAGCACCAGCAGCGACAACCCGCGCAGGGCGTAGTACGCGCCGAGCAGCAACCGACTGTCCACCCGGTCGGTGAGCCAGCCGGAGGCGATCGTGCCGACGATGTCGAAGAGCCCCACCAGCGCGAGCAGCCCGGCCGCCGTGGTCTCGGCCATGCCGTGGTCGTGCGCGGCCGGCACGAAGTGCGTACCGACGAGGCCGTTGGTGGTGGCGCCGCAGATCGCGAACCCGCCGGCCAGCAGCCAGAACGGCCGGGTCCGGGCCGCGGCGGCCAGCGCGCCCAGCGCCCGGGTCGCCGCGCCGCCGGTCGGCGGCGGCGCGGCAACAACCTCGGTCGCGCCGTAGGCGGGCAGGTCGAGATCCGCCGGGTGTTCGCGCAGCAACCACACCACCAGGGGTACGACCGCCAGGGCGGCTCCGGCCACGACGAGCGCCGCCGTGCGCCATCCGTGGTCGCGCACTAGCACGGCGATCAGCGGCAGGAAGATCAGTTGGCCGGCCGCCCCGCCCGCGGTCAGCACGCCGGTCACGAGTCCCCGTCGACGGACGAACCAGCGCCCGGTGACCGTCGCCACGAACGCCAGCGCCATCGAGCCGGTGCCCAGGCCGACGAGGACGCCCCAGCACAGCAGCAACTGCCAGCTCGCGGTCATGAAGACCGTCAGGCCGCTGCCGGCGGCGACCAGCAGCAGCGCCACCGAGACCACCCGGCGGATCCCGAACCGGTCCATCAGCGCGGCGGCGAACGGCGCGGTCAGCCCGTACAGGAGCAGGTTGACCGAGACGGCCGCGGAGATGGTGGCGAGCGGCCAGCCGAACTCCTCGTGCAACGGGTGCAGCAGCACCGACGGGGTGGCGCGGAAGCCGGCCGCGCCGACCAGCGCCACGAAGGCCACGGCGGCGACGAGCCAGGCGGGGTGCAGGCGACGGTTCTTGGTCACGCTGATCAGTCTGAGTCGCGCCCTCGGTGGCGACGAGTGGCCGGAAAGCCATCATGCGCAATAATCGGGCCATGAGCAGTGGCCCGCACCGGATCGCCGTCCTCGCCCTCGACCAGGTCATCGGCCTCGATCTGGGCACCCCGTCCCAGGTCTTCAGCACCGCCCGGGGCGCGGACGACCAGCCCCGCTACGACGTGCGGGTGTGCACCCCGGGTGGGCGGCCGGTCCGCAGCACCGCAGGCTTCCAGGTGCTCGCCGACCACGGGCTGGAGCTGCTCGACACCGCCGACACGGTGATCGTCCCGGGCATCCACGACGGCGCCGCACTGACCTCGGGCGGCATCGAGCCGGAGGTGGCCGAGGCGCTGCGGTCGGCGTACGAGCGGGGCGCCCGGATCATGTCGATCTGCACGGGGGCGTTCGTGCTGGCCGCAGCCGGTCTGCTCGACGGACGTCGGGCCACCACCCACTGGGCGTACGCCGAGCGGTTCCGCCGCCTGTACGACCGGGTGGCCCTCGACCCGGACGTGCTCTTCATCGTCGACGACCGGGTGTTCACCTCGGCCGGAGTGGCCGCCGGCATCGACCTCTGCCTGCACGTCATCCGCCTCGACCACGGCAGCGAGGTCGCCAACCGGGCGGCCCGCCGCTGCGTGATGCCGCCGTGGCGCGACGGTGGGCAGGCGCAGTACATCGAGCAGCCGGTGCCGAAGGCGACGGACACCAGCACGGCGGGCGCCCGGGAGTGGGCGCGGCAGCGGCTGCACGAGCCGATCGCGCTGCGCGACCTGGCCGAGCAGTCGCGGATGAGCGTGCGGACCTTCACCCGGCGCTTCCGCTCGGAGACCGGCCTGAGCCCGGCCCAGTGGCTGCTGCAGCAGCGCACCGACCACGCGCGACTGCTGTTGGAGACGACCGACCTCACCGTCGACCAGATCGCCAGCCGCTGCGGTTTCGGTACGACGGCGGCCCTACGCCAGCAACTCCACCAACGCGTCGGCGTGGCCCCGTCCACCTACCGCCGCACCTTCCACCCTCGCCCCGAGCTGATCAACCCCTGACCCCCACACCCCGCGATCTTGCGCTTTCGGTCGCCGAGATGCCCTTTGTGCACACCGTTGTCGAGACCGAATATGCAAGATCGGCGAGGGCCCTCGGGCTGCGGCTCAGGTACGGAGCAGGTGCAGCTGGGACTGGTGTTTGGGCAGGTGCACGCGGGTGTGCAGGTCGAGGGTGCGGGACCAGGGCAGCGGCTCGTCCACGATGAGGTCGAAGCCCTCGCGCAGGTGCGTCTCGACCGGGGTGTCGGCGGCCAGGCCGAGCTGATCGACCAGCCCGCACAGCCGGTCGCTGGTGTCGTGCAGCAGCGCGGTCAGGCCACGCAGACCACCGTGCTCGGCGGCGAGCGCGTCGAGCTGCGGACGGTGGATGTCCTCTTCCAGCTCGTAGTAGGCGAACGGCGACCCGGCCAGCAGCGCCTCGGTGGCCTGGATCATCAGCTCGTCGTTGGCGACCAGATGCGCGACGATCTGCTCCGCGCTGAGCTGCCCCTCCGGAGCCGGACCAAACGTCGCCCCGTCGATCTCGGCGAACACCCCGTCATAAGCGCGCCGCAAGCCACCAGTCTCCACCACACCCCCACCCCACCCGCCCCACCGCGTCGATCATGGCGTTGTGGTGACCGGTTCACCCGGATGAGCGGCATTTGCCACCCAGGACAACTCCATGATCGACACGGGTCGGTTCAGCGGCGGGACTGGCGGGAGCGGAGGTAGTCGGACACCACGTACTCGCCCAGGTCGTCGGTGTCGGGAGTGAACATGCGACCCCGGCTGCGCCGGGCCACCGCGTCGACGAAGCGGCGCAGACCCGGGTCGTCGCCGAGCATGAACAGGTTGAGAGTGGCGCCGTAGCGGCTCAGCTTGTCCACCTCACGGACGGTCGCCTCGATCGTCTCCGGCAGCGGCGGCCAGTGGAACAGCGCCTCGCCGTCGTCCGGGTCCAGGTGGGCGGTCGGCTCCCCGTCGGTGACCACCAGCACCACCGGCTCGGCGTCCGGATGGCGGCGCAGGTGCCGAGCGGCCAGCCGCAACGCGTGCTGAAGGTTAGTCCCCTGCTCCATGTCGGGCTCCACCGCCGCCAGCTCCTGCTGGGTGAGGGTCATCGCCTCCCGACCGAAGCCCACGATCTGCAACGCGTCCTGCGGGAAACGGGTCTCCATCAGGTGCGCCAACGCCAGCGCCGTCTGCTTCATCGGCCCCCAACGACCCTGCGAGATCATCGAGTACGACAGGTCGACGCAGAGCACCACCGCCGCGGAGGCCCGCTTCTCGGTCTCCACCACCTCGAAGTCGTCCACCGCGAGCTGAAGCGGAACTGTCGGGCCGGCCCGGCGGACCGCCCGGGTCAGCGTGCGGACCACGTCCAACGGCTGCTCGTCGCCGTACTCCCAGGGGCGGGACGCGCCGCTGACCTCGCCGGCGGCGCCCGCCGAGCGCAGGTCGTGCTGGCCCCGCGGCCCGGCGGTCAGTTCGGCGAAGACCCGCCGCAGCGCGGTGCCACCGAGTCGGCGCAACGCCTTCGGGCTCAGCGTGAGCCCGTCCGCGTCCCGACTCACCCAACCCTGCCGGCGTAGCTCCCGCTCCAGATCACGCAGTCGGCGTACGTCGTCGGCGGCGTCCCGGCCCAGCGTCCGGGCCACCGCGTCGACGTCCACGTCGTCCAGCGTGGCTCCGGGGTGTTCCTGGTCGAGCTGGTCCAGCAGGTCGTCCAGCTCGCCAATCTCACCCAGCGCCCCGGCGGCGTCGGCGTAGTCCAGCGGCTGCTCACCCCGGACCCGCTCGCCACGCCCCCACCGCAGATCCGGTCGCAGCGCCCGCAGGTTGGCGTCGAGCGCGGACAGCTCCCCGGCGAGACGGTCGCCGAGTGACTGCCGCATCAGGCCGGCCAGCTCGGCGCGCTGCCGCTCGGAGAGCGAGTTCATCAGCCGCTCACCGGCCGCCGAGCGGCGGGCCAGCACGTCGATCAGCTCGTCGACAGTCTCCGGCTGCTCCGGGAAGAAGTCACCGTGCCGGCGCATGAACTCGGCGAACGCGTCGGTGGTGTCCTCCGCGCGGCCGTGCCGGGCCAGCAGGTCGTTCAGGTCCCGCATCATCTCGGCGAGCCGCTGCTGCGCCGCCGGATCGGCCGACGCGCGCACCGCGTCGCGCAGCCCGGCGAACCGCTGACCGAGGACGTCGTCGCGGAGCTGGTCGAGGATCTGCTGGTACGAGCGGCGGGCGTCCTCGCTGGCCCACTGGTAGCCGGACAGCTCCTCGACCGCCCGCGCAGTCGAGCGGGGCAGGTTGTCCAGCACCGCCTCGGCGAACCGCGCGTCGTCGTCGTCGCGGCCCCGCAGCTCGTCGCGCTCGGCAGCGAGGGCCTGGTCGAGCAGCGCCTGTGCGCGGGTCACCGCACCGTCGAGATCGCCACGGCGCAGCGCCTCGCGGCGCAGCCGTCGCGCCCGGGCGGCCAGGTCGTCGAGCCCGCCACGCCCCAGCGGGCCACGGCGCAGCAGGTCGCGCAGCGCCTCCCGCAGGCTGCCGCCGGCCAGCACCTCGGCGCCGACCGCGTCCACCGCCTCACGCACGTCGTACGGGGGTGCGAGCGGGTCGGGCCCGCCGTTCCACTGCCCGTACCGGAACCGGTTACCGGCCATGGTCAGCCCCGGCCGCCGTAGACGGTGCGCCCCGAGTCGGTCACGTCCTTGCCGAGCCGGCGGGTCAGGTGCAGCCCCTCCAGCACGAACTCGACCGCGGCAGCGGCCTCCTCCGGGGTGGGCGCGTCGCCGAGGCCGAGCCGGTCCAGCACCTTGGCCAGGCCGGGAACGGTGCCCACCTGGCGCAGCAGCTCGGTCGAACCGACCAGCTCGCCGGTCTCGATCGCCGTCCCGTCCTCGACCAGGGCGGTGAACCCGGACAGGTCCAGCCCGGCCAGGTGGGCGCGGAACGTCTCGGCGGTGGCGGTCCGCAGCAGGTGGGCGAGGACCTCGATCTCCCGCCCCTCCTCGCCGCTCTCGAACTCCACCTTGCCGCGCAGCGTGCTGGTCACCGACACCGCGTCGCCGACCCGCGCCACCGCGGCCTCGGACCGACCGTCCGGGTTGGCGGAGGCGGCGAGCAGGCCGGCACGGCGCAACGCGGCGCCGGCGACCGTCTCGGCGGCGGCGATCGCGAACCGGGCGGAGACACCGGAGCGCGGGTCCACCGACGGGGACTCCCGCACGGCGCGGGCGAACCGGGCCAGCACCTCCAGCACGTGCTCCGGCACCTCGGCGACCAGGTCGGCCTCCTGGCGGATCAGCGCCAGCTCCAACTCCAGGTCGACCGGGTAGTGGGTGCGGATCTCGGCGCCGAACCGGTCCTTGAGCGGGGTGATGATCCGGCCCCGGTTGGTGTAGTCCTCCGGGTTGGCGCTGGCCACCAGGAGCAGGTCCAGCGGGAGGCGCAGCTGGTAGCCGCGGACCTGGATGTCCCGCTCCTCCAGCACGTTGAGCAGCGCCACCTGGATGCGCTCGGCCAGGTCGGGCAGTTCGTTGACGGCGAAGATGCCCCGGTTGGTGCGCGGCACCAACCCGAAGTGGATGGTCTCCGGGTCACCGAGGGTGCGTCCCTGGGCGATCCGGATCGGGTCGACGTCACCGATCAGGTCGCCGACGCTGGTGTCCGGGGTGGCGAGCTTCTCGCCGTAGCGCATCGAGCGGTGCAGCCAGCCGATCGGCAGCTCGTCGCCGGCCTCGGCGACCTGGGCGACCGACGCGGGGGTGAGCGGGTGCATCGGGTGCTCGTTGAGGACCGAACCTGCAATGACGGGGGTCCACTCGTCGAGCAGCCCGCCCAGCGCGCGGATCAGTCGGGTCTTGCCCTGGCCGCGCTCGCCGAGCAGCACCATGTCGTGCCCGGCGAGCAGAGCGCGCTCGACCTCGGGAAGGACGCTGTCGTCGTAGCCGACGATGCCCGGGAAACGGGTCTCGCCGGAACGCATCCGGGCGAGGAGGTTGTCGCGGAGTTCCTGCTTGACGGTGCGGTACTGGTGACCGGCCGCGCGCAGCGCGCCGAGCGTGCCGGGCAGGTCGGCCGGTGGAACCGGGATTACCGGGGTAGGCGCAGTCACCCGAGTAACGCTAGCTCACATTCGCGGGGGCGCCCCGGGCATCGGGAGCACCCCCACCGCCCACCCTCAGCCCCGGCCGCAGCGTCCGCAGGCCCCCCGGCGGCGCATGTGGTACGCGTACGCCGCCGCGCCGAGCGCCACGCCCCACAGCGGCCAGAGCAGCATGGGCGCCCCGGTCAGGCTGACCCCGCCGGTGAGCTCCCAGAACCTGGGGTTGCTGAGCAGTCCCAGGCTGGCGGCGGTCACCGCGATGGCGACCAGGGTGGCCGGCACCACGGCCAGCAGCACCGGCACCCGGCGACCGGCGAGCCCGACCATCCAGCGCGGGAACCGCTCGCCCCAAGGCTGGACCAGCCCGAGGGTGAGGATCGCGCCGACGGTGGCGAACGCGCCCAGCCCGAACCCGGCCCAGACCAGCCCGGTGTCCTGCATCTCGGTCAGGAACTCGCGGGAGATGCCGAGCGGGATGCCGGCTGCCCAGGCGAACCGGGTCGACGCGTACGTCAGCGGAATTGCCGCCGCGATGCCGGCGGCCCACCGACCCCAGCGCGCGGCGGCGGTCGGGGTGGTCCAACCCCGGTCGGTGTCGCCGCGCCCGCAGCCGACGCAGGCCCCGGCGGTACGGCGCTGCCAGGTGAGGACCGCCCCGGCCAGCAGCAGCCCGCCGGCGAGCGCGGCGAACCGACCGAACAGCGCCCAGTTGAAGATGTCGGAGTAGTCGACGGGCGGCCAGCCGAACGGCGCTCCCACGATCAGGATCGGCAGGTAGCCGAGGACGATCAGCACCCGGGCGTCCGGGACGACCACGGCGAGTCCGAACGCCACCGCCCAGCCGTAGCCGGCGAGCAGCACCCGCAGCGGGCCGGGCGGGCGGACCGCGGGGCGGCTCATGGCGAGGGCGGCCACCGCGGCGGTGAGCAGGACGCCGGCGAAGAGTGGGGTGGCCACGTCCACGGGCACCAGGCGCAGCAGGTTCACGTCGCCGCCGTGCCTGTCGTTCGCGCCGAACGGGTAGCCGGCGCCGGTGAGCGTGCTGACCAGGGCGAGTACGCCCCACAGGCCGAGCCAACCGGCGGCCAGTGGGGCGAACCGGTCCGGCCAGCGGGAGTCGGAACGGGGTCGGGATGCGGTGATCGTCGTCATGCTCTCAGCCTCGGCCGGCAGCCGGTCGAAACCCTCCCGGCCGGCGGTGAACCCGCTCCCCCGGGTGGGGGACCGATCAGCCGGACGGGGTGACGAAGCCGGACTCGTAGGCGGCGATCACTGCCTGCGTGCGGTCCCGGACGCCCAGCTTGGCCAGCACGTTGCCGACATGCGTCTTGACCGTCTCCACCCCGACCACCAGGTGCGCGGCGATCTCCGGGTTGGACCGGCCGGTGGTCATCAGCCGCAGCACCTCGGCCTCCCGCTCGGTGAGCCGGGCGGCCCGCAGCCGGTCGCCACCCGCCGGCCCGTACGCCCCGACGAGCTGGCGGATCGCGGCCGGGAAGAGCAGCGACTCGCCCGCCGCGACGACCCGGACCGCCTCGATGACCTCCGCCGGCCGGGCCCGTTTGAGCAGGAAGCCGGAGGCGCCGGCGCGCAGCGCCTCGTAGACGTACTCGTCGTTGGCGAACGTGGTGACGACCAGCACCCGGGGCGGGTCGGCGGAGGTGGCCAGCAGGTGCCGGGTGGCCTGGATGCCGTCGATGCCGGGCATCCGCACGTCCATCAGCACCACGTCCGGGCGGTGCCGGGCGACCAGGGGCGGCACCTCGGCGCCGTCGGCGGCCTCGGCGAGCACCCGCAGGTCGGGTTGGGCGTCGATGATGGCCCGCAGCCCGACCCGGATCAACTCGTCGTCGTCGACGATCAGCACGCCCGTGGTCATCGCACGTCCTCGTAGGGCAGGCGGGCCCGGATCAGCCAGCGGTCGCCGTCCGGCCCCACCGTGAGTCGACCGCCGAGCAGCAGCACCCGTTCCCGCATGCCGTCCAGGCCCCGACCGGACCGCCCCGTGTCGGCCCGGTCGGGGCTGCTCATCGTGTTGACCAGTTCCAGCTCCAGCGCGTCCGGCCGCAGGTCCAGGCGCAGGGTCACCGGCCCGTGGCCGTAGCGGACGGCGTTGGTCAGTCCTTCCTGGACGATCCGGTAGCCCTCCCGGGAGACGATCGCGGGCAGTCGCGCCGGGTCGCCGACGCGCTGCGCGTGCACGGTCAGCCCGGCCGCGCGGGTGTCGGCGACCAGCCGGTCCAGGTCGGCGAGGGTATGTTGCGGTGCCGCCGAGGGCCGGTCGCCGCCGTTCTCGCGGAGCAGCCCGAGCACGTGGTCCAGCTCGTCCATCGCGGTCCGCCCGGCCTCCTCGATGGCGGTGAGCGCCCGCCGGACGAACTCCGGATCGCTGTCGAGCACCTCGCGGGCCGCGCCGGCCTGGAGGGTGGCCACGGTCAGCGCGTGACCTACCGAGTCGTGCAGTTCCCGGGCCAGCCGGTTGCGTTCGGCCAGTCGGGTGGCCCGCGCCTCCAGCGCGGCGATCCGCTCGGCTTGCGCGGGGCCGAGCAGCACCGGCGCCATCGAGACGGCGAGCGCGCCGAGCCCGGCGACGGCGTAGCCGAGGCCGACCAGCAGGGCCACCCCGGTCAGCGTCAGAGCGCCGCTGTCCCGTCCGTCCAGCGGCCCGAACCGCTCCTGGCTGGTCAGTTCGGCGCCCACACCGAACTGCTGGGCGATGAACGCCAGCGCCATCGGCAGGGCGCTGAACAGCGCGATCATCACCAGCGCGCCGATGATGAGGTGCGTGGCGATCCAGAGCGCGCTGCGCAGGCGGCTCTCCCGGTCGCCGCGGTGCCCCGGCGCGGGGTCGGGCAGGTCGACGCCGAGCAACGCCCGCACGGCGGCGATCTCCAGGGCCCGGCTGCCGTCCAGCAGCAGCGGCACCACGGCGATCAACGCCGCGATCAGCAGGAGGGCGTACACCAGCGGGCGGGGGATCGTCGAGTCGGTGAGCAGTTGCGCGAAGGTCACCGCGAGGACCCCGTACGGCAGCGCCAGCACACCACCGAGCAGCAGGAACACGCCGCGTCGCCAGGTGCTGCCGGCCACCAGCGGGGCCAGTGCCGCGCGGAAGGTCATGCGGTCATTCTGCTGCCGTCACCCCGGGGTGCGACTCCCCCGCACCGGGGAGATCTCAGCGGTGGTCGGCGACGTACCCCTGCGGGTCCTTGTCGCGGAACGGCAGGTCGCGGCCGTTCTTGTGCTCGCCGTAGAAGGCCAGCCAGCGCTGGCCCAGCTCGGCGCGCAGTTCGAAGCTGGCGTGCCGGCGGAAGTCGGGCAGCGCCTCGTCCTCCTCCTCGGCGAGGTGCTCGCTGTTCTCCCGGCGGGCCGTACCGACGGCCTCCCACCACTTTTTCGAGCCGACCGGGTGCAGCTTGGACTCGGCGATGGCGTCCCGGATCTTGTTGTGGTCGCCGATCGCGTCGGCGGTCTCGTCCTCGCCGTCGTCACCGTGCTTGACCAGGTGCGGGTAGAGGATCGCCTCCTCCGCCTCGGCGTGGATGTCCAGGTGCAGGGCGAGCGCCTCCCAGATGGCCAGCAGCTCCTGCTCGTCGCGGGCGTCGTCCAGGCGGGCGAAGCCGCGCCGGAAGGTGGCGTGGTCGTCCAGGATCAGTGCGGTGATGTCGTCCACTGTGCTCATTTCTCCGTCGGGCCGGCGATCCGGTTACGCAGCATCCGGGGCAGCGCGGCGAGCCCGGTGACCGGGCGGAACCGTTTGGCGGCCTCGGCCAGCGCCGCGTACTCGTCGTCGGCGAGGTCGAGGTCGGCCGCCGCGGCGTTGCGTTCCATCTGCTCCACGCTTGACGCACCGGGAATGGCCAGCACGTTGGGGTGGCGCAGCAGGTACGCCAGCGCGATCTGGCTGGGTGTGGCGTCGTGTGCCTCGGCGACCTGGCGCAGCGTGTCGATCAGGACGGCGCCCCGCTCCAGGTTCTCCGGCAGGAAGTACGGGTTGGCGCGGCGGACCGCGCCGGTCGGCGGGTTCTTCGCGTCGTAGCGGCCGGACAGGAAGCCCTGCGCCAGCGGGCTGTACGCGATGACGACCCGGCCGGTCTGGCGCGCGTACGGCAGCAGGTCCTGTTCGGGTGCGCGGTCCAGCATGCTGTAGCGGACCTGGTTGCTGAGCACCCGCCGGCCGAGTGCGGCCTCGGCGACCTGCCAGCGGCGCAGCCCGTAGTTGCTGACCCCGACCTCACCGACCAGCCCGACGTCCTGCAGGGCCCGCATGCCGCGCATTGTGGTGTGGTCGGCGACCAGCGGGTGGGGCTGGTGCACCTGGTAAAGGTCGATGCTGGTGACGCCGAGGCGGGCCGCCGAGGCGACCGCCCGCTGCTGCACCACCGCGGCCACCGGCAGCACGGGGAAGATCTTGCTGGCGACCACGACCTTGGGCCGGTCGTCGCCGAGCGCCGCGCCGAGGATCCGCTCGCTGCGCCCGAAGCCGTAGATCTCCGCGGTGTCGAAGACTGTCACGCCCAGCTCGACGGCCCGCCGGACGATCTGCGCGGCCCGCTGCTCGAAGTCGGGGCCGTAGCCCCACTCGCGGGAGCCGAACTGCCAGGTGCCGAGGCCGATCTTGGAGAGCGGTTTGGGGGTGTCGAGGGCGATGAACCGCATGGCCTCGAAACTACCCCGTTGTCCCGGTTTCCACGCCCGATCCCGTGCACCACGGCCCGCGGCTAGGCTCATGATCGTGACTTACCTCGCCCCGGATGACCGCTACGACACCATGACCTACCGGCGCAGCGGACGCAGTGGCCTGCGGCTGCCCGTCGTCTCCCTCGGGCTCTGGCACAACTTCGGCCCGGACCGTCCGTTCGACAGGCAGCGCGACATCGTCCGCCGTGCCTTCGACCTGGGCGTCACCCACTTCGACCTGGCCAACAACTACGGTCCGCCGCCCGGTTCGGCGGAGGAGAACTTCGGTCGGATGCTCGCCACCGACCTCAAGCCGTACCGGGACGAGCTGGTCATCTCCAGCAAGGCCGGCTACCTGATGTGGCCCGGCCCGTACGGCGAGTGGGGCTCGCGCAAGAACCTGATCTCGTCGCTGGACCAGTCGCTGGGCCGGATGGGCCTGGACTACGTCGACATCTTCTACTCGCACCGCTTCGACCCGGACACCCCGCTCGAGGAGACGATGGGCGCGTTGGACGCGATCGTCCGCTCCGGCAAGGCGCTGTACGTGGGCATCTCGAACTACAACTCGGAGCAGACCACGCGGGCCGCCGCGATCCTGCGCGAGCTGGGCACGCCGCTGCTGATCAACCAGCCGTCGTACTCGATGCTCAACCGTTGGACCGAGTCCGACGGCCTGCTCGACACGTTGGAGCAGGTCGGGGCCGGCTGCATCGCGTACAGCCCGCTGGCTCAGGGTCTGCTGACCGACCGCTACCTGGGTGGCATCCCGGCCGACTCGCGGGTGCGCACCAGCGTCTTTCTCAACGAGAGCGACCTCAGCGACGAGAAGATGGCCACCATCCGGGGGCTCGGCACGGTCGCCGAGCGACGTGGTCAGTCCCTCGCGCAGCTCGCGCTGGCCTGGGCGCTGCGCGACCCGCGGATGACCAGCCTCATCATCGGTGCGAGCAGCGTCGAGCAGTTGGAGACCAACATCGCCGCAGTGGACAACCTCGACTTCACCACCGAGGAGCTGGCCGAGATCGACCGGCTGCTGGGCTGACCGCCGCCGGGTCGAGCGGGCGGGCCGGGTCACCAGATCCGGCGCCGCCCGGCCCGGTGGTTGCGGACCTCGCACTGCCGTCCCACCGGCGCGGCCGCGCCGCGTCGCCGGCGGCCCAGACCGACCAGCACCAGGACCAGCACGACTGCGGCGCCGGCCAGCACCGGCCACCGCGCGCCCAGGTCGGTCACTGACGCCACCGGCACGCCCGGGTCGGCCGCCGCCGCCACCGCCGCCGCGTCGGTGGCGGCCGGCTGACTCGCGGCGGTACGCGCAGCAGCCGGGGCCGCCTTCGTCGCGCCGCTTCGCGCCGTGCGGAACACGACGTCCGAGCAGGAGTAGTAGGTGTCCGGGGTGTTCGAGTTCTGCCAGATCGTGTAGATCAGGTGTCGGCCGCTGCGGTCCGCCGGCAGCCGGCCCGCCAACTGGTACGCCCCACCCCGCACCGGCGGGTCGGTCCGGGTCAGAAATGGCCGTGACTCCAGATCCGACCAGGTCAGCGGCTTACGGGGGTCGTAGTCGGACTTGGTGACGTAGAGCCGGAAGGTGCCCCGGTGCTCGATGGTCGTCCGGTAGCGGAAGGTGAACGCCGCGCCCGTGGTCACCTCGGTGCTCGGCCAGTCGGTGCGGGGCAGGTCCAGTCCCCGGTACGCGGACAGCCCGCCGCTGCACAGCTCACCGTCCGGGATCCGTTCCCGGTCCCGACCGTTGACGGCCGCGACGCGTACGTTGTCCCATTCCCGTACGGCCGCGCCCGCCGCCACCGCCGCCCGGCAGGCCGCACTGGCGGCGTGCCGGCCCTCCGGCCCGCAGGCCGCCGCCCGGCTGATCGGGTCGGTGGGGGCGCCGTGCGCCCAGGCGGGCGCCGCGCCCAGCGGTGCGGCCGCCACGGCGACCAGCACGGCGGCGAGCACTCGACGCACGCTCATGGATTGACCTCCCGCGCAGTGGTACGGACGCGGGACGCCAAAGGTTCGACCGCTCGGGGCCCGGGAATCGCCCGGCGGGCCTCGGCGTTTCGATAGGCGGAACGGTTCAGGCCAGACCCCCAGGCCGAGGAGGCAGACATGAAGGTACGTAGCTCGTTGCGTGCGCTGAAGCAGAAGCCGGGTTCGGTGGTGGTGCGTCGTCGCGGCCGGGTGGTCGTGGTGAACCGCACGAACCCGCAGTGGAAGAGCCGTCAGGGCTGATAACACACTTATCGGATATACCTCCGCCGGGGCGGATGCGGCACGATGCCGCATCCGCCCCGGCGCTGTTTCGGGACTCAGTCCACGAGGGAGCGGCAGTTCATCGGGGCGTCCTTGGGCACCAGAGCCCAGGCCACCTTCTCGTAGCCCGCGCCCTTGTGCACCGGGAAGACGCTGAAGTGCAGGATGCTGCCCTTCGGCATCTTCGACGGCGCGATCACCCACTCCGAGTCACCGAACACGCCGTCCTCGTTGGCCCCGGGGATCCGGTCGAACGTCAGGACCTCCTTGATCTGGGGCAGTTCCGCACCCTTGGGCGTGCACAGGAGATCCGCCTTGACGACGGACGGAACGCCCGCGTCGGCAAGCGCCTTCTCCAGCGCATCGGGATTGATCACCTGCTTGGACCGCAGGCGCAGCTGCACCGAGCCGTCCGCCTTCTTGACCACCGAGAACGCCGCCGGTTCCATGGCCGGCGCCGTGACGGCGTCACCCGCCGAGGCCGTGGTGCCGCCGGCAGCGGTGCTGCCGGCCGTCGACGAGCCGGAACTGCCGAAGCCCAACGGCACAGCCAGCGCGATGGCGGCCAGGGCGGCGAGCCCGCCGCCGGCGGCCACACCGAGCACGCCACGGTTACGCCGGCGTGCGTGGCCCCGCGCCTCGATCGCCTCGACCGGACGGTCCATCCGCACGCCGGAGAGAGTTTTCCTCATCGCGTTGAGCACCTCATCCTCGTTCATTTCGAGTCCTAACTGGTCACGGGCACGAATTGCGCCCGCAGGGCCGCTGTGGCGCGAGACAGGTGGACCGCTACGGTCCGCGGTGAGATGCCCAGTTCGTGGGCCACGGTGTTGGTGTCCAGGTCAAGCCAGACCCGCAAAACGATCACCTCGCGTTGCCGCTTCGGTAGCTGGCGAATGGCGCTCAGCATCGCCTGGTCGACGTCGTGAACGTCGTCATCCGGCCGGGGCAGGTCGTGGCCGTCGAAGGCGACCTCGCGCCGACGACGCCGCCACCAGGAAACCCGGACGTTGAGGGCGGTGCGCACCACCCACGCCGTTGGTGCCGGATGCCGACTCACCTTCCGCCAGGATGCCCAGGCCCGCGCGAACGCCTCGGCGACCAGGTCCTCCGCCAACGCACGATCACCCGTACTGGCCAGTACGGCACGCAGGCAGTTGTCCCGGCAGCGCTGGTAGAAGTCCGCGAAGTCCTTCCGTTCTTGCTCCACACCTGGCACACGCATGAGCACGGTGATTCATTTACCGCAGCCGGAAAAAGATTTGCACGGCACCCCTCGACGGGCCCCGGTGGTCGTGATGGCCGCAGGCCCCGCACACCGCGGCCCGACCGGCGAGCGGTATGGCCCGGTCGATGCGATCATGCCCTGGACTGAGCATGTTCATCGATTGCAGGGGGCGACGGTGCACGGAAAAGACAGGTCAGCGACCCGACGGCGTACGCGCAGGTTCGTGGCCGGCGCGGTGGGCGCGTTGGCGGTGCTGGCCACCGTTCCGGCACCCGCGCGGGCCGCCAGTTGGACCCCGGTCCGGGTGGTGTCCGAGGCCGGCTGGAGCGGGCAGGACCAACCCTTCGTGGCGGTCGACCGCGACGGTGACTCGCTGCTCGCCTGGGCGGGTTGCGACAGCAGCGCGAGCGGCTGCTACGACCAGGTCAAGACGCAGACCGTCTCCGCCGACGGCGTGTGGGGCCCGATCCAGACCCTCTCGCCGCGCGGCGCCGTGGCGTCCTGGCCCAAGATCGCCTCCGACGACGACGGCGACTCCGCAGTGGTGTGGACGCAGGACAGCCTCGTGGTGGGCCGCCGGGTGTCCGCGGCGGGCGAACCGGGTCCGTTGCAGACGATCGCGACCTGGAGCGCGACCAGTCCGGCTGTCGCGGTGGACCCCACGGGTCAGGCGCTGGTCACCTGGACGGAGATCCGCGACGGCGGGTTCATCACGAAGGCTCGCTACTTCGCCGCGGACAGCTCCCTCGGGCCGGAGCTGACCCTCGGCGTGGGCGCCGACCAGCCCGTCGTGGCCATGGACCGCACCGGAACGGCCCTGGTCGCCTGGACCGAGAACTACGAGCGGGTGGTCGCGCGGCGGGTCCGCCCGGAGGGTGTGTCCGCCCCGCGCGCGATCGCCGGGGCGGGCACCGACATCCGGTACGGCAGCGTCTCGGTCGCCCTGGACCGCGACGGGGACGCCGTGATCAGTTACCGGTGGTCGAAGGCGGGTGCGCCTCCTCGCCTGCGGGTGCGCCACTACAGCCACACCGACACGCTGGGCAGCGTCATCAGCGTGTCGCCGGCCACCCACGAGCTGACCCTGCACGACGAACTGGCCGCCGACCTGGACGGCGACGCGGTGCTGACCTGGGGCCGCTGGACCCCGGAGGGCACCCAGGTGTTCGGTCGCACGATCTCCAGCACCGGCGCCCTGGGCGCGGTGACCAGGCTCGGTGTCGGCGACTGGCCGAAGGTCGCCCTGGACGACGACGGGGACGGCCTGGTCACGTGGAACTCGCCCAGCCCGGACTTCTCGACCACACGGGTACAGGCCAGGACGATCGGGCCGGACGGCGCGTTCGGCGCGGCCGAGATCCTCTCCCCGGACGGGCGCTTCGCGCAGCCCGCGTCCAGTCCGACGGGCCGCTTCTCGGTGATCTGGCAGAAGAGCACCTACGAGTACGACATCCGGGTGCGCTTCAGCCAGTAGACGAGTCGGCACAGCAGAACGCCCTGGCGGGGAATGATCCCCGCCAGGGCGTTTCGCAAGGGTGGAGCCGAGGGGACTCGAACCCCTGACCCCCACACTGCCAGTGTGGTGCGCTACCAGCTGCGCCACGGCCCCTTGCTGTCGTCCCGGTCGCCCGGGCACTGGGAAACTATACACAGACCGGCCGGCATGGTCATCTCGCGGGGTCCCGCCCGGCCGGGTCAGTTGAGGGCCACGTCCGGCGGGAAGTGGGCGACGGCGGCCATCATGCCGCCCTGCCGGCGCAGCACCATCGGCCACAGGTCGTCGGGGCGGTCGACGAAGGCATCGCCGGGCAGAGCGTCCAGCAGGAACCAGGACCCGTCGGCGATCTCCTGCTCCAACTGCCCGCTGCCCCAGCCGGAGTAGCCGGCGAAGACCCGGATGCCGCCGATGCTCTCGCGCAGCTTCTCCGGGTCGACCGAGAGGTCGATCGTGCCGACCGCGCCGGAGACCTGGTGAAAGCCCTTGAGCCGGCGCAGCGGTTGCCGCATCCGGGCCAGGCAGATCGCCGAGTCGGGCTGCACCGGGCCGCCCTCGAAGAGCACCGCGGGGTGGCGGGCCAGGTCACTCCAGTCACCCAGCACCTCGGCGACCGGCACCTCGGTCGCCCGGTTCAGGACCACGCCGAGCGCGCCACCCGGCTCGTGGGCGACCAGCAGCACCACCGTACGGTCGAAGTTCGGGTCTTTGAGCGCCGGAGTCGCGACCAGCAGCCGCCCGGTCATCGACTCCATCGCTCGTCCGCCGATCGCCTGGCCCTCTCCCTGCATCTCACCTACCCGTCAGCCGTGAGCCCGCGCCGGGGACCCGTCATTCGCCGGACCCGCACGGTGCATCGGGATCAGCCGCGCTGTCAACGCCATGCCTGGCACCATAGCCTGCGTCCCCGGTGCTGGCTAAGGTCTGACCGGCGGGTGATCGGACAGTTGCGACGGAGGTTCCATGGCACCGACGGCGGACCTCGCGGTGATCGGCGGCTCCGGCCTGTACGCCCTCCTCGACGGCACCCCGCATGAGCTGGGCACCCCTTACGGTCCGCCCTCGGACGCGGTGACCATTGCGGAGGTGGCCGGGCGGCGGGTCGCGTTCCTGCCCCGGCACGGTTCCGACCACCGGTACCCGCCGCACCGGATCCCGTACCGGGCCAACATGTGGGCACTGCGGTCCCTCGGCGTACGCCAGGTGTTGGCGCCGTGCGCTGTCGGTGGGCTGCGTCCGGAGCTGGGGCCGGGCACGTTCGTGGTGCCGGACCAGCTCATCGACCGCACCAGCGGGCGCGTGCAGACCTACTACGACGAGGGCGCGGTGCACGTGCCGTTCGCCGACCCGTACTGCCCGCGGGGCCGGCACGCGCTGCTCGCCGCGGCGGCTTCCCGGGACGTCACGGCGGTGGACGGCGGGACGGTGGTGGTGGTCGAGGGTCCACGGTTCTCCACCCGTGCCGAGTCCCGCTGGTTCGCGTCCATCGGCGGCACTGTCGTGAACATGACTGGCCACCCGGAGGCGGTGCTCGCCCGGGAGATGGCGCTCTGCTACTCGTCCATCGCGTTGATCACCGACCTGGACGCCGGGGTGCAGGCGGGCGAGTCGGTGACCCAGGACGAGGTGTTCCGGGTCTTCGCGGCCAACACCGAGCGCCTGCGGGACGTGCTGCTGGACGCGGTGGCGGCGCTGCCCGCCGAGCAGGACTGTGCGTGCGGCCGGGCGCTGGACGGCATCACACTGCCCTTCGCGCTGCCCTGACCTGCGCCGCACGCGGCCCGGCGGGTGAGCCGGACCGCTGACGGCCGGGAAACGCCCGAAAGGTACGTCACATCCCGATAGATTCGGCTGATCGGGAGGGCGGCCACGGTCGCCCCTGCGCGCGACACGGAGGCAGGTGACGATGGCAACGGTCCGGGACGCGACGTACGACGTGCTCCGCACCCTCGGCATGACCACCGTCTTCGGCAACCCCGGCTCCACCGAGGAACCGTTCCTGCGGGACTTCCCGGCCGACTTCCACTACGTGCACGCGTTGCAGGAGGCCACGGCGGTGGCGATGGCCGACGGGTACGCCCAGGCGGCGGGCCGGCCGACGCACGTCAACCTGCACACCGCCCCGGGAATGGGCAACGGGATGGGCAACCTGGTCACCGCCTGGCACAACAAGACGCCCCTGATCGTCACCGCCGGCCAGCAGACCCGGGAGATGCTGCTGCTGGAGCCCCGGCTGACCAACCGACGGGCGGTCGAGCTGCCCGAGCCGTACGTCAAGTGGAGCTACGAGCCGGTCCGCGCGCAGGACATTCCGGCGGCGCTGCTGCGGGCATACGCGACAGCCGTGCAGCCGCCCGCCGGGCCGGTCTTCCTCTCCCTGCCGATGGACGACTGGGCCCAGCCCGCCGAGGCGCCTCCCGCGTCGCGCTCGGTGGCTACCCGCTTCGGGCCGGATCCGCAGCGGTTGGACATGTTCGCGCGGGTGCTGGCCGAGAGCCGCAATCCGGTGCTGGTGTTCGGGCCCGGCGTGGACCGCTCCGGCAGCTGGCCGGCGGCCGTCGCCCTGGCCGAGCGGCTGGCCGCACCGGTCTGGTCGGCCCCCGCACCGGAACGGGCCGTGTTCCCGGAGGATCACCCGCAGTTCCGCGGGGTCCTGCCGTTCGCCATCAGGCCGCTGGCCGAAGCGTTGCAGGGGCACGACACCGTCCTGGTCGTCGGCGCCCCGGTGTTCCGCTACTACCCGCACGTCCCGGGCGACCACCTGCCCGAGGGCGCCCGCCTGCTGCACGTCACGGACGACCCGGACGAGGCCGCCCGCGCTCCGGTCGGGGACAGCCTGCTCGGCGACCCCGGGCTGACCCTCGCCGCGCTGCTCGACAGGCTTCCGGCCGCCGACCGGCAGCCGCCGACGCCGCGCGCCGCTCCGCAGCCCCCGGAGGTCACCGTTCCGCTGAGCGCCGACGCGATGTTCGCCGCGCTGGCCGCGCACTGGCCGGCCGACGGCGTACTGGTCCAGGAGTCACCGTCCAACCTGTCCGCACTGCGCCGCCACCTGCGCATCACCCGGCCGGCGTCGTACTTCACGATGGCCAGCGGCGGGCTCGGCTACGGCCTGCCGGCCGCGATCGGGGTGGCGCTGGCCGAGCGGGACACCGGGCGTCGCCGGCCGGTGGTGGCGGTGATCGGCGACGGCTCGTTCCACTACTCGGTGCAGGCGCTGTGGACCGCCGCGCGCCTGGCACTGCCCGTGGTGGTCGTCGTCCCGGTCAATCAGCAGTACGCGATCCTCAAGGCGTTCGCCGAGCTGAAGAACACTCCCGGGGTGCCCGGCCTGGACCTGCCGGGGTTGGACGTCACCGCCATCGCAGCCGGCTACGGCTGCGCCACCGAGGTGGTGCAGACCCCCGACCAGCTCGGCGCCGCCCTCGCCGCCGGCCTGCGCGCCGAGGGACCCACGGTGCTGCCGGTGCCGATCAGCACCGACGTGCCCACGATCCTCTGATCGAGCCCTCCGCAGGCCGTCAGCGGGCCGCGATCGTCAGCGGGGCGCCGGTGAAGACGTCCAGCACCGGCCGCGCCCCCAGCGGGGCGGTCAGGGTGACGGTGACCGGCTCCAGCTTGAGCACGTCGGTACACACGCCGGCGGCCCGGGTGACGGCGCCACCGACGACGACCACGTCCGGCCGTTCCGACACCACCGGGGTGATGTCGGTGTCGCACGCGCCGACGCCGAGCCGGACGGTCACCCGAGCGCCGTCCACCGCCACCATGTCCTGGGCGGCCACCAGACCTTCCGGCAGGGGCTGGGTCGGCGTGGGCGCCGAGGGGACGGGCGTGACGGCCGTCGGCGCGACGGCGAGCTGGGCGACCGGGGTGGCCAGCTCCTCCACCGTGAACAGCCAGGCCGGCACCTGCGCCTCACCGCGACTCGTGCGGACCGGGACGGCACCGAGGGTCACCCCGGTGACGGTCAGCGGAAGGCAGGCTGTCTCCGTCGTGCTGGTCGCCCAGCCGTCCGGTCCGGGTTCGACTGTGGGACCGCCGGGAGTCGGCAGACCGGGCCGCTTCGGCCGTCCGGGGCAGGGCAGCGGGTCACCCCGGTCGAGCTGCCGGTACGCCTCGGCCGCGCTGACCAGCGGCAGGGTCAACCGCCCGTCCGGAAACCGGATCTCGGCACCGACGCGGGTGGGTGGGATGGCGACCTGGGCGCGGTACCAGCCGGCCCGGAAGGCCGTCTCGGTGTCGGGCGTGAAGCGCGGGTCGCCGGTGAGCACCGTCGGCCCCTGCAGGGGGACGTAGCCGTCACGCCAGCCGGGGCCGGGCCGCCACGCCGCGGCGACCGCGCTGGCCCGTTGGTCGAAGGCGCTGTGCGCCGTCGTGGTGGGCCCGGCGGCGGGCGTCGCGCCGGTCGCGGCGCAGCCCACCATGGACAGCAGCGGAAGTACGAGCAGCAGAACCGGTCGACGCATGCCAGGTTCGACGGGACCGCCGCCAGGTGGGTTCCCGCCTCGGCTCAGGTCTCGCCGCCCAGATCCGTCTGGTACGCCTGCCAGAGCAGATTGGCACCTCGGCGCCGGTGTCGCGCGAGCGTCCGCAGCAGGTGCCCCGCCCGGCGGCGCAGTTCGTCCGGGCCGGCCTCGGACCGCTCGGCGACCCGCTGCACGGCCAGGATCGCGGCGACGATCGCGCCGTGCTCCCGGGTCAGCAGCCGGATGCCGTGATCGAGGCGGGGCGAGTGGGTGAGCAGCTCCCGATAAAGCCCGGCCGGCCCTTCGGTGACCCGGACGTGCTCGGCGAAGCCCTGCCCGACCGGACGCAGGCGAAGCAGCACGGTCTCGCGCCAGCTCGGCTCGGTCGTGGCGACCGCCACGGCACGGGCCAGGGCGTGCAGGTCGCCGGCGAGCCCGGCGGGCCCCGGCTCACCGGGGAGCCCGGTCGGATACGTGCGGGCGGCGGACGGCCGCGCGGCGGCTGACGGCTGCTGGATTCCACCGGTGACCATGGCACCTCCCGCGCGGGCTGCTATCCCATACCGTGATGGTGAACCCGCCCGTTCGCCCTGTCCAGAGGCGTCTGCTGCTCATCCGTCCCACTGGCAACAGCTGTTGCCCTGCGCCTCACCGGCACCCCGGGCACCGCCGTCAGCGGGCCGCTCAGGCGCTCGCCAGACGACGCAGGTCGGCGGCGACGGCGCGGGCCTCGTCACTGGGCTCCGCGCCGGGTCGGCCCGCCGCGAACGCGTCGGCGAGCGCGCGCAGCTCGGACGGCGGCAGGACGGGCAGGCCCATCCCCTGCAGCGGGATGGTGACGCGGTGCCCACTGGCCCGATCGGTGACGACGATCCCCGGCGATCGACCCGCGCGAGCCGACGGGTCGGCCCCCAACTGCCCGGCGGAACGGGAGTCGACGTGGGCGATGGCGAGATCGACGGTACGACTGCGGATGGCGCCCCGCACCCGCACCCGGCTGCCGTCCAGCCATGCGGCCGTACGCAGCACCCGCAGCACCAGGTAGACGCCGAGCAGGACGAACGGCAGCCCGCACAGCCCGAGGAACGGTCCGGCCCCTCCCGAGCCGCTCGTGGACTCCCGCAGCGCGGGCGGCAGCATTCCGGGCGGCAGGTCGCGGGCCTCCTCGTAGGAAGCGAACCCGTCTCCCGGGCCGGTGAGGCGGCGCAGCAGCCCGCCGGCGAGCAGGGGCACCAGCACGAACGCCGCGCCGATCGCCGCGACGAGGACCCCGGTCACCACCGCGACCGTGCGCTGACCGGCCGACGCGCCGACCGACAGGCGCAGCTGCTGGTTCGTCACAGCGGCAGCGTAGGCGGCGGCGCCCCGCCCGCGGTGCCCGGGCGTCGGTGTCGGTGCCGTCCGCCGCCCCCGGTGATCCACTCCAGGTCGCGGAGGTGGGCGTGTCAGGACGGTCGGATACCGCCACATCGGCGAGGTGGAGTGGATCATTCGCCCTGCCTCGCTCGGTGGCGTCGGCGGATACGACGATGCGCCCCGGCCGGTGGGCCGGGGCGCATCGCTTCGAGGTGGTGGAGGTGCCGGGAATCGAACCCGGGTCCTTCGCCGGTTTGTCAGGGCTTCTCCGAGCGCAGCTCGCTGTGCCTCTACTCGGCCCCACCGCTCACGCGAGCAAGTTGGTGTGACGGGCCCAGTCGCTGATTGATCTCGCCGCACGGACCCCGCGACCGGGTCCGATTGGCCAGCCTCCTAGCTGATGCCGGCTACTGGGACGAAGGCGTTCCCAGACCGACAGACTTAGCTACTCGCCTCAGGCGGCGAGAGCGAAGTCAGCGCGATTGTTATTGGCGCTTATAAAGTTCCGACGACCGATTCTCGAGACGACGTCGGCTTCCTCGGCTCGCTTCCCCTGTCGCTGCGTACGAAGTCGAAACCAGTCACCCCCTCGACAGGCCGCCGATGTGGCGGCACTGACAAGACTAACGCCTGGCGCAACAGCTTTCATCCCGAGCCCCGGGCCGACTCACCGACCCGGACAAACAGGATTAATCAGTCGTCCATCCCCTTGCCGCGTCGACCGGACACCCGGGCGATCTCCCGGTCCGCGTCGCGCTTGGCGAGGTCCTGGCGCTTGTCGTACGACTTCTTGCCCTTGGCCAGGGCGATCTCGACCTTGGCCCAGCCGTCCGAGAAGTAGACCTGCAACGGGACGATCGTGAAACCGCCCTCACGGGTCTTGCCGAGCAGCTTGTCGATCTCGCCGCGGTTGAGCAGCAGCTTGCGGGTACGCCGGGGCTCGTGGTTGGTCCAGGTGCCCTGGGTGTACTCCGGGATGTGCATCGAGTGCAGATACAACTCGCCGTCACGTTCCTGCGCGAACGCGTCGACAAGCGACGCCCGCCCGGCCCGCAGCGACTTGACCTCGGTGCCGGTCAGCGCCATGCCCGCCTCGTACGTGTCGAGGATCGAGTAGTCGTGGCGTGCCTTCTTGTTGGAGGCGACCACCTTGCGCCCCTTTTCCCGTGGCATCGGCGCCACCCCCTCTCCCGGAAAACGTCCGTCGCCGAGCTCACCCCGGCCGGACAACCGATCATGCTACCCGAATGACAAGGACCCTCCCGCGCCGTTTATTTCCGGCTGCGGGAGGGTCCCCGAGTGACGACGGGACGACCCGTACGCTGCCTAGACCCGCAGGTAGAAGCGCAGGGTGATCCAGGCGGTGGCGGCGCTGACGAGACCACCGACGCCGGCCATCAGCGGGAAGATGAACAGGATGTCGCCCCAGCTGATCGGCGACAGCAGGCCCTGCAACGCCTTGAGTGACCCGTCGAAGAGCAGATACTTCGCCGCGACGAGGGCCACCAGGCCGAGCAGTGAGCCGATCAGGCCGGCCACCACGGCCTCCAGCACGAACGGCGCCTGGATGAACCAGTTGGACGCGCCGACCAGCTTCATGACCGCCACCTCACGCCGCTTGCTGTACGCGGCGACCTGGATGGTGTTGGCCACCAGGAGCAGTGCGGCGATGGCCATCACGATCGCGGCGGCCAGGGCGATGTTCTGGATCGCGGTGAGGACGTCGAAGATCTTGTCCAGCAGTCGACTCTGGTCGACGATCTCGTCGACACCCTCGGTGTCCTTGTACTGGTCGTAGATGTTCTTGTACTGCTCCGGGTTCTTCAGCTTGAGCCGGAACGACTCCGGCAGCTGGTCCGGCTTGACCGCGTTGACCAGGTCCGGCGCGTCCTGGTACATCTCCTGGAACTTCTTGTACGCCTCGTCCTTGTTGACGTAGATGACCTCCTTGACCAGGGGGTCGTTCTTCAGCTTGCCGTCCAGGTCGGTGCGCTGCTGCTCGCTCACCTCCTGACTCAGGAAGATCGAGACCTCGATGTTCTTGTAGTAGAGGTCCTTCATGTCGTCAACCTGGCGGTACATGAGACCGCTGGCGCCAAGCATGGTCAGCGAGACCGCCATCGTGATGATCATCGCGATGGTCATGGTCACGTTGCGCCACAGTCCGACCAGTACCTCGGACAGGACGTATTTCACGCGCATCGGGATTTCCTCCGGGTCTCCGGCATGAGGTGTTCGTCGTCAGGCTGCGAGAGGGGTGGAGCGCCGGCTCACCCGTAGACGCCGCGGGCCTGGTCACGCACGATGCGACCGCTCTCGATCTCGATGACGCGGCGACGCATCTGGTTCACGATGTTGGAGTCGTGGGTGACCATCACGACGGTCGTGCCGGTGCGGTTGATCCGGTCCAGGAGGCGCATGATCTCGATCGAGGTGTCCGGGTCCAGGTTTCCGGTCGGCTCGTCCGCCAGCAGGATCAGCGGACGGTTCACGAACGCCCGGGCGACGGCGACCCGCTGCTGCTCACCACCGGAGAGCTCGTGCGGGTAGCGATGCTCCTTGCCACCGAGCCCGACCAGCTCCAGCACCTCCGGCACGACCCGGCGGGCAACCGCCTTGGTCTTGCCGATCACCTCAAGGGCGAACGCCACGTTCTCGTACGCGGTGCGGTTCGGCAGCAGCCGGAAGTCCTGGAAGACGCAGCCGATCGAACGCCGGAAGTGGGGTCGCTTCCAGGAGCGCATCGACGTGACGTCCTTGCTGTTGACGACGACCCGCCCCTTGTTGGGGGTGACCTCGTGCAGCAGCATCTTGATGATTGTGGACTTGCCGGAGCCGGATGGACCGATGAAGAAGACGAACTCGCCCTTCTCGATCGAGACGGACACGTTGTCGAGCGAAGGCCGGGACGCCTTCGGGTACGTCTTCGTCACTTGCTCAAGCTGAATCACGGGTGGTGAGTCTACGCGGTGTAACAACTGAGCCAAGCCCCACGCCCCGCAGAAGCGGCGCGCGTCGTCGAATCAGGCCCTCACCTGGAGATCGACGAAGCGCTCCGCCCGCGAGCCGTCACGCACCGTCGCCGGCGAGCTGCCGCTGCTTACGCCAACGGATACCAGCTTCGATGAAACCGTCCAACTCGCCGTCGAAGACCGCGCTCGGATTGCCGGTCTCCTGCTCGGTTCGGAGATCCTTCACCATCTGATACGGGTGCAGGACGTAGGAGCGCATCTGGTCGCCCCACGACCCGGCCGCGTTCTCCTTCAGGCCCTCCAGCTTGGCCTGCTCCTCCTGGCGCTTGCGCTCGAGCAGCCGGGCCTGGAGCACCCGCAGCGCGGAGGCCTTGTTTTGCAGCTGGGACTTCTCGTTCTGGCAGGTCACCACGATGCCGGTCGGGATGTGGGTGAGCCGGACCGCCGAGTCGGTGGTGTTGACGCTCTGCCCACCGGGGCCGGAGGAACGGTAGACGTCGACGCGTACCTCGTTCTCCGGGATGTCGATGTGGTCGGTCTGCTCGGTCACCGGCAGCACCTCCACGCCCGCGAAGCTGGTCTGCCGGCGGCCCTGGTTGTCGAACGGACTGATCCGGACCAGCCGGTGGGTGCCCGACTCGACACTGAGGGTGCCGTACGCGTAGGGCACCTTGACCGCGAAGGTGGCCGACTTCAGGCCCGCCTCCTCGGCGTACGAGGTCTCGTAGACCTCGGTCGGGTAGCCGTGCCGCTCGGCCCAGCGCAGGTACATCCGCAGCAGCATCTCGGCGAAGTCCGCCGCGTCCACGCCACCGGCGCCGGCGCGGATGGCGACCAGCGCCTCCCGGGAGTCGTACTCGCCGGAGAGCAGGGTGCGGACCTCCATCTCCTGGATGGATTTGGTCAGGCCGGTGATCTCCGCCTCGACCTCGGTCAGCACGCCGGGGTCGGACTCGGCCTCGGCCAACTCCAGCAGCACCCGGGCGTCGTCGAGCTGGGAGCGCAGACTGCCCAGCTTGCTGATCTCGCCGTTGACGTACGACAGCTGAGAGGTCACCTGCTGCGCCTTGGCCTGGTCGTCCCACAGGTCGGGGGCGGACGCCTCCTGCTCCAGGCGGGCCTTGTCCTCGTGCAGCCGGTCCAGATTGAGGACGGCCTCGATGTTGCGCAGGGTCGCGTCGAGTTCCTTGAGCTGTTCGGCGTAATCGGCAGCGGTCACGACAGACAAGCGTACTGCGCGGACGAGGAGTGAGCTTGCGAGCCCCGCAGGTCGGCGCCAAATCGGTTCTGTGCCGGGAGCAGCACAGCTCGTTCCGTGTCGGCGAACCCGCCGGAGATCACCCGACGGGGGCGGACTTCAGCCACGACAGGGCCGCCCGGTGGTAGGCGACGGCGAACTCCAGCGCGCTGGCGTCGTACGTCTCGCCGTCCCGTTTGGCGTTCTTGACCTGTTCGCGTACCTGGGCGAGGGCCTCGGTGTGGTATTCGTTGGCCGAGGCGTACAGGCTCTTGAGCTGGCTGGACGAGTGCAGGTTGCCGAAGGCCATCCGGAGCGCGATCGGGTTGCGGATGGTGTCCCGCCCCGGGTTCTCCGCCAGCCAGCGGGAAAACGTCCGTTTCCCGCTGGCGGTGAGCGCGTACGGCTGACTCATTCGTGGGCCCGGCTTGCCGAGCCGCACGTAACCCCGCTCGGCCAGCACCGGCAACTCGCGGTAGACCTGACTGCGGGTCATCGACCAGTACGGCGCCAGCCGGCGCTCTGCGGCGGCCATCAACTGGCCGCCTGTCATGGGACCCTCGTGGAGCAGCCCGAGCAGGGCCGCCGCCGTGGGGTTGACTCCGGATTCCGCCATGCCCGTTACGCTGCCACTTTGCGCTGCCGGCGTCCAGGATTTGGCAGTTTGCCACCCAACAGGACTTCCTAAGTGCACTGTCGGCGGCAGACTGTCCGTTGAGGACTATCGATGGGTTGCGGCCCCTCGGCCGACCGCCGGCGGCGCTGCGCACGCCGCCGGCGGGTCGCCGCAGGTCAGCCCATGTGGGGGTACATGTGGTCGGTCGGCGGCACGAAGGTCTCCTTGATCGTCCGCGGCGACACCCAGCGAACCAGGTTCAGCCAGGAGCCCGCCTTGTCGTTGGTGCCGCTGGCCCGGGCGCCGCCGAACGGCTGCTGCCCGACCACCGCGCCGGTCGGCTTGTCGTTGATGTAGAAGTTGCCGGCCGCGTACCGCATGCGCTCGCCGACCGCGTCGATCACCCGGCGGTCGGTGGCGAACACCGACCCCGTCAGCGCGTACGGCGCGATCGACTCGGCCTGCGCGACCACCTCGTCGAAGCGCGCGTCGTCGAACACGTGCACGCCCAGGATCGGCCCGAAGTACTCGGTGGTGAAGGTCTCGTGGGCCGCGTCGGAGCACTCGAAGAGCGTCGGCCGGACGAAGTATCCGACCGAGTCGTCGGCCGTGCCGCCGGCGAGCACCCGGCAACTGTCGTCACCGCCGATCAGCTCCAGCGCCGCGGTGTGCCGGGCGAACGCCTTGTCGTCGATCACCGCGCCACCGAAGTTGCCGAAGTCGGCCACGTCGCCGTAGGTCAGCGAGTCGGCGGTGGCGGCCAGGCGGTCCCGCAGGCCCCCCTCCCAGAGCGAGCGCGGCACGTACGCCCGGGAGGCCGCCGAGCACTTCTGGCCCTGGTACTCGTACGCGCCACGGATCAGCGCGGTGTGCAGCGCGTCCACGTCGGCGCTGGTGTGCGCGACCACGAAGTCCTTGCCACCGGTCTCGCCGACCAGCCGCGGGTAGCCCCGGTAGCGGGAGATGTTGTCGCCGACGGTCCGCCACAACTGCTGGAAGACCTTTGTCGAACCGGTGAAGTGGATACCCGCCAGATCCGGGTCGGCGAGCACGACGTCGGAGACCTCCTCGCCCCGGCCGGTGACCATGTTGATCACGCCGGGCGGCAGGCCGGCGGCCTCGAACAGCCGCATGGTGAAGTGCGCCGCGAACTGCTGCGTGGGGCCCGGCTTCCAGATCACCGTGTTGCCCAGCAGCGCCGGCGCGGACGGCAGGTTGCCGGCGATGGCAGTGAAGTTGAACGGGGTGACCGCGTAGACGAAGCCCTCCAGCGGGCGGTGGTCGAAGCGGTTCCAGACGCCCGGCGAGGACGCCGGCTGCTCCTCGAGCAGGCGGCGGGCGAAGTGCACGTTGAACCGCAGGAAGTCGATGAACTCGCAGGCGGCGTCGATCTCCGCCTGGATCGCGGTCTTCGACTGGCCGAGCATGGTCGCGGCGTTGAGAGTGTCGCGCCACGGGCCGGCGAGCAGCTCGGCGGCGCGCAGGAAGATCGCGGCGCGCTCCTCGAACGGCAGCGCCCGCCACATCGGCGCGGCGTCCTTGGCCGCCTTGATCGCGGCGCGGGCGTCGTCGTGGGTGGCGTGCGCGGTCACGCCGAGCACGTGGGCGTGCTTGTGCGGCTGCACCACGTTGATCGGGTCGCCGGCCGCCATCCGCTGCTCCCCGCCGATGGTCATCGGCAGGTCGATGCGCTCGGCGGCCAGCTCGGTCAGCCGCCGCTGGAGCCGGTCCCGGTCTCCGCTGCCCGGCTCGTAGTTGCGAACCGGCTCGTTGCGCGGCTCGGGAACGGAGAACACGGCATCCATCAAGGCTCCTGGCGATCTCGACAGCGGTGGCGAAACCGGACCCGCGGGCACCGACCGGACGGCCGGACACCGGACGCCGCGCGGGAGGGCCGAGCAGCGGCGGGACCTCCCACGATTGTTTCATGCGGGGGTGCTCGACTCGCCTCCACCACCTCCCGGTTGCTCAGGACCGGCTGCCCTTCCTCTCCTTACCGGCGCGTCGTGGCGGGGCTGGGGCCCCTGACGTTGGTGGCGGTCCGCGCGGCCCTTCGCGGCTCCCTCGGCGTACGCCGTCGCAGGCGCGTACTCCGGGAGGTGTGGCTCGTTCAGAGGAGGTCGCGGCGGCCCGCGTACCCTGAATGGTCGGTGACCTGGCGCCTCGAAGGGGAGACGATGACCAAGCAGCCCGGCCGCGTCCCAGCCGCGGAGTCGGACCAGCCGGCGGTCGACGCGGCCACCCCCGGCGGCCGACCGGTGTCCGCGCCCGGCGCGGCAGTGCTCGCGCTGCTGGCGCTCGGCTGGCTGGCCGCCATGCTCTGGTCGACCCGGGAGGCCATCACCTCGGCGGCGGCGGGCATCACCGCGATCAGCCTCTCCGCGTTCGCTCTGCCCGGTGTGATCTCGGCGGCGCTGGTGGCCGGCGCGGCGACCGCGCTGGCCTCCGGCAACCTGCTGTCGCGCCGGTACGGCGACGGAGCGACCCTGCGTTTCGTCGGTGCGATCGGCGCGGGGATGCTCGTCGGGCTGGCCGCCGCGCTGGCGATCAACCTGACCTACTTCGACACCTCGACCACCAACGTGATCGCCGGGACGACGGCGGCCGCCGCGATCATCGGCGGGGCGATCGCCGGCGCGCGAACCGCCCCGGCGGTCGGCGCGGTGGTGACCGCCGCGCTGGGCGCGCTGGTCTTCGTGGTGGCGTTCAGTCGTGCCCGGGACCCGCTGTTCGACCTGTTCGGCGCGGGCGACACCCAGCAGTCGCTTGTCGACGCCGCCAAGTGGGTGTCGCGCACCGAGTCGCTCATCGCCGGCCTCCTGGCCGGACTGCTCGCCTTCGGCTACCTCACCTGGGCACGGCGGCGAGCCCTGCGGCGCGATCCGCTGACGCCCGCGCTGCGCTGGCCGGCCTACCTGCTCGCCGGCGCCGGGCCGGGCCTGCTCCTGCTGCTCGCCGAGGTGATCATCCGGATCGGCGGCCGGTCGCTGCTGGACCTCGCCAGCGCGCTCAGCGAGGCGGACGCGGTGGCCCAGACCTCGCTGGGCACCTCGCGGGTGGACAACGGCATCTGGATGGTCTTCGTGGGGGCGCTGACCGCGCTCATCGCGTTCGGCCGCACGCTCGGCCCTTCGCACACCGACGACGACCCCGCCCTGGCCGACGGTCCCGGTGCCACGCAGCCGGCAGTCGCGAACAAGACCAACGCCGACACCGACGACGACGAGGCGGACACGACCGCTCACGACGCCGTCGACGTCGACCCGGCCAGAGCCGACCCGGCCCGCTGACCGCTGCCGGCTCAGTCGGTGGCGCGCAGCAGCAGGTCCAGCTCTGACACGTCGTACCACTCCAGCTCGTGATCCTCGGCCCCGTCGACGGTGAACTGGGCGTCGGGGTCGCCGGCAGCGGCCTCGGCCACCACGTCGGCCGCGGCGGCGACCTCCTCGACAGCGTCCGCGCCGTCCACGTGGATCGCCGCGACGGCACCCACCGGCACGGTGTCGGCCAACGTCACCATGCTGGACCCCAGCTCACCATCGCCACGGCCGAGCGCGGCGGGCGGCACGTCGACCGAGACGACAACGCGGCGGCGGGGCGCGGCGGGATCGGCCCTGAGCAGGTGCAGCGCGTCCTGGGCAGCCCGGGTGAACGCGACGTACTCCAACTCCTCCTCGTCGCCCTCGGCGTACCACTCGCGCAGCGCGGGTGTCACCGCGTGCGCCCGGTCGGCGGTCAGCCCCTGCTCGCGCAGGCGGGCCAGCATGGGTACGGTCGCCGGCACGTACACCCGGACAAGCTCGTCGGTCACCGGTCGTCTCCCCGCTCGGTCCTGTGCCGGCGGCAGCCGGCACGGGCGCAGATCATGCCGCACGCCGTGACCGTCATACACCCCGCCTCCGGCCGGTGGAAGTTTCCCGCCGGTGTGTCCGGGCGCTGGTTGGTCCGCCGCCGGGCCGGGTGAATGCTGGGCGGTGAGCCCTGCCGATGGCAAACTGAGGCAAACGACGTCAACCCCGGGGAGTTTCCGTGGAGCCGAGGTTCCTGCTGCTCTCCGACGTGGCCACCGAGCTGAACGTGTCGGACTCGCAGGTCTACCACATGGTCCGCAGCGGGGAGCTGCCGGCGATCAAGATCGGCGGACGCGGTCAGTGGCGGGTCGAGCGCGCCCGGCTGGAGGAGTACATCGCGCAGAAGTACGCCGAAACCGCCGACTGGGTACGCGGTAACCCCCTGATCGACCGCGACCCGGAGTAGGTCCGGGTGGCCGCGTGCCACGTTCCGCCCCGCTCCCGGCCCGCTCCCGGCCCGCTTCCGCCCTGCTCACGGCCCGCGTGATCGACTCCGTATCGCCGGGATGGGGCTGTCCGGCCTGCCGGGACACCGCGATGTCGGCGACACCGAGTAGATCATTCCCAGGGGCGGCACGCCCACCGTTCGCGGGCATTGACCGAGGCCGTTGCGTCCCGCACAATCGAGTCAGTCGGAGGCAAACGAAGGCAAACGCAAGATCAAAGGGAGCAGCGATGAGTGAGCGGCGACCCGGTCCGTCCCGGCCACCTGTGCGCCTGCGCCCCGTCCCGCCCATCGATCCGCCGTACCCCGACGAGACGTACTGGCCGGGGCCGACGCACGGCCAGCTCGCCCTCGACCTGTTCGCCTCGACACGACCGGATCCGGTCCGGCCGGCGGAGCGCCGCGCGGCCCCACGCCGGACGCCGTCCCGGCCGGCCAGCCACCCGGGTGCGCCGCTCCCACCGGCGAGCGCCCCCGAGGCGACCCGCGCCGCACACCGCTTCGTCGGCACGTGCCTGGAGGTGGTCAACGGCTACCGCTCGCCGGCCCAGGTGCGACCCCTGCTCGACCCGGGCCGGGCCGTCGAACTGCTCACCGAACTCGCCCGCGCGACCGGCCGGGCCGGGCCGGTTCGCCGTCGCGCAACGCGGCCGGCCCTGCGGCTGCTCCGACTGCGGGTGTGTGAGCCCCGGGAAGCCGCTGTGGAAGCGGCTGCCGTGGTGAGCGGTGCCGGTGGCCGGAGCTGGGCCATGGCGGTACGCCTGGAACACCGCCGAGGCCGCTGGTTGTGCACGGCCCTGCACGTCCTCTGACAACCCGCCAGAGGTCCGCCCACGCCGCCACCGTCCGCCCCGGGGGCGGCCACGCGGCGTGCTGCAGGCCCAGGCTCTGCGTTGATCGACTCGACTTCCAGGAAAGCGCGGTATCAACCTGGCGCCGACACCCCGACTTCCAGGAACCCGAGATGATCTCCCGCCACGCGGCCGTGGGCGTCGGAGGGGACGTGGCCCGGGGATGCGCCGGGTGGAGACGCCGATGGGCCCTGGCCTCGTCGGCCAGGGCCCATCGGGACGCGCTGTGGGTCAGTTGCCGCCGTTGGGGGCGCCGTGGCAGCGCTTGTACTTGCGGCCCGAGCCACACGGGCACGGCGCGTTGCGGGACGGGCCGTTGCCGGCGTCGGCCTGGTTGGGGACCGGACGTCGGGAGCCGGCGGTCGGCAGCGTCGGACCACGCAGCCCGGAGGCCGGCCGCTGCGGGGCGGACGGTGCGCTCTGCCCGGGGGCTGCGGGCATGCCCTGGGCCGGCCGGCCCACACCGAGCGCCGGCGCCTGCTGCTGCTCCTGCTCGACGCTGACGGCGCCGGGGCTGGCTTCACCGTCGATGGTCGGAGCCGAATACTGCAGGCCCTGCCGCTGCGGCGAGCGGTTGAGGCCCTTGGCCCGGATCTCCACCGGCTTGTCGAGCAGCGTCACCTCTTCCGAGTCGGCTGCCGGCTCGGGCTCGGTGACCTGGACGTCCACGTTGTAGAGGAACCCGACGGTCTCCTCCTTGATGCCCTCCATCATGGTGGCGAACATGTCGAAGCCCTCGCGCTGGTACTCCACCACCGGGTCGCGCTGGGCGTACGCCCGGAGGTTGATGCCCTCCTGGAGGTAGTCCATCTCGTAGAGGTGCTCGCGCCACTTGCGGTCGATCACCTGGAGCAGCACCATCCGCTCGAGCTGGCGCACCCCCTCGGTGCCGAGCTGCTCCTCGCGGCGGTCGTACGCGGCGTTCGCGTCCTCCTTGAGGCGGGCGACCAGGAAGTCGGCGTCCATGCCGGCCCGGGAACCGCCGGCCTCCTCCTCCAGCTCCTCGATCGTCACGCCGACCGGGTAGAGCTGCTTGAGGCTGGACCAGAGCTGCTCAAGGTCCCAGTCCTCGCCGTAACCCTCGGAGGTGGCACCCCGCACGTACGCCTCGACGGTGTCGTCGATCATGTTGCGGACCTGGTCGGAGAGGTCCTCGCCGTTGAGCACCCGCAGCCGCTCGGCGTAGACGACCTGGCGCTGCTTGTTGAGCACCTCGTCGTACTTCAGAACGTTCTTGCGGATCTCGGCGTTCTGACCCTCGATCTGGGCCTGGGCGCTCTTGATCTGGCGGGTGACCATCTTCGACTCGATGGGCACGTCCTCCGGGATGTTGAAGCGCTCCATGACCGCCTCGACCGCGCCGGCCCGGAAGCGTCGCATCAGCTCGTCCTGCAGCGACAGGTAGAAGCGGGACTCGCCCGGGTCGCCCTGCCGGCCGGCGCGACCGCGCAGCTGGTTGTCGATCCGCCGGGACTCGTGCCGCTCGGTGCCCAGCACGTACAGGCCACCGGCGGCGGCGACCTCGTCCGCCTCGGCGTCGCAGGCCTGCTTCCAGGTGGGCAGGACCTCCTCCATCGCCTTGGCGTAGTCCTCCTCGTTCTCCAGCGGGTCGAGACCGCGCTGGCGCAGCTCGTTGGCCGCGAGGAACTCGGGGTTGCCGCCGAGCAGGATGTCGGTGCCGCGGCCGGCCATGTTGGTGGCCACGGTGACCGCGCCCTTACGCCCGGCCTGGGCGACGATCTCGGCCTCCCGGGCGTGGAACTTGGCGTTCAGCACGTTGTGCGGGATGCCCCGGCGGCGCAGCAGCTGGGAGAGGATCTCCGAGTTTTCCACCGAGACGGTGCCGACCAGCACCGGCTGGCCCATCTGGTGCCGCTCGGCGATGTCCTCGATGACGGCGTTGAACTTGGCCTTCTCGGTCTTGTAGATGACGTCCGGCCGGTCCTCGCGGACCATCGGGCGGTGCGTCGGAATGCTCACGACGCCGACCTTGTAGACCTTGTTGAACTCGCTCGCCTCGGTCTGCGCCGTACCGGTCATCCCGGACAGCTTGTTGTAGAGGCGGAAGTAGTTCTGGAGGGTGATGGTGGCCAGGGTCTGGTTCTCCTGCTTGATCTCCACCCCCTCCTTGGCCTCGATCGCCTGGTGCATGCCCTCGTTGTAGCGACGGCCGTGCAGGATGCGACCGGTGAACTCGTCGACGATCAGGACCTCACCGTCGCTGACGATGTAGTCCTTGTCGCGCTTGTAGAGCTCCTTGGCCTTGATGGCGTTGTTGAGGTAGCCGACCAGCGGGGTGTTCACCGACTCGTACAGGTTGTCGATGCCGAGCCGGTCCTCCACCTTGGCGACGCCGCGCTCGGTGACCGCGATGGTGCGCTTGGAGTGGTCGACCTCGTAGTCGCCCTCGCCGTCCGTACCGGGCTGGAGCCGGGCCACGACGCCGGCGAACTCGCCGTACCAGCGGGCGGAGTGCTCGGCCGGGCCGGAGATGATCAGCGGGGTGCGCGCCTCGTCGATCAGGATGGAGTCGACCTCGTCGACCACCGCGAAGTTGTGCCCGCGCTGCACCAGCTCGTCCTTCGACCAGGCCATGTTGTCGCGCAGGTAGTCGAAGCCGAACTCGTTGTTGGTGCCGTACGTGATGTCGCACTCGTAGGCGGCCTTGTGCTCACTGGCCGGCCGGTTGGGCAGCACCACGCCGACGGTCAACCCGAGGAACTCGTGCACGCGACCCATCCAGGCCGCGTCGCGCTGGGCGAGGTAGTCGTTGACGGTGACCACGTGCACGCCGTCGCCGGAGAGCGCGTTGAGGTAGACGGCCATGACCGAGGTCAGCGTCTTGCCCTCACCGGTCTTCATCTCGGCGATGTTGCCGAAGTGCAGCGCGGCGCCGCCCATCACCTGGACGTCGTACGGCCGCTGGCCGAGCACCCGGGCGGCCGCCTCGCGGGCCACCGCGAACGCCTCCGGCAGCAGGTCGTCGAGGGTCTCACCGTCGGCGAGCCGCTCCCGGAACTGCTCGGTCATGCCGCGCAGTTCCTCGTCGGTGAGGTTGACGTAGTCGTCCTCGATCGAGCTGACGGCGGCGGCGATGGCCTTGAGCCGGCGCACCATGCGGCCCTCGCCCGCATTAAGGACCTTTTCCAGAATCGACACGGATCAACGCTCCCCTAGACAGTCTCGAACCATCGTAGGCGCTCCATCGGCGCGATGGTCACTGGTGGCGGCGGTCCACCTCGCCGAACCCGACATAATTCGCGCACGGGATGCGCCCGGGACGTAATCCGGTTACGCCTTCGGCGAACGTTCCGGCACGATGCACGGGTGGAGCCTGTGGAGATCGTCGAGGACGGCGTGCTGCTGCGACCCTGGCGGGAGGCGGACGCCGACGGCGTACACCGCGCCTGCCAGGATCGGGACATTCAGCGTTGGACCACCGTACCGCGCCCATACCTTCGCGAACATGCCCACAGTTTCGTCACGGAACTGAGCGCTCGGGCCTGGGCGGACGGCACCGGGGCGCCGTTCGCGGTCTGCGACGCGGCCACCGGCGAGCTGCTCGGCTCGTGCGGGCTGATCTCCGTCGACCGTGCCGGCACCGGTGAGATCGGCTACTGGACGGCACCGTGGGCGCGCGGCCGGGGCGTGACCGTCCGGGCCGTCCGGGCGGTCGCCCGCTGGTCCTTCGAGAAGCTGGGGCTGCGCCGGCTGCTCTGGCAGGCCGAGGTGGGCAACCACGCCTCGCGGCTGGTCGCCCTGCGGGCCGGGTTCCGGATCGACGGCCGGCTGCGCCAGGCGAACCCGGCGCCGGACGGTGGCTCGGACGGCTGGATCGGCTCGCTGCTGCCCGGCGAGGTGCCCGAACCCGGATCGACCGGGCCGGCCGGCCCCGACACCCTGGTCGCCCGCCGGGCCGCCGTCTTCGGCCGCCCACAGCCGACCCTGTTCGCCACCTCGGCGACCGGTGAGCTGCGGCTGCGACCGATGGAGGAGCGCGATCTGGACGCCATCGTGCAGACCTGCCGCGACCCGGAGACGATCCGGTGGACCACAGTTCCGGACCCGTACGACCGCTCCGACGCCCAGGGGTACCGGGGCTACGCCCAGGACGCCTGGGCCCGGGGGAACTCCGCCTGCTTGGTGGTCGCCGACCCGGACGACAGGTACGTCGGCACCCTGGACCTGCGGCTCTCCCCCGCCGACCCGCTGCTCGCGGACGTGGGCTTCATGACCGCCCCGGCGGCCCGCGGGCGGGGTCACCTGCCGGCCGCCCTGATCGCGCTGAGCGCCTGGGGTTTCACCACGCTGGGACTGGCCCGGATCGAATGGAAGGCGAACGTGGGCAACACGTCCTCCCGGCGGGCCGCCGAGAAGGCGGGGTTCACGTTCGAGGGGACCGCCCGGGGCGGCGTCCAGCACCGGGGTGAGCGGGTCGACGCCTGGGTGGCCGCGCTGCTCGCCGGAGATCTGGCATGACCGGGGCGGTGCCGGTCGTCGAGGCGCACGGGGTGCGGCTCCGGCCGTTTCGGGCCGGCGACATCGCGGACCTGGTCGAGGGGTGCGCGGACCCGCTCAGCCAGCGGTTCGTGTCCAGCATGCCGTCCCCGTACACCGAAATCGACGCCCACTGGTGGGTCGAGGCCGGCGCACCGGCGGTCTGGGCCGGCGGCGGCGCCGCGTACGCCATCGCGGACCCGGCCACCGACCGGCTGCTCGGCGGGGCCGGACTGAGCAACCCGGTACCGGGCCGGAGTCAGGCGGAGATCGGCTACTGGCTGCGGCAGGCGGCGCGGGGGCGCGGGGTGGCCACGGCCGCGACCCGCGCGTTGAGCGAACACGCCTTCGGCACCGGGACGCTCCGGCTGGAACTGCTCACCGAGTTGGAGAACGCCGCCAGCCAGCGGGTCGCGCTGGCCGCCGGCTTCCGGTACGAGGGCCTGCGTCGGTCGGCCGGGCAGCGCCGGGACGGCGGCCGGCACGATCTGCTGACCTGGGTACGCCTCGCCGACGATCCGCCCGGCCCGACCCCCCGGCTGCTGCCCGACCTGCCCGACGGGATGCTCACCGATCAGGTGGTGGCGCTGCGCCGCCTCGCGCCGGACGACGCGGAGATGATGTACGGGTTGCACAGCCGGCCGGAGGTGGTCGCCAACCAGGCCCCGCCGGTGCCACCGACGCCCGAGTCGATCGAGCGGCGCTGCCGGCTGGCGGAGAGCGCATGGCTCACCGGCGACATCGCCCGACTGCTGATCGTCGACGTGGCCACCGGCGAGCCGGCGGGCAGTTGCGGCCTGTCGTACACCGAGGTGACAAGTGGTGAGGCGTCGATCGGCTACGCGCTGCTCCCGCGGTGGCGGGGGCACGGCTACGCCACCCGGGCGGTGCGGCTGCTCGCGCAGTGGGCGTTCGGCCCGGCGGGTATCGCCCGGCTGACCGCCGGCACCGTGCCGGAGAACACGGCCTCGCACCGCGTGCTGGAGCGGGTCGGCTTCCAGCGCGAGGCACTGCAACGCGGTCGTCTGCCCGGCCTGGCGGGTGCCCGCCTCGACGACCTGACGTTCGCCCTGCTGCCGGCCGACATGCGCTGACGAGACACGGGGTTGCGGCGGTCGCCCGCCACAACCCCGTGCTCGACGCGGGTCAGGCCCGGCTCAGGTGTCGAGCGAGATGATGCCGTAGTCGTAGGCGTGGCGTCGGTAGACGACGCTGGGGCGGCCCGTCTCCTTGTCCTGGAACAGGTAGAAGTCGTGGCCGACCAGCTCCATCTGGAACAGGGCGTCGTCGATCGTCATCGGTTCCGCCGGGTGCACCTTCTCCCGGGCGATGTGCCACGGCTGGTCGTGGTCCTCCTCGACCCGCTCGGCGACGGCAGTGCCGGCGCGTGCGCCAGCGCCCGGCGCGGACAGCGGGGCGGCCACCAGATCCGTGACCGGCAGGTCGGCGGTGGCGGCGGCGACGGAGATCGGCGCGTGCCGACCACGGTGTACGCGGCGGCGGTCCGCCGCACGACGTAGCCGGGTGTCGAGCTTCGCGATGGCGGCGTCGAGCGCGCTGTAGAAATCGTTCGTGCAGGCCTCGGCCCGAATCACGGGGCCCCGGGAAACGCAGGTGATCTCCACCCGCTGGCAGTGGTCGGCCTGGCGCGGATTGCGCTCGTGAAACAGCTCGACATCGATACGGATAATCTTGTGGTCGTAGCGTTCGACCTTTGCGAGTTTCTCGGCTACGTGTACCCGGTAATGGTCCGGCACTTCGACGTTGCGGCCCTTGACCACGATGTCCACGTGACCTCCCTTGTTCGGACGTCTTCGATCCGGTTTCCCGGTCGCGCGCCGTGGGGAGACCCGCTGGCGTCGACCGGTCAGTACGGCTACGCCTCCTCTCACCGCCGGGGGCGGGATGGAACGACCTCCTACCCCTGACAGCGAAACGCTAACTCCTGTTCGCTCGGCAGTCACCCCATGTTGCCAAGACCGCCCAGGATTTTTCGCACCTCATACACCAACGGGTGAAACGGAAACACTGTCGGTTACAACTGGTGTCTTTTCTCGGTCGCGGCGAGCACCGCGGCGACACCGGGTGGCCGTCCGCTCGCGGTCAGCACCCGGGTCGCCGCGGCCAGGGTCACGCCTGTGGTGACGATGTCGTCGAGCAGCACGACGACCGGGGCGCCGACCGCCCGGCGAGGCCCATCCGAGGCGCCGGACCGGGGTCGGAACGCCGCCTCGGCCGCCGCGGCGCGGCCCGCGCTGTCCAGCGTCACCGAATCCGGGCGGGGCAGCGCGCGCAGCTGACGGCGCACCCGCGCCGGCCAGCC
>NZ_MUZA01000130.1 GCF_021442385.1 Micromonospora sp. MH99
CGGTCGCACCCGGCGCGGTCGGGCTCGGCTGGGCGGTCGCTGGCGGCCGGGTCGGCGCGGACGTCGCGGTGGGGGTGACGCCCGGCGTCGGCGTCGGTGTCGCGCTCGGCGCCCGCCGGCCGTCGAGGAGATCGTCGACGATCCGGCCGACGCCGCCGAGGAGGTCGCCGACCGGGCCCGAGGTGGCCGACGGGGACGGCGCGGGCGCGAGGGCGAGGGTCAGCGCGAGGACGACGACGGTAGGCACGGGTCCACCTCGAAAGTGTCGACTGCCAGGCACAGTACCGCGTTGCGGGACGGCGTGGGTGACACGGCCACGCCGCGGCGGCGACCACGGGCCGCCGGCCACTGTTACCCGGCGGTTACGCCGCGGCGAAGCTCGCGTGCCGTGACACGACGACCGTGACGGCAGAGGGTCACCGGCAACGCCGCCGCGACGTGGCCCCGGCATCGAGTGGAGAGAACACCATGAGGATCAGGAGCACACTCACCGCGTTGGCGGTCGTCCTCGCCGGCCTGGTCGCCAGCGCGGGCAGCAGCACCGCGGCCGGCACCACTACCGGGTCGGCGTCCTGCGGGATCACCTGGGGCAGCGCGGAGAAGTCGGCCGGCGCGCCGAGCGACGCCCCGCTGGTCGACGTACGGATCGGGCAGCACGACTGCTACGACCGGGTGGTGTTCGAGTTCGCCGGCCCGGTCGACGGTTACGCGGTCGGCTACGGCGAGACGTGGACCGAGGGCGAAGGGCTGGCGCTGAGCCCGTACACCGCCGGGGGCGCGCTGCTGCGGGTCTCGCTGCGGGCCCCGGCGTACGACGCCGAACACCAGGGCACCGTGCCCTACGCGGTCGGCGAGCACGTCGCGAACCTGCTGCGCTGCGCAACGCTGCGCGACGTCGTCTTCGGCGGCAGTTTCGAGGGCTACAGCACCTTCGCGGTAGGCGTACGGGCCCGGTTGCCGTTCCGCACGTTCACGCTCGCCGGCCCCGGCACACACAGTCGTATCGTGCTGGACGTCGCCCACCAGTGGTGAGCGGAGTCGGTGGGGTGGTTCGCCTGGCCGTCCGCCCGTCCGAGGCGGGCGGCCAGGCGGGATCGTCCGCAGCCCCGTCGGTGCCGGGCACTAACCCGCGTGGGGGCGGCGAGCCGTGCTGAACTGTCGTTGGTAGGCGGCGGGACTGATCGACAGCTTCCTGGCGAAGACCCGACGCATGCTCTCGTAACTGGGGAACCCGGCGAGGGTCGCGGCCTGTGTCGCGGTGTGGCCCTGGTCGAGGAGCGCCCGGGCCAGGTCGAATCGGATGTTCTCCACGTAGCGGGCCGGGGTCGTGGACAGCTCGTCGTGAAAGAGCCGGGTGAGGTGCCGGGTGCTGACGTTGAGGTGTTTGGCGAGTTCACCGAGCGTGTGGCGCCCGCGGGGGTTCGCCGTCACCAGGTCGGCGATTCGCCGCAGTGCCGGTGAGCGGGGCGGCGGCCCCTGCAGCGGCGCGGAGAACTGGGACTGGCCGCCCGCGCGCTGCATGTACACCACCAGGGCGCGTGCGACGTCGCGCGCCAGGTCGGGCCCGTGGTCCTCCTCGACGAGAGCGAGCGCCAGGTCGATGCCGGCCGTCACCCCTGCCGAGGTGTACGTGGTGCCGTCGCGCACGTAGATCGCGTCGGGCTCGACACGGCTGGTCGGATGCCGGGCGGCGAGCTCGTGCGCGACCTTCCAGTGCGTGGTGGCGCGCTTGCCGTCCAGGAGGCCGGCGGCGGCCAGGACGAACGCCCCGGTGCAGATGGATGCGACCCGTCCGGCCACCGCCGCCGGCCGGCGTGCGGCCTCGGCCAGGTCGGCGGGGACATGGGCGCGCGGATAGTGGTCGGACCCGGCCACCAGTAGCGTGTCGAAGGCCGGCTCCGAGGAGACGGCCCCGTCGACGGCGATCCGCACCCCGAGACTCGTCGTGACGTCCGCGCCGGTCGGCGACAGCAGCACGATCCGGTAGTCGGCGCCGAAGCGGTTCGCCTCCTTGAACACCTCCGCCGGACCCGCGACATCCAGCAGCGTCACTCCGTCGTAGACGAAGATCGCGACGCGGTGGGGCGGCAGGGACACCGGGTATTGGTAGCACGCCATTACCGGAGATGACGGCGATCCTCCCGGAGGCGTCGCTCACCTTGCGATATCGCCGGGTGCGGACGCCCGTAGCGTGATCTGCTGATCTGCGACGTATCGAACGGCGACCGGCGCTCTGGTCGACCCCCCGCGACGCCCCGGTCCGGATGTGAGTGGTTCCTGGCCGGATGAGGGCGGCACCGCACGACGATCGGTGGGCAGCATGGAGGTCACAAGGACGTCAGCGGACAGCGCCGGGAAGGTCAGAGGGCATGTCAGAGGTCATCGCGGGGTTGGAGATTCCCGATACGGCGGCGGTCGCCGAAGCGACCAGGCACATCCGGGAGACGACCGGGCCGCTCATCTACCACCACTCCCGACGCGTCTTTCTCTTCGGCCTGACGCACGCGCGCAGGCTTGGCGTGCAACCGGATCCGGAGCTGCTCTATGTGGCGTCCATGTTCCACGACAGCGGTCTGCTGACACCGTTCTCCGACGTCGAACAGCGCTTCGAGGTCGACGGCGCCGACCACGCGCGCGCTTTCCTCTTGGAGCGGGGGTTCTCCACGGCCGCCGCCGAGACCGTCTGGACCGCGATCGCGCTGCACACCACACCTGGCATCCCCGACCGGATGGGCCCGGAGATCGCCACCACCTACCTCGGTGTCCTGACCGACGTGCTCGGCCTCGGCCTGGACGGGCTGGACCGCGACCAGTTGGACGAGATCCTCGCCGTTCATCCCCGTGGGGACTTCAAGAACGAGTTCCTCCAAGCGCAGTTCGACGGGCTGAAGAACCGCCCCGACACCACGAACGGCACCGTGAACTCCGACATCCTCGAACACTTCATCCCCGGCCTTGAGCGCGTGACGACTGTCGAGCGCATCGTCGGCTCACCCTGGCCGAGCTGACCGGACGCGGGCTCACGCGGTCGGCGTCACCCGTCGGCCCCGGCGCTGAGCCCACACCGCCGGGCACACCGACGACATCTCTTGAAAGGTATGGACCATGCAAGCGATCACCGTGCGCGACCGTGACGCGGGCGTCGGCGGGCTCACCCTCACCGACCTGCCCTACCCCCACGCCGCGGAGAACGACGTCATCGTGCGTGTGCACGCCGCGGGTTTCACCCCCGGCGAGCTCGACTGGCCGGCGACGTGGACCGATCGCGCCGGCCGCGACCGGACGCCCAGCGTCCCCGGGCACGAGGTGTCCGGGGTCGTGGTCGGGCTCGGCTACGGAACCACCGGCCTCACCGTGGGCCAGCGGGTGTTCGGACTGACCGACTGGGCGCGCGACGGATCGCTTGCCGAATACACCGCGGTGGAGGCTCGCAACCTCGCTCCGCTCGCGGCCGACATCGACCACACCCGTGGCCGCGGCGCTGCCCATCTCCGGCCTGACGGCATGGCAGGCGCTGTTCGACCACGCCCACCTCACGACCGGCCAGACCGTCCTCATCCACGGCGCGGCGGGCGGCGTCGGCACGATCGCCATCCAACTCGCGCGGGAGGTGGGCGCGCACGTGATCGGCACCGGCCGGGCCGACGACCGCGATCTGGCCCTCAGCCTCGGCGCGCGGGCCTTCGTCGACCTGGACGCCGACGACCTGCGGGACGTCGGCGAGGTGGACGTGGTGCTCGACGTCATCGGCGGCGAGATCCTCCGGCGGTCGACCGAACTGGTACGCCCCGGCGGCACCCTCGTCACCATCGCCACGCCGCCCACCGTCCAGCCGAAGGACGGGCGTGCCATCTTCTTCGTCGTCGAACCCGATCGCGTCCGGCTGGCCGACCTCGCCGACCGCGTCCGGACCGGGCGGCTCAAGCCCATCGTCAGCGCCGTACGGCCGCTCTCCGAGGCGGCTTCGGCGTTCGTCCGTCAGCGCCGCACCCCCGGCAAGACGATCATCCAGGTCGCGCAGGAGCAGGGAATGCCGCACCCGACCACGGAGGGCTAGCCCGCCGGGGTCTGCTCGGGCGCCTCGTCGGCCAGGTGCCAGACCTCCCGCATCGGGGCCCACCAGTCCCCCGAGCCGGGTTCGGCGAGCGATTCCTGGCACGGGTCGGTCAACGTCCACCACTCCTGCGTCTTCGGGTCGGCGGCGATGTACCGCAGGTCGGCCTCGTAGTCGTCGCCGACGTACTCGTAGTAGCCGAAGAGCAGGTCGCCGTGCAGGAAGATGGTGTAGTTGCGGAAGTTCGCCTCGCGCAGCGTCTTCTCGACGCCCGGCCAGACCTCGGCGTGTAGGCGCAGGTAGGTCTCCCGGTGCTCCGGACGGAGCCGGATCACGCAGCCATGACGTTGCACGTCGTGTCCTCTCAAATGAACTGGTCACGCGGTGGCGACGGCCCGGTGCGGATAAGCCATCGACGACCACCGCATTGGTGCGGTTGGCGACCCGATGGTAGCCGGAGCCAAGATCGAGGATCACCCTGCGGAGGTCGAGGGCGGCCGATGCCGTACCGGGACCGACCGGGCCGCCGACACCGACCGTTTCGCCAGGGCTGCACAGCGTCGCGGCGGGTCTACCCTCAGGTGGTGGAGGGCCGCGTGCTGGTGGTCGAGGACGACGCCTCCATCCGGGAGGTCACCGCCCTCGGTCTACGTCGCGCCGGCTTCCGGGTCGACACCGCCGTCGACGGGCGGCAGGCGCTCATGGCCTGGCGGGCACACCCGGTCGACGCGATCGTGCTCGACGTCATGCTGCCCGGCCTGGACGGCCTGGAGGTCTGCCGGGAGGTCCGGCGAACGAGCCAGGTGCCGATCCTCATGCTGACCGCCCGCACCGACACACTCGACGTGGTGGTCGGCCTCGAATGCGGCGCCGACGACTACCTGCGCAAACCCTTCGACCTGCCGGAGCTGGTGGCGCGGGTCCGCTCGGTGCTGCGACGGGCGGGCGCTCCGGCCGGTTCACCCACCATCGCCGTCGGCGACCTGGAGATCGATCCGGGCGGCTTCGTCGTACGCCGCGGTGGACGGGAGGTGACCCTGACCGCCACCGAGTTCCGTCTGCTGCTGGAGCTGGCCCGACGGCCCGGCCAGGTCTTCACCCGCGAACTGCTGCTGGACCTGGTCTGGGACCACCGTTTCCTGGGCGACTCGCGGCTCGTCGACGTGGCGGTGCAGCGGCTGCGCGCCAAGGTCGAGGACGACCCGGCGCACCCACTGCGCATCCGCACGGTACGCGGCGCCGGCTACAAGCTGTCCACGCTCTGACGGGAGGTCGGCGATGGCCGGACGAGCGGTGGCGCCGGGTCGCCTGCGGCGCCGGCTGACGATCGCGTTCGTGCTGGTCGCCGGGGTGTCCGCCGGCCTGCTCGCCGGTGGGGCGGCAGTGGTGCTGCGGCAGTCCTGGCTGGACGCCTCGCTGCGCCAGGCCGCCGCCGACGCGCGTTACCAACTCCTGCTCGCCGGTGAGTTCCTGCCCCTGACCGAGCAGCGCGGCACCGAACTGCTCGCCAGCTTCGAGGGCAGCGGGCGGCACGTCGTCCTCGTCGACGGCCAGACCCGTGCCTCCCATCCCGCGTACGCCCCCGCCCTGGGCACGCGGCTGCGGGCCTCGGTCGCCGACGGGCAGCTCGCCTACCAGCGCTCGGCACCGGAGCAGCGACCCCGGCTGCTGGTGGTCGGCGGACGCATCCCCGGCTCGACCGCGGAACTGTACGTGATCACCGTGGAGGACGACATCGCCACGGATCTGGGTGAGGTACGCACCGCGCTGCTGGCCGGCTGGGTGCTGGTCGTGCTGGTCGCCGCCGGGGTGGGCCATCTCCTGGCCCGCCGCACGCTGGAGCCGGTGGGTCGGGCCAGCCGCGCCGCCCGGGCGCTCACCGAAGGGCTGCTCGCCACCCGCCTGCCGGTCCGCGGGCGCGACGAGTTCAGCGTCTGGGCGGCGTCGTTCAACGAGATGGCCGAGGCGCTGCAATCGAAGATCGCCGCCCTGTCGGCCGCGCAGGCCCGGGAGCGGCGGTTCACCGCCGATGTGGCGCACGAGCTGCGTAGCCCGGTGACCGCCCTGGTGGCCGCGGCGTCGCTGCTGCGCGAGCAGCTGGACCGGCTGCCCGACGACGCCCGGCCGGCCGCGCGGCTGCTGGTGGGCGACGTGGTCCGGCTGCGCCGCCTGGTCGAGGACCTGATGGAGGTCTCGCGGCTGGACGCCGGTCGGGAACTGCCAAACGTCGAGCCGGTGGACGCGCCGGCGCTGTTGCGCAGGATCGTCGCGGCGCGCGGCTGGTCGAACCGTGTGCTGGTCACCGGCGACCCGGTCGCGCTGCGCACGGACCCGCGTCGCCTGGAGCGTGTCCTGGCCAACCTGGTCACCAACGCGGTCGAGCACGGTGGCGGCGAGATCCGGGCGACCGTGACCGGTGCGGGCGCGCTCGTCGTCTTCGACGTCACCGACCAGGGGCCGGGCATCCCCGCCGAGCACCTGGCGCACGTGTTCGACAGGTTCCACAAGGTCGACGCCTCGCGCTCCGCGTCGGGCAGTGGCCTCGGCCTGGCCATCGCCCGGGAACACGCCGCCCTGCTCGGTGGGGTGCTGAGCGTCCGCAGCGCGCCGGGCGCGGGTGCCCGGTTCCGTCTGGAGCTGCCCGCGCACGGCCCGCCCGGGCCGACCGGCGGCGTGCCACGCCCCGCGAAGAGCCCCGACGGCGACGCCGAAGCGGCGACCGCCGACCCGACGGGCGGTGCCGGGTGAACTGGCGCGGCGCGGTCCGAGCGCGCTGGCACG
>NZ_MUZA01000131.1 GCF_021442385.1 Micromonospora sp. MH99
GGGCGGACCCGCCGGTGGCGGTACGGGCAGCGCGGGCGCAGCGGCCTGCGGTCCCGCGTACGCCGGCAGCGCTCGGCGCAGCGGCAGGTCCGTCAGCGCGCCCTCGGCCACCGGCAGCTCCGGCTGGTCCAGCACCGTCGGCGCCACCCCCAGCTCGGCGTGCAGCATCCGGGCGACAAGCGGAATCCGCGACGAGCCGCCCACCAGGAACAACCCGGCGAGCTGGTCGGGGCGCAGGCCGGCCGCGGCGATGACCTCCCGGGCCCGTTGCACCGCCCGGTGCAGCAGCGGCGCGGCCACCCGCTCGACGTCCTCCCGCGTCAGCCGCACCGCCTCGGCCACCCCCGGCACCGCGACCGGGGCCACTGCTGAACGCGACAGCGTCTCCTTCGCACCGCGCACCTCGTCCCACAGCCGGACCTGGTCGCGACGCTGCGCCGGATCCGACGGCCGGACGAGCCGGGCCCACCGCCGGGCGTGCCGCTCGCCGAGCAGCTCGCCCACCCGCCGCACCAGCGCCGCGTCCAGATCCAGCCCACCCAGGTCGGGCAGGCCGCCGTCGGCGACCACGCGGAAGCCGGAGTCACCCCACGGGTCGGCGCCCTCGTTGCGCAGCACCGCGACGTCGAGCGTGCCGCCGCCGAAGTCGAACACCGCGATCGCGCCGCCGACCGGCACCGGCCGGTGCAGCACCTGCGTGTAGTAGCGGGCGGCGGCCACCGGCTCGCGCAGCAGTCGGGTGCCCGGCGGCGTCGGCCCGGCGAGGGTGTGCTCGGCAGCCTGCGGCCAACCCGCCCGCAGCAGCGCGTCGGCGAGCACCTGCCGACGCGTGTCGTCCCAGGCCGCGGGGCAGGTGAGCACGGCCGGAGGCAGGAAGCCGACGGCGTCCACCGCGGCCCGACCGACAGCCGTCAGCACCGCGGCGAGCAGCTCCGCCGGCGCGTACACGCGGTCACCGAGCTGCACGGTCGGCTCGTCCACCCGCCGCTTCGGGTTCGCCTCGAACCGGGCCGGGTCGGCCTGCGCCAACCGCCGGGCGTCCATCCCGACGTGCAGGGTGCCGTCCGGGTCGGCGTACACGGCGGACGGGCTGACCGGCTGACCGTCCATCAGCAGCGGACGGGTCCGCCCGTCCGGCCACCGCAGCACGGCGACCGTGTTGGACGTACCGAGGTCGACACCGAGGGCGTAACCCTCGTGCTGGCCTGCCATCTGCCGATACCTCCGCCGCGACGAGGGAAACTCAGCCCCGCATCGTACGCAGTCCATGCCGCCGGCCCGATCGGTCGGTGCGGTCGCCGCGTCGCACCGACAGACCGGCCCTGGTGGTGCGGCCGGGACGTAAGCGAACCGCAAGATCTCCCGGCTCGGGGCCGTCGGCGCCGCTGGCTAGGCTGGCCCCGGGAGGTGGCCGGTGGCGCAGCGGGTGCTCGTGGTCGACGACGATCGCACCGTCAGCGACGTGGTGTGCCGCTACCTGGAACACGCCGGGTACGAGGTGAGCCACGTCGGGGACGGTCTGGCCGCCCTGGAGGCCGTCCAGGACCGGCCGCCGCACCTGGTCGTGCTGGACCTGATGCTCCCCGGGCTGGACGGGTTGCAGGTGTGCCGGCGGCTGCGGGAGCGGCCGGACGGCGTACCCATCATCATGCTGACCGCGCGCGGCGACGAGGCGGACCGGGTGCTCGGCCTGCAACTGGGCGCCGACGACTACCTGGGCAAGCCGTTCTCGCCGCGGGAGCTGGTGCTGCGGGTCGGTTCGGTGCTGCGCCGGGCCGGTGAGCCGGCCGCGCCGGCGGCCGAGCTGCTGGCCGACGCGGGGCTGGAGGTGGCCACCGGGCCACGGATCGCCCGGCTGCACGGCCGCGAGCTGGCCCTGACACTGCGCGAGTTCGACCTGCTGGCACACCTGATGCGGCACCCGACGCGGGCGTTCAAACGCACCGAGCTGCTGGAACGGGTGTGGGGGTGGAACTTCGGCGACCAGTCCACGGTGACCGTGCACGTGCGGCGGCTGCGGGAGAAGATCGAGGACGACCCGGCCGAGCCGCGACGGATCGTCACGGTCTGGGGCGTCGGCTACCGGTACGAGCCGGCCGATGCGTGACCTGGCGCTGATCTTCGGGGCGGCGCTCACGGCCGCGCTCGGCGTGGGCCTGCTGGGCGCGGCAGCCCTGCGGATGCTGCGCCACCGGTCGATCACCGTGCACGTCTGTGTCCTGCTCACCATCACCGTGGCCGCCGTGGTGGCCGGGGTGGTGGTGGTCGCCCAGGCGATGTTCCTGTCTCCGCACGACCTCCAGGTGGTCCTGCTCACGGTCGCCGCGGCGGCGGTCGTGAGCCTCGGCGTGGGCTGGTACTTCGGGCGTCGACTGGCAGTGGCCGCGGTCTGGGCGGCCCAGGCCCGGGAGCGGGAACGGCGGGTCGAGAAGGGCCGCCGGGACCTGGTGGCCTGGGTGTCACACGACCTGCGGACGCCGCTGGCCGGCCTGCGGGCGATGGCCGAGGCGCTGGAGGACCGGGTGGTCGACGACCCGGCGACGGTCGCCGAGTACCACCGGCGGATCCGCCTGCAGACCGACCGGATGACCCGGCTCGTCGACGACCTGTTCGAGCTGTCCCGGATCAACGCCGGGGCGCTGCGCCTGACCCTGTCGGCGGTGCCGCTCGGTGAGGTGGTCTCCGACGCGTTGGCCGGCACCGCGCCGCTGGCAAAGGCCCGCCGCATCCGCCTGGTGGCCGCCGAGTCGGGTTGGCCCACGGTGCTGGCCAGCGAGCCCGAGCTGGCCCGGGTCGTGGGCAACCTGCTGCTCAACGCGGTGCACTACACGCCGAGCGACGGCACGGTGCGAGTGGACGCCGGGTGCGAGAGCGACGCCGCCTGGCTGGCGATCGCCGACACCTGCGGTGGCATTCCGGAGGACGACCTGCCCCGGCTGTTCGACGTGGCGTTCCGGGGTGAGCCGGCCCGTACGCCACGCTCCGGTGGGGAGGGCTCCGGCGGGCTGGGGCTGGCGATCGTGCGCGGGCTGGTCGAGGCGCACGGCGGCCGGGTGGACGTGCAGAACGTCGTCGGCGGCTGCCGATTCGTGGTCCGTCTCCCGGCGGCCTGACGCCCGCGGCGTCAGCGGCCCGTTGCCAGTACACCGAACCAGCGTCGACCCCGCCGGAACACGTCCCGCACCGCGAGCCCGGCGGCGTCGGCGACCGGGTGCACGGCGCGCGCGTCCAGCCGGGCCCAGCGGAAGGCCGGGCCGAGCAGCATCCGGCCGGCGCGCTGCTCGGCGGCCACCCGGGCCAGGCCCTGCCACAGCCCCGCGCCGGGCGGCTCCAGCTCGACCAGCACCGTGCCGCCGGGAGCGAGCAGTTCCCGGCAGCGGCGCAGCAGCGCCACCGGCTCGCCGCCGATGCCGACGTTCCCGTCGATCAGCACCGCGTGTGCCCACCGGCCCTCGCCGGGCAGCCGCTCGAACAGGTCACCGCGCACCGCCACCGCGCCCCGGGCCCGCGTCAGCCGTACCGCCGTCGCGGAGACGTCCACACCGACCGCCGTCCGGCCGGCCCGGGTCAGCGCCACGGTGAGCCGTCCGGGCCCGCAACCGAGGTCGAGGGTCGGCCCGGCACACCGCTCGACCAGCCCGACGACCGCCGGCTCGGCCGGTCCGTGCCAGCGGTCCACCGGTAGCCGGCTGCGGACACCGTCGCCGTGCACCAGCCACCGTCCTCGGGCCGCACGGTCGGCGAGGGCGGCAGCGAACGGATCCGCCACCGTGCCCGCCGCCGACCCGTCGTCGTGCCCCCGCGCCGGCGACCTCGTCGACGTCGCCTCGATCGGGGCGGTGTCGACGGGGTTCACCGACGACCTCCCGGCAGCAGTGCGAAGCGGACCGCCGCGACCTGTCGGGCGAACCGGCCCTGGGGCGCCTCGACGGCCACCGCAAGGGCGTCGGACCACTCGTCGACGTCGCGCAGCACCGGCAGCGGCGCGGTACGCAGGCCGCGTGCGGTCAGGGCCGCCCACGTGTCGTGGCCGGTGTCCGGCGTCGACATCGGCACGTCGCGCAACACCCGGGCGTGCCGGGGATCGCGCAGCCCGAGCGACCACCAGCCGCCGTCGCGCGCCCGGCCGAGCACCGCGTCGGTGGCACCCAGCCGCACGACCGCCGCGGCCAGCCCGGTCGGCGTCACCTGCGGGGTGTCCATCCCGATCTGGAGCACCTGCCGTCCCGGGTACGCCGCCGCGACCTCGGCGTACGCGTTGGCGAGCCGCTCGCCCAGGCCGACGCCGCGCTGGTCGAGGACCGACCAGCCGGCCAGCGCGGCGGTCAACGCGTCGGCGTCCTCCGCCTCGGTCAGCCGGCCCGTCCAGGCCAGCACCGGCGTGACACCGGGGGTGGCGCGGACGGCGTCGAGGGTGTCGCGCAGCGCGGCGGCGGCGATCCGGGCCGCCTGCGCCGGCGTGGCCGGCGGGCAGAGCCGCGTCTTCACCGCCCCCGCGACGGGCGCCTTGGCGACCACCAGCAGAACGGTCACCGGGGGCCCTCCACAGTCCGCAGCACGCCGGCGAAGTCACGGGTCGCTCGCAGGGTGCCCCGCACCGATCCGGACACCTTGGAGCGGGTGCCGACGGCCCGGGGCGCGTAGGTGACGTCCAGCTCGTGGATGCGCCAGCCGGCGGCGGCGGCACGGATCAGCAGTTCGAGGGGGTAGCCGAAGGCGCGGTCGGTGACGCCGAGGTCGAGCAGCGCCTCGCGGCGGGCCACCCGGATCGGACTGAGGTCCCGCAGCGGTACGCCCCGACGGCGCAGCAGCGCGGCGACCAGCGCCGTACCGGCGCGGGCGTGCCACGGCCACACCCCTGCCCCGACCGGGCGTCGCCGGCCCACGCTGAGGTCGGCGGTGCCCGCCAGCACCGGCGCGACCAGGGCCGGCAGCTCGGTGGGGTCGAACGACCCGTCGGCGTCGAGGACGCACACCACCTCGGCGTCGGCGGCCTCCAGGCCGGCGTGCACCGCCGCGCCGTAGCCGCGCCGGGGCTCGTGCACCACCCGGGCGCCGTGCCGGGCGGCCACCTCGGGCGAGCCGTCGCGCGAGCCGTTGTCCACCACGATGGCCCGGTAGCCGGGCGGCAGCGCGGTGAGCACGCCGGGCAGGGCGGCCGCCTCGTCCAGGCAGGGCAGCACCACGTCGATCTCAGTCGGCATACCGCCGACGCTAGGACGACAAGCCCGCGGTGGAGGCGCAAATGTGCTTACCGAACCCTTACCACCTGGGCATTTCTTACCGTCCGGTGACGGGCCGCCGATTGGCGAGCGCGGAGGCGGGCTGTCGCCGTACCGTCCGGTGGTCATGGCCTCGACCACCGCTCTCGCCGCCGCCCCTGGGCGGACCCCGCCCCGCCGCCGGGCCGGGGACCTTCTGGTGCTGGGCGTGGAGGCGGCGCTGCTCGCCGCCGCCGTGCTGGTGGGTGCCCTGCTCAACGCGCGTGGCGCCGGGCTGCACGCCGACGCCGCCCCCCTGTACGCGACGTGGCGGCCGCACGTCGGCTGGGGCAGCCCCGCCGCACTGGCCGTGGCCGTCGCGGTGGTGGGCTGGGGAGCCCGGTGGGCGCGCACCGCCCGGTGGGGTGTCCTGCTGGCTGCCGCGTGGTCGACCGCCGTCGCCTGGACGTTGTCGTTGGCCCTGGTGGACGGCTGGACGGCGGGGCTGACCCGGCGGCTCACCCCGCAGGCCGAGTACCTGCACGAGGTCCCCGGGGTGACCGACATCCCCGCGATGCTGGCCGGCTTCGCCGGCCGGATCGTCGACTTCCAACCCGACGCGTGGTCCACCCACACCGCCGGGCACCCTCCGGGCGCGCTGCTCATCTTCGTCTGGCTGGACCGCATCGGTCTCGGCGGAGGCGCCGCCGCCGCGCTGGCCTGCGTGCTCGTCGGCGCGACGGTAGCGGTGTCGGTGCCGGTGACCCTGCGGGCGCTCGGCGCACCCGACGCGGCCCGCGCGGTGCTGCCGTTCCTGGTGCTGCTGCCGGGGGCGGTCTGGGTGGGCGCGTCCGCCGACGGCATCTTCGCCGCCGTGGTCGCGGCCGGCCTGGCGCTGCTGGCGGTCCGTGGCCGCGTCGCCGCTCTGGCCGGCGGGGTGCTGCTCGGGTTCGCGCTGTACCTGTCGTACGGGTTTCTCCTGGTCGGTGTGCTCGCGCTGGCCGTGGTGACGCTGCGCCGTACGCAGCGTCGGGGCGCGCTGCTCGCCGCCGCCGTCGGGGTCGCGGCGGTGATCGCGATCTTCAGCGCGGTGGGCTTTCACTGGTGGGTCGGCTACCACCTGGTCGTCGAGCGGTACTACCAGGGCTGGGCAGCCGACCGTCCGTACGCCTACTGGGTGTGGGCCAACCTGGCCGCGCTGCTGCTCAGCGCCGGGCCCGTGCTCGGGCCGGCGCTGCGCCGCGTGCTGTCGGGCGCACGGTCGCCGTGGCCGGGGCTGCGCGCGGCGCTGCCGG
>NZ_MUZA01000132.1 GCF_021442385.1 Micromonospora sp. MH99
CGTCGCCGCCGTGCAGGCGAGACGGTTGCGGGCGAGCCGACCGCGGTGATCTCGGCCGAAGCGGCACCGGCAGAGCCGGCCGCCGCCGCCGCCGTCGAGGGCGAGGCATCGAAGCCGCGCCGCCGCCGGCGCCGCCGTGGTGGCGGTTCCGGCGCGGGTACGCCGGCCGAGGCGACCGCGGACTGACGCAGCGAGATTCACCCGACATCCCCCGCACCGCCTCAGCGCGGTACGGGGGATGTCGCCTTCCCACCCCACCTGCCGAAGATGGAACGATGCCGGAACCACTGGATGCCGCCCTGACCGAGGTTCGTGCACTGCTGCTCGACCCCGCGCTGACCCGTGCGGTGGCCGCCGGGCGCCGTCGGGGACACCGACCCACTGTCGTGCGGGCCGAACTGCGTCCGGTGACGCTCAAGGCCGGCCCGCGGTTGCAGATCGCCACGTCCGACGGCGCGCGCCCGCACACCCGCAACGTCGCCCCCGGTCCCGAGGCCGCCGTGGCGGTCGACGAACTCCTGGCCGAGCCCTTCGGCAACTGGCACGTGGAGACGGCCGACGCGACCCTCCAACTGCGGGTGACCAAGTCCGGTGAGGCGCAGGTGCACCGGGCCGCGGCGACGCGACCGGAGGCGACGCCCAGTGGCAACGACCGGGCCAAGGAATACCTGCTCGACCCGGGCGACCCGATCTTCGCGGAGATCGGCGGCTCGGCGGCCAAGCGCCGCCAGGTCGACGCGTTCCTGCGCGCCCTGGCCGCGACCCTGCCCGCCGATCTGACCGGCCCGCTGCGGGTGGTCGATCTGGGCTGCGGCAACGCCTACCTGACCTTCGCCGCGTACCGCTACCTCGCCAGCCGTGGTCTCGACGTCGAGCTGATCGGCGTGGACGTCCGGGAGGACCAGCGACGGCGTAACACCGAGCTGGCGCAACGACTCGGCTGGGCCGACAAGGTCAGCTTCGTCGCGGGCACGATCGCCGAGGCCGTTGTCGACCCCGCCCCGGATCTGGTGCTGGCGCTGCACGCCTGCGACACCGCCACCGACGAGGCGCTGGCCCGCGCGGTGCGCTGGGAGGCCCGCTGGGTGCTCGCCGCGCCGTGCTGTCACCACGACCTGGCCAAGCAGCTACGCGCCCAGCCGACCCCCGCACCGTACGAGCTGCTGACCCGGCACGGCATCCTGCGCGAACGCTTCGCCGACGTGCTCACCGATGCGCTGCGCGCGGGGCTGCTGCGGGTGCACGGGTACCGGGCCGAGGTGGTCGAGTTCGTCGACTCCCAGCACACGCCCCGCAACCTGCTGATCCGAGCCCGTCGTAGCGGCAGCGGCGACCCCCGAGCGGCGGAGTACCGCGAACTCGTCGACCAGTGGCGGGTCACACCCCGGCTGGAGACCCTGCTCGCCGCCGACGAACCGCCGGCCGTCTAGGGCTGCTCGCAGGCCGGTCTGCTGATCAATCGACCAAAGCCAGCAGGTCTTCCGACAAGGCATGAGCGGCGGCCGACACGACCAGGGGATCGCCGATACCCTCCTCGGCTCTCCCAGCCATCAGCGATCCCGGGGCTTCGGGGCCCGCCCCGAACAGGGTCGCCAAGAAGCGCAGAGCTTGCTCAGTGACGTGCCCTGCCAGGTCATCAGCCCGCAGCTGCCGCAGACTGGCAGCAAGTTGCTCAGGCCGCACCGCCACGAGAAGGCGGTAAATATCGTGTGCGTCCTTGTCCACGAGGCGCTTTGGTGTCTCTTGCCGCTCCCCAATCTTGTGCAGTTTCGCTACCAGCAGGGCGGCAGGGCCTGCAACATTGGCGGCATAGACACGGCTGTCGCCCGGAGCTAGCGCACGTATGTCAAGCGCGACGTGGTCGACGACCGCAGCCTCCAACCCGACCGCTCGCCTCGCGGCGTCCTTGGAATGCGGCGGGATTTTCGCCGCGCGGCGACTCGATCCGCCAGCAAGTGCCTCCGGGACCATCAGGTCAACGGGGATGCCCTTGTAGTTCAGCCATGCCCCGGGCTGATGTGCTCGAACATCGAGATGAAACCCCGCTGCCCGCATGGCCTCCTCCAACAATGGCTCCTGCGGTAGGGCGCGTGCGTCGAGCGCAAGGTCGCAGTCTTTGGTCGCCTCCGCCAGCGCGACGGGCGCGGCACCCGTATGTAGGTAGATGGCCTGGGCTCCCACCACGACCACAGCCTCGGCATGATCACGGAGGGCTTCCAGCGCATCCAACAACGCACCACGTGCTGCCACAAGGAGATCACCGTCGCCAGGCCCGCTCATGCTCCTCCATCCAGTCGAGGAGTTCCTGCCCCTCGGCAGGAGCCCGCCCGGGACCGGTCAACAGATCGACGGCAGCCTGACTCGGTGCTACGTAAGCCAAGCCATCGTCGTGCACCAGCCGATCGAAAACGACGTCGTACCTTCCGTGGGCGAGCAAGACGTTCGCCCCCACATCAACGTGGCGCAACTTGAGTTCCTCGGCAGCTTGGGCTACGTCATCCACATAGAGCATCGCCAGCTTGGCCGGTGCGTAGGGCGCCAGACGATGTGCCGCCAAGGATCCCGTCAGCGCGTAGCGCAATCCGTGCGCTTCCCGGAGGTTCTCCTGCAACGCTGGCAGACCTCGCGGACTCAGGTAGCCGCTGACACTGTTGCTGCGTTGAAAACCGTAATCCTCGCTCCATCGCTCCAGAATGCGCCGCCACTTGACATGCGTTATCGGGCCACCTCGCGCACGTGCGACGAGCGCTTCATGCTCAAGGAATTCAACGACCCGGTACGTCGCTCCCGTCGAGGCGCCAGACAGGCGTACCAGGTCTGGAACGCTCATGTCTGCGGCGACGTCCACCAGGGCGCGTACGACTCGGGCTGCTGGAGGCCCCTGCAAGGTGCCGCGCGGCCTGCCCGGCCCACGCCAGGGATCGCGATCTGCGCCCCTGTCCCGCAGGTATATCGCCGGACGTTCCAGCGAGATGTATATGTTGCCGGTGACGTCGGCGTAAGAGACTCCGCGTTCCTGCAACCATGCGCGCGCGGAAGAGCCGAGGTAACGCGCGACGATCAGGGGCAGCGGACGGTCGACGTGCGGCAGGTTGTTGGAGCGAAGGTGGTCAAGAATCTGGGCAAGATCGCTGGTAACCAACGAGCGCCTTGCCTCGATGAGAAAAACCGCTTTCGCCCCGTCAGGACCGATCAAGTCGGCTACACCGTCAATCCGGCCCCTGCTGCCCACCGCTTGCTCAGCAAGGTGCACCGACCACCCAGGTGGCAGCCGATCCCCCACGAGTGCAACGGCACGCCGTAATACATCGACCTCGCGCTCCGGCGGCGGATCGAGGGCTGCCTCGCCTGAAGCCCGCACGGCACACCCCTCGCGGTTTCGGTTAATGAGCCAATTCGGTTCCGAACGGAAACAGCCTATATCCGGAACTGGTCCATGCCGAGCATTTCACGCCCGGCGCGTCACGGCCCGGCGACTCGTTCGGAAACAACCCTTACCGGCAGAGCCGGGCAGGAGGCGGCCGGCGCCGCGCCAGCTGATGCCCCGCAAGTCAACGACGCACCGAGCCGCCAGCTGACGGCACCTGAATTCCGTCGAATCTGGTTTCAGCGTCGGCGGTCGCCGTTGCCGCGGTCTCGGCCGCCGGAGCGGTCGAAGACCGACACCCGGTCCCCGCTGTGGCGCAGGGCCGAGCGGTCGTCCTCACCGGCGCTGCTCGGGAAGGGCACCACCTTTCCCGAACTCTCGGCGTTGCCGGCGGCCGTGAACGCGTTCCAGGAGATGTCGACGAGCAGCTTCTTCGTCTCGGCGTGCCGGATGGCGGCGTTGCGTTGCAGCGCCATCCGGGCGCCCAGCACCACCGCGGCCAGCGTTGTGGTGATCGCGCCGGTGGCGGCCAGCACGTCGAGACCGGTCGCCGCGTTGGTGCGGAGCACCAGGACCAGCAGCCAGATCCAGAACCCGGCGGCGAAGACGCCGGCCTTGGCGACGAAGAAGAGGCTCACCGCACCGGGCTGGTACGGCAGCGGACGGCTCGATTCGGCCATGGTGCTCCTCGGCGGTGGTCCGGGCGATCGGCGGCACGCGCGCATGCGCCGTGCCGGGACGGGCACCGAGCTTAGTGGAAGAGCGACGATGATCGCTGGGTGCCGGCACGAATACTGCCCGACGCGGAGTCTCATCGGTGGGACAGTTTGTGCGGTCAGTCAGTGGTTTCCGGTCCCGGGCGTACTACGCTCGGAAGGCGCATCTTCCCAGTGCTCGGCCGGGAGGGAAAGACATACCGGATGGGTTCCGCAGACGTGTCACCGCAGATGGCGTTCGCCCGCTTCGTCCGGCGTGCCATCGACGACGCTCGCGACGAGCGCGGATGGACCGTGACCGATCTTGCCTCGCACACGGGCGTGGGCCGTTCCACCGTGTTCCGTTGGCTCGCCGGTGACTGGCAGGATTACCCCGAGTTGGCCAAGGTGCGCGGCTTCTGCGCCGCACTGGATCTGCCGGTGGCTGCCGCGTTCCGCGCGCTCGGGCTGCCCGACGCGGGGTCGGCGCCTCGTCGCCGCAGCGATGACGGCCCGGTCGAGGCCGACGTCCGGGCCATCCTCGATCGCCTGGCGGATCCCAGCGTCCCAGCCGAGGAGAAGCACCACATCCGCGACCTCCTCCGCTACCTGGCCCGCCGCCCAACCCGCCGAGCCGGCTAACCCCAAACCCCAAACCCCACCCCCACCCCCGCCCGGGTTGATCATGAAGTTATTGCCACGACACGCCGGCGCGAGTGGCAATAACTTCATGATCAACCACGTGAGGTGGGGGGCCGTGCGGGCGGTGAGGGGCCGGGTCAGGGGACCGTTACGGTGAACTCGGCGGTGTGGACCTTGTCGGCTACCTGGAAGTCGAGGTAGAGGCGGTAGCGGCCCGGGCCCGGGGTGGTCAGCCAGAACTTCACCTGGCCGTCGGCCAGCTCCGGTTCGGGGTGCACGTGCAGGTAGCCCAGGTCGCCCTCGCGCAGCGCCACCAGGTGACCGTACGCCCCGAGGTAGCGCTCCAGCACCGCGTTGCCGTCCACACCTTCGATCCGGAAGGTCAGCGGCACCGTGACACCGACCTGCGGGCTGCCCTGGTAGGCGACGGTGAACCCGTCCACAGTCGTCGAGGTCGCCGGGGCGGGCAACGGACGCGGCTCGTACGTGCCCGGCACGACCAGGTCCACGCCGAGGGTCAGCGCGCTCTGGCCGCCGTTGTCGGCAACCACGGTGAAGTCGGCGTACGCCCGCCAGACGCCGGGCTGTGCGAGGGTCACTGGCACCGTCCAGGTGCCGTCCGCCGCCATGGTCGGGTGCAGGTGCTGGTAGCCCGTCAGGTCCCGACGGACCACGATGAGGTGCATCGGCTTGTCGTGCACGACGGCGAAGCGGGTGACCGGGCGGCGTTGCACGTCGCGCACCTGAAAGCGCAGCTGCCCTGGGCGGCCGGCCGGAAACTCGGTGGCCAGCGGGACGAGCGTGTATCCGGCCGAGCTGACCGACAGACCGCCGGGCTCGGCGGCCGCGCCCTGGTCGGCGCCGGTCATGGACCCGTGGTCGTGGGCCCCGGTGCCCGGCGGGTGGGTGTGGTCGGCGGTCAGCGCCGCGGGGCTGCCGCCACCGGTGGCGGTGGCGGTGCCGTTCATGCGACCGAGGCCGAACCCGAGCAGCACGGCGAGCACCAGCCCGCCGACCACCAGCGCCAGCCGGACCGTGCTCCGGTCCGGCGCGGCGGGGGCCTGCTCAGGCACCGCCAGCGTCCAGCACGTAACCGGCCTCGTCGACGGCAGCCCGCACCGACTCGTCGGGCAGCGGGCTGTCGCTGGTCACCGTGGCGGTGCCGGAGGCCAGGTCGACCTGGACCTGCCGCACACCGGGCAGCGCCGACAGCTCGTCGGTGACCGCACGCACGCAGTGCTCGCAGGTCATGCCGGTGACGGCGTACGCGCGGGTCACGTGCTGCTGATCGGTCATGCCGCCACCGTACCGCCGCGCCCGGCCAGCCCTGACCGACGCCGGGGCGGCGTGGCGACCGTCGCAATCCGCGCGGCCCGGGAACTTTCCGCCCCGCAGCCGTCCACGGACCTCCGCGATCGCGAACGGCGGCTCAGCCGGCCACGGCCAGAGCGAGCGGGAGCACGTCGGAAGCACCGGCCCGCCGCAGCGCGCGGGTCACCATGGTCATCGTCCAACCGGAGTCGACCAGGTCGTCGACGAGCAGCACCGGCCCCTCCAGCGCGGCCAGGGCGTCGGCCAGGTCGGCCGGCACGGCGAAGGCGTCGTGCAGGGCGCGTACCCGCTGGGCGCTGTTGCCACGCGGCCCGCCGGGGCCGTCCGGACCGGTCGGGGTGACCGCGCCGAGCAGTGGCAGCCGGCCCACGGCGGCGATCCGCTCGGCCAGCGAGCCGACCAGCCGGGGCCGCCGGCGGGA
>NZ_MUZA01000133.1 GCF_021442385.1 Micromonospora sp. MH99
CTGGAAGATTGTCCGGCGGTGTCCTACTCTCCCACACCCTCACGAGTGCAGTACCATCGGCGCTGGAGGGCTTAGCTTCCGGGTTCGGAATGTAACCGGGCGTTTCCCCTCCGCCATGACCGCCGTAACTCTATGAACATATCAAACAACCCCGGCACACAATGTCACGGGTGTTCGCTTGTTCAGAGTTGCACAGTGGACGCGTAGCAGCTTAGTAGTCAAGTCCTCGGCCTATTAGTACCGGTCAACTGAACCCGTTACCGGGCTTACATTTCCGGCCTATCAACCCAGTCGTCTAGCTGGGGGCCTTACCCCACAAGGTGGGTGGGATACCTCATCTTGAAGCAGGCTTCCCGCTTAGATGCTTTCAGCGGTTATCCCTTCCGAACGTAGCTAACCAGCCGTGCCCCTGGCGGGACAACTGGCACACCAGAGGTTCGTCCGTCCCGGTCCTCTCGTACTAGGGACAGCCCTTCTCAAGTATCCTACGCGCACGGCGGATAGGGACCGAACTGTCTCACGACGTTCTAAACCCAGCTCGCGTACCGCTTTAATGGGCGAACAGCCCAACCCTTGGGACCTGCTACAGCCCCAGGATGCGACGAGCCGACATCGAGGTGCCAAACCATCCCGTCGATATGGACTCTTGGGGAAGATCAGCCTGTTATCCCCGGGGTACCTTTTATCCGTTGAGCGACACCGCTTCCACTCGCAAGTGCCGGATCACTAGTCCCGACTTTCGTCCCTGCTCGACCTGTCAGTCTCACAGTCAAGCTCCCTTGTGTACTTGCACTCAACACCTGATTGCCAACCAGGCTGAGGGAACCTTTGGGCGCCTCCGTTACCCTTTAGGAGGCAACCGCCCCAGTTAAACTACCCACCAGACACTGTCCCTGAACCGGATAACGGTCCGAAGTTAGATACCCAAATCAACCAGAGTGGTATTTCAAGATTGCCTCCACCCATACTGGCGTATGGACTTCACCGGCTCCCACCTATCCTACACAAGCTAATTCGAGTACCAATGTCAAGCTATAGTAAAGGTCCCGGGGTCTTTCCGTCCTGCCGCGCGTAACGAGCATCTTTACTCGTACTGCAATTTCGCCGGGCCTGTGGTTGAGACAGTGGGGAAGTCGTTACGCCATTCGTGCAGGTCGGAACTTACCCGACAAGGAATTTCGCTACCTTAGGATGGTTATAGTTACCACCGCCGTTTACTGGCGCTTAAGTTCTCCGCTTCGCCCCGAAGAGCTAACAGGTCCCCTTAACGTTCCAGCACCGGGCAGGCGTCAGTCCATATACATCGAATTACTTCTTCGCATGGACCTGTGTTTTTAGTAAACAGTCGCTTCCCCCTGCTCTCTGCGGCCATACAACGCTCCACCCGCGCGGGGCTTCACGTCTCCGGCCCCCCTTCTCCCTAAGTTACGGGGGCAATTTGCCGAGTTCCTTAACCACAGTTCGCCCGATCGCCTCGGTATTCTCTACCTGACCACCTGTGTCGGTTTGGGGTACGGGCCGCTAAGAACTCGCTAGAGGCTTTTCTCGGCAGCATAGGATCACTGACTTCACCTGAATCGGCTCGGCATCACGTCTCAGCCCTAGTGTGTCGCGGATTTGCCTACGACACGGCCTACACGCTTACCCCGGCACAACCACCGGCCGGGCTCAGCTACCTTCCTGCGTCACCCCATCGCTTGACTACTACCCATCAGGTTCCCACGCTCCCTCAGCTCAGTCCGAAGACCTCACCAAGTTCGGGTGGTTAGCACAACGAGGTTCATCAGGGACGCTCTTTCGCGGGTACGGGAATATCAACCCGTTGTCCATCGACTACGCCTCTCGGCCTCGCCTTAGGTCCCGACTCACCCAGGGCGGATTAGCCTGGCCCTGGAACCCTTGGTCATCCGGCGGAAGGGTTTCTCACCCTTCTTTCGCTACTCATGCCTGCATTCTCACTCGTGCCGCGTCCACAACTGGGTCACCCCGCTGCTTCACTCGCGGCACGACGCTCCCCTACCCATCCACACACCTGCACAAGGAATCAAGTCCAAGCGAGGTTAAAATGTGAATGCCACAGCTTCGGCGGTGTGCTTGAGCCCCGCTACATTGTCGGCGCGGAACCACTTGACCAGTGAGCTATTACGCACTCTTTAAAGGGTGGCTGCTTCTAAGCCAACCTCCTGGTTGTCTATGCGACCCCACATCCTTTTCCACTTAGCACACGCTTAGGGGCCTTAGCTGGTGATCTGGGCTGTTTCCCTCTCGACTACGAAGCTTATCCCCCGCAGTCTCACTGCCGCGCTCTCACTTACCGGCATTCGGAGTTTGGCTGATTTCGGTAAGCTTGTGGGCCCCCTAGACCATCCAGTGCTCTACCTCCGGCAAGAAACACGCGACGCTGCACCTAAATGCATTTCGGGGAGAACCAGCTATCACGGAGTTTGATTGGCCTTTCACCCCTAACCACAGGTCATCCCCCAACTTTTCAACGTTGGTGGGTTCGGCCCTCCACGCGGTCTTACCCGCGCTTCAGCCTGCCCATGGCTAGATCACTCCGCTTCGGGTCTAGGACACGCGACTGAATCGCCCTATTCAGACTCGCTTTCGCTACGGCTCCCCCACACGGGTTAACCTCGCCACATGCCACTAACTCGCAGGCTCATTCTTCAAAAGGCACGCCGTCACCCCGCAAGGCTCCGACGGATTGTAGGCGAACGGTTTCAGGTACTATTTCACTCCCCTCCCGGGGTACTTTTCACCATTCCCTCACGGTACTCGTCCGCTATCGGTCACCAGGAAGTATTTAGGCTTACCAGGTGGTCCTGGCAGATTCACGGCAGATTTCAGGGGTCCGCCGCTACTCGGGAACACCCACAGAAGGTCAGCAACTTTCACCTACCGGACTTTCACCGTCTACGGTCAGCCATTCCAGACTGTTCGACTAGCCACTGACTTTGTAACTCCTCGAACAAGTGTCAGCTTGTTCAGTAGGGTCCCACAACCCCGACCACGCAACCCCTGACAGGTATCACACGCAGCCGGTTTAGCCTCAATCCGCTTTCGCTCGCCACTACTCACGGAATCACTAATTTGTTTTCTCTTCCTACGGGTACTGAGATGTTTCACTTCCCCGCGTTCCCTCCACACACCCTATGTGTTCAGGTGTGGGTGACACCACATGACTGGTGCCAGGTTTCCCCATTCGGACACCCTGGGATCACAGCTTGGTTGACAGCTCCCCCAGGCCTATCGCGGCCTCCCACGTCCTTCATCGGCTCCTGGTGCCAAGGCATTCACCGTTCGCCCTTGACAACTTGACCACAAAGATGCTCGCGTCCACTGTGCAATTCTCAACAAACGACCAACCCACAACCCGAACAGCCCCACACCAAACCCGATCACCGACCGGCGGTATGTGAGGCCAGGCCATGCCTGGCAGACTCCCAGCCCCCACAAGGGAGGCTGGCCAAGTCTCTGAAACAACAACCATCGGTTGTTCTTTCAGGACCCAACAGGGTGCTTACATTTCCCCCCAGCCGCACCAGAAGCATCCGTTCCCACCACCCCAAAGGGTGGCTGTACTAGGCGCCGCCGGCCGTTGCCAGGGCAAAACTTGCCAGTGTCTCCGCCATTCGAGCACCCCACCACCACATTCGGGCGGTGCGGGCTCCTTACCGACTTTCGTCGGAAGGTGCTCCTTAGAAAGGAGGTGATCCAGCCGCACCTTCCGGTACGGCTACCTTGTTACGACTTCGTCCCAATCGCCAGCCCCACCTTCGACGGCTCCCTCCACAAGGGTTGGGCCACCGGCTTCGGGTGTTGCCGACTTTCGTGACGTGACGGGCGGTGTGTACAAGGCCCGGGAACGTATTCACCGCAGCGTTGCTGATCTGCGATTACTAGCGACTCCGACTTCACGGGGTCGAGTTGCAGACCCCGATCCGAACTGAGACCGGCTTTTTGGGATTCGCTCCACCTCACGGTATCGCAGCCCATTGTACCGGCCATTGTAGCATGCGTGAAGCCCTGGACATAAGGGGCATGATGACTTGACGTCATCCCCACCTTCCTCCGAGTTGACCCCGGCAGTCTTCGATGAGTCCCCGCCATAACGCGCTGGCAACATCGAACGAGGGTTGCGCTCGTTGCGGGACTTAACCCAACATCTCACGACACGAGCTGACGACAGCCATGCACCACCTGTGACCGCCCCCGAAGGACCCCCCATCTCTGGAGGTTTTGCGGCCATGTCAAACCCAGGTAAGGTTCTTCGCGTTGCATCGAATTAATCCGCATGCTCCGCCGCTTGTGCGGGCCCCCGTCAATTCCTTTGAGTTTTAGCCTTGCGGCCGTACTCCCCAGGCGGGGCGCTTAATGCGTTAGCTGCGGCACAGGGAACCGGAGAGGCCCCCCACACCTAGCGCCCAACGTTTACAGCGTGGACTACCAGGGTATCTAATCCTGTTCGCTCCCCACGCTTTCGCTCCTCAGCGTCAGTATCGGCCCAGAGACCCGCCTTCGCCACCGGTGTTCCTCCTGATATCTGCGCATTTCACCGCTACACCAGGAATTCCAGTCTCCCCTACCGAACTCTAGCCTGCCCGTATCGACCGCAGGCTTGGGGTTGAGCCCCAAGTTTTCACGGTCGACGCGACAAGCCGCCTACGAGCTCTTTACGCCCAATAAATCCGGACAACGCTCGCGCCCTACGTCTTACCGCGGCTGCTGGCACGTAGTTGGCCGGCGCTTCTTCTGCAGGTACCGTCACTCTCGCTTCGTCCCTGCTGAAAGAGGTTTACAACCCGAAGGCCGTCATCCCTCACGCGGCGTCGCTGCATCAGGCTTCCGCCCATTGTGCAATATTCCCCACTGCTGCCTCCCGTAGGAGTCTGGGCCGTGTCTCAGTCCCAGTGTGGCCGGTCGCCCTCTCAGGCCGGCTACCCGTCGTCGCCTTGGTAGGCCATCACCCCACCAACAAGCTGATAGGCCGCGAGCCCATCCCAAGCCGAAAAACTTTCCACCCACAGTCATGCGACCACAGGTAATATTCGGTATTAGCCCCGGTTTCCCGGGGTTATCCCAAAGCTTGGGGCAGGTTGCTCACGTGTTACTCACCCGTTCGCCGCTCGAGTACCCCGAAGGGCCTTTCCGCTCGACTTGCATGTGTTAAGCACGCCGCCAGCGTTCGTCCTGAGCCAGGATCAAACTCTCCAACAAAAAATTAGTTGAACAGCTATCCCGACAACAAACAAATGTTGCCAAAGGAATCCCAACCAGCCAAACCATAAAGGCCTGACCAGTCCGGGGTATAAATCATAATTGGCACTGGCTTTACAAGCACCCTGTTGAGTTCTCAAAGAACAACCACACACCGATC
>NZ_MUZA01000134.1 GCF_021442385.1 Micromonospora sp. MH99
GGTGGGAGCGGCGATGCGGGGCCGGCCCAGGACGGGCGCGACGGCGGGGCACTGGCCGGCGTCGGGTCCGAACCGCCGGCCCAGGAGGCGTGGTCAGCGGCCGGCGGGCCACTCGTCGGCTCGGCACGGGCGGCGGCACCGCCCGATGCGGACCCCCCGGCCCACGACGGACGCTCGACGGCCGGCGGGCCACTCGTGGGAGTGGGGCCACCGGCCCAGGACGGGCGCTCGGCCGCGCTGACCGGGGCCGGCGCGGCCCAGGACGGGCGGTCGGCGGGGAGCCCGCTGGTCGGCTCGGGCGCCGGCCCACCTGCCCAGGAGGGCCGCTCGGTCGGCTCGGGCCGGGAGACGGCCGGCGGCACGCTGGTCGGAATCGGGGCCGGCCGCTCACCCGCCCAGGACGGGCGCGTGGGCGTGCCGGGGTCGGCGTCCGCCTCGGCCCGGGGCGCGTCCCGGGTGACGTCGTACGCGCGGGGCGGCTCGGCCGGCACCGGCTCGTACGGACGGGTCGGCTCGGCGCGCACCGGCTCGTACGGCTGGTGGGGCTCGGCGACCCAGCCCGGCGCGGACTCGTCCCGCGCCGGTCGGCCGGCCGACTCGCCGTCCTGGCGGGACCAGGGCGGTGCCCACCCACTGCCCCAGCTCGGGCGGTTCCAGCTGGGCCCGGACCAGTCCGGCTCGATGGAGGGCGACTCACCCGCCCGGTGCGTGTCCCCGCTGGGGCGCTCCGGTTCCGCGTCGTCGCCGCGCCCGGAGGCACGCCCCGACTCGGCCGACGCCTCGGCCGCGGGCGGGCCCTGCCAACCACGCGAAACGGCAGGTTGATCGTCGACGGCGGGCCGTTCGCCGGTGGGCGCACGCAGACCGGGCGGCACCTCGAAACCCGAGGCGGCCGTGCCGACGGGCGGCACCTGGATGGAGGCCGGCGCGGTGCTGGGCAGACCGGGGTCGGCCCAGCGGACGCCGCGCGGCGCGGCAGGGTCGGTGGTGGAGTGCCGGGCCGGGCCGGTGTCGGCCTCTGCCGTTCCCTGCTCCCCGACCGGCGCGGGACGCTGGGCGGGCACCACCAGCCGGCCTCCGCCCACGTCGGGCCGGTCGTCGGCGGCCCGCCCGGGCGGCGCGCTCACCGGTGTCTGGCGGCCCGATGGGGCCCCGCCGCCGAGGTGCGCGACGCCGTTGATCTCCGCATCGCCGTGGCGGGCGCCGTTGGTCTCGCTGTCGCCGCTGCTGTCGCTGTCGATCTCGGCCTCGTCGTGGTGGACACCGTTGGTGTGGTGACCGTTGACCCGGGCGGGGCGCTCGGGGTCACCGGTCAGCCCGGGCAGAGGCGCCGGCAGGTCGCCGTGCCTCGTGGAGGAGGCACGCCAACCGGACGCGGGGGGCCGCTGCCACGGTGGTGCCTGCTCCCCGGCCGCCTCGCGCTCGGCAGACGGGGACCACCCGCCCGTCGAGGGCGCCCACCCGCTGCCGGAGCGGCCCGGGTCGTCGTGCTGACCCGTTCCGTCACCGTGCTCTCCCGGGGTGGCGGCTCCGGGTTGCCCTGTTTCACTCACCGCGCGCTCCTTGGTCGCCCTCGCTGAGGCTACCGTGTGGGGAGAGTGGCGATAAGTTACAGCGGCGGGCCATTTCCACGACGCGGTCGAGGGCCGCCCCGGTCTGGGGGGAAAATGCCGGCCCGTACGGAGAACTCGGAGGATCCCATGACCGCTGTGGGGAACGGCGCACAGACCGCTGGCAGGCCCACCCGCCTGCCCCGCTCCGCGCGCCGTAAGCAGCTGCTCGCGGCGGCGCAGGAGGTATTCGTCGCCCAGGGCTACCACGCCGCTGCGATGGACGACATCGCCGAGCGGGCCGGGGTTTCCAAGCCGGTGCTCTACCAACACTTCCCGGGAAAGATGGACCTCTACCTGGCCCTGTTGGACACGCACTGTGACGCCATCGTCGCTCAGGTGCACGAGGCGATGCGCGGCACCAGCGACAACAAGGAGCGGGTCAGCGCGTCGGTGCGCGCGTACTTCGACTTCGTCGATCACGAGAGCGAGGCGTTCCGCCTCGTCTTCGAATCGGACCTGCGCAACGACCCGGCGGTGCGGCAGCGGGTGGAGCGGGTCGAGCAGGGCTGCATCGCGGCGATCACCGACACCATCATCTCCGACACCGGCGTGAGCCGGTCGCACGCCGAGCTGCTCGCCTCCGGGCTGGTCGGCGCGGCGGAGACCGCCGCGCAGTTCTGGCTGGCCGGTGGCCGGCAGGTGCCGAAGGCGGAGGCCGAGGCTCTGGTGGCGGCGTTGTCCTGGCGGGGCATCGCGAGCTTCCCGCTGCAAGGTGAGTCAGCCTGACCGTCGACCCCGTGATCGGATAGCCTTCGCAGGGCGGTTATCGCCCCAGTTGAGGAGGCACAGTGGAGGTCAAGATCGGCGTGCAGTACGCGCCGCGCGAGCTGGTTCTGGACAGCGCGCAGTCGCCGGCCGAGATCGAGCAGATCGTGACCGACGCCTTCGCCGGCAACGGCGGCACGCTCTCCCTGACCGACGAGAAGGGCCGGCGGGTCATCGTTCCGGTCGAGAAGGTCGCCTACGTCGAGATCGCCGAGGCGTCCCCGCGAGCGGTCGGTTTCACCGTTCGCTGACCGGTCCGGCCGTCGCGGCAGGTCGGCGTTTGCAGGCCACCTGCCGCGGGCCGGTGCCGCACCCGACGGGTGACGGTCAGTTGTTCAGTCCGGCGACCGCCATCCGCGCGGTGTGGGCGTCGGTGAGCCTGGAGAACAATCCCGGCACGTCGACCCGGTCGCCCCGCGCGATCAGCGCGGTGAGTGCGGCCCGTTCGGCGGCGACGTGGCCGGCCTGCGACAACGCCTCGCCGACCAGCCGCCGGGCCCACATGGAGAGCCGACCGGCAACCCGGGGATCGGCGGCGACGGCCACCCGGATCTCGGCGACGGCGAACTCCGCGTACCGGGAGTCGTGCAGCACGTCCAGCACCAGCGCCCGGTCGGGCTCGTCCAGCGCGTCGGCGATCTCCCGGATGAAGTCGTCGGTGATCGCGTCCCCCACGTACGCCTTGGTGACCACCTCCGCCCAGTCCCGCGGCTCGGTGGAGTCGTGGTACGCCTGCAACGGCCGCACGTACGGCGTCATCGCCTCCTCCGGCGGCACACCCAGCGCGGTGAGCCGGTCGGCGAGCCGGCGGTAGTTGCCGATCTCGGCCGCGGCCATCTGGCTCAGCGCGGCGCGTCGATGCAGGTCGGGGGCGAGTCGCGCGTCGCCGGCCATGCGTTCGAAGGCGAGCAGCTCACCGAAGGCGACCAGGCCCAGCAGGTCGGCGACGGCGGGACCGGGGGTGGTCGGCGCGGACACGAGCGCAGGCTACCGTGCGGCGCCGGCCCGGGTGGCCCGTGCGGGGCACGAACGAGCACCCGAGCACGTGTGGTGCAGGTCACATTCGACCGCCCCGCGTGGCGGCTGGCCGACCGGGAATCGGGACGTGAGCTTGCCTGTTCAGGTAGCATAGAGCAGTTGCCGTGGGCGCCGATCTGATCGAAGCTCAGCCCGCGGCGCGCGTGCGGCCCGGTCCGGCTCGGCATTCTGCCGCCGACCGTGTGGCCCGCGTCATACCGAACGCGCCCTGAGGACGAGACGGGGCGCACCCACGAGAGGGCACCCCCACATCCACATGAGCGAGCTGACTCAAGATCTGATGGACGGCCAGGAACTGGCCCCCACCGCCCCGGTCCGACCCGAGGCTCCCACCTTCGCGGCCCTCGGCGCCCGCGAGGAAACCGTCGAGGCGCTGGCCGCCGCCGGCATCACCCGCGCGTTCGCCATCCAGGAGTACGCGATCCCGATCGCGCTGCGCGGCGTCGACCTGATCGGCCAGGCGCCCACCGGCACCGGCAAGACCCTCGGTTTCGGCGTACCGCTGCTGGAGCGGGTATTCGCGCCGAGCGAGGGCAGCGACGGCGTCCCCCAGGCGCTGGTCGTCGTCCCCACCCGTGAGCTGGGCATCCAGGTCGCCAAGGATCTGGCCGCCGCTGGCCGGACGCGCGGCGTCCGGGTGCTGCCGATCTACGGTGGCGTGGCGTACGAGCCGCAGATCGACGCGCTGCGCAAGGGCGTCGAAATTCTGGTCGGCACCCCGGGCCGACTGATGGACCTGCAGAAGCAGAAGCACCTCCGCCTGGACCGGGTGCACGCGCTCGTCCTCGACGAGGCCGACCGCATGCTCGACCTGGGCTTCCTCGACGACGTCGAGAAGATCCTGGCGATGCTTCCGGAGGACCGGCAGACGATGCTGTTCTCGGCGACCATGCCGGACCCGATCGTCACCCTGTCCCGGCGGTTCCTGCGCCAGCCGATGACGATTCACGCCGGGCACACCGCCGAGACCGGGCCGTCGCCGCAGACCCAGCAGCTGGTCTACCGCACCCACTCGATGAACAAGGTCGAGGTGGTGGCGCGCATCCTCCAAGCCGAGGGGCGCGGGCTGACCATGATCTTCACCCGCACCAAGCGGGCCGCCGACCGGGTCGCCGAGGATCTCGACTTCCGCGGGTTCGCGGTCGCCGCAGTGCACGGTGACCTCGGCCAGGGCGCCCGTGAGCGGGCCCTGCGGGCGTTCCGCGCCGGCAAGATCGACATCCTGGTCGCCACCGACGTGGCGGCCCGTGGACTGGACGTCACAGGCGTCACCCACGTGATCAACTACGACTGCCCGGAAGACCAGGACACCTACACCCACCGCATCGGCCGTACCGGCCGGGCCGGGGCGACCGGCGTCGCGGTGACCTTCGTCGACTGGGACGACATGCCCCGCTGGCGGATCATCGACAAGACCCTCGGTCTGGAGATGCCCGAGCCGCCGGAGACCTACCACACGTCGCCGCACCTCTACACCGACCTGCACATCTCCACCGAGGTCAGCGGAACTCTGCCCACTGCCGAGCGCACCCGGGCCGGGCTGTCCGCCGAGATCGAAGAGGACCTGGGTGGGACGACCCGCTCTCGCCGGGGCGACAGCGGCGGCCGGGGCCCGCGACGCGGTGAGAGCCGCGGCGACGGCCGGGGTGAGCGCCGTGGCCGCGGCGACGGCCGCCGGGACCGCACCGACGCCGGCACGCCG
>NZ_MUZA01000135.1 GCF_021442385.1 Micromonospora sp. MH99
CCGCCGGTCGCCGGGGCCGGCTACCCGCGCGGCGCCGCGGCGGTGCCGACGGCACCGACCCGGCAGGAACACCCACCGGCGTACGCCCGGCAGGCCGGCTCGGGGCTGCCGGCGCCCGAGCCCCGCCGGTCCCGACCCGGGATGGTGCTCCTCGCCGTCCTGCTGGCCTTACTGGTCCTGCTCTGCTCCGGCGTGATTTCCTACAACCTGCGGAAGCAGTCGCAGAACGGTGCCACCGGGACGCCAGCTTCACAGACCGTGACGTCCGGCGCGCTGCGGCTCGACGAACGCGACGATGCGACCCGGACGTCGTACCGTCGTGAGGTACGACTCCGGCCGGGTGACGGCGGGACGACGACGAGCGAAGGACGACAGACGCGATGACAGCGCAGGCCCGCCTGCTCGGTGGCAGGTACCAGGTCGGCGAGCTGCTCGGCTATGGCGGCATGGCCGAGGTGCACCGCGGTCGCGACCTCCGGCTCGGTCGGGACGTCGCGATCAAGATGCTCCGCACCGACCTCGCCCGGGACGCGACGTTCCAGATGCGCTTCCGCCGGGAGGCGCAGAACGCCGCATCGCTCAACCACCCGGCGATCGTGGCGGTCTACGACACCGGCGAGGAGACCGCGCCGACCGGCGAGACACTGCCCTTCATCGTCATGGAGTTCGTCAACGGACGGACGTTGAAGGAGGTCCTCGGGGCCGAGGGCCGCCTGCAGCCCCGCCGTGCGCTGGAGATCTGCGCCGACATGTGTGCGGCGCTGGAGTTCAGCCACCGGCACGGCATCATCCACCGGGACATCAAGCCGGGCAACGTCATGCTCACCCAGACCGGCCAGGTCAAGGTGATGGACTTCGGCATCGCCCGGGCGCTGGCCAGCGGCGCGACCACCATGACGCAGACCAGCGCGGTGATCGGCACTGCCCAGTACCTGTCGCCCGAGCAGGCGCGCGGCGAGGCCGTGGACGCCCGCTCCGATGTGTACGCGGCCGGCTGCGTCCTCTTCGAGCTGGTCTGCGGGCACCCGCCGTTCGTGGGGGACAGCCCGGTCAGCGTCGCGTACCAGCACGTGCGGGAGACTCCGCCGACCCCGAGCGACATCAACCCGGACGTCACCCCGGCGGTCGACGCGATAGTGCTCAAGGCGCTGTCGAAGAACCCGCTCAACCGCTACCAGAGTGCCGGCGAGATGCGTGCCGACCTGTTGCGCGCCGCCGCCGGCCGGCCGGTGCTGGCCACTCCGGTGCTGCGCGAGGCCGAGACGGTGGCGATGGCCCCGGCCGGCGGCGGTGCCGGCTACGCGCCCGCCGCCGCCGGGCAGCAGACCCGGCAGATCCCCGCCCGGGTCGGCGATCCGCGCCAGCGCAAGGCGTCCTCCTGGCTGATCGCCCTGTTCAGCGCGGTCGGCGTGCTGGCGGTGATCGCCCTGGTCGCCGCCCTGCTGTGGAGTCAGCAGCAGGACAAGGACCTGAAGGCGGTGCCCACCCTCACCGGCAAGGCCCAGGCCGCGGCGTTCACCGAGATCCAGAATGCGGGCTTCCAGCCCGTGGCGGGCGATCCGATCCTGGCCAACGACTGTACGAAGGGCACCGTCGCCAAGCAGGATCCGGCACCGGGTGCCCGGCTGAAGGAGGGCAGCCGGGTGACCGTCCAGATCTGCGATGGCAAACCGGATGTCAAGATCCCTTCGGGTCTGGTCAACTCCCAGTTCGAGAACGTCAAGGACCAGCTCGAAGCTCAAGGGCTGGTGGTCGAGGAGAAGCAGGTCGACAACCCGGCGCAGAAGGGCATCGTCGTCAAGGTCACCCCTCCGTCGGGGACCACTGTCGCCCAGGACAGCAAGGTCACCGTCGAGGTCTCCCGGGGCAACGTCGACAAGGTCCCCAACGTCGTCAACTCGACCAAGGACGATGCCGCCGCCGAGCTTCGCTCGGCGGGTTACGAGGTCAAGTTCCGCGACGGCGATGAGGTTCCGGCCGATCAGGCCGGACGCGTCCAGTCGCAGAGCCCGAAGGGCGGCACCGAGCTGGCCCAGGGCAGGACGGTGACCCTGGAGATCAGCATCCCGGAGAAGGTCGAGGAGACGCCCAGCCCGCCGGTGACGCCGACGCCGACGCCGAGCGGCACGCCGACGACGCCGGGCACCGGTGGTGGCTCCGGTCAGCCGATCTTCCCGCCGCCGGTCCGGCTTCCCGAGGAGTAGCAGTCCGCGCCTGGGTGCAGAGCCTCCGGCAGGACTCCGCCGTCGATCGGCCGCGGACGGGCCGGTGGCGTCGGCATCTGCTGCGCGGGATCGCGGTGGTCGTGGTCCTGCTCGTCCTGAGCAGCGTCCCGTGGCTGTGGACGACGTTCGGAGCGCACGGGCACACGTACGGCGAAGCGGACGCTCCCGCTGCCGACGTCGTGATCGTCCTGGGTACGGCGGTGACGGCGGACGGGCGGCAGCCGGGCGAACGGCTCGCCGGCCGCCTGGAGACCGCCGCCGAGCTGGTGCGTACCGGGCGGGCCCGGGTGGTGCTGGTCTCCGGCGACGGGGGTGGCGCGTCCGGCGACGAGCCGACGGTGATGACCGCGTATCTGACCGAGACGCTCGGCGTGGACCCCCGGCGGGTGGTGGCGGACCCGTTCGGCCTGGACACGTACGACAGCTGCATCCGCGCGAAAGACGTGTACGGCGTCCAGCGGGCTCTGATCGTGACGCAGTCCTACCACCTGTCCCGGGCGGTGACGCTCTGTCGGCACCTCGGCCTCGACGTCGACGGGGTCACCGCACGGTGCGACGGCTGCGGGCCGGGCCTGCTCGCACGCAAGGCCGTCCGCGACTACTTCGCCAGTGGCAAGGCCGCCTGGGACGCGGTGCGCGGCCGACCCCCCGCGGTCCGGTCGTCGGAGAACCCCGCCGTGCGGGACGCCCTGAGCAGCTGACCGGCGGGTGTCGGTCTACGCGGTGGCGAAGGCGGCGAGTCGCCGGGCGTCGACCTCGGCGGCCAGCGCGGGGGCACGCTCCAGCGCCTCCGGGTGGCCGCAACCGGCCAGCCAGTTGGCGAGCATCAGGTGGCCGCCCTCGGTGAGCACCGACTCCGGGTGGAACTGCACGCCCTCGATGGGCAGCGTCCGGTGCCGCATCGCCATCACCACACCGGAGCCGGTCCAGCCGGTGACCTCCAGCTCGTCGGGCAGTGTCTCGGGGAGCACGGCGAGCGAGTGGTAGCGGGTGGCGGTGAAGGGGTCGGGTAGGCCGGCGAGCACGCCTACCGAGTGGTGCCGCACCTCGGAGGTCTTGCCGTGCAGCAGTTCCGGGGCCCGCGTCACGGTCGCCCCGAAGGCCTCGCCGATGGCCTGGTGGCCGAGGCAGACGCCGAAGATCGGCAGCTCGCCCGCGTACTTCCGGATGACGTCCAGGCAGATGCCGGCCCGGTCGGGGCTGCCCGGTCCGGGTGAGAGCAGAATGCCGGCCGCGCCGACCCGGCCGACCTCGGCGACGTCGATCTCGTCGTTGCGGCGGACGTCGCACTCCACGCCGAGCTGGCCCAGGTACTGGACCAGGTTGAAGACGAACGAGTCGTAGTTGTCGATCACCAGGACGCGCATGGTCACCTGCTCGGAGTGGACGGCGCGGGATTGTTCCGGTCGGTGTCGTACGGCAGCTCGTGCTCGTCACCAGCCGGAGCGTCTCCGGTCACCGCGTCTCCGCCACCCGGCTCGCCCGGCTCCCCGGGAACGCCGGAGTCCTGGGTGACCTGCACGTCGTCGAAGGGCAGCAGCGGCTCGGCCCATGGGAAGGCCACGTACCAGAGCAGGGCCACCGTGGCGGCCGCGAGCAGCACCGAACCGATCAGCTTGCCGGCCAGGCCGAACGGGAGCTTGCGCCAGATGAAGGCGTACATCGGGTCAGCCTCCCAGCTCCGCCGGGCGGCCCGCCGACTTGGACACGATGTAGTCCAGCTCGGCGTGGATGATCAGGCGCTGGTAGTTGTCCCACTTGGGGTTGCAGGTGGTCAGCGTGAGCATCCGTTTGGTCGGCCGCTTGTTCGGCTCGCCGGGCACCGGGGCCACGACCTCGACCTGGGTCGGCTTGACGATGCGGGTCTGCGACACCCGGTAGACGTACCAGTCGGTCTTGCTCTCGACCACGATCGGGTCGCCGTCGTTCAGCTCGTCCAGCCGCCAGAACGTGGCCCGGTTACGGTGGCCGGCGACGGAGAAGTTGCCGACCTGACCGGGCAGCGCGCTGGTCGGGTAGTGGCCCGGGGCGTACCGGATGTCGGCCTGGGTGACGCCCTCGACCACCACCCAGTTCTTGTCGAGTTTGGGGATGTAGAGGCCCGCGATCGGCTTGCCGTGCACGGGCGGGGACGGCTTGACGCTCGGAGTGGCCGACGGGGCGACCGTGGGGTCGTCGTTGGGACCCCACACCTGGGCAAGCTGGTTGCTGAGGTCGTGCTGGTGGGCGTCGACGGCGGCGGACTTGCCCCACACCTCGTAGCCGGCGAAGAGCAGCACCACCAGGCCGAAGGTGATCAGGACCTCGCCGGTGGCCCGGATGCCGCTGCGCACGCGGGAGGCGAGCGTCGGGCGGGTGAGCTCCGAGTAGACGCTCTTGTAGCCCTCGCCGGTCTGGTGCGGCCGGAGTTGGACCACCCGCTCGCCCCGACGGGGTCGGGGAGGCTCGCCGGCGCTGTCGTCCGCGCCGGCCGGCTCATCCGGCGTCGCCGTACGGGGGACGGCGCCCATCAGCGCCGTGGAGTCCATGGCCGGAGGCCGGGGTGCCGGCCCGGACGGGACGGCGGGGATGACAGCTGTGGCGTTCGGGTCGGCGGGGCGGCCCGGCCCGGCGGGAGAGACCGGGGCGCCCGCCGCGCTGCTCGGGCGTGCGGAGCCCGACCCGACCTTCGGGATGAACGCGGTAGGCGCGTCGCCGCCGGGAGGAGTCGGGGCGCCGGCCGGGCCGCTGGTTGTCGCCGGGCGGGTCGGCACGGCGCCGGGGGCCGGGACGCGCGTGGGGTCGGTGCC